>CAJTKG010000030.1 GCA_910576935.1 uncultured Muribaculaceae bacterium
ACATTTACGCTAACAACGTAGAGAGAACACGCGAACTTTTGGCGGGAAATGAAGCTGTAAGGTTTGACCTGAATGTCTGAGGCAAGAGCGACGACAGAAGCCGGAGAACAAAAGCAAAGCCGATTTTAAGCCTGTTTAAGCGGCTTGAAATCGGCTTTTAACTGGTGTTTAAGCGGTCGAAAGAGCAAGAGAAAAAAGGAAGCGAAAAAAGAGAAGATTTGCTCGTTTCGTTTTTGAAAGTTGCACGTTTCGTTTTTGCGATTATAAATACTAAATTTGCAGCAATAAACTTTCTCTGCTCACACACAACTCTCTCCAACGGGTAATTTATTAGCTACAAACTAATTTTATTATAAAAACACAGTAAAAACCATTTAATTCATGAGAGTCAGTAAGCTGGTATCGGCGACGATGCTTCTCGGCATTGCGGCGATGAGTTCTTGTATTGACAGCGACTATGATCTGTCGGACATTGATTCGACTGTTCGCGTTGACGTCAATGATCTTGTGTTGCCTGTCAATCTTGACGACATCACTCTAAAAAGTATTTTCAACATCAAAGAAGGCGACCGGGTGCAGGTTGTCAACGGCCAATATGCTTTCATAGAAGATGGCAGTTTCACTTCCGATGAAATTAAAATCAATAAAGTCAAAATAGAAGCGCCTTATATAAAACCTGCCATCCATGAGATCAATACCGGACTAACCGCCGATATGGCCACTTTACCCGATGCGACAATATCGCTCGATATTCCCGAGAGCAAATCAGATTTCTCGACAACTTCTGACCATGTGAGTGATTTTATTGTGTCGGTTGACAATGCCAAGGTCGATTGCGATGTGACGATTTCACTTACAATTGACGAATTTGCCGGTAAGATTGAGTCGTTTGATGTCGAATATATCAATCTGCAGCTGCCGGCAGGACTCGATGTCATACCTGAGACAGGCACTTTCGATAAGAAAACCGGTATATTGACGGCTACAAATGTCAAATCGTCAGGCAATATAGCCTCGATAAAATTAAAAGTCACCGATATAGATTTCAACAGTGCAGGCGTAGATTTTGACGTTGATAAACGGTTGGTGACGTTTGCAGGTTTTTATGCCGTAAAATCGGGTCGCATCGTATTTTCAACCCGCAAAGTCACAGGTACCGTGCCGTCTGCTGTAACACTCGCAATAAGATATGAAATGTCGGAAGTCGATGTCAAAGCTTTCACCGGTGAAGTGCGTTATGATGTCGAAGGCACGGAAATATCCGATGTAAACCTCAACGATCTGCCCGATATCCTCTCGCAGGAAGGTACAAATATCACCATCGTCAATCCGCAGATTTATCTGAATATCACCAATCCGCTCAGTATCTATGGCGTCAGAGCCCGTACAGGTCTGATGATTACCTCTCACAGCAAAGACAACGTCTCGAAAGATTACAGCCTCGATGATTCATACTTCAATATACCGGGCTCGGCCTCATCGCAGTTCTATCTTTCGCCCGAGGCTGTCAGCAGCTATTATCCCGGCTACACCAACCCCGAGCACGTAGCTTTCACTTCGCTCTCTAAAGTACTCAGCGGCGACGGACTACCGTCGAGTCTGAGCATCAATCTCGTCGATCCCGGCATGCCGGTTCAGCGGGTCAAAGATTTCTCGCTTGGCGTCAATCTCGGTAAAGTCGAGGGGCAATATACGTTCTATGCTCCTCTCGCTCTCGGTTCAGACTCACAGATTGTATACTCTGAGACTGAAGACGGTTGGAGCAGCGAAGATCTCGACCATGTTACTATCGAGACACTTACGGTTACGGCATTGGCCACTTCCGATCTGCCTCTCGGCGTTGATGTCACCGCATATCCCATTGACGTCAACGGCAACCGCATCGGCAATGTCTCGGTCGAGGGTGCTCATGTCTCAGCCATGGCAAAAGATCAGCCCGTTGAAATCAGAATCACCGGCACGATCACTAAACTTGACGGCATCTGCTATACAGCAACAATAAAGGCTGACGATACCAAAGAGACCCTGCAGCCCGAAATGAATATCAAATTCTCAAACATCAGAGCCAAAGCAAAAGGCTATTATCAGAAAGAACTTTAAACCTTCATCACAGTAATGAAAACTTCAATTAAGACGATATTGGCTCTCACGGCTCTTGCCGTAGCACCTGTTGCCGCCATGGCTCAGAATACACAGTCGGGATATTTTGTCGACGACTACACCTACCGCTTTCAGATGAACCCGGCTATGGGCAACAGCAAAAACTTTATCGGCATGCCTGCCCTGTCGAATGTAAATGTCGGGTTTGGCGGCAATCTCCATCTCAATAGTGTCCTCTATAATGTTAACGGACGCACAACGACATTCCTCAATCCGGGCATAAGTGTGGCCGAGGCTATGAGCGGTTTCAGCGATGTAAACAAAATCGGCACCGACATCAAACTCAATGTCCTTTCTGCCGGCTTCAAGGCTTTCGGCGGTTACAACACTATCAGCATCAATGCCCGTGCCTCTGTTAACGCCTCGCTGCCCAAATCGATATTCTCGCTTCTCAAAGAGGGTGTGTCAAACAGCATATACGACATCAAAGATGTCAGAGCCAACGCCATAGGTTACGCCGAACTGTCATTCGGCCATTCGCGTGACATCAACAGACACTGGCGTGTCGGTGCAAATGTCAAACTGCTTGTCGGAGCAGGCAGTATGTCGGCTGACCTCAGCGATGCATATCTCGAGCTCGGCGCCGACAACTGGCGCGTTGTATCTGACGGTCAGCTGCGGTCGAGTGTCAAAGGCTTGACATACAAACACGACATCAACAAACATACCGGCCACGAGTATGTCAGCGGCATCGATGTCGACGGTGCGGGAGTAAACGGCTACGGTCTTGCTCTCGATCTGGGTGCTGTCTATAAGGCGCAGTTTCTAAAAGGCCTGACTCTCTCGGCATCACTTCTCGACTTTGGCTTCATCAGTTGGAAAAACGATATGCTCGCGTCGACAAACGGCCGTCAGGAGTTCAACACCGACCGCTATACGTTCAACGCCGACGATGACGCACCAAATAGCTTTGAAAACGAATGGGACAAGATCAGAGACGACTTTTCGGCAATCTATGAGCTCAACGACATGGGTGATGCCGGCGGCCGTTCACAGATGCTTCATGCCACATTCAATATCGGCGCACAATATGAATTTCCGATTTACCGCAAACTGACATTCGGCCTCCTGAATACCACCCGTCTTGCCGGAGAGTTCACCACAACAGACTTTCGAGTGTCGGCTAATGTCGCACCCTGCAAGATATTCTCTTGCGGAGCAAATATCGGCGGTGGAACATACGGCTTTAACTTCGGTTGGCTGATGAACCTCCACGTTACCGGCTTCAATCTCTTCCTCGGCATGGACCACACACCGGGCAAACTTGCCAAACAAGGTGTGCCACTCTCAAGCAACGGTTCCGTCAACCTCGGCATGAACTTCCTGTTCTGACCTGTAAGAACATAAAATCTTAAACAGGCGCGGCCTCCTGCAAGGCCGCGCCTGTTGTTTTGACAATGGATAAAAGACATTATGGAATGAGAGCTTCACCCTCACATCATCTGACAGTCACATATAAAAAACGACATAAACTTAAAACATACATTGAAAATATTGGGAGGCTATCAAATAAATCGCTAATTTTGCACCTCGAAATCAGTTCAACAATAATGGAAATTATCAGAACAATCGAGCTTTTGCGCAAGCGTGTCGCCGACGCGAAAGCAGTCAACAAGACAATCGGCCTTGTGCCGACAATGGGTGCCTTGCACGACGGTCACTTGTCGCTGATTGAACGCGCCCGCAAAGAGTGTGATGTCGTCGTAGTCAGCGATTTTGTTAACCCTACGCAGTTTAACAATCCCGACGACCTCAAGACATATCCGCGCACCGAGGCAGCCGATTGTAGTAAGATGGAGGCCGCCGGAGTCGACTATGCCTTCATTCCTTCGGTCGAAGAGATATATCCCGAACCTGATACCCGCGTTTTCGACCTCGGACCTGTAGCCGACGTGATGGAGGGCGCCATGCGTCCGGGGCATTTCAACGGCGTCGCTCAGATAGTCAGCAAGCTCTTTGCCATCGTGACCCCCGACAAGGCTTATTTCGGAGAAAAAGATTTCCAGCAGATCGCAGTTATACGACGCATGGTTGAGATTGAAGGCTTTGACATTGATATCGTTGACTGTCCCATAAAACGAGAGAACGACGGCTTGGCTTTGAGCTCGCGCAATGTGCGTCTATCGCCCCAAGCCCGTGCTATTGCTCCCGGAATAAACCGCGCTCTGCGAGCCTCGCTCGATTTCGCTCGTACGCACTCAGTGGTTGAGACCCGCGACTTCGTTGTCGAAACAATCAACGGCGAAGGCATGGACACAGAATATTATGAAATTGTCGACGCCCGCACAATGCAACCGGTCGCCGAATGGTCAGAGACTGATTGTGCCGTAGGCTGCGTCACAGTCTATTGCGGCGGTGTGCGTCTTATCGACAATATTAAATATCAGTAAAATGAACGTTGAAGTACTGAAATCAAAAATCCACCGCGTGACCGTCACCGAGGCCAACCTCGATTATATCGGCAGCATCACCATAGATGAAGATCTAATGGATGCCGCAGGCATAATAGCCGGCGAACGCGTCTATATCGTCGACAACAACAACGGTTCGCGCCTCGATACCTACACTATCCCTGGTCGCCGCGGCAGCGGTGTCATCTGCCTCAACGGTGCCGCAGCCCGTTTGGTGCAGCCTGGTGACATCGTCATCATCATGAGCTACGCGTCGATGCCACTTGAAGAGGCACGCACGTTCAAGCCATCAGTCATATTCCCCGACACGGCGACAAACCGTTTGGTGAAATGACTCGTCTAATATATTACATTGTATAAACCCCAATTCACGACAATAACACATATATGTTTGAGAAACTAAGTGACAGACTTGAGAGAAGTTTCAAACTTCTGAAAGGTCAGGGACGAATTACCGAAATCAACGTCGCCGAAACACTTAAAGACGTGCGTCGCGCACTTATAGATGCCGATGTCAATTATAAAGTAGCCAAGACGTTTACCGACACCGTCAAACAAAAGGCTTTAGGCCAAAACGTTATCAACGCAATCAAACCCGGCGAACTGATGGTTAAGATTGTCCACGACGAGCTCACAACACTCATGGGCGGCGACGTCGTGCCTCTAAGTCTCTCGGGCAAGCCTGCCGTTATCCTCATGTCGGGTCTGCAGGGCTCAGGTAAGACAACATTCTCCGGCAAACTTGCCAAGAAACTCAAAAGCGAGAAAGCCATGCGCCCTCTACTCGTTGCCTGCGACGTCTATCGTCCTGCCGCTATTGATCAGCTTAAAGTGCTCGGCACTTCGATTGACGTACCTGTCTACAGTGAGGAAGGCTCGAAGAAGCCGGTAGAGATCGCCCGCAATGCCATTGCTTACGCCAAAGAGCATCATCACGACCTCGTTATCGTCGATACCGCCGGCCGTCTTGCCGTCGACGAGGAAATGATGAACGAAATAGAAGCTCTCAAAAATGCGGTCACCCCGACCGAGATACTCTTTGTTGTCGACGCCATGACAGGTCAGGATGCTGTCAACACAGCCAAGGCCTTTAACGAACGCCTTGACTTCAACGGTGTTGTCCTTACCAAGCTCGACGGCGATACACGCGGCGGTGCTGCCCTTTCGATTCGCAGTGTCGTTGAGAAGCCTATCAAGTTTGTAGGTACGGGTGAAGGGCTTGACGGCATCGATGCCTTCTATCCGTCGCGTATGGCAGACCGCATCCTCGGCATGGGCGATATAGTCTCACTCGTCGAAAAAGCCCAGCAACAGTACGATGAGAAAGAAGCCGCCGAAATTGCTGCCAAACTGCGTAAAAACCAGTTCACGTTTAACGACTTTCTCAAACAGATACAGCAGATCAAGAAGATGGGTAACATCAAGGATCTCGCCTCGATGATACCCGGTGTCGGCAAAGCTATCCGTGACGTCGACATCGACAACGACGCCTTCAAAGGCATCGAGGCGATTATCATGTCGATGACACCTGCTGAACGCGAACACCCTGAGATTATCAACGGCAGCCGCCGCCAGCGCATCGCCAAAGGTTCCGGCACGACACTTCAGGACGTCAACCGTCTGCTTAAACAGTTCGAAGACATGCGCAAGATGATGCGTGCAGCTACATCGATGCGCAATCCCATGAAGATGATGCAGCAGATGCGTCGCATGAAAAAGAAATAATAACACATTCAACATATCACACAAAACCAATGGAACTTATCGACGGTAAAAAGACAGCGGCTGAGATTAAAGCCGAAATCGCGGCCACTGTGGCCGATATAGTTGCCAAAGGCGGCAAACGCCCCCACCTCGCGGCAATACTCGTCGGCCACGACGGCGGCAGCGAGACATATGTGGCTCATAAGGTCAAGGCCTGTGGTGAGTGCGGGTTTACTTCGTCGCTCATAAGATTTGAAGACGACATCACAGAAGAACGTCTTCTCGAAGAGGTCAGACGACTTAATGAAGACACCGATGTAGACGGCTTCATAGTCCAGCTCCCTCTTCCGCGCCATATCGACGAACAGCGCGTTATCGAGGCCGTTGATCCTGAAAAAGACGTCGACGGTTTCCATCCTGTCAATGTCGGACGCCTCTCGATCGGCCTTCCGGGTTTTCGCTCTGCTACTCCGGCCGGCATAATCGAACTTCTGAGCCGTTACAAGATCGAGACACGCGGACGTCATTGTGTGATAATCGGTCGAAGCAACATTGTCGGCAAGCCTCTTGCGTCGCTGATGTTACAGAAAGCACCTGTCGGAGATGCCACGGTTACCGTCTGCCATAGCGCCACAAAAAATCTGAAAGAAATAACATCTCAGGCCGATATTCTCATCGCGGCTCTCGGCCGCCCGGGGTTCGTTACCGCCGATATGGTAAAAGACGGCGCTGTTGTCATCGATGTGGGCACCACCCGCGTAGCAGACTCCACCAAGAAAAGCGGTTGGCGTCTCAGCGGTGATGTCGACTTCGCCGAAGTGGCTCCAAAATGTTCATTTATCACCCCGGTGCCCGGTGGAGTGGGGCCCATGACGATCGTCTCGCTGATGCTAAACACTCTTGAGGCCGCCCGTCGCAGAGTCCGCTAACCGCTTCCGACGGTTATGGTACTCGTTCCGGTCTTAATATCGCTTTTCAATATCATTTTCGGCCTTCCCGAGGCCGAGATTGTCTTTGTCGGCGATGCCATGCAGCACAATGCCCAGCTTGACGCTGCCCGGCATCGCGACGGCACTTTCGACTACAGCGGCTGTTTCGCCTCGATAGAGCCTTTTGTCAAAGCCGCCGACTATGCCGTTGTCAACCTCGAGACACCCGTAGGTCCGGCTCCATGGACCGGCTATCCGTGTTTCAATGCACCCTTTGAATTTGCCGATGCCCTCGCCGACGCCGGATTCTCTTTGATGCTCACAGCAAACAATCACACCCTCGACAGGCGTGACAAAGGCCTCCGTGCGACTCTCGACCATCTTGATTCCCGCGGCATAGCCCACACAGGCACCTACCGTAACGCCGCCGAACGCGACTCGCTTGTGCCGCTTGTCAAAGATATCAACGGTTTTAAGGTCGCGTTCCTTAATTACACATATGGCACTAATGGTATATCCGCCTCACAGGGTACTGTCGTCGATTATATCGACCGCGACCTGATCAAGCGTGACATAGCTCTGGCACGCGTCCGTGGCGCCGAGATCGTCACGGTTGCCGTTCACTGGGGTGATGAGTACAAGTTGCTGCCTAACAGCTCCCAACAGGCGCTCGCCGATTTCCTCGTCGACAATGGTGTCGACCTTGTCATTGGCGGCCATCCCCATGTGATACAGCCATTCGAGATGCGCGTCCGTCCCGACGGCACCAAGGCCTTGGTTGTCTATTCATTAGGCAATTTCATCTCCAACATGAAAACCCGTGACACTCGCGGCGGAGCAGCCGTGAGCGTTACCATAGAACGTGACCGTCAGGGATGTGCACGCGTTGCCGACGCCTCCTACAGGCTCGTTTTTACGGTTCCGCCCGATGGCGACAATCATAACTTCAGGCTCGCCGATGAGACAGAGTCTCTGCCGGTACTGTGGCATACTCGCCGCGAAGCTTTCATAAAAGCCGCGACCGACATCTTCGATGCCCACAACAAAAACGTCCCGCATCGTTTCTTCTGATATAGTAAACGGTATAAATCATGCTATCTGCGTGGCGTGGAAATTTTTTGCATGTAAAGGAAAAAGTGCTACCTTTGCGACGATAAAATATTATTGGGGGTGCGACGCCGCTAATGTGCGTAGCTGAGATCATACCCTTTGAACCTGAACCGGTTAGTACCGGCGTAGTGAAAATAAACATATGAAAGCAAAATCATCAGCACCTGCTGTCATGTCGCTGTTTGCGGTGTGTGGCGCTTTTGCGGCCGAACCGCAAGTGGCCGATTCGTCAAGAGTAATCAATCTTGATAATGTCGAAGTCGTGGCAAACCGCGCGACCGGCAATACGCCAATCGCGTTTACAAACGTAACAAAAACCGAGCTGAATGAGGCCAATGACGGCAGAGATCTGCCGTATCTCCTGTTGCGCACTCCGTCACTTATAACGACGAGCGACGCCGGCGCGGGCATGGGATATACATCATTGCGTATCCGCGGTACTGACGGTTCGCGCATCAATGTCACCGCCAATGGCATACCGATCAATAATTCAGAGAGCCATAACGTCTATTGGGTCAATATGCCCGACCTCGCGTCGTCGCTTCGCGATGTACAGGTACAGCGGGGTGCCGGTACGTCGACCAACGGTGCGGGAGCTTTCGGCGCTTCGGTCAATATGCTCACAGATGCTCCCGCCGAAGAGGCTTATGGCGAATTTGCCGGCGCTTACGGCATGTATAACACAAATAAGCAGACCATTCGTGTAGGCACAGGTACACTCGGCGACCGTTGGACTGTCGACGCACGCATAAGTCACATGGGTTCTGACGGCTATATCGAACGCGCATCCTCGAAGTTGTGGAGCTATTTCGGTCAGGTCGCTTATTTAGACGGCGGCACGAGTCTGAGGCTGATAGCTTTCGGCGGCAAAGAGGAGACATATATGGCCTGGGATTATGCGTCGAAAGAAGACATGAAAAAATACGGGCGACGCTACAATCCATGTGGCGAATATACTGACGACGAGGGCAACACAGCTTACTATCCCGACCAAAAAGATTACTACGAGCAGCATCATTTTCAGTTGCATTACGGTCAGACCCTCGGCAAACGGTTACGTCTGAGTGTGGCTCTGCATTACACAAAAGATGACGGCTATTACAACCAGTACAAGACCGGACGCACTCTCGTCGAATATGGTCTCGTGCCATTTACTTGCGAAGGTCAGACGATTACAAAAAGTGATCTCGTGCGTCTCAAGAAAAACGACAATGGATTCGGCGGAGGAATTTTTTCGTTGACATACAACTACGGTCGTGTAAACGCTGTCATAGGTGGAGGCCTCAACAATTTTCGCGGGCATCACTTCGGTCAGATAGCATGGGTGCGCAACTATGTCGGCAAACTCGATCCGTTGCAAGAGTATTACCGTAATCTCGGCGAGAAGTCAGACGGGAACATCTATGCCCGCGCCAATGTCGACATCACCGGTGGTCTGTCGGCATACTGCGATTTACAATATCGCCATATCGACTATAAAATCACGGGCATAGGCGATAACTACGATTACAACACCGGGTCGATGCAGGTCTATGATATCCACAAGAAATATAATTTCTTCAATCCCAAGGCTGGTCTGAATTGGCGCATACGGGACAGTCACCGTCTGTTTGCCTCGTGGAGTGTGGCCCATAAAGAACCTGTGCGCGACAACTTTACCGACGGCGACCGCAATCATGAACCCAATACCGAACGCCTCTTTGACTACGAACTCGGCTACAATTATATCGGTCGGATATGCTCAGCCGGCGTAAATCTTTATTATATGGACTATAAATACCAGCTTGTAGCCACCGGTCAGCTGTCTGATACAGGCAATCCTTTAAGTGTCAATGTTCCCCATAGCTACCGTATGGGCGTCGAGCTTCAGGCCGCTCTGAAGCCTTGCGATTGGTTTGAGTGGAACATTAACGCCACACTCTCACGAAACCGCATCAAGAACTTCGTTGAATATATCTATGAAGATGAGTGGACCAATCCGATCACGTTCGATCTTGGCGATACTCCCATTTCTTTCTCGCCCGATCTCACACTCTACAACGAATTTGACTTCAATCGGCACGGTTTTGATGCACAGTTGACAAGTCGCTATGTGTCAAAACAGTATCTCAATAACGCTCATAATGAAGAACAGAAGCTCGACGCCTATTTCGTTAGTGATCTTCACCTTGGATATACATTCAAAAATCTGTTGAAACTCAAACAACTGAGATTGGGTTTCTCAATATATAACCTATTTAACGAAAAATACTGCAATAACGGCTATGCCGGTGCCGGATATTATGTCGACGGCGGCGAGAAAGTCGTATATCGATATGCCGGTTATGCGGCACAGGCTACAACCCATGTCATGGCAACCGTTTCAGTCAGATTCTGATGGACTTTGACAAGATAATAGAAATCATCGGCTTTTTGGTCGGACTGGCATATCTCTATTTCGAGTATCATGCCAACCGGTTGGTGTGGCTCATGAGTGTAATAATGCCGATGTTCTCGCTGTGGGTCTATTATCGGGCAGGTCTATATGCCGATTTCGGCATAAATATCTACTATCTTGTCATAGCTGCTTACGGCTATGTCTGCTGGACATTCAATCTCAGGAAGAAGCAGCCTCGGGAATTGCCCGTAAGCCGGATGCCCGGCCGATATTACTTGCCGGCAACGCTGATTTTCGGCGCTATATTTGTGGCGTTGGCATTCGGGCTCGACAATTATACGAACAGCACTGTGCCTTGGTATGATGCTTTCACCACTGCACTGAGCATCGTGGGTTTGTGGATGCTTGCACGCAAGTATGTCGAACAATGGCTTGTATGGTTTGTAGTCGACGCCGTCTGCGTCGCCTTATATCTCTACAAGGAGATACCGTTTTATGCAGTGCTTTATGCCGTTTACACGGTCATAGCTCTCTTTGGCTATCGAAAATGGTTAAGGCTTATGGCCTCATCTGAATAACTGTCGACAGGACGAAAAATAAACATCCACGCCCTTGAGTGATCATGCGGCGTGGATGTCCTTTTGGGGTATAAAGATATCTCAGTCGTTGGAAACCAGAGATACGATAAGCTCTTTCTCGTCAGCGGGATCAGGCTCGATGCTGATTTTGCCTTCGCGGGCGAGCCAGCCAAGAGCTGCATAGACCTCTTTGTCTTTCAGTTTGGTGATTTTTTTCAGCTGTTTGACTCCGAGCACCTGTGCGTCATTGAGGGCTACCCATACGGTTCCGGCATTTGTGCCAATAATTTCTAAATTCATTTTCTTTGTTTTTATTTGTTAGACTAACGTTGATTATTTGAATCACATGTGCTTATTCGCTGCAAATTTAACAATTATGTTATAATTAATTGTTTTAAATTAAAAACAAAATTTAGCCAAAAATGTTTTGTTGCGCCTAACTGACTGTGTATTAATGAATAATAAATTATGCGAATGTTGCATGGAAAAAGTTCGCTGAAAATTCATGTCATATTTTAGGCCGGAATCAGTGTTAAAGTTGTAATTTTACTTCAAAATATATCATTAATGGAAGGAAGAGTAGTTAGAAATACAGGTTCGCTTTATGTCGTCGAACCGGCAGACGGCGGTGCCCCCGTCAACTGTAAGGTCAAAGGCAGTTTCAGAATCAAGGGCATCCGAACGACCAATCCCGTTGCCGTAGGCGATATCGTCACTTTCTGTATGCCTGACAACGATGATACTCCGGCATATATCACAGCAATCCGGCCTCGCAGAAACTATATAATCCGACGGGCAAGCAATCTTTCGAAAGAGAGTCATATCATAGCGGCCAACATCGACTTGGCTCTACTTGTAGTGACACTCGCCGAGCCTGTGACGTCAACTACGTTTATTGATCGTTTTCTTGCCACGGCGAGCGCCTACGACGTCGAGGCCGTTATTGCCATAAACAAGACCGACCTGCTTGTAAGTGACGAAGATTGCGAATATCTTGAAGCGGTCATGTATCTTTACCGGTCGATAGGTTATAAAGTTATCGCCGTCTCGGCGCGTACGGGTAAGGGAATCAGCGAGTTGCGTCAATTACTCAAAGGCAAAGTGACGTTGTTCTCGGGCAATTCGGGTGTCGGCAAATCGACGCTTATAAATGCCTTGATACCGGACCTTGATCTTAAAACGGCCGAAATCTCGCAGTCACACGGCACCGGAATGCACACTACGACATTTTCAGAACTGTTTCATTTGCCGGGCGATGACGGAGGCTGCATAATCGATACTCCCGGAGTGAGAGGTTTCGGTACTGTCGATTTCGACAAACACGAGGTCGCTCATTATTTCCCCGAGTTGTTCGAAATCTCGAGGAATTGCCGGTTTGGAAACTGCACCCACACTCATGAACCGGGATGTGCCGTGCGTCGGGCGCTTGAAGAAAATCTCATAGCTCCGTCAAGATATGCCTCATACCTCAGTATCCTTGAAGATGAGGACGAAGACAAATATCGTAACGGCAAGGGCGGTTAATTCTTTGAGCGGGCCTCAACCGTGAAGGCGAAGTGACCTTCGGGGTTGAGATTGACAGTGCCGCTCACGAGGCGTCGGCCGTCTACGATGGCATCAGGTAAGGGCGAGACTATGCTCTGCCGTGGAGTGACGCTGTAGCGCCCTGTCGAGTCTTCGGCCATATATTTGTCATAAAAACGTCGGGCGACAAAGCCCATTGTCATGCGCAGGTTGATTTCGACAAGCACGAATTCCGGTTGCCCGTTACCCGATGTGGTGATCATGTCGATGCCGACAGGACCGTCATAATATGGTGCTATCACACCCGCGACAGCATCGGCGAGCGCGCAAACGAGATTGTCGAGACGGTTGCGGTCGCAATGCGCGGCAATGCGCGTGGCGAGGTTATCGTCAGTGTCGAGTATGTTACCGTGATAATCGCCCTTGACACCCGTGTCGAACAGCGATAATCCCTCATTGATGACGCTACCTCCCGAACAATACATCAGAATGGCGAAATCGCATGTTTTGTCATACGCGCGTTCGAGCATCACAGAGCCTTGGGAGCGGATTATGGAATTCATGCGTTCGGCCATGCGTTTAGGCGGCACACAGCGTGAATCTATAATGCCGCGCCCCGAACATGACCACGGTTCTTTGGCTATTACGGCACTGTTTTTTTCGAAAAAATCAATAATCTCTTTCTCATCGCGGGCCTCGGTCGCAGGCGTGGCGATTGCAAAAGGAAGGCCGGCTTCGAGACGTCTGACTATAGAGATAGCCGTGCGGCGGTGTGAAAGCATTCTGAGCCGGTCGAGAGTGCCGTCGTCGGGCAACTTGTCGCGGCTCATGCCGAGTTTGATGTAATCCTGTCTTGCCGCTTTCGACCATCCCCAAGGAGAGGGGGTGAAAGCGTCGGGGCTACTGTCGCCGATGATGTCGATACCGGTAGAAAATAGGCCTTCCACGCAATCATACCAACGTGAGTTGATACCTCGAGCGATGATGCGGTCACCCGGATAGCCGTACCACATCGGCAGGGTGCATCCTGCGAGTCTGATGTCGCGGGCGGCTGCCGGAGCTGTGAAATTGTCTACGTCGCGGGCGAGAGCTATGTCGTTGTCGGGATTGAATAGATGTAACCTTGCCATGATGCACAAAGTTAGTCATTATTTGGTCGGAAACAAAGCAGGGAATCTTCTCACGAAGACTCCCTGTTGCGTTTTAATGACTTAAAACAATTACATAACTAACATAAAACACATTTTTTAATCTTGAT
Organism: uncultured Muribaculaceae bacterium; assembly: GCA_910576935.1. Lineage (GTDB taxonomy): Bacteria > Bacteroidota > Bacteroidia > Bacteroidales > Muribaculaceae > CAG-873. The sequence continues at coordinate 14,052 of CAJTKG010000030.1, forward strand.
ATGAGATTAATAACTATACTAACCCTAAAAAATTAATGTGGTAAATCATTACTCAGGCATTAACGGATACAAAGTTAAGCACCATCAGGCATATTGTTCGCGATATATAGTGGCAATATCGGTAAATATAAATGAATATAAATCTCAAACCGCTTATAATCAGGTAATTTAATATAAATTTAGGAGTGTGAAATATAAGATGTAATCAGTCGTCACCGATATTCATAATGTCTTTTTCGAATGTTTCGCGGTCGACGGCGCGTGCTTTCATGCGGTTGCGATAGGCATAAATCGTGTTGAGCGAGTAGTTGAGCACCTGGGCTATGCGAGAACTGTCTTCGATGCCGAGACGCATGAATGCGAGTATCCTCAGATCGGTGTTTAGCATTTCGCCGTCTTTTAGTTCAATCTGACAGTCGGGCTTGAGAAGCTTGTTTACCTCGTCTACAAAGCCCGGGTAGAGGTGCAGGAAAGCATTGTCGAATATATCATAGAATTCGCTGCTCTGTTCCTCGATGAATTTGCCCGATTTTGTCATGCGGTAGAGATCATCGACCTTGCCGGCCGATATCTTGCGGTTGGCGAGTTTGCAGAATTGATTGAGTTTATCCATATATATCGAGCAGAGCGACAGAAACTGGCTGATATATACCTCCTTGTTCTTGTTTGCGACGCGCAGGTTGGCCTGCAGGCGATTCATCGACTTCATTTCCTTGCGCAGAATGCAGAGAGACACTACCAGTCCGATAACGAGTATCGCCAGAATAAACAGCACTGCGCGAAGTATCCGGCTGTCTGACGATGTCTTCTCAGAGTGTGTCTTCTCGATGAGCGGCAAGCTTCTCGATGACTCGATGATACGGAGTTCCGCTCCGCAGGTGACAGCGTTGTCGAGCGCCGTCGACAGATAGGTGTAGGCGCGGTCGATGTCACCGTAGTCAAAGAGCATCGCCCCGAGTTCCTGAAGCGATATGACCTCAAGTGTGGCGGTTTCGGTGTCGCTGAGGGCCGATTTGGCCAGATGATAGATACGCGCGTTTTCGTCGTCGCGGCTTTTGGCCATGACCGAGAGATGGTGATGTGCCCTTGCTTTAAGATTGGAATCGGCCTTGTCATTATCTGCTATTTCAGTGAGATAAGCTTTGGCTTTGGCATGATTGCCGGTCAGGAAATAATATTCGCCGACATTGAACCGGTAGATATCGGTGTTTTTTTCAAGAACACCGATAAGTTTTTCCTGACGGTCGAGTGCAAGTCGGCCGTATCGTTCTTTCAGAATAGGATGACGGTCGTAGAACGACGATATATAACTGTACATCTGACGGCCGCTGTCGTAATAAAGTTGCCGGAGTTTTAACGGTACAGAGTCGGGGGCTATCGCATTGTATGAGACTATAGCATTGTCAATGAGGCCCGACAATGGCATTATTTCGGCCTGTTTGAGCCTGAAAGGCAGTGCATCGGCGTCTGATGCGGCTTTGTCTATTCCATATTGTAGATAAACAAGTGCCGAATCGTTGTCGAACGATATATATGCGTCGCTGATTTCTTTTATTGTGGCGAGATTGTCGGGAGATGCACTATAGACCTGTTTGAGCGAATCGATATGTTTGAGACGTGCCGTTATATACCGGTCACGTCTTGCAATGGCGTCGTCGAGCCGATCGATTGCGTCATTGGCCTGCTGTCGTGATATTTCGATAAAAGCCGCGTCGGCCGTTGCGCCTAAGACCATTATGACCGATATCGTTATAAATCTCAGCAATCTCATAATCAGTCGATGAAATGATGGTCATTGAAACAGTTTGCCTATCTCGTCAAACGAGACTATAGCCATGGTCTTGAGCCCGTCGGGGGTGAAATCGGGCGATGACGAGGCGAAAAGGTCTGCGACGATTACATCGATCTCTTCGGTAGTCAGATTTGTGCCGTAGCTTATGGCCGCCGATTCGGCCATAGACAGGCTGACGGTTTCTATCAGACCGCTTTGCGCGGTACAGCCGGTTTCAGCTATGCGTCTGACAATCTCACCGAGAGTGTCGGCCGGGTTGGCCTTGTCGAGAGCCGACGGAACGGCATTGATCGACCACACCGAGTCGCCCAGAGGTGCGATATCGAATCCTGCGTCAGCGAGGGTGTCGACGATCGATGCCATGATTATATCTTCAGATAGCGATAGCGTCAACGTCTCCGGGAACATCAGATGCTGGCTCGACATTCTGCGTTCGCCAAGCATCGACGTGAAACGATCATAAAGTATGCGTATATGAGCGCGACGACGGTCAATGAGCATCAGTCCCGTGCGCGAACGTCTGGCGATATATTTGTCGCCTACAAGTATATATGCCGGTGAGGCCGACGTGGCGAAACTGTCGGGTATGAGCGTATCATCCGGAACTATACCGGCGACGTTATCGTTGTCGCGGCGCGTAGGGGCTGTGACGGCGAGCATACCGAGGGCGGCACGAGTTTCGGAGGCTGACGGATTACGACGCGCGAAATTCGATGCCGAAGTCGTATGTCCGAAATCCGAAGAGACGGATGTGCCGGTGAAAACATTGTCGGTAAACGGATTGTAATTGTCATCGACGGCAATATCAGGCACGCCCGTAGCTTTGGTCGGATCGAAAGCCGGTATGTCCGGTGCGTCATTGACATCGAAATCGATGGCGCCGGCAGCGTTGCATTTGCCCAGTGATTCCTTTATGGCGGCTGTAAGTATCTGCCATATAGCCTGTTCGTCTTCAAACTTGATCTCATGTTTCTGAGGATGTATGTTGACGTCGATGCGGTCGGGATTGACTTCGAGATTGATGAAATAGCAGGGCTGCGAGTCTGATGATATCAATTGCTCGTAGCAGCTCATCACAGCTTTGTGGAAATATGGATGCCGCATATTGCGGCCGTTGACAAAGAAAAACTGATGGGCCCCGCGGCGTCTGGCATACTGCGGCAGACCGACATAACCGCTGATTTTAACAAGGGTAGTCTCTGTGGAAATAGGTATTATCTGTGATTCGATTGCTTTGCCGAAGAGGGCGCCGATGCGTTGCTTGAAACTTGATTTAAGCATTTGGTGCATCGTCACGTCGTTGTGTATCAGTGTGAAATCAATATCGCAGTTGACCAAAGCGAGACGCTCGAATTCGTGAACTATATGACTCAGCTCTACTGAATCCTTTTTTAGAAACTTCCTGCGCGCGGGTATGAAAGCAAATAAATTCTTGACCATCATGTTGCTGCCCGCTATCGTGGCTTCAGGTTCCTGGCTCTCTATTTTCGAGCCGGCAATGACAAGGCGTGTGCCTATGGTGTCGCCACGTCTCATTGTGCGCAGGTCGATATGCGCTACGGCGGCTATCGAAGCGAGCGCCTCGCCGCGAAATCCCATCGTGTGGAGATTGTAAATGTCTGCAGCTTCGGCGATTTTGCTTGTCGCATGGCGTTCAAAAGCCATACGGGCGTCGGTCGGCGTCATGCCGCACCCGTTGTCGACGACCTGAATCAGAGTGCGACCCGCATCTTTGACGATGATGGATATTTGTGTCGCACCGGCGTCGACAGAGTTTTCGACGAGTTCTTTTATTACAGAGGCGGGGCGCTGTATCACCTCGCCGGCTGCTATCTGGTTGGCGACCGAGTCGGGCAGGAGTTTTATTATGTCCGAATTCATAGATTATCTTATATCATAGCTGACAGCTTCGAGATAATAAAATGAGATGTAGGCTTTGCCGGATTTCTCGATGTTCTCTGTTATGCGGCGGCGGTAGTCAGCCATGCGGGCCGCAAAACCGTCTATCGAGTCCTGTCCCTGGGCTTTTGCGTCAGTGGCGCAATTGTGACCATTGTTGTTTTCGGCATATTTTTGTTCCATCTCGACGATGGCAGCTTCGTCAATGCGGTTTTCGGCCACGACACCTTTGACGACGAGCGTCTTGCCTACACAGTCCGGCGAGAATGCTCCGCCGGCTTCGGCTGTGGCTTCACAGCGCAACACGAGCGTTGTGTCGGCGCCTTCGATAAAGGCCTTTTTGCCGCCGTGACTGCAGAGATGTGTGCATAGACCTTCTACAACAGCAGTGTCGCCAACGATAGTGTCGGCTTCGGCGAAGAAATTGTCGACCGTGAGTGTGTCGATGTCATTGGCCGCTACATTGTCTGCTGCGTTTGACTTGCATGATGAGAGGTTCAGTATCAGGGCGGTGACAGCACCTAAAATCAAGAAAAAGTTTGTTTTCATATCGTAATCCTTAGTAGTGTTTTTATTGAATCACAAAATTAGCAAAAATAATCGATTATCGCCATAGACGGTATTATGAGGCTTTACAATTATTTCATTTAACTTGTAGAGCATACCCCTGAAATGGTAAAATGAGCCAATAATGTTCGTCTTTTGAATATAAAATGCTTGCACAGACTGCTTATTTCGTGAAAAAAGTTTCGTAAAATGAAAAATATGTGTATTTTTGTGATTTAAATGCAGAGATTTTTAATAAAGACACAGGAAACACTCATAAACCGATCGAAACATAAAACCATAAACTATTTATAAGTAATTATCACATGAAAAAGAAAATTTTGGCAGCGGGCTTTACAAGTCTGGCGTGTGTGGTGATGCTCTGCGGATGTGGTGACGATTTCACCCCGGGAGGATCGCGAAACACAGGCTCGATAATGCCGTTGCTTGATCTTGACGCCAAACCTGTCTCATCTCTGAGCGAGTCGCGTTCGGGCGAGGCAGTCACGGCTGATGATCTTAAGGTCAGACTCAGCTCGGCTGACGGCACTTATTCGAATGAATGGACGAGTGTCGCCGAATTTCCAACCGACCGGCAGTTTAAAGTCGGCGATTATCATTTCGAAGCCTATTACGGTAACATCGAAGAAGAAGGTTTTGAAAAACCTTACTATTACGGAGATCAGAATATAAAGGTTACAGACGGCGGTACGACAAAGGTATCGGTGACAGCCGCTTTGGCAAACTCTATGGTCAGCGTCACCTATACCGAAGCCTTTACAAAATATATGACGGCTTATAGCGCCGAGCTTCACAGTGACGGTGGTGCTTATATATATTATGGCGCCGACGAGACCCGTCCGGCATATCTCAGATCCGGTAATGTATCGGTCAACGTTACCGTCACCAAGCCAAATGGCAAATCAGCTACGCTTCAGGCTGCAAAATTTACAGCTAAAGCGCGCTATCACCACCATGTCACTGTCGATCTCAACAACGGCGAGGTGGGCGATGTTGTCATGATTATCTCCTTTGACGACAACACTGACCGGCAGCCTGTCGAGATCGATCTCAGCGACGAGGTGTTCAACGCGCCCGCTCCCGAAGTGACAACCGAAGGTTTCAACGGCGATGAAGGTTTGACATTTGCACCGGGCATGTCGCCCGATGGCAATGTAGCGCTTTCTGTCATTGCCCGTGGAGGCATAGCATCGATGAAGATGACGACAAAATCGGCCACACTTGTTTCTCAGGGCTGGCCCGAGGAGGTCGATCTTGCCGCTGCTCCCGAAAATCTGCGTTCACGCATGGAGGCCCTCGGCATCGTCGCCAAAGGTCTGTGGAAGAATCCCGATCAGATGGCTGTCGTCAATCTCAATAAAGTTCTCGCCAATATGAACTATGTCGACGGCGGCGATAACACGAGCACATTCACATTTGTCGTCACAGACAGATATAACAAAACGTCAGAGCCTGTCACCCTGACGGTCAATGTCGAGCCGCTCGAACTTTCGGTCTCCAACGCCGGAATCCTCTATACCGGAGCAAACGAGCTCGAATTCGACCTCGGCTATAACGGTGCCGACCTCGAGAAACAGGTTTCTGTCGAGATCAAGAATGAACGTGGCACATGGTCAAAAACTCCGATACTCTCGTCAGAACCTATCGTGCGCAGCGGTGAAAAATACCGCGTCAAGGTTAGTGTGCCGGCAGGTGACGAGGCTGTCGAACTGCGTGCCAAGTGTGGCAAGCTCGAGACTCCGTCGCTCATTGTCGAGCGCCGGGAGGTCGACTATACAGTCTCGGCCGCCGACGAAAATGTCTTTGCCGCATATGCCTATGTTACGCTCGATGGAGCTGACGTAGCCGGCGCGTCCATGATGGTTTCGACCGACGGCGTTAAATATGCTGCCGCACAATCCGAGGTGGTAAACGGTCTTGTTAAAGTCACCGGCCTTACTCCGGCGACACACTATTATGTGCGCGCCGCTATCAACGGCACACAGTGCAAACCGTGTGAATTTACAACAGAGACATCGATTCAGTTGCCTGACGGAGATCTTGAGACCTGGTATCGTGTAAGCGGTAAATCAAAGAATTGGTGGATTGATTATCCCGGCGCTGACGAGAATGCCGTCTGGGGCACAATGAATCTCCTGACAACCTCTCAGGGCGGTTCGTCCGGAGCTCCGGGCGCGGCTTACTCGGCATTCTCGGGCACAAGACCCGTCGACAATGCCCACAATGGCAAAGGCGCCGTGATCTCAACAGTAGGCTGGGGCGACGGCAACACGGCTTGGCGCGACAAAATAGCGGATGGTACGATATTTGGAGTCCCTAATGGCGGTAAATGCGAGCATCTGACAGTAGGCGAGCTTTATCTTGGCAAATATAACCCGCAGACAGAGCAACCCGACTATACAGGCATAGACTTTGCCTCGCGTCCGTCAGCCATGACTTTTTATTATAAATATACTGTAAGAAATCAGGCAGACTGGGGTGTGGCCGAAATCCGGATCTTCGCCGCCGACGGCACTGAGATAGCCTCAGGGGCAAAACAGCTTGGCGCTGTCAATGAATATACACCGGTCAGCATAGACCTCACCTATGCTCCCGCTGCGAAGAAAGCGGCAACCGTTAAAGTTATGTTCAAATCATCGGGTAATCCGGCCTGTCAGTCGATCAACAATGACAATCTCAGCTCGCCGCCAAGCTCGAATCTCAGCGACGGCCGCTACACTGGCTCTGAGCTTTATATCGACGACATTGTGTTAAACTATTGATAACAAGAAATTCATGAAAACCAAGATAACAACAATATTAAGCGTGATGGCGTTGTCGCTCGGTCTATGGTCGTGCAGCGACTCATGGGAGCCGAATGCCGACAAATCCGGCAGCGTGGCGCTGGCCGGAATGGAGGTGGAGGTTGACAACGCCGAGAAAGTCGTCAGCCGTGCCGCTGTCGACAAAAATGACTTTCTGGTCAGGATATATGATGACAAAGAGACACTCGTCGGCAATTGGGTCTATGGCAATATGCCCGAGATCGTGACTCTCAAAGTCGGTGACTACCGCGTTGATGTCATGTCGCATGAAGTGAAGAAATCAGAGTGGGACGCACCCTATTTTCTTGGCAGCAAGACATTCAGTGTCGCAGATTCCAAAATCACCGAAATCGGCACGATTGTTTGTAAATTCTCATCGCTGAAGGTTTCTGTCAGGTTTGACGAGCAGTTGCGCAAGGTTCTCGGCGACGATGTCACGGTTACAGTCAAAGCCAATGATTCAGGTGCTCTCATCTTTACGCCCGATGAGACACGCTCGGGCTATTTCGAGGTCGTTAAAGGAAGCGCCACCTTGACATTGGCTTTTGCCGGTACTGTAAAAGGCAATTACGAGGAAATCATAAACGCTTACACAGACATAGAGCCGGGACAGCACCGCATTGTCACTTACTCACTCAGAGGCCCAGGCGGCGATGTCCCCGATGAAAGCGGCACTGTCGACCCGAATGAAGGCATTGACATTGATGTCTCCTATACCGACGAGAACCTCAACGGCAATGTCGACGACGAGGAAGAAAACCTTGACCCGAGCGATCGTCCCGGTCAGGAAGAAGACCCCGACGATCCTAATCCTCCCACACCGCCTGTCACTGACGAAGGTGCGATTGATATAACCTCTGACGCTCTCAGCTTCGACGAACCCAACGGCCTTGACAAAGGCGACCTCGCCATTGTCAATATCACGGCTGAGAAAGGCATAAGCCATCTTAATGTCGAGATCACTACTGATAACGATAATTTCAGGCAGGCGGTTTCTGAGATGCTGCCCCTCGAGTTTGACCTTGCCGAGCCCGGCGATCAAAAAGCCGCTTTTGAAGGCCTCGGCTTCCCCACAGGTGACAATGTCATCGGCAAGACGGAGTTAATCTTCGATATACGTCAGTTCATACCGTTGCTCGACTCGTTCTCGGGTTTACACAGTTTCAAGCTCACTGTCACTGACAGCAATGGTAAACAATTAAGCAAAACCCTCACATTCAAGTCGTAAAAATGAAAGCAATAATAAAATCGCTGACGTTCGGTATGATTGCCGCAGCAGCAATGAGCGGCTGTAACGACTATTCAGCGCTCGATAATACCGGTGAGGGCTTGCTCAAGGTCACAGCCGCTATCAATACAGATGTCGAGGTGAAATCGCGCGCGACTCTCGCCGACGAGCTCTCCGGCAGCACGATGCTTTGGATTTCAAACAGCAAAGGCCTTGTGCGTCGTTACGACGGTCTCGACAACATACCGTCAGAGGGTATCGCCCTCTATTCGGGCCATTATGTGGCCGAGGCTTGGGCCGGTGACTCTGTGCCCGCGTCATTCGACGACCGCTGGTTCAAAGGTCGTGAACCTTTTGACATCAAAGCCGGGCAGACAACCGAAGTGAATATCGTCTGCAAGATCGCAAATACGGTAGTCTCTGTCTCCTATGACGAGAATATCGACGAGTTGCTCAGTGACTACACCATGACGGTCGGCCATAAAGGCGGCAGCCTTACATTCGAAGGCCGCGACACCCGCAAAGGCTACTACATGATGTCGTCGAAATCAAAAGATCTTACCTATACTCTCGAAGGCAAGCTTTCGACAGGCGAGACATATACCATAAGCAAAGAAATCACTGCGGCAAAACCTGCAACCGAATATAAACTTCATGTCAAATACAATCAGGACGCAGTCGAGATCGGTGGTGCATGGTTTGAGATCGAAATCGACGAGACCGAGATCGAGATCAGTGAAAATGTTGTCATCACGGCTGCTCCCGAGATTACAGGTTATAACTTCGATATCACCCGACCGGTATCGGCCGAGGCCGGTGCTGTCGGTCGCCGCTCGGTCATTGTCAAGAGCATTGGTCAACTCAAGAGTGTCATCCTCGACAATGACCGGTTTGCCGAACTGCTGTCAATATCAGGTAACGACTTCGACCTCATGGCGATGAGCGATGAGGTAATCCGATCTGTCAATGCCGGCGGCATCAACTGGACATATACATACGATGCCGAGGCAGACAACTCGATGCTCAAAATCAATTTTGAAGAAGCATTCACAAACTCCTTGAACAATGGCGAACATGTCATAAATATCGAGGCAAAAGACGCTAAAGATAAAGTGGCCCGCGCGGCTCTAACCCTGTCGCTCGGCGCAGATCCTCTGCGCACAGACGCTCCTTCGGTGTCAGACTGCTGGACAAAAACAGCCACACTGAGCGCCACAATTCTTGCCGGCGGCGAAAACTACGGTTTCAGCTACCGCAAAGCCGGCGAGAGCGAATGGCTTTCAGCTCCCGTCGAAGTCAACGGCGATAAGCTCGTTGCAAATCTCAGTGCTCTCGAAGCAGCCACACAATATGAATATAAATTCTTCTGCGACGAATTCGAAGGCGAGACGATGTCCTTTACGACAGGCGCAATCCTTTCATTGCCCAATGCCGGTTTCGAAAGCTATCAGCAGATTGAAAGTACGAAGGCAAACGGCAAGACCGTGTGGGACTTCAACGACGGCGCGCTTTATTGGGACTGCGGTAACCACGGCTCGACGACGATGCAGGGCAAGCAGGTGACAGAGCCTGATACCGAAGTCAGACATTCGGGCAATGCTTCTGTAAGATTGAAATCCGACTTTGTCGGTCTCGGTGGCATCGTAGGCAAATTTGCCGCAGGCAATCTATTTGTCGGCGAATATCTGAAGACCGACGGCACCGACGGCATCCTCGGCTGGGGACGTCGGCTTGCCGCCCGTCCGACAGCTCTAAGAGGCTACGCGAAATATGTCTCTGCCCCCGTGGCTGCCAAGGAAGCCAAAACAGCTTCTGACGAGGGCCTTGACGTAAAAGAGGGTGATATGGATAAAGGCATAATATATATCGCCTTGCTTGACGGCACTACGGTTACCGACGAACAGACATCGGCGACATATCCCGTGATCGTCAAGACCAAGAAAGCCGTACGCAGTCTCTTTAAAAAAGACGCGCCTAATATCATTGCTTATGGCGAGATCATCTTTGACAAAGACGACGCAGACTTCCGTGAATTTAACGTAAAACTTGAATATCGACGCACAGATGTCATACCGGACAATATCATGATAACATGCTCGGCAAGCATCAACGGCGACTACTTTGTCGGCGGACGCGGTGCCACTCTGTGGCTCGACGACCTCGAACTCGTCTACGACAAGTGATTATAGTCTATAGTCAATAATATTGTAACATGACTCAGCTGACCGATGATGTCAGCTGAGTCTTTTTTATACTGCGACATCCCCGTTTTTCGCGAAATCTGCTTATCTTTGCATAAAAATTAATGCGCATAATTGATGTTTAGAATAAAACGGCTTTATACGTTCATGCTGCAGTGCTTTCTGCCGCTGTTTTTCATGACGTTTTTCATTTGCCTTTTTATAGTGCTGATGCAGTTTCTGTGGCGTTTCGTCGACGACCTTGTCGGCAAAGGCCTGACAGTCGCAGTCATCGGTGAACTCTTCTTTTATGCCGCCCTGACGATGGTGCCCACAGCCTTGCCGCTTGCCGTATTGTTGGCCTCGTTGATGACCTTCGGCAATCTTGGCGAGAAATTCGAGCTTACAGCGCTAAAAGCCTCCGGCATATCGCTTTTCAAGATCATGAAGCCGTTGATTGTGCTGATGATATTCATCTCTGTAGGCGCCTTTTTCTTCCAGAACAAGGTCTTGCCTGTAGCTCAGGCAAAGATGTGGACTCTCCTTTTCTCCGTCCGTCAGAAATCGCCCGAAGTCGAGATCCCAGAACGCTCGTTCTACGACCAGATTCCCAACATGAATCTTTACGTCGACCATAAGAATCCCGAGACGGGCATGCTCTATGAGATGATCATATATGATGTGACGCGTGGTCTCGACAATTCGCGTGTAATATTGGCTGACTCGGGCAAACTGAGTTTCACCGAAGACAAAACCCGCCTGTTTCTTCATCTCTATAGCGGCGAGATGTTTGAGAACCTGCGCGACAACAGCCTCGGTGTCGCCGCACAAGGCTATCTGCCATTCCGACGCGAAAATTTCAGCGACAAACAGATATATTTTGCCTTCGACGCCAATTTCAACCGCATGGACGAAAGCGGCATGCGCAACCAGTATGTCGGCAAGAACATCGCCCAGCTCAGTCACTCGATTGACTCTATCGGACACTATGTCGACTCTATCGGAGACTCATATACATTCGAGATCAAAGCGCGTCCCTATGTCGGACTCCTGTCTTACCGCAGCGTTGTCGTCGACGGAGACGTCAAACGCATACCCCGCGAGAATGTCGATATGCCCGAGCCGCTTGACATCGACTCGCTCTTCAGTTCGCCGTCACCGAGCTATGCCAAGACATACCTTACCCAGGCTCTCGCTCAGGCAAAACGTCAGCGTCAGGAATTTGAATATCGCAGCGTCGTCCTCGGCGAGCAGACCAAGAACCTCAGGCGTCACGGCATCGAACTTCAGAAAAAATTCACCCTCTCGTTCGCCTGCATCATATTCTTCTTTATAGGCGCTCCGCTCGGCGCCATCATAAAGAAAGGCGGCCTCGGCACACCGCTTGTGATCTCCGTGATATTGTTTATTATCTACTATATCATCGACAACACCGGCTACAAGATGGCCCGTGACGGCAAACTCGAGGTGTGGCAGGGCATATGGCTCAGTTCGGCCGTGCTACTCCCCCTCGGCGTCTTTTTCACATACAAGGCCGTCGGAGACTCTGCCGTGTTCAACATCGACGCATACCGTAATTTCTTCAACCGTCTGCGTGGCCGTCAGCCTCAACGAACCCTCGAACTCAAAGAAGTCGTGATGGAAGAAGTCGATCCAGCTGTAGCCCTCGAAATGCTCGCCGCCTTCGATGCGGCCTGCCGTGAGGCTGAAACCCGGGTAAAGGCTACGCCGGCCATATTGAGACCGTTCAGACACAATCCTTGTGCCGACTTGAAGCCGATGCTGAACAACCTTGTCGACTACCTGTCGAACTCACGTGACATCGTAGTCGTTAATTACTTGAACAAATATCCCTTTAATATAACAGCGCGTAACATCAGCGGTGTTATTGCCACGACCGCCGGCCTTGCTGCCCGTATAGAAGGTCGCAAGCTCGAAACCGACTGACGCGCAAAGACAATTAAGCATTTATGGAACAGAAAATAAAGCTTGACAGCATCGAAGATGCAATAAAGGATTTCGCCGAAGGCAAAATGGTGGTAGTCGTTGACGATGCCGATCGTGAAAACGAAGGCGACATCATCGTCGCAGCCGAAAAAATAACACCCGAGCAGGTCAATTTCATGCTCAAGAATGCCAGAGGCGTACTTTGCGTGCCGCTGACCATCTCGCGTTGCGCTTCCCTTGAATTGCCTCATCAGGTTGAAAACAACACATCGATGCTTGGCACTCCATTTACCGTTACCGTCGACAAACTCGAGGGATGCAGCACCGGTGTCAGCATCGAAGACCGCTGTGCTACGATTCGCGCCCTTGCCGACCCGCTGTCAACGCCCGACACTTTCGGCCGTCCCGGCCACATCAATCCGCTCTACGCACAGGACCAGGGCGTTCTCAAACGCGCCGGCCATACCGAGGCCGCCGTCGATCTTGCACGCCTCGCCGGCCTGCAGCCCGCCGCCGCACTGATGGAAATCATGAGCGACGACGGAACGATGGCCCGTCTTCCCGAGTTGCGCCGCCGTGCCGATGAATGGGGACTTAGACTTGTTGCCATAAAAGACCTTATCGCTTACCGACTCGAAAAAGAACAGCTCGTCGAAAAAGGCGTCGAAGTCGATATGCCCACAGAATACGGCCATTTCCGCCTGATACCGTTCCGTCAGAAAAACAACGGGCTCGAACACATCGCCATAATCAAAGGCGACGTAGCCGACGGAGAACCGGTATTGGTGAGAGTACACTCATCCTGCGCCACCGGTGACATCTTCGGCTCCTTGCGGTGCGATTGCGGCGAGCAGCTCCACGAAGCCATGAAGATGATAGAGCGCGAGGGTAGGGGAGCCATAGTTTATCTCAACCAGGAAGGCCGAGGCATCGGTCTCATGGAAAAGATTCGCGCATATAAACTTCAGGAACAAGGCCTTGACACCGTCGAGGCAAACATACACCTCGGTCATCAGGCCGACGAACGAGATTATGGTGTTGGCGCGCAGATACTAAACCTCTTGGGTATCAAAAAAATGAAGCTAATGACCAACAACCCCGTCAAGCGCATCGGCCTTGAGGGTTACGGACTCGAAGTCGTCGAGAACGTCCCCATCGAAGTCGCCCCCAACGACTATAACAAATTCTACATGCACACCAAAAAAGCCCGCATGGGCCACGACCTCCACAAAGTCGACTGACATTACAGGCATAGAGATCGACCCTTTCCGTCCGTCGCTTGGAGCAAGGGCTTTAGCCCTTGTATCCGCAGCTAACGCTTTGATTTAGCGGCAACTAAAATCATCTATAACATATCGGCTATAAAACGAGAGCATACCAAATATACGTAATATTTGATATGCTCTGCGTTTCTTATAGCTGAGAAGACGGTTATCAGCCGATTAGCTCGTCGATTTTGGCAGCCAGAGTCTCGTATGACTGTGATCCCGTCAGACGGATGTCGGCCTTTTTGCCGTCTTTGAAGAAGAGTATCGTCGGCAGCGACATTATGCGGTATTTTCCGCTGAGTTCACCCTCTTCATCGACATTGTATTTGCCGATTACGGCGCGGCCTTCATAATCTTGAGCCAGTTTGTCGATCGTAGGAGCCATTGCGACGCACGGACCGCACCAGGTAGCCCAACAATCTACCATCACAGGTTTGCCCGATGCGATGATTTCTTCAATGTTTTCATCTGTAAATTTAAATGCCATTGTTTTTTTGATTTATTAGGGTTATTATTAAACGTGTTCTATATTGAATTCTACGCCGTCGAACTGTTTTAGCGACTCTATAAGCTTGCGGTCTATGGCAATACGGCGGCTTGATGTCGCCGTGATGCTGCGATTGAGTTTTGGCTCGAAGAGTCTGAAGTTGAGCACTCCGGTGGCGTTTTCGTTTTTCTCTGATTTCTCTTTCAGAAGGCTTTGCAGCTGTGGGTTAAGACTGTCAGTGGCGAGTTTGATGGTTATGCCTTTGATAAGTTTGCCCTTTATATCGTCGAGCAACTGCATTGACGTGACGTTGAATTTTATTTCGCCGCTGGGGCGCTTCTTGAAAGCCCCCCTGACGCTGACCGCTATACCCTCCTGGCCGAACTGGGCCAGTTCGAGCAACTGTTTGCCGAAGGCGACGACTTCGGTCGACGACGAGTAGTCTTCGATGTGGAACTTGCCCATGCGTGTGCCGCTTTGGAGCACTCGGCTTTCGTAGGCTGTGATGATGCCGCCGAAAGTGATTTCGACTCCGTCTTCAGGCGTCATCTCCTCATACTCCTTGATTGTATGGCTCATGCCGTAGTTTAGTTCGAGATAGTAAGGGTCGAGAGGATGGGCCGACAGATACATGCCGACGAGCTCGCGTTCTTTGTCGAGGCGAGTAACCTGTGCCCATGGCATTGCCGGCTTGATCTGCGGACGCGAACTCAGATTTATCTCTTCCTCGATATCACCGAAGAGAGACGCCTCGCGGCTTTGGGTCGCCGACTGGAAATTAGCACCGTAGCGCAGCAATATTTCAGATAGTGTTTCGCCTCGGGGGGTCTCGACAAAAAAGTCTTCGCGTTTGATGCCGTCGAAACAGTCGAAAGCCCCGGCAAGAGCAAGATTTTCGAATGTGCGGCGGTTGAGGGCGCTCGAAGGCACACGTTCGACAAAATCATAGATGTCTTTGAATTCGCCGCCGTTGTCGCGCGCCGCCAGAATATCCCTTACGACATTACCCCCGATGCCTTTGATGGCCGACAGTCCGAAACGTATATCACCGTGCGTGTTGACACCGAATGTAGCGAACGATTCGTTGACGTCCGGGCCTTTGACCGTTATGCCCATCGCCTTACATTCGTCCATATAGATCGTCAGCTTGGTGATGTCCGAAAGATTTCGGCTCAGTACTGCAGCCATGTATTCAGACGGGTAGTTGGCTTTGAGATATGCGGTCTGGAACGCGACCCAGCTGTAGCATGTGGCATGACTCTTGTTGAAGGCATAAGAAGCAAACTTTTCCCAGTCGGCCCATATCTTTTCAAGCACCTCCGGCTTGTGGCCGTTGGCCTGCCCGCCGGAGAGGAACAGCGACTTAAGCTCCATCATTTTGCTTATCATCTTCTTACCCATGGCCTTGCGTAATGTATCGCTCTGGCCGCGGGTGAAGTTGGCAAGCATACGCGACAGTAGCATCACTTGCTCCTGGTAGACGGTGACGCCATATGTATCCTTAAGATACTTTTCCATCTCCGGTATATCGTAGACGATAGGCTCCTGACCGTGCTTTCGCGCTATGAATGCCGGAATATAGTCCATAGGCCCGGGACGATAGAGTGCGTTCATCGCTATGAGATCTTCAAATGTCGACGGTTGCAGTTCGCGCAGATACTTTTGCATGCCTGTTGACTCGAACTGGAATGTGCCGATCGTGCGTCCTGCACAGTATAATTCGTATGTTTTCTTGTCGTCGACAGGCACACTGTCTATGTCGAGGTCGATGCCGCGTGTGCGTTTGATATTGGCCACGGCTTCCTTGAGTATCGAGAGCGTCTTCAGACCGAGAAAGTCCATTTTGATAAGGCCCGTTTCTTCGATGACACTCCCTTCATATTGGGTCACAAGCAGTTTACCCTCTTTTTTATCGGTAGCCGTGCTGACTGGCACCCAGTCGGTGATATCGTCGCGGCAGATTATGACGCCACAGGCATGCACGCCGGTGTTTCTGACGTTGCCTTCGAGCTGACCGGCATATTTGAGAGTGTCAGATACAAGTTCGTTGCTGCTCGACAGCTCGGGCTTGAATTCGGTCACATACTCATAGCAATTTTTTAGCGTGGGCTTCAGCTCCTTGCCGTTGACGACGGGCATGCGAGCCGGTACAAGCTTTGCCAGTCGGTTGCTCTCCGAAAGCGGCAGGTTTATGACCCGTGCCACATCTTTGATGGCCGATTTGGCCGCCATCGTGCCGTAAGTGATAATATGCGCTACTTTGGTAGCCCCGTATTTGTGGGTCACATAGTTGAGAACGTCGCCGCGGCCGTCATCGTCAAAATCGATATCTATATCAGGCAGCGATATACGGTCGGGATTGAGGAAACGTTCGAATAGAAGGTCATATTTCAGCGGGTCGATCTGAGTGATGCCGAGACAATAGGCCACGACCGAACCGGCCGCCGAGCCACGCCCCGGGCCGACACTGACGCCCAATTGTTCACGCCCGGCGCGGATAAAGTCTTCGACGATAAGAAAGTATCCCGGGAAACCCATAGTCTTCATAATATGCAGCTCAAACGTCAGGCGTTCGACAAGATCGTCGCTCAGCGGTGTGCCGTAGCGGCGCGCCGCTCCGTCATAGGCCAGTTTCTTTAGATAATCGGCCTCGAATTTGATGCGGTAGAGTTTCTCATATCCGCCGAGTTTCTTGATTTTTGCCTTTGCTTCATCTTCCGACAGCACCACATTGCCGTGCTCGTCCTGCGTGAACTCGTCAAAGAGGTCTTTCTCTGTCAGGCGTGCGCGATATTCTTCTTCCGTGCCGAAATCTTTGGGAATCTCGAATGTGGGCATGATCGGAGCGTGGTTGATACTGTAGGTTTCCACCTTGTCGCATATCTCGAGGGTATTGCTCAGCGCTTCGGGCAGATCGCCGAACACGGCATTCATTTCCTCCTGCGTCTTCAGCCATTCCTGCTTGGTGTAGAGCATACGCTCCGGGTCATTCAACAAACGGTTGGTCGCCAGGCATATGAGACGGTCATGTGCTTCCGAGTCTTCTTCATTTGTAAAGTGTACGTCATTGCTCGCTATAATTTTGATTCCATATTTTCGCGCCAGACCTATCAGCTGGCTCTCGATACGCATCTGTTCTTCATATGTGCTGTGGTTGGCATTGACTTTTGTCGCCTTGTGGCGTTGAAGCTCTATATAGTAATCGTCGCCGAATGTATCTTTCCACCATTTGACAGCACGGTCGGCGCCCTCTGTGTCGCCCCGTCTTAACAGACGCGGTATCTCGCCGCCGAGACAAGCTGAGCAGATTATCAGACCCTCGCGATGTGCCGCGATCTGCTCTTTGTCAGTACGCGGATGCGAATAAAAGCCTTCAGTCCATGCCTGTGAGACAATCTTTATCAGGTTGTGATAACCCTTCTCGTTTTTTGCCAGCACGATAAGATGGCGGCCGGTATCTTTTTTGTCGATGTGCTCATAGAGCGATTTTTCAGCCACATACATCTCGCATCCGATAATAGGTTTTAGTATTCGCTTCTGCGCTGATGCTATATCGGCGGTTAATTTCTCGCATTGTTCGCTGTCTCCGGCCTCCGTTGCCTCTTTTAGCTTTGTGTTAAGTTCTTTGACCTTATCATTGGTTTTGCCGTTGACCTTGTTGACATAGTTGATAAACTCTTTGATGCCAAACATATTGCCGTGGTCGGTAATAGCCAGGGCCGGCATCCCGTCGTTGATGGCCTTGTCGACAAGTGATGATATTGAAGCCTGTCCGTCAAGAAGCGAATATTGCGTATGAACGTGTAGATGTATAAATGGTATCATAGAATGAAGCCGAAAAATGAAATTCAAAAGTACAAAAAATAATCCGACCCGTATTCATGCCCAAACTAATTTAACTAATAAGTTTTCAACACAGCATTCCCATATATATTAATGTATACTGTTTAGATGTCAAGGCTCTGAGAAAAGTCAATTAATAAGAACAACAAATAATGCCGATCTTTTATGATATGTAACAATCTGATTATCAGTGGTGTCAAAAACGTCCATGAAAAAATCATGTTTTATAACATAAAAATAGTTGAAAAAATTTGGTTGGGAAAGAAAAAAGGCATAACTTTGCACTCGCTTTCGGGGAGGAAGCCACTGCAGCGGCAGCGGATGATTGCCCCGGGAGATTGACATCCGGCAGTTCAGAAGGGAGGCCGATAAAAAAAACGTCAGAAAAATTTGGCGGTTTGAAAAAATCGGTTGTAACTTTGCAGACGATTTCGGTCATACGCCGGATGACAAAAAGAGCACATTGAAAC
>CAJTKG010000031.1 GCA_910576935.1 uncultured Muribaculaceae bacterium
CGGCCATCGGCCAAAAACACAACAAAATCAAGCAATTACACACCACTCCCCATCCTCATCCCCCTCAAACTCACTCCGATATAGCTACTGCGGCAGACATCCCCGCGCGTCTAAACCGACCAAACCGATGTCAAACGCACATTGACATCGTTGGTACAAAAAAATCAATCCGCGGCGCTATGGACCGAGCGTTTTAACCCTCGCATCAATCACTAATGGTTTGATTATAAGTTGTCTAATTTGACCAATTAGTCCTATTAGACCAAAAAAATCCGCTGAGCCGACATCTTCCCCGCCAACCCGGAAAATCCGCTGAGCCAAAAAATCCGCTATTTCACAAAAAAAGAGCCGTCTCCTGTGAGACAGCTCTTGAGGTGTAGCGAATCCGGGACTCGAACCCGGGTTTCCGCCGTGAGAGGGCGGCGTGCTAGGCCACTACACTAAATCGCCTTTTTGCACTGCAAAGTTAAGGATATTTGCCGTACCTGCCAAATATTTTCGGCTCTTTTTTGTATTAAATTTTGCTGTCTTTTGCATCTGCCTCATCCTCAGGGGCAGCGCAGGGGCGAACGGCAAGACCGGTGGCGTAGAAATCGCAGCATTCACCTTTCAGATAATTCTTGTTTTGGAATGCGTCGATTTCATCGTTGTATCTGTCGGCCATTTCTGATAGAAAGCGTCGGGCAAACGCCATCTCGAATATATCGGCGCTCGGATCTTTGGGCTGGTCAGCGTGTTTCATAACGGTCGGGGTTGATGGTAGAGATTTCTTTAATGAGTTTGGTGCGGGCGATGCTGAAGTAATTGTCTGACTTCGAGCGATCGACGTTCATCGCTTCGGCTGTTTCGGCGGCGCTTAGACCGCGCAGTATGCGGCAATCGATGACTTGGCGATAGTTGGAACTTTTCCACTGTGAGATGATTGCTGATATTATATCGCGCATTTTCTCGACAGGCGGATATATTGAGCCGTTATCATCGGCGTCAATTATGGCATTGTCGTCAAGAGTGATGATTTCAATCTGTCGGTTGTTGTTTCTGAAGTATGTCTTGAAAAAGTTGGAGGCGATGGTGCGCAACCAAATCACAAGGTCGCATGCTCCGCGGAAACCTTCGAGGCGTCGCCAATTGTCTTCGGCAAGATAAAGATATAGTTCGCTCAACAGCTCTTCATAAGAGACGCTTTCGTCGCTGCGGCTGCGATATGCTTTTTTTATAGACCGGCCGAGAAAAGCGTCGTTTTCGAATATATCCATTATGAAACGTTGGTCGCCGCTCCTGAACTTATAGAGCATGAAGTCATAGAGGTCGCGGTCATGGCGTTTGTTCGGTGTCTTATCGTTCATGGCTGTTGTTTCATGATGCCGGTTGTCTTGTCGAGCCACTCGGCTATGGTTTCGAGGACCGGCTCCGAGATGTCGTCCGTGATTATGGCGTATTCGTTTGCGAGGCCGGTGACGCATGGCTGGAAAAGATGGTTGTGGCCTTCGATGAGAAGTGTGTCGGTTTTCGGGTTATACTCTTTTATGGCCTTGAGATTGTCGGGAAGCACCTGGGTGTCGCGGCTGCCGTTGAGGGCGAGCCATGGTACAGTTACGCGGCTCATGTCGTCTTTGGGATTGCAGCGCACCAGAGAACGATATGCCGGCGAGAGCATCAGAGAGACGCTTTGTTCGATCTGTTGTGCTATCTGCGGCATATTGGCGGCATCGCCGAGTTTTGTTCTAAGCTCGTTTCTCAGCAGTGTCTTAGCAATGAAATCTGATGCCGGCGACTTGACGATATCGAGCAGACGCCGCTGCGTGGCCTCCTCATCCCACCGGCCTGTCATGGCTACAGCTATGGCGCGTGTCTGAGACATAACGATAGAGTCGCCGCTCCACGCTGGGGCCGCAAGTGTCACGATAAAGCGACACAGGCTGTCGGCATTAGCACACTTGACGGCAGTCACACCGCCCTCGGAGTGGCCGATGACACCTTTAGGCACATCGCCATAGATTGAATCAAGCATAGCTATTGCCGCCGATAAGTCACGCGACAAATCGTCGGTGGTAGATTCCGATGAGTCGCCGCCGCTGCCTCCGACTCCGCGGTCGTCGAGGCGAAGCACAGCATAGCCACGACCTGACAGATAATCGGCAAGTACTTTGAACGGGCGGTGTCCGAGAATTTCTTCATCGCGGTTCTGAGCACCGCTTCCGCTCGCAAGGACTATAGCCGCGCGAGGGTTGCAGCCGTCGGGTGCGGTCAGCGTGCCGGCGAGGGCCACACCGTCGCGATTGTTCAGAACGGTTACCTCGCGCTCGACGAACTTGGCAGCCGATGCCGCCGGCGAAGACATCAATATATAAAATATAAAAGCGGCAATCACTCTCATACCACAAAGGTAGTAATTGCCGCCTAATAATACAATAATCAGAGTTTATTTTGCTGAATTGTCACCGGTTTTGATGTTTTTGTCCTGAGTGGACGTGACGTTGTCGATAAAAAACGGGCGAGGTATGCCGAGAACATTGTCCATCGGTTTCCCTGGACTGAGATATCCGTCGACAATGGTGTCGCGACCCGAAGGATTCTCGAATGTATATAGCTTGAACCTTGAGAGCATTGCGGCCACGTGTTCCATGACAGTATCCTGTATCGCTTCGTAAGAAAACCATTTGGAGGTGTTTGTGAAACAGTAGATCTGAAACGGTATCCCCGCAGACGTCTGTTGCAGCGTCGATACAAAGCAATCGCTGTTATGGTCGATATGACTATTGGCCTTGAGCCACATGGCCACATAAGCCCTGAAGAGCCCGAGATTCGTGTCGATAGTTCCGTCGACGAGCCCTTCGGAATTGTCGACGTCTTCGACCTTGCCGGCGGCTTTCTGGGCGAGTTTCTTAGTGATATATTCGTCCATGAAATCGATCTGCCGCATCTCGTCGAGCATCTGTGGCGTCAATGGCACGACGCTGTCGGCATCGATCATATATGAGCGCCTGATGCGTCGGGTGTTGCTTTCCTGCATCGACCTGTAATTGGTGAAGCTGCCACTGATAAGACTGTAAGGCGGCAACGACGTTGTGGTCTTATCCCAGTTAAGCACTTTTATGGTAGTCAGTGACACTTCAGTTACCCGACCGTTGGCATCCGTGCCGTCGACCTTGATCCAGTCGCCTACGTGGAGGCTGTCGTTTTCCGATAATTGGACGCCTGCCACAAGTCCCAGTATACTGTCTTTGAAAATCAGCATCAGCACCGTGGCGAAAGCGCCGAGGCCGGCAAGAAGAGCGCCGGGCGACTTGTCGATCAACATTGCTATGCTTATAATGACTGCTATGATCCATACTATGCCTTTTATCAACTGTACGAGGCCGTTGAGAGGCAGACGTTTCTTGTTTTCGCGCGAATCGATATGCATCCAGACGGCATGTATAAGCGAATTGATGGCGATTGTGACTACATAGATGACATAAAAAAGGGTGATTTTTGTGAACAGCCGAGCAATAGATGTGTGGGTCTGCAGGGTGAACTGTATCAGAATGAGAAAAGTCAGCGCCGGTATTATGCGGCTGAACTTGGTGAAGAAACGTGCTCCGGTCATATAGCCGAAGAGGTCGTTGCGGGTGTGCCGTCCGATGCGTTCGACTATGGCGATAATGATCCACTTGGCAACATAGCCTATGACCATCGAAAGCGCAAGCACGACTATGGCATATAGCCATGTGACGAGAGTCTCGTTGTGTCCGAGGCCGAAGATGTCCAATATCCAGTCGACAATTTTCATGACGAGCGACGCTAAGGCATATGTGCTTTCGGCTGCTTCGCCTGTCAGCTGACTTGTTGCCAGCAGAGCCCGGTCAGAGTCTTCGACCGTACGGGTGATTAGAAGCGGGGTGAGCATAATGATGAATATTACATTTATACTCTATACAATCTGTGACAAATTATTGTTCGTCAGATATGCCGGAATGTAAAGTCAGGAAATAAAAATGCTCTAAAACAGAGATTAGTTCTGTTTTAGAGCATTTTAGGATGCTGTCGGGGTGACAGGATTCGAACCTGCGACCACCTGGTCCCAAACCAGGTGCGCTACCGGACTGCGCTACGCCCCGAATGTAGGCTCATTGCCTTTGACGCGGCAAATTTACGGTTAAATTTTTATTTATGCAAATTTTTGGCAATTGTCATCGCTTGCGGTCATTGAGTTTGCATCCGCAGTCGTCTTCTATGTAATGATGATGGGCCGAGCATTGGCTGAGGGTGCAGTCGACGATGAAATGGCGGTTGGCCATGCGGGCTATGCCGGTCATTTCATGTGAGACAAGGACGATGGTTGTGTTTTGTGCCATACTCTCGAGTATATCATAGAAGTGATGCTCGAAGCGTTTGTCGAGATAGCTCAGCGGCTCGTCAAGCACAAGGACATGGGGCCGCGATATTATGGCGCGGGCGAGCAGAGTGCGCTGTAGCTGGCCGCCTGACAGGCGTCCGATGGGGCGGCTTGAATAATCTTCCATGTCGACAAGCGAGAGCACTTCGTCTATCATGGCTGTCTTGTCATCTTTCGATAGACCGCGGCGCTGCATCAGACCCGAGGCGATCACGTCGCCAACACTTATGGGAAAGTGAGAGTCGATCATGTTTTTCTGGGGCAGATAGCCTATAGGCAGTCTTGTTGTCTCGACGCCGTCTATATAATACCTGACTCTGCCCGAGGTAGGGCTGATGAGTTTGAGCAGTATTCTTAGCAGAGTGGTCTTGCCGCCGCCATTCGGGCCGGTTACGGCAATGAAATCGCCTTTGACTACATCGAGATTGATGCCGTTGAGTATGAGCCGGTCGTCACGGCGCATTGACACGTCGGCGATGCTTATAAGTGTGTCAGCGGGTGAGGACATCGGTGATGGTGTTTAGTTGTTCGAGCCAATCACGGCTGAGGAGATCGATGGTTTCATATTTGATGTCGAGTTCGCGGCTGACGGTCTCGGCCTGACGCGAGTCGTATTCTTTCTGGAAGAAAAATGTGGTTATGCTGTCGGCGGTGGCTGTGTCGATGATTTCTTTGAGGCGGCCGACAGGTACTTCTTTTGCTTCCTGGCCGACGGCGATCTGAGTCAGCCCGTAGTCACGGGCGAAATAGCTCAGCGACGGATGCCATATGAGAAACTTATTGGAGCCGGCGCTGTCGAGGCGAGCAGCTATGGATCGGTCGATCGAGTCGAGACGTTGGTCAAGAGCCGAGAGCCGGCGGTTGACTGCATCGGTCTGAGAGGGGTCGAGGGCTATCAGGGCCCGAGCCATGTTAGATGCCATCACACGGGCATTTTTTACCGATGTCCATATATGCGGGTCAAATTCTTCGTCTTCATGCTCATTGTGACTTTCGCCGTCGTGATGGTGGTGATGTCCGTGGGTACCGAAGATAGGTGTTATGCCTTCTGACAGGTTGACGACTCTGACGCTGTCGGGGAGGGTGGCGAGTATGGCGTTCTCAAAAGGAAGCCCACCGTTTTTGAAGTATATGCGGCAGCGGTCGACTGCGACGCGGCGTGCCATCGGAATCTCGAACAACTCGGGATTTGCGCCGTTCTCAAGCACGGTGATTATTTCATAACTGTCTCCGGCGAGAGCTTCGAGAAGCCGGCTTTCGGGAGCGAGGCTGACGGCGAGAGCGGTTTTGTCGCCGGCATGTTTTCTGCTGCCGCACGACCACAAAAGAACCGGAAATAATAATATCAATATGTATATCTTGTAAGAACGTGTCATGATCGAGTGAAATATCATGCAAAAATACGACAAAATCGTTGAATATACGTCTGTCGTAGTATAAAACATCGGGCGCTTCAAAAAAAAACGGCGCATAGTGAGAGAAATTCTGCAAACATACTATCTTTGCAGAAAAATTAATTATAAATGTCTCCGATAGAAAAAAACAAACTTTGGCGTACGTCGAAAGACTACTTCTTTATTACGCTCGGTATGGCTATCTATGCCTTTGGCTTTTCGGCGTTTATCCTGCCCGAGAAGGTCGTGATCGGCGGCCTTGCAGGTGTAGGTTCGCTGGTGTATTTTACCACGGGTATACAGGTTGCCATCACGCAATATGCTCTGAATCTTATACTTCTTGCCATTGCATATAAGGTCGTGGGCAAACAGTTTGTCATCGGTACGCTTTATGGCGCGACGATGCTGTCGGTGTGGGTCGGCATTTTTCAGCCGCTTTTTGCCGACGGTTTCACGAGCGAGCCGTTTATGAATATTGTTATCGGCGGTTCGATGTGTGGCTTCGGCATCGGTCTTACGTTTATCCATAACGGCAGTAGCGGTGGCACGGATATTGTGGCCGCTATGGTGTCGAAGCATTCAAACGTCAGTATCGGCCGCATGATGCTGTATACCGATGTCTTTATTATTTCATCGTCATATCTTATATTCCATCAGGTAGATAAGATCGTCTACGGCTTTATTGTCCTTTTCCTTGTGTCGCAGGTGGCCGATATGGTCATCAACACCAACCGGCAGGCCGTGCAGTTTACGATATTCTCACCTTTCTGGCGCGAGATAGCGACAGCAATCAACAACGAGGCCAATCGCGGTTGTACAGTCATCAATGCCACAGGATGGTACAGTAAACAGGATGTAAAAGTTTTGCTCGTCATGTGCCGCAAAATCGAATCTGTGACAATCTTCCGCATCATCAAGTCTATCGACGAAAATGCTTTTATAACGCAGGCCAATGTCAATGGCGTTTATGGCAAAGGGTTCGATCATGTCAAGATCAAGATGAAACCTGAAGATGTCGTGCAGCGCCGCGAGCAGATCAAAGCCGGTCTTGACAAGGATTATGCCTCGACAAGCGGACATCCCGAGAGCATGGCCTGATGAGTTTGCCCCGTTAGTCGGGTGTTGATTTGGCGACGAGTTGACCGAGCTCGGTGTCAGTGGGGTTATGAGCTATTATTTTGCCTTCAGGGTCGATGAGAAGTGATCCATAGCCGTCGTCGAGATGATATTTCATTTCGAGATCTTTGGCGTCGTCGCCGCTGACATTATGCTGTTGGACCGGGTTTAGTCCGTCGAGTCGTACGATTTCGTTAAACAAAGTTTTCGAATCATCGAAGTTTATGCCTACATAGCTGAGGTTTGTATTTTTATGACGGTTGGTCCAGGCTGTATAATTATTTGCCGCTGCTCTCGAGCATGCGTCGTCTGATGCCCAAAACGATATTAATACATATTTGCCTTTTAGACTGTTGAGGTCTATTGTGTCGCCGGCGGTGCTTATGGTGATCTCGGGGGCGTCTTTGCCTATCGCGGTATTGCGTTCAGTTTTGTTGAATGCGGCCGATACGATCAACAAGCCCAAAAACAGTGCTGCTATCAAAAATGTCTTTTTCATTGTTGTATCGGTTTTAGACTAAAACGTTGAAAAAGACAACAATGTTTAGCCATATCTCTTTGTATTGACTTATTTGGGCGAATAGTCTGAGGCAACAAGAGTTTCGTGGCTGTTGTAGAAATCGGGCGAAAGAATATGCTGTAATGTCGTTTCGGGGTGGTGCAATAGATAGGAAGCTACTATGCGGTGTCCGATAAACCGACCGGCCTGGCCCGGTGTGTTCTGTGATATGATGTTGGTTGCCGGGAGCTCGTCGACGAGACGTGAAGCCGTCATCTCGTTGATGTCATACAGTATGTTGCGTGTGGCGAGAGTTTTCCATATTTCGGCCTCGTGTTCGGTCAGGTAGCTGTAGGCTTCGTCGTCGTAACCGAGAGCGCGGGCTTCGGTAGCGTCGGGTGTCAGTCTCAGTTTTGCTTCGGTGAGCGCGCCTTCGTATAATATACGGCTCAGAGCCGTAGATCCGTTGGTTCTGACATAAGGAAATTGAGTGGCGATTACAGCTTCTGTCAAGTCGTAGGGAAGCATTTCGGCCGTTTTTCGGGCACGGCGATAATCGGGTATGCCTGTATACCCGGGATAATCTGCGCCGAGATAATGGTTGAGCGCTATCATGGCGACATTGTCGTTGAATATTATGCTTTTATTCAGCCCCCAGACGACGGCGGCATATTTGTAATCCGTAATGTCAAGTCTGTTGCGCTGTGCGGCATCCGACATATATGCCACGGTCTCGCCTATGATGGCCGGGGTGGGGAATACTTTCATTACGTCAGGTGAAAATACTCTGACGACGTCTGATTCCGGCCATGAATCTATAGTGAAACTGTCAACCCTGCCGTTGTTAACAACTTCGATAAACGCTTTAATTTCATTGTCGTATTTGCTGCGTTTTTCGCATATTTGACAGCTATCGTTACCTTGCAGCAGTTTATAAAAAACAATATATAGCGGCGCTACATCGGCGGTCTCTGTTTTTTTGTGTGTGCATGAGCCGGATATTGCTGCGAGTAACATGACTGTAATTATAACAGGCATATGGAGTCTGCGTTTCATGTGAGTGGCATTTCATTTATACAGTCATAACGTTCAGGAGAGCGAAAAATATATATTGCTATCTCAAAATTTGACGTTTTTCCTAAAAAAGTATCCGATTTGTCGCATGTCGCGGTTTTTACGAAGTAAAAAAGTGCCAATAACTGTGCTTATCGGCGAAGATTTGTTAATTTTGCGCTTATATGGACAAAAGTATCGTCATACGGATTCATAGGCTTAGCCTGTTTATCGTGCTTTCTGTTTTGTCACATCTGTTTTGTGATGCCGCAGATGCAGGCAGATTTGTGCTGGTACTCGATCCCGGGCACGGAGGCAAAGATTATGGATGTATCGGGAGACTCACCAATGAAAAGACTATTGTGCTTGACGTGGCCAAACGATTCGGCAAGATGGTCGGCGATTCGCTCCCTGAAGTTAAAACTGTCTTTACCCGCGACGATGACCGCTATCTTACATTGCAGGACCGCGCTGATGTCGCCAATCGTGCCGGTGGCGATGTATTCGTGTCGATACACGTCAATTCGCTTGACAAGCGCAACCGCAACCGTGCATCGATTCATGGAGCGTCGGTCTACACCCTCGGTCTACATCGGTCAGACAGCAATCTCGGTGTCGCGATGCGTGAAAACAGCGTCATGGAGCTTGAAGACGACTACTCGGAGACTTATCAGGGCTTTGACCCCAATTCGTCGGAATCATATATTATCTTTGAACTCAATCAGAACCAGCATATAAATCTCAGTCTGACGCTTGCCGAGAAAATGCAGCATCATCTTGTAAGCGATGCCGGCCGTGCCGACAAAGAGGTACGGCAGGCAGGCTTTTGGGTGCTTTGGGCCACGTCGATGCCCTCGGTGCTTGTCGAACTCGATTTTATATGCAATCCCGAAGCAGAGCGTTTCTTGGACTCCGCCGAGGGGCGTCAGTCGTGTGCCGAGGCTCTTTTTAATGCCTTTGGTGAATATTATTCACAATATAAAGATGGAGACCACGGCCCCGGTTCGATAGTTACAAAAGGCCTGACGCCTGTCAAAGAGAAAAAAAACGAGTCGTCGAAGAGTAAGGCTCGCTCTAATGACGGCGGGGTGAAATACAGCGTTCAGGTGCTTGCGGTCAAGCATGCTCTTAAAAAGAATGCGCCCGATCTCAAAGGTCTTGAACGAACGGCTTATTATCGTGAAGGAAAATACTATAATTATTATTGCGGCCAGTTTGATTCTCGCGAGGATGCAAAGAAATATCTTGCTAAAATCAAGAAACGCTATCCTAAAGCGTTTATAATAAAGACGCGCAACGGCAAACGAATAAAATAAACAAACGAAATATAAAAATGAACAAACTTTTACGCAAAGAATTATTGATCGGACTTATAGTCTTGGTGGCTCTGGCCATTCTCTTCTTCGGGGTCAACTATCTGAAAGGCATCAATATGTTTAAGGCGGCAAATTATTACACCGCCGTCTACACCAACGTCGAAGGTCTTGCTATATCGGCGCCGGTGACTGTCAACGGATATAAGATCGGTCAGGTAAGAGAAATTGAGTATCAGTATGATAACCCCGGTCATGTTATGGTCGAAATAGCGCTTGACAAATCTCTTAAAGTGCCCGCCGGGACAAAAGCCGTGCTTACATCAGATCTTCTCGGCACAGCCTCTATCGTGCTTGATATGGCAAACAATCACGATTTTCTAAAAGTCGGTTCTGAACTTGTGGCTGAAAATGCTTCGGGTCTGATGGAAAGTGTAAATAACAAACTGATGCCATCGGTCGAATCGGTAATGCCCAAAATAGACACACTTCTAACCAATATAAACAAGATTGTCAGCGATCAGGCGGTCATGACATCAGTCAAACGTCTCGACGCCATCACGGCCAATCTTGAGAAAACGACAGCGCGTCTTGCTACTGCGATGGCATCGATACAACCCATCATGGCCGACGTCAAGACAATCGCGGGCAATGTGGCTTCGATGTCGGGCGATTTTGCCGAACTTTCATCTCGGCTGAAAGAGTTGCCGATTGATTCGCTCACTGCAGACCTCGCAGTTGTGACAGCCAATCTGCGTCAACTTTCCGAACAACTCAACAACTCAGATTCGACTGTCGGCAAGTTGACCAATGATCCGGCTCTCTATGACAATCTCAATGAGACGGTCAAGGCTCTCGATGCTCTTCTGAAAGATATAAAAGAAAACCCCAAACGGTATATAAGCATAAAGCTGCTTTGAAAAACGCTTCGAATGCTTGTTTGGAATCATTTCAAATAAGCGTTTCGACGGCTTTACCGGTTTTCAATTGTTAAAACATAGCGGTTGACAATGTTTCACGGCCTCGAAGTTATTCGGGGCCGTTATTGTGGAACATAAAATATTATTTGCAAACAGCTGTTTCATACGTGTTTACGCTGATAAAAAATTCCCATTAAAGATGTTTGCGATAATGCGATTATAATCGGTTGATGACTATGTTGTTATCAAATAATTAAAAAAGGCAAATATTTTAGAGCTATTTTTTTAGAAAAAAAATTGTGAAATTTGTTTTCGCAAAGTAACCGATAAACAACAATCGATACCTATATGGTAATGGAAAATGTCAATAACGACAAATGGCGGGAGTGCCTCCTTTTTATAAAGGATAATATTCCGGCTGCGCAATACGACGCGTGGTTCAGTCCGATAACGGCAAGTGTCAGTGATAATAATATTTATCTGATGCTCCAGTCGTCTTATGTCGCAGACATTATTGAAGAGCGCTACTTATCGGTTCTTGGCGCTGCAATCCGCAAGGTCTATGGCGACGGATATAAACTCATATATAAATATCGTCAGGTTCAGAGTCAGCCCGACACCGTTGTCAGTGTGCGCGCAAACGCTCCGTCGTCAGCTATCATGGCTCAGTCAAAGAACGCCATGCCGGCCAATCCGTTCAAGCCCATTGACCTTCAGCCCATCGATCCGCAACTCAATCCCCGTTACACTTTTGAGAACTATTGCGTCAGCGAGAGCAATAAGATAGCACAATCGATAGGTGAGTCGATCGCCATGGACCCCAAATGCAAGACTTTTAATCCACTTTTCGTCTTTGGTCCGACAGGTGTGGGCAAGACGCATCTTATCCAGGCTATCGGCATCAGAATCAAGGAGCAGAACCCGGCTGCGAGAGTGCTCTATGTCACGGCCCGTTTGTTCGAGAGCCAGTTTACGGCTGCGCGTCTCAAAGGTGAGATCAACAACTTCTTTTATTTCTACCAGAGTATAGACACTCTGATAATTGACGATATACAGGATCTCAACGGCAAGCCGGCCACGCAGAACACTTTCTTCCATATCTTTAATCATCTGCATCAGAATAATAAACAGATCATTCTTTCAAGTGATTGTGCACCCTCTGACATGGAAGGTTTTGAAGCCCGTCTGCTGTCTCGTTTCAAGTGGGGTATGTCTGTCGAGCTTGGCCGTCCCGACTCGGTGTTGCGTCGCGAGGTATTGATTCAGAAATCAGAGCAGGACGGCCTGTCGCTCTCGGGCGATGTCATAGATCTGATTGCGGCCAATATCACTGACAGTATACGAGAGCTTGAAGGTATAGTGGTCTCGCTGATCGGACACGCAACCGTCAACAACTGTGAGGTCGATGTCGATCTGGCAAAGAATGTTCTCTCGAATTATGTGAAAATCAGCCGCAGGCAGGTCAACTTCGAGTTGATTGCCGAACATGTAAGTTCATACTATGGCATCAAGCCCGATATGCTTTTCACCAAATCGCGTAAGCGTGAGATTTCTGACGCACGCCAGATGATAATGTATCTCGCCAAAAAACTGACAAACATGTCGCTCAAAGCCATAGGCGCACGCATCGACCGCACTCATGCGACGGTTATCTATGCCTGCAACAGCATCGAGGAGCGTCTTTCGCTTGAGAAGCAGTTGCGCGACGATGTGTCGTCGATCGAAGCCTCGCTCATGGAGGCGTAAGACCGCTCGGTTTTAAATCTTGAATTTTTTACTTTCGATAAACTCTCTGTAGACCTCAGAGAAGTGTTCGTTGTTTGCCTTCGGATAGCGTATGTCGGTAAACACTTGAGCGAGTGTTTCTTTATTGTTTTCGGCTATAAAACGACCGGAATCCTCGCGAGCCTCTTTTGCGG
Organism: uncultured Muribaculaceae bacterium; assembly: GCA_910576935.1. Classification (GTDB taxonomy): domain Bacteria; phylum Bacteroidota; class Bacteroidia; order Bacteroidales; family Muribaculaceae; genus CAG-873. Next base: position 12,593 of record CAJTKG010000031.1, read on the forward strand.
CATAAATGTTGTCGATGCGCGTGGGTGTGTAGTCATTATACCGCTCATTGTGTATAAAGGCGTCAGCGGCAAGGCGGTCGCTTATCTCCGGCATCGATGCGGGATAGCCTGCGGTGAGCGTTGTCACCGGCACGACTCTGTCAGGCAAACCGAGCGTTTCGGCTATCTGAGGTGCGTTGTATGTCGTTGTGCCGAGGTAACAGCAGCCTATACCGTTCATTTCGGCTATGGTGACAAACTGCTGGGCGAAAATGGTGGTATCAAGCACAGCTGTCATGAATGACTGGAAGTTGTCATAGCCCGGTGTTGCATTGCGGCATTCACACCATTTCACAAAACGGTTGAAGTCGGCGCAGAATGTCAGTACGACATCGGCCGACATGACCGACGGCTGATTGAAATGGCAGGGTGCAAGGATTTTTTTCTTGTCATTGTCACGGGTGACAATGACGCTGTAAAGTTGCATATTGCCGGTTGTAGGGGCATGGCTTGCCGCTTCGAGCATTTCGCTCAGCAAACTGTCGCTGATGCGACGGTCTGTGTAACTTCTGACCGTGCGCCGTGTGGTGAAAAATTCTTTTTCTTTCATGAGCTGATGTTTTTATGTCGCGAATGTAATGATTTTTCGCCTTTGTGTGATAGATGATTATAAAAAAGTTTTCAACATTTTGTTTATTCGGCGAAAATCGTTTTGGAAAACAATTTGATGTGGCTTGAATTTTAATTGTTTGAAAATGTGATGTTTGTGAAATTTTTTGGAAAACTTATCGACAATTTGATTTTATATTGCTGTAAAATTTGGCGGGTTCAGATTAATTTTACAACTTTGCAACGTGTCTTGGCATTAATGCTTTTTTGTCGGGTCGCTTTGCATAAATAATACACAAATAATAATTATATTTTCGATAAACGAATTATTAACACGCGCTATCGTGGAAAACAAAACTTACAGTTATGATGAGGCTTATAAGGCCTCGCTCGACTATTTCGGCGGTGATGAACTGGCTGCGAGAGTCTGGGTCAGTAAATATGCCCTTAAAGACTCGTTTGGAAATATTTATGAGATGACGCCCGATGACATGCACATGCGTCTCGCTTCTGAAATTTCGCGCATCGAGACCAAATATCCGTCTCCGATGTCTCAAGATGAAGTGTTCGGTCTTTTAAAAGATTTCAAATATATTGTGCCTCAGGGCAGTCCGATGTCGGGAATAGGCAACAGCTATCAGGTGGGTTCGCTTTCAAACTGTTTTGTTATCGGGCTTGACGGTGCTCCCGACTCATACGGCGGTGTAATACGCATCGATGAAGAACAGGTGCAGCTTATGAAACGTCGAGGCGGCGTGGGTCACGATCTTTCGCACATACGTCCAAAAGGCACGCCCGTAAAAAACTCGGCTCTTACCTCTACAGGCCTTGTGCCGTTTATGGAACGATATTCCAACTCCACACGTGAGGTGGCCCAGGATGGCCGCCGTGGTGCTCTGATGCTGACCGTCAATATAAAACATCCCGATGCCGAGGCTTTTATCGATGCCAAAATGACCGAGGGCAAGGTCACCGGCGCCAACGTCTCGGTCAGAATCGACGACGATTTTATGAGATGTGCTACCGAAGGCGTTCCTTATCAGCAGCAGTATCCCGTTGATAGTGCGGAGCCGATGATAAAGAAAGAGGTCGATGCCACGGCAATATGGAATAAAATCATACATAATGCATGGAAGTCGGCCGAGCCGGGAGTCCTTTTTTGGGATACAATCGCACGCGAGTCAGTGCCCGACTGTTACGCCGATCTCGGTTTCAGGACGATTTCGACAAACCCATGTGGCGAGATACCGCTGTGTCCTTATGACAGTTGTCGTCTGCTTGCAGTCAATCTTTACTCCTATGTGGTAAATCCGTTTACTCCCGAGGCCTACTTCGATTTTGACCTCTTCAGAGAGCATATAGCCAAAGCTCAGCGGATAATGGACGATATTATAGACCTCGAGATGGAAAAAATCGATCTTATTCTTGAGAAAATCGATGCCGATCCCGAGACAGATGAAGTGAAGAGCTCAGAACGCAATCTCTGGTTGAAGATAAAGGCCAAGACACTCAAAGGACGCCGTACGGGCGTTGGCACGACAGCTGAAGGCGATATGCTCGCTGCCATGGGATATAAATACGGCACTGTTGCGGCCACTGATTTCTCTGAGTCGGTCCACAAGGCTCTTGCTCTGGCGGCCTACCGTTCGTCGGTCGAACTCGCCAAAGAGCGCGGAGCTTTCGAAATCTATGATACCGAACGTGAAAAGGACAATCCTTATATCAACCGTCTGCGCGAAGCCGACCCCGGGCTTTATGAAATGATGACGCACTATGGCCGCCGTAATATAGCCTGTCTCACAATCGCGCCTACAGGCACGACAAGTCTCATGACCCGTACAACCTCGGGCATAGAGCCGGTATTCCTTCCCGTATATAAGCGTCGCCGCAAGGTCAATCCTAATGATGCCGAGGTGAGAATCGACTATGTCGACGAGACAGGTGATGCTTTTGAGGAATATATCGTCTATCATCCCAAATTCATCGAATGGATGAAAGTCAACGGTATCGATGTCAAAGACGATTACACCCAGGAACAGCTTGACGAGCTTGTGGCAAAGTCGCCTTATGCCGGCGCGACATCAAACGACATTGACTGGCTCGAGAAAGTCAATATGCAGGGCCGTATCCAGAAATGGGTCGACCATTCAATCTCTGTTACCATCAACCTGCCCGCCGATGTCAGCGAGGAGCTTGTCAATAAACTATATGTCAGTGCATGGAAGGCAGGATGTAAAGGCTGTACCGTTTATCGCGACGGTTCACGCTCGGGTGTGCTCGTGGCAATAGAAAAGAAACCGGAAGTCGCCGAGGTCAAGCCCCATGTTGTCAAACGTCCTATCGAACTTGAGGCTGATGTTGTCCGCTTCCAGAACAATAAAGAGAAATGGATTGCTTTTGTCGGCCTTATAGACGGTGCACCTTATGAAATCTTTACCGGTCTGGCTGATGACGACGATGGCATTTTCTGCCCCAAATCGGTTACTCACGGCAAAATTATCAAAGCTGTAGACGAGAAAGGCAACAAACGCTACGACTTCCAGTTTATAAATAAGCGCGGATATAAAACGACAATAGAGGGTCTGTCAGACAAATTCAACCCCGAGTATTGGAACTATGCCAAACTTATCTCAGGCGTCTTGAGATATGGAATGCCTATTGACCAGGTGCTTAAACTTGTCGGAGGCCTCGAACTCGATTCGCAGTCTATCAATACATGGAAGATGGGTGTCGAACGTGCTTTGAAGAAATATCTTCCTAACGGCACAAAAGCAAACGGTCAACGTTGCCCCAATTGTGGCAACGAGACACTGATATATCAGGAAGGGTGTCTCATTTGTACCACTTGCGGCACGTCAAAGTGTGGCTGATTTGCTAAATTTTTATAAAAATGTTATTGGTTCGCAAATTCTCACTAAATTAGCTTCGTTATTGAAGTTTGGGTCTGACAAGGCCAAAGATGCGAATTTGTGAAACTTATAAAAACATAAAATTAAATGAAAATAACATTTAATATTGATTATCATACCAATTGGGGCGAGTCGGTATATATAGTCGGCGATGTCGCCGCTCTTGGTGCCGGCGACGAGAAAAAAGCGGTCAGGATGACTGTCGAGGGTGATACGGCGTGGTCGGTTACAGTCGAGTTGCCTGATACGACAAAAGACTTCGACTACCGCTATGTCGTCATCGCCGAAGACGGACGCATTAAAAGAGAGTGGGGAGCCCCTCATCCTTTTGTTTGCGGAGGCAAAGCGCGTACTTACCGCCTTTATGATCGTTGGCAGGATCAGCCCTGGGACAAACCATATTATGCGTCGGCATTCACCGATTGCATCTGTCGTCGTGATAAACGTCAGCCACGCGTCTTTCCCAAGAACAATTATATCACACTGTCGGTAAGTGCGCCAATGGTAGATCCCGGATGGTACGTGGCGGTATCGGGCAGTTCGGAGTCGCTGGGCCGGTGGAATCCGGCAAAAGCATTGAAGATGAGCGACAGCACATTTCCCGTATGGACCGTCGATATTCCGGCCGATGACATTGTTCCTGAAACGGAATTCAAATTTCTCATGGTCGATGCCGCTACCGGCGATGTCGTAAGTTGGGAGGGTGGCGAAAATCGCCGTTTCGACGTCGAAACGGACAAATCTGAAGTTACAGTCATCTCAGGTATGAGATTCATCAACATGATGGCTCCGTGGAAAGGCGCCGGTGTCGCCATCCCCGTTTTCTCCATACGCTCTGAAGAAGATTTCGGAGTCGGTGATTTCTACGATATAATGAAGATGGTCGACTGGGCTGCCATGACGGGCCAGAAGATGATTCAGATTCTGCCTGTCAATGACACCACTATGACAGGAACATGGACCGACTCATACCCCTATAACGCTAACTCGATATTCGCGCTGCATCCGATGTATCTTAGAGTCGAAGCTCTTGGAAAACTCAAGGATGCCGGACGACGCAAATATTTCGAGAAACTCGCACGTGAACTCAACGATCTGCGTGAAGTCGATTATGAGCGCGTCAATGCCGGCAAGACAGAATACGTCCGAGAGATTTTTGCCCAGGAAGGAACTAAGGTGCTCCAATCTAAAGAATACAAAAACTTCATTTCGCAAAACAGCGACTGGTTGATCCCTTATGCCGCTTTCTGTGTCCTGCGTGACCGTTACAAAACGGCCGATTTCTCGACATGGGAGACTTATGCCGTCTATGATGCTAAAAAAGTGGCGGCTTTTGTTAAAGAAAATCGTCAGGAGATCGATTTCGTCTGCTATATACAGTATTATCTCGACAAACAGCTTCACGAAGTACGTGATTACGCCAATTCCAAAGGTGTAGCCATCAAAGGCGATATACCCATCGGGATCTCCCGTACCAGTGCTGACGCATGGACCAATCCACGTCTGTTTAACATGGACGGTCAGGCGGGTGCTCCGCCGGATGACTTCTCTGTACTCGGTCAGAACTGGGGCTTGCCTACATATAATTGGGAAGAGATGTCTCGTGACGGCTTTGCATGGTGGAAAGCCCGCTTCAGAAAAATGGCTGAATATTTCGATGCCTACCGCATTGACCATGTCCTCGGTTTCTTCCGCATATGGCAGATACCGCTGGATGCCATTCACGGCCTTCTCGGCATCTTCAATCCCGCATTGCCGTTTACCTCGGACGAACTCAGAAACAGCTACGATTTCTGGCTCAACCCCGAGAACCATGTTAGACCATACATAGCGGACTGGTTTATCAAAGAGTATTTTGCAGACCATACAGACGAAGCCCGTCGCCGTTTCCTCGTGCGTATGGGCGACGGGCGATATCGCCTTAAACCCGAGTTTGACACTCAGCGCAAGATCGCCGACTATTTTGCCACTCAGGAAAAAGACGAGAAGAACACACGTCTCTGCAACGGCCTGCTTGGCCTCGTCGAGAATGTGCTTTTCATCGAAGATCCTTATGAGAAAGGCAAATATCATCCGCGCATCTCGGCTCAGTTCAATTATGCATATAAGGCTCTGAACGACTATGAGCGCTGGTGTTTCGACAGACTCTACAACGACTTCTTCTACCGCCGCCATAACGATTTCTGGTATGGTAAGGCCATGTGGAAACTGCCGCCTCTGATCGATTCGACCGATATGCTCGTCTGCGCCGAAGACCTCGGCATGATTCCGGCATGTGTTCCGGCAGTCATGCGCGAGCTTGAGATATTATCGCTCGAGATACAGCGTATGCCCAAAGACCCAAATACCGAATTCGGCGACACCATGAGCTATCCATATTACAGCGTCTGCACCACCTCGACACATGACATGGGTGGTATACGTCAATGGTGGGAAGAAGATCGCGCCGTTTCTCAGCGATTCTTCAACAATGTGCTGCATGATCGTGGACGCGCTCCTTACTATGCCGAGCCGTGGGTGTGCGACCAGATTGTCGAGCAGCATCTTAAATCACCGTCTATGCTGTGTATCCTGCCGCTTCAGGACTGGCTGTCTATCGACGGCAACCTGCGCCGCGAGAATCCTCTCGAAGAGCAGATCAACGTTCCGGCAAATTCACGCCATTATTGGCGCTATCGCATGCACATGACAGTTGAAGATCTCCTTAAAGCCAACGAATATAACAACTATATCCTTGGCAAAATCAAGGAATCGGGCCGCTGAACGACAGACAGGTCATAATAAGACATCGAAGAATCCGGCAAATCCTGTGTGGTTTGCCGGATTTTTGCGTTTTTACTTGCGTCAATAAAAAAAAGTTTCTAACTTTGTCATCGTTTCAATGGACTTATAAAACAATGTGGCATTAATATACGTTTGCTATATTGAGTCTCATATCGAGAGACAACACTCTAAACAATTATTGCATTATTATTTTTAATATTTTGATTTGAGTCTGCGCTTAACATTAATGTGCCGCTACAGCACGTATGAATCTTTGGCGCAAGACAGCAACATACTATTAAAGAGAGGCCCGTGTGGCCTGATCCCTTAATATCATATATGTACAGTATCTCAGAACTCAACGAGATGAACGACTCGGATTTAAAAGGAGTCGCTGAGTCGATGGGTCTTAAAAAGATCGACATGACTCAGAAAGAGAATCTCATCTACCGTATTCTCGACCAGCAGGCCTTGAATATGTCTTCAGATAATTCGGCAGAAAAAAAACGTCGCGAGCCGGCCGCTCCGCGGCAGCCACGAAAGCAGGTAACTGCAAAAATATCGGATGACACGGCTAAAGAAAGCGATGTCAAGGCCGCTCCGGCAAAAAAACGCGGTCGTAAACCCAAGGCAGCCGTTGCAGATGCTGACAACAGCACCGCCGGCACCACCGCGACTGTTGCCGCCGACGCCGCTGCCGAAAAGAAATCTGATGCCGACGTGACAGAAACCGATGCTTCGATGCAGACGAAATCCGTCGATGGCGAACCCAAGCCAAAAGGACGTCGCGGACGTAAAAAAGCCGTGTCGACAGAAACTGTCGATGCCGCTTCATCAACGCAGACCGACAATGACATACCTGTAGCCACGGATGATAATAATTCAGACGAAAAGACTGACACAGCCATTGTTGCAGCCGATGAGACAACCGTGACCAAGCAGGCGACCGATATGAATGATATCGCCGATACCGCCGACCGGACTCAGACACCCGCCGAGGACGACAACACTCAGAATCAGAATAACGGTCAGGATAAAAACAATGTCCGTGAAAATCAGCAAGGTCAGCAGAACCAGCAGGTCCGTCGCCGTGACTTTCGTGCCAACGACTCGTCGCTGAGCACATTCTTCCCGCGTAGCGAAGGTCGTAAGTTTGTGCCGCGTAGCCAGCGTGAGAAAGAAGAAGCCGAGAAGGCCGCTACGATAGCGGCTGCGACAGCTCCGATACTCATTGGCGAACCCGGAGCCAACAACCAGCAGCAACAGCAGCAGGGTAACAATCAAGGGAAAAAACGCAACCGAAACAATCAGAACCAGCACAACCAGCAGCCTCCGCGCTATGATTTCGCCGATCTTATCGAGGTCACCGGCGTGCTTGAGATAGCCCCCGAGGGTTATGGATTCTTGCGTTCGGGTGATTTCAACTACCTCGCATCGCCTGATGACGTATATGTCACCCAGCAGCAGATAAAACAATACAGCCTCAAGACCGGCGACGTCGTCGAAGCCTCGATACGTCCGCCTTTCGAGGGTGAGAAATACTATCCGCTCACCTCTGTCAGCCGCGTCAACGGCCGTTCGCTCGACTTCATCCGCGACCGCGTTCCCTTCGAGCATCTGACGCCCCTTTTCCCAGATGAGAAATTCGATCTGACGTCGGGCGACGCCGGCAACCTGTCGACTCGCGTCGTCGATATGTTTGCTCCGATAGGCAAAGGTCAGCGCGGTCTTATCGTTGCTCCTCCTAAAACAGGTAAGACGCTTCTCCTTAAAGATATAGCGAATGCTATTGCAGCCAATCACCCCGAGACATATATCATGATTCTGCTCATCGATGAGCGCCCCGAGGAAGTTACCGATATGAGCCGCAGTGTCAACGCCGAGGTGATAGCGTCGACATTCGACGAGCCTGCCGACCGTCATGTCAAAATCGCAGGCATCGTCCTTGAGAAAGCCAAGCGTATGGTTGAGTGCGGCCATGACGTCGTCATTCTTCTCGACTCGATAACGCGACTTGCCCGCGCATATAACACCGTGTCGCCCGCCTCAGGCAAAATCCTCTCGGGCGGTGTCGATGCAAATGCGCTCCAGAAGCCCAAACGTTTCTTCGGCGCGGCTCGCAACATCGAAAACGGCGGTTCGCTAACGATCATTGCCACAGCTCTAACCGAGACAAGCTCGAAGATGGACGAAGTGATCTTTGAGGAATTCAAGGGCACCGGCAACATGGAGCTCCAGCTCGACCGCAAGTTATCGAACAAACGCATCTTCCCCGCTGTCGACATCATGGCCTCGAGTACACGTCGCGACGACCTTCTGCTGCGCACCGAGACACTCAACCGCATGTGGATTCTACGCCGCTTCCTCTCTGACCGCAATTCTATCGAAGCCATGGAGTTTATCAAAGACCGCATGGAACGCACACGCGACAACGACGAACTCCTGCGCACGATGGGCGACTGAGCCCGGGTGCTGTAATGCAACTTATAATCCCGCAGCTGACAAGTTCAGCCGCGGGATTTTTTTTCAACCATCGCGACATAAGCTTTGTTATAGATATATGAAACATAACGAAGTAAACATCAGATTGTCGGAATTGCATGAAGTCGAGCGGCTCTCGTCGATTTCACGACGCAACATACGCCATTACGACGGTCGTCCGGTGAAAGTGTCGCTGAATATAAATGTTGACCCAGACGAGACAAATAAAACAGTCACTATGGTCGTGGGCGTCAGTTATATAACAACCTACCGGCTCATGCAGGAACGCCTGCTGCAATATACGGTTGCAGCGGTCTTTGAATTTGACAATTGTGAAGGCCATGTCAGCGTCGGCGGCAATTCCTGTATGGTGAATACCTCGACGATGGTGATGATGCTCGGTGTGACTATAGGCTCGCTCAGGGGGATGCTTGCGTTGCGCACCGCCGGCACGTTTCTCAAGAATTACCCGTTGCCGATAATCAATATAAGCGAACTTATCAGCCGTCTGTCCTATGGCAGTGACATACCTTTCGGAACACGGCCTTTGTTCAATCACGTTTATGAGTGATTGTCAGCGATCTCTATCGTCACCGGACAGTGGTCAGAACCTGTTATGTCGGCGAGAATTGAAGCATCGGTCAGCATTGGTGCGAGGCGCTCGGAGACAATGAAATAATCGATACGCCACCCTACATTCTTCTCGCGTGCACGGCCTCGGTAGCTCCACCAGCTGTAAGCGTCGCGGGCGTCGGGATGCAGATATCTGAACGTGTCGACAAAGCCTGCGTCAAGAAGCCGCGACATACACGAGCGTTCTTCGTCGGTGAAGCCGGCGTTGCGTCGGTTGGTCTTCGGATTCTTGAGATCGATCTCCTGATGGGCGACATTGAGGTCGCCGCAGATTATGACAGGCTTGACGCGGTCGAGGCCGCAGACATAGTCAAGAAAAGCTTGTTCCCATTCCATACGGTAGTCAAGACGCGCCAGCTCGCTCTGCGAGTTGGGCGTATAGACACACACCAGATAGAACCCGTCGGTCTCGACGGTGATCACGCGGCCTTCACGGTCATGGACATCGACACCGATGCCCTTGGTGACATTTACCACCTCACGTCGGGTGAAGACGGCTGTGCCCGAATAGCCTTTGCGCTCCGCATAGTTCCAAAACGACCGGTAGCCCTCATAATTAAGCTCAGGCACGTCGGGATTGAGTTTGGTTTCCTGAAGACACACAAAGTCGGCGTCGAAGCCGGCGAAGATATCGGCAAACCCTTTGCCGCATACAGCCCTCAGGCCGTTGACATTCCAAGATACGAGTTTCATATACTTTTAACGTCAAAAAACAACCTATATTGCGATAACAAGTGGATTCTTACCGCCCGATTTATTAATTTTGCAGAATAGTAAGTGACAAAACAAAGTTTATGACTGACTCAGATAAATCGCCGGAATTGCTCCGTATCGTCAGGAAGACGATCGAGCGTCACGGTTTGCTTGATCTCAGACGGCCGGTGCTCGTGGCTGTCAGCGGTGGGGCCGACTCGGTGGCGCTTCTGGCCGTGCTGTGTGAGCTTGGTTACAGTTGCGTTGCCGCTCATTGTAATTTTCATCTGCGAGGCGACGAGTCGACGCGCGACATGCGCTTTGTCGAACAGTTGTGCGAGCGACTCGGCGTTGATCTGACGGTCTCACACTTCGATGTAGGCCGCCGCATGGCGCAATCCGGCGAATCGGTCGAGATGGCGTGTCGGTCGCTCAGATACGAACGTTTCGACCGTCTCATTGATACATTCGGCGCTCAGGCCGTAGCCGTCGGACACCATTGCGAAGATAATGTCGAGACCTTCATGCTCAATCTGTCGCGCTCGACAGGCATAGCCGGCCTGTGCGGCATTAGATATCGCAACGGCATTGTCGTGCGCCCTTTGCTCGACACGACCAGACAGTGCATCATCGATTATCTTGGGGCTCGTCGGCTGCAATATGTCACCGACAGCTCAAATATGTCAAACGATTACCGTCGCAACCGATTGCGCAACATTGTCTTGCCCGTGCTCGAAGAGCAGTTTCCCGGCGCCGGGAAATCAATACTCACGACTATCGCTCACCTCAACGACAACCGCCTCGTCTACGACAAGGCCATAGCATCATATGCCGCGCATTGTGTTAAGGGCAACGGAGTCATAGATCTTGAGAAACTTAGCGCCGAGGCTGCCGAGGCCGCGCCGGTCGTGTTGTATGAACTTGTGCGCCGCGCCGGCCTCACACGTAGTCAGGCCGATGATATTATGTCCTCGCCCATGCGTTCGGGGCTGTTGTTCAAGGGCGATGGCGGCGGTTATGAGCTTGACCGCGGACTCCTGACTCCTGTCGATTTTTCTGCCGCAGAAAGTTGCGATGAATATGAAGTAAGCCTGCACCGCGATATTCTCACACCCGTAAATATAGCGGTGACCGTAGGCGATATCGCCTCGTTCCGTCCCGTATCAGATCCTCGTGTCGCTTATCTTGACGCGTCGGTTCTTGACAGAGACAGGCGCTGGACACTGCGCCGCTATCGGCGTGGCGACCGTCTTGAGCCGTTTGGCATGAAAGGCTCGAAACTCGTCAGTGATATATTCAACGACGCCAAACTGTCGGCCTCACAGAAGCGTGCCGTCAGACTGCTTGTCTGCGACGGTGTTATAGTCTGGATCGTCGGCTTGAGAGCTTCGCGGCATTTTATAGTGACACCCGAGACCAAACGTTACATACGTCTCGAACTGCGTTGAGACAGGCGACGGTGAAGCAATTCGACAAACTCTCCGCTTTTAAGTCCCCAGCGCGGTGATATCAGCATATCGCCCGGCGACTGCGACACGAAGCGTTCTATCGCTATGTCGCTTCGCAGACGTTTTATGACGTTGCAGCACAAATTGATATACCGGTCGACGCTCATGGTGTCGACACTCTCGCGCCCCGCGGCTATGTCGGCTGCAAGTCTTGTGTCCGAGATGACTTGCAGCTGATGTAATTTGACCGTATCAACAGGAAGCACTGACACCCGCTCGACGGTTGTCAGCATCATATCGTCGGTCTCGCCGGGCAGCCCCATGATTAGATGCAGCCCGACAGAAATCCCTGCGGCTGCCGTGCGTCTGACGGCGTCGACGGTGTCTTGCCAGAGATGGCAACGGTTGATGCGGCGCAGAGTGTCGTCGTGGCTGCTTTCGGCTCCATACTCTATGATGACAGGTGTCCGGCGATTGATAGAGGCAAGTTCTGCAAGCAGTTCGTCGGGCATGCAGTCGGGACGTGTAGCTATCACCAACCCGACAACATCATCGACTCCGAGGGCCTCGCGATAGAGCGCCATAGCCTTGTCGGCCGAGGCATATGTATTTGTATGCGACTGGAAATAGGCAAGATATTTCATAGCCGGATATTTGCGGCTGAAAAATCTCTTCGCGTCTTCGAGTTGTCGCCTTATCGTCAGTCCGTCGCCAGACAACGGGCTGAATGAACGGTTGTTGCAGTAGACACATCCGCCATAGCCGAGAGTCCCGTCACGGTTGGGACAACTGAAACCCGCGTCGACAGGCAGTTTCTGTACCTTGCCGGGGAACTTTCCGGCGAGAAAATCGGCATAGTCGCGGTAGTATGGGTTCATCAGAGTCGCGAGCAGCGGTTTGCAAGCAGGGCGTCAAACATCACCATCGATGCCATTGCCTCGACAACAGGCACGGCGCGTGGCAACACACACGGATCGTGACGGCCGCGGGCCTTGAGTATACACTCTTCGCCTTTGTCTGTGACGGTGGCTACGTCACGCAGCAATGTGGCCACAGGCTTGAACGCGACGCGGAAGACAATGTCGTTGCCGTTTGAAATACCTCCTTGTATACCGCCCGAGTGGTTGGCGGCGGTTTTTATCTTGCCGTCGGCATCGGAGACAAAGCGGTCGAGCATTTCGCTGCCCCGGCGGCATGTTCCGGCGAACCCCATACCGTATTCAAAACCGTGGGCGGCGTTTATCGACATCATGGCCGAGGCGAGCATGGCATGGAGTTTGCCGAAGACAGGTTCGCCCAGTCCCGCAGGCGCGCCGCTGATGACCCCGGTGATGATGCCCCCGATGCTATCGCCCTCGCTTCTGATCAGGCGTATAAGTTTCTCCATTTCCGCCGCTGTCGCCGGGTCGGGACAACGCACGGCATTGTCATATATCCTGCCGAGATCAAGACTTGTCGGCTCGGCGTCGAGCCTTATGTAGCCTACCGCCGATGTATAGGCTTTGACCGTTATGCCTTCTGCTTCGAGGGCTTGGGCCGCAAGTGAGCCGGCAACGATTCTCGCTGCAGTCTCGCGGGCTGATGAACGGCCTCCGCCACGGTGGTCGCGGTGACCGTACTTGGCCGTGTAGGTATAATCGGCGTGTGACGGCCGGTAGACATGACGCAGGTTGTCATAGTCATTGCTGTGCATGTCGCTGTTGGCGATGGTGAAGCCGATAGGAGTGCCGAGAGTCACGCCCTCGTAGATGCCTGACAGGAAAGTGACGGCGTCGCTTTCGTTGCGCGCGGTGACGAGCTCAGATTGTCCCGGGCGACGGCGTTTGAGATCGCGGTCTATCGCGTCGAGATCGACGGTCAGACCCGCCGGCATGCCGTCAATGACGCCCCCGATGGCGCCGCCGTGGCTTTCGCCGAATGATGTCAGTCTGTAGATGTTGCCGAAAGTATTCATTGCCCGTTATCTTTTTGAGAGTTGTCTTTGATGAGGTCGGCCACTGTTGCGCCGACAAAATTTATCAGGTCGTCAGGCTTGATTTTTATCTGAAGGCCTCTGACGCCGGCGCTGACATAGATGATGTCGTGGTCGAGGGCGGTGTCGTTGAAATATGTCGGCAACGGTTTCTTCATGCCTATCGGCGAACATCCTCCCCGTATATAGCCCGTGCGCGGCAACAGTTCTTTCATCGCTATCATTTCGGCCTTTTTGTTTCCCGATACGCGGGCGGCTTTTTTGAGATCGACCTCGCAGTCGCCCGGAATGACACAGACAAAAAGTCCGTTTTTGTCGCCGATGAGCACAAGGGTTTTGAAGACCGTGGCTATGTCTTCGTCGAGTTCTTCGGCCACATGCGTGGCCGCAAGGTCGTTCTCGTCGAAGTTATAAGGAATCAACTCATATTTTATTTTGGCCCGGTCCAGCAGCCTCGCCGCGTTTGTTTTCTGAATTCCTGTCATACTCCTATATTTGATATTATGCAAATTTACATATTATTATTTGATTTTGCCGAGCGAGAGCATCTAAGACGAAGTCAAAGATAACGAAAAAATCGTACATTTGGGGGATTAGTAAACGCGACTTTGTGTGTCTTATTGATATATGACGAAAATAAATGACATAGAAGTGATTTTCAAAACGCATTACGGCAGGCTCAGGCGGCTTGCTCTTGCGATTGTCCGTGACGATGACATTTCGCGCGATATTGTCAATGATGTCTTTGTCTCTTTGCTCGACCGCCCCGCGGCAGTCGTGCCGACATTCGCATATCTTGCGGCCGCTGTGCGCAATCGCAGCCTCAACCACCTGCGTGATTGTGATATACGTCGACGTGTCATCAATCTCTATTTCATCGAGGCCGACGATTATGATGCAGTCCAATGGCCTGACGAAGAAACAATAGCCCGCATCTATGACGTCATCGCCAATGAGCTGACGCCACAGTGTCGTCGGGTGATGGAATTGCGCTTTTCCTGTGGGCTCACTTTTGCGGAAGTAGCCCGCAAGATGGAAATCAGTGAGAACACGGTCTATAAACACCTTCGCCATGCATTAAATATAATTCGTAATAAATTGCGATAATTATGGATAAATATGACATCATTTTTGATCTTGTCGAACACCCCGACAGATATAATGAGGAGCAGATGACCAAAATTTTGTCTGACCCCGAAGTCCGTGAAATCTACAATCTGTTATGCAAAAGCGCTTCGGCGGTCAAGGCCTCGGCGGTCGATGACAATGACGTCGATGCCGAATGGCGTGATTTTGTCGCCGACAATATAGACCGACGTCCGAAGAAAACCCTTTACGGAAGCCGCGCGGCATCTGTCATCGGCTTTACGTTGCTCTCTCTTGTGGCCGTTGCTGTAGGGCTTGCAGTTACTTTGACCGTCATCGACCGCAAATCTGACACTGTAGCCGAAGCAGCCACGGCAGATGGTGTCTCCGAGACTTATATGCCCGTTTCTCAGCCGGAGATTATAGGTGATTCTATCGTCGTGCTGACGACTCCGATAGTATTCGAGGACGAAACTCTTGAGAATATTCTCGCACTTGTCGCCTCACACTATGGCCTTGACGTGAGATTCGGCGACAGCGAGGCGGCGACCTTACATCTTTATTTCAATTTCGATCCGTCACAAAAAGTCGATCAGGTCATCAGCCGCCTAAACACATTCGAGCAAATCAATATCCGTATTGACGGAAAAACCATAACAGTTGACTGACAATGAAACATATATATATCTTATTGGCAGCAATGATACTACCTGTGTCATTGTTGGCTACCGAATATTCATATTCGTTTGATAATACTCCGGTAGCCGAGGCGCTTGCACTGATAGGTAAAGATCACCCCGGGCTTGACATCAATTTCATATACAATGAACTCGATGCTTATACCACCTCCGCCAAGATTCTGACAGACAATCCTGTCGATGCTGTCAGACGGGCTGTAGGACGCAATCCGGTAACGGTCATTGTCAAAGGTGACGCCGTTTATGTCGAAGCCATGCAGCACGGCCGGTTCTGCTATACGGGTAGTACTGTCGACCAGGGTGGCGAGGCTGTTGTCGGAGCCACTGTCATGCTTCTCGAGCCTGTCGATTCGACGGTCGTAACCTATGGTACGACAGATAATCGGGGTCGTTTCATGATACCGTGCGACCGCCGCGATGTCATAGCCAAATTTACCTGTGTGGGCTACAAGCCTGTATATCACGCGTGTCCGGCCTTCTCGCTCGGCACTGTCGTGTTGGACGATTTACCCGTACAACTCGATGTCATCAACGTCGAGCCCGACAATGCTGTGATGTATTCCGACCGAACGGTCTATATACCTACTGTCCGACAGAAAAACGCGTCGCAGACGGGCGTGGATCTTCTTGACCATATGTCGCTGCCACAACTGCGCACCACCGGCCGCGGACAGGTGGAAACTGTCGGAGGCAAACAGGTGGCGCTGTTTATCGATTATCTGCCGGCAACCGATTCAGACTTGAAATCGATGAGGATGGCCGACGTCAGACGGGTAGAGTATTACGATTATCCCTCTGATCCGCGTCTACGGGGCAATCCTCATGTAGTCAATTTCATAATGGCCCAATATGAGTATGGCGGATATGTCAAGGGTTTCGCTTTCTCTAACCTTATCTGTTTCACTGAAGAACTGCACGCCAATGTCAGATTCCAATACAAGAAAATGACATATGACTTTGCGTCATATGGCTTCAACATGGACCAGAAACATTTTGGCAGCGAACAGACCGAGACCTATCGTCTGCCACAACCCGACGGCACGGTAAAGGAATTTGACCGCCGGTCAAATACGACGTGGTCAAAAGAGGTACGCCGGCAGAGTGGGGTGACATTCAAGGCCACATACAACTCCGATAGAATACAGGCTTCGACTCATATTCAAGGCAATATCGATTATATGCCTCACTCAGACCGTCGTGGCGACGTACGTTATTCGACACCCGACTACCGTCCTTCAGAATACGAATCTACCTTCAACAACCTGTCGAAGTTCATATCATACCAGGGCTATTATTTCTTTGTCTTGCCCAAAAGCAATACGCTGACTTTCACGCCGTCATATACATATTCGCATACCGGGCAGCGATCGTCATATACCGAATACGGTTATACACCCGTCTTCAACGGTGCGACTGACAACACAAACCAATTTAAGGCAGATCTGAAATTCAATCACGATTTCGACAGATATGGCAACCTGCTCGGTTTTGTCCGCGGTTCATACGATTATAACCGCACCCGCTATTCAGGTTCTTCGACATCATTCGACCGTGCCAGATCGTCACGCATCGGTATCGGCGCCACTTATAACGTCACTGTCGGCGATTTCTATGCCCTGACAGGCTTCGGCTGGGACTGGGACCGCCTGCAGTTCGGTGAAATGACCGACTCGCCGTCGTCGCCTTGGTTTGACCTTGCTCTAAGATATGCATTTTCAAAAAAACACTCGGTGTCGACAACATTTCATTACAGCACCTGGCAGCCATTGCCTAACTTTAAAAGCGACAACGTCATAGCCTCGACACCACTGATGAGCTATACGGGCAATCCAAATTTGGTGTCATCGAAGAGTTATGACATAGGCGCCGATTACAATTGGATTCCCGACAATAATTACAGCCTTGGAGTTTTTGGTTGGGCCTGGATTGTCGGCAACCGATATGTGTATGACTATGAGGCTACCTCAACAGGCATACTTCGTACTATAAAACAGCCGTTGGGCAGTTTTGTGCAGGGAAAATACGGAGTCAACGCCACAGCTCGCTTCTTTGACCGCAGCCTTGTGCTCACAGCCCAGGCTTCACAGACGTTCAATCATAACGGGCGGCCGTATAATGCCGATCATTCGCGTTTCAGCTGGTCCGGCCGCGCCGGTTATTACTTTGACAAATGGTTCTGCTCGTTGACATATATATCGGGTGGCGGCCTGCCCGACGGCTTCATGAACAGCATATGGATCGATTATCGCAGCGACTGGTATCTGACTGTCGGTTGGTCTGATTCACGCTGGAATCTGAGAGCCAATTTCATAAATATGACGCGTTGGGACTGGCGCAGTGAGACACAGACCATGCACAGCGAATCATACGATAACCGCACCGTCAGGCTTGCCAACTCCAATCATGCTTTGATACAGCTTTCGGCAACCTATACCTTTGGATTCGGTAGAAAAGTAGGGGATAACGGCGAGCCAGGCGCCTCCGGCACCGCCACCTCAGGAATTTTGAAATAATACCGCATTATTGTTTATTGGTAAGGAGAAATTGACGGAAAAATTGCACTTTTGTAAATGAAAAAATCAGACCAATAATCAGATGAAACATCAGACTACAATTGCAGACTTTGTATGTGACATGAATATCATAAAAAAAAGTATCGTTACGATACATAAATATGATTCGCCATGTGGCGTACTTATGCTTGGCTCGATTGGTGATAAGCTCTGCTTATGTGACTGGCAGGTTGAAAGTCACCGAAACCGTGTTGACAACAGGCTCAGGCGTATGTTAAATGCAGAATTTGAAGAAGGAATGTCGCCGGTAATAGAAATGGCTATAAGAGAATTGGATGAATATTTTGCCGGCGAACGTACGGAATTTGATGTGCCTCTGCTTTTTGTGGGTACAGACTTTCAAAAAAAGGTGTGGGAATATCTGCTCTGCATTCCTTTTGGTAAAACGATTTCATACGGTGAGATGGCCGCAAGAATCGGCATGCCCAAGGCTGTACGTGCCGTAGCAAACGCCAATGGTGCAAACTCGATGTCGATCTTTGCCCCGTGTCACCGCGTCATCGGCAGTGACAAATCTCTGACAGGTTATGGTGGCGGATTGAAGACCAAGGAATATCTGTTGAAGCACGAAGGTGCGCTGTCATAAAAGAATGCCGACATTAATTTTTCGGTGCGTTGATATTGGCGGAGCTATATGTCTGACAATAGCGTGTAGACAGCCGATGATATGCGCGCTATGGCTTTGGCGGCCTCTGATTCGTTGCCCTTGAAGTCTTTGACAAACACAGCTAAGGCGTATGATTTATCATTTGGTAGGGTGATGTAAGCTACGTCATTGAGAGCGACGAGAATACCGTCTTCAGTGGTGTAGCCTGAGCCCGTTTTATGAGCGATCGTGACACCCGGTTTGTCAAGCAGAGGGGCAGCGATGCGGTTCTGACCTGTCTTGCATTCATGCAAAGCGTTTATAATGAATTTTTGGCTTTCGCCACTGACCGGACTGTCAGTAAACAACCTGTTTATCAGCATAGCCGCAGCCAAAGGTGAAGTGGTGTTGGAATAGGCTTTGTCGTGGTCGGCAGACATTTCCTCTTCGGTATAGGCGATTTTGAAACATTCGCGGGGTAGGAGAGTGGCGATGAAGCTATCGGTGTCGTCGATGCCGACTAAATTTTTGAACATGAAATTGCTCGTATTGTTGTCGCTTTGAATAAGCGCATAGCGCAGAAGATCTTTGACCGGCAGCCTGATTTCAGACTCGAAGTGTTCTTTCAGCATCGGACTCCATGTCGACGGATCAAGATCACCGCGCCGTAATGTCATTAATGTGTCGAGAGATAAATCATTTTCGTCGAAGTCTTTGCACACGGCTAACGCCTGATGGAGCTTAAAAACGCTCATCATCGGGTAAATGTTATGGTCGTTGACCGCAATTGTGTCAGTGTTGTCGACAATCAAAGCCACGCCGATCTCTGCCGGATATTCCGCGATGATTTTGGCAACAGTATCGTTAAGTTGTCGGGTATTTATTGAATGACCGCTTTCGTTTTTGGAAGAGCATCCCGCCGTAAGCGCTAACAAATGAAGCAATGAAATATTTAAAGCTAATATAAAAATACGATTAATACCGGACATAATTAACGTGAGTTCGATGAAAATTAAGTAGTTGAAAATTTGGTGATTAGCGATAAGGGTATTAAATTTATAGTGCTGAATTACAAACAAATACTCTTATCGCTATGCTCACCGAAGACAAAATTACTGAAATATTTGTAATGGCAGACGACTTCTGCAAAGTTTTTAACGCAATGCTCCGTAGCAGAGGACTTGAAGAACCCCGGAAAGACAAGAAACGGGAATATCACCGTGCGGGTCGTCTGTCCCAGTCCGAGATCATACTCATCATGATAATGTTCCATAGTTCCAATCACAAATGTCTGAAACATTTCTATCTCAACGAGATATGCGTAAGATACAGACACCTGTTTCCTCAAGTTGTCTCATACAACAGGTTTACGGAA
>CAJTKG010000032.1 GCA_910576935.1 uncultured Muribaculaceae bacterium
TTTAGCACTTTAAATTTAATACTTTTATCGCTAACCACCAATTTTTCAACTACTTAATTTTCGTCGAACTCACGTTATGTTATAACATTTGACTCTCGGCGCTTGTTTAATAGATGTAATACTTGTGTAATTTATCTTTTGAATAAAATAGCGACAACTATGAAAACAGACAACGACACCCCAAAAGGCCTCCCCGGCCATCAGGAATCACTTCGCATCGAAGGACACCCCGAGCCTGCGCGACTCAATGCTCCCAAAGAAACCGATGAAGCCGCAGACCCCATACTCGCGGCAGCCACCGAACACACCCCCGGAGCCGTCAAATGGCTTGGAGCCGTCATGGCACTTCTCGGCATAGCCGCCATCGTAATGCTTTTTGTCGGCTACAACCATCATTCGTCGCCTGACAAGCATATGGCCGTAGCCGAACGCGGCATACCCGGAGTCAGGATACTCAAACCGGGCACTCGGGCGTTCGACGCCATGATGAACGCTCAGAATTATACGACTTACGGCTTCTCGGCATCGCCCAAACAGGCATCAGGCATATCGAAAAACGCATCTGAAAGTCGTTCGGTCAGCGGCATCTACGACCCCACGACAGGGATGGTCTACCTCTTCCGCTACGACAACGCCGACGTCGACGAAAACGCGGCTCTCAACGACTTTGCCCGCAAAGCCGCCGACGCAGGCTATAATGTAGAGATCCGCGCCTACACCGACCCGCGAGGACGCGCCGACTACAACCGCCGTCTGAGCGAACGCCGCGCGCACGCTGTCGGCAAATATCTGTGCAGCCACGGCATGTCGCCCAAACAGATCAAAACCAAAGGCATGGGCGCCACCGACGCTTACGGCAGTCCGGCTCAAGACCGCCGCGCCGAAATCCGCGTCGTAAAATAAATTATAAGCACTCCGACCTTGTCTCATCATCGGCGCCGAAGCTCCGAAAGGGTTTCGACGCCCTTTTTATTTTCTCCTGACAAACTCCTCGCCGTCGTCAAAACGATAATAAATCAGGCCATGACGCTTTGAGACGATAAACTTATCCACAACAGGCCGTCCGCGATAATGCTCATCTTCCGAACTTTCAAGAATACGGCTGTTACTATTGTCAGCCACCACACAATCACGGTAAACAACGCTATCCAGCATCAGTGTCTCGGGTTTTGCGACTATATATTCGTCATTTCTTTTTCTATTGACCGTCTCACGCCGGCCGAGACTGAGACCGACCAACAGCGTATCATTGTCTACCGCCCGCTTGATAGAAACGCTTCCCCGATAAGGATATCCGTTATGACGCAAACCAAGAGTGTAACAGGCATAAGCTTCAAATGTCCAACCGCCTCCGGCCGAACTGAATTCTATGACATCAGTCTTGTTGACAATCCATTTACTGTCATACTCGACCGTATCAACATTACCCTTATTAGAGACGAAAATATTTTGCCTCGGTTCATATCTGTCATAACTGGTCATCCAGGCGAGATCCTTTTTGTCAAGACGTGTCACAAAAATCTTGACCGACACAAAAAAGCTAAAAAACAAGACGATGACGCCCGGTATCAGACAGCCTCTTTTAAAAATCGAATCAAAAGTCATCCTATACTCCAGACTATGTTAACACTCATAAACCGCCCTATTACATGACCTGTCAACTTACTGAGCCGCCGGTTTTTATCGCCTTCTGACAAACTCCTCGCCGTCGTCAAAACGATAATAGATCAAACCATGGTCTTTAGCAATGATATACTTGTCTGTCTTGCGCTTTTGGTTTTTATGAAATTCAGGATATACAGCTATCGTGCTGTCGACTATAACACATTCATCATATAAGGTATCGCCGCATTTCACTCGTCTTTTTTTACATTTGTCAAAATTCAATCCCCATTGAGAACGGTCTGCTCTACTGGAAAAATTATAAAAACTCGTTGAAAAAAACAGACTGTCATTCTCTGCACTGCGATAAACCGCCGTAGTAAATATTATATACTTTTTACCCGACACATCAGGATGACAATCAGATTGTTTAATAATACATGAAGCACCCGATCTCGCACTATACGCAAGACAGGACGTACTCCAAAAGTAGAATGGATTGCGCGTATTCGTATTACCGACATTTTCAACTATCAATGTATCGGTGTTACCACGATTTGAAGAATAATAAACTGTATCCTGCTCATTCAAAACTTCAGTCCACCGCGAATCATCATCAGAAATCCGCGTCATCTTTGTATAAATACAGCTTTGAGACAATACTGACAAAGTCATGATAATAACTATGATATTTCTTCTCATTGTTGCGATTTTAAATAATCAACGATAGGATCAATACTATGCGCCTTAAATGGATTTTTCAATCCAATCGGCAATGTATAGGTAGTTCCGGGCGCAGACATGCCCAAATTATCCTGAATATTATTTACCACACATCCTCCTATTCTAAGTCCGGGTATTGAAGTTTGTACGCCAATAGTCCGATAATTAGTCACATTAACCGCATCACCAAGTCCATGGACAAGCTTTGTTAACGGACTAACCGCTGCCGGATTAAACGTCACGGCGGCCCTACCAGTGGCCATACTTGAAGCTGCCGCCTCACCGGCTCCTTTTGAATGTCCGACAAAAGTCAGCTCAGTACCACTAAATTCTTTATCTAATTTTTTTGCATTATTTATAGCAGAAGCATATTGCCGGGAAGCACCGACTAATTGACAAACATCAGTAAATATATCTTTAACAGAATTTGTACCGGCAAACGCACAAACATACTCTGTCGGTACCCCATCGACACTCTTCTGAAATAAAACTGATTTAAGCCCGTTTCCCCAAAAGCCGGTCTGATCCATTTTTATACCAACCGGAGGCTGTACAACAGACCAACCTAAATCTCCAAGAGTCTGTATTGGATCCTGATCGTTATCAAAAGATTCAAGATATGCCGCCTGGCTCATCAAAGCGGCTTCATATTCATTTGGCTTTTGTCCTGAAGGGTCAAGATAGCCGGCCGGATTGCCATAACAAAACGAATATGGCGAAACATGGGGTATCTCAACTGCTTTAGGGTCTCCCGTTAGATAACGCGCCCTATCACTTGGGGATATTGAATCAATAACGATTACAATACCATTAGCGCCTTTGATAGTAAGAAATCCGTTTCGGATTGACATCACAGCAGCTGTGGAATCTTCCGAGACCAAATATATATCAGCGGTTTGAAGATACTTTGTATGATCAATATCCATCGCCTCGGTATCATTACCGAAAATAGAATATGGTGTTTCTTCGACAGCCCAAAGTTCAAAACATGAAATAATCGAACATAGGCAAATAACTAATTCTCTTAACATGCGTTCCATTTACTTTCCCGATTTAATTTTTTCCTCCATTTTTTGCATTGCCTCCTTTACCCTTTCGTCATATTCTTCCTGTGTTTGCTGCGAATAACCAAGATAGTCTATTTTATCCATCAAATCAATAAACTCCGCAAGGTGACGGTTTGAGTATGGAGTATCGAAATAACCAAACTTTTTTACATAAGATTGACCTTGTGACCTCATAACATTAAATTTAACAATTAATGCATCGCTAAAATTTGGAAGTTGGGCGAGAACTTTCTCCGCACATCGTATAGCGAAATAATCCCAGCTATCATATTTTTGCCAATATGCTTTTGCAAGCAGCATCATCATCAATGCAATATTCTCTTTTTCAGAAAGAGCTGTAAGAAAAATACCATTCCTAATTGCTTCGGTAGAGATATCTGTAGTCTCAATAAGCCATATATCTCTGACAACTCCTCCATGTGTAAGCTCGACATTAACCCATTTACCATCTTCGCCCACATGCTTGATGTATATATGGTGTGGTGCAAATGCAAAAAAAGAACGTCCGCCAAGTTCATCACAAAGCACTTTGTAAAGCATTGCCATCGACATACATTGTCCGACACGCGTTTTAATAAGATTAGATACAAACATCTTAGAAAAATCTTTTTTTGCCAACGGGTCATCAAAATCATATTCTAATTTTTTATAACCGTTTAGATATGACGGTTCAACAAGATAACTATATACGGCATAATTAGCACAAGTCCTGTATTGTCTATAGTTGTTGTCATCAATAAATTTATTTAAAATCGATGTTATACTATCTATCGTATGGCAAAACGTCCCATAATCAAGTTTTCCACCGCCATATGCCCATTCCACTAAAAACTCAGCCCTTTTAAAATTATACTCCCGTTTTCCTTCAAACATTTCTACCATTTCACCATAGGCCAAATCAAAGCACTTATCATCAATCATATACGGTATGGTATCATATTCCAACACGGTTCCGGACTGAAAAAGTTTAACACCTTCATAGGCAAAACATATCTTCAAAACCAATAAGCCGAATAGCAATGCAGTCAGTTTTTTCATGGATAAAATTTACAATCTAAAATGCAAATATATAACTTTATTTTTCAAAAGCGTCAAATGAACTGATTTTTTAATATCACTGCTTCGATCCTGACCAAAATATCATATAGACTCAACGCGCTTCCGACCGTACGTAGAAATCACAATCAATCAGCATTTTTGTTATCGAAGGACACAATAATAATCAAAATAATCTTGTGTCGTTTTGCCCTTTTGTCCATCTGTCGGTCTTTATGACTTGGCGGCGGGACGAAAGTTTTTTAGATTTTTATCAATAAATAGATGTGTTTTTTGAGAATTTACGCGGGGATTTTTTGTAATTTTGCACATTGAATATTAAAGCATCATTTCGACTATCAAATAACAGTGTCTATGTCAGAACTCAAGAAGATCAACACAGCCCTTATCTCAGTGTTTCATAAAGACGGCCTTGACGAAATCGTCAACGCCCTTGCAGCCGACGGTGTCAGATTTATCTCTACCGGCGGCACCAAATCGTTTATCGAATCGCTCGGCCACGAGTGCGAGGCTGTAGAAGACCTCACGGGCTATCCGTCGATCTTCGGCGGCCGCGTCAAGACGCTCCACCCCAAAATCTTCGGCGGCATCCTCAACCGCCGCTCGCTCGAAGGCGACCGAGCCGAAGCCGCTCAGTATGAAATACCGGGCATCGACCTGGTCATCGTCGACCTCTACCCCTTCGAGGCGACGGTCGCTTCGGGCGCCTCTCACGCCGACATCATCGAGAAAATCGACATAGGCGGCATCTCGTTAATACGCGCAGCCGCAAAAAACTACGACGACGTCGTCATCGTAGCGTCTAAAAAACAATATGCTTTTCTAGCCGGGATGCTCGACGCCCACGGGGCTTCGTCGACGGCAGAAGAACGTCTGTTGCTCGCCCGCGACGCATTTTCCGTGTCGTCGGCATATGACAGCGCCATATTCAACTATTTCGACAAAACAGCCTGCGTGCCGGCCGACCCCACCGGGCTGCGTGTCGCCGTCGACGGCTCGATGACTATGCGCTACGGCGAGAATCCTCATCAGAAAGGCCGCTTCTTCGGCGACTTCAACGCCATGTTTGACCGTCTCCACGGCAAAGAAATCTCATATAACAATCTGCTCGACATCGACGCCGCCGTGTCGCTCATCGACGAGTTTGACACCACGACAGTAGCAATACTCAAACACAACAACGCCTGCGGCCTCGCCTCACGCGGCACTGTCGCCGAAGCATGGCGCGATGCCCTCGCCGGCGACCCCGTGTCGGCATTCGGCGGCGTAATCATCGCCAACCGCGAGATCGACGCCGTCAGCGCCGAAGAAATCAACAAGATATTCTTCGAGGTCATCATCGCCCCGTCATACAGCGACGATGCCCTGATGATACTCAAACAGAAAAAGAACCGCATCATCCTCGTTCAAAAAGAAGCCGAACGTCCGGCGACAGTCATGCGCTCGGTGCTCAACGGAGTCCTCGTCCAGGACCGCGACACCAAAGTCGAGACTGTCGACGACCTCAAGCTCGTCTCGGGCGAGAGTCTCAGCGACGACGTTGCCGCCGACATGCTCTTCGCCAACAAAATCGTCAAGCACTCAAAGAGCAACGCCATCGTACTCGCCAAAAACAGAATGCTTCTCGGCAGCGGTGTAGGCCAGACATCGCGCGTCGACGCCCTCCGCCACGCCATCGAGAAAGCCAACTCGTTTGACCTCGACCTCAAAGGCTCGGTGATGGCCTCTGACGCCTTCTTCCCCTTCGCCGACTGCGTCGAGATAGCCGACAAGGCCGGTGTGACATCCGTGATACAGCCCGGCGGCTCTATACGCGACACCGACTCGGTAGACTACTGCCGCGAACACGGCATGACAATGGTGATGACAGGCTTCCGCCACTTCAAACACTGATTTAACCCTCACTCCAATCTCCATTAATATCTATTGAAAATGAGACTGTTCTCACTCACCAAAGAAATAGCGATCGACCTTGGCACAGCCAACACGATAATTATCCACAACGACAAGATTGTCATCAACGAGCCCTCGATTGTGGCCCTCGACAACCGCACCGACAAACTCATCGCCGTCGGCAAAGACGCCCACATGATGGAAGGCAAAGGCCATCCGGGCATACGCACGGTGCGCCCCCTGCGCAAAGGCGTCATCGCCGACTTCAACGCCGCCGAGCTTATGATACGCGGTCTTGTCAAGAAAGCAAGCTCGAAAAACAACTGGTTCTCACCCTCGTTGCGCATGGTCGTGGGCATTCCCTCAGGCTCGACCGAAGTCGAGATACGCGCCGTGCGTGACTCGTCGGAACACGCCGACGGCCGCGACGTCTACATGATCTACGAGCCTATGGCGGCAGCTCTCGGCATAGGCCTCGACGTCGAAGCGCCCGAAGGCAACATGATCGTCGACATAGGCGGCGGCACCACTGAAATCGCCGTCATCTCGCTCGGCGGCATCGTCAGCAACAAGAGCATACAGATCGCGGGCGACGACCTCACCGATGACATACAGAACCACATGCGTCGTGCCCACAACGTCAAAGTAGGTGTCCGCACCGCCGAACAGATCAAGATGAACGTCGGCTCGGCCCTGACCGAACTCGAGAATCCGCCCGAGGACTATATCGTCCACGGCCCCAACGTAATGACAGCGCTGCCTATGGAAGTGCCCGTGAGCTATCAGGAAATCAGCCACTGCATCGAGAAGACCATCTCGAAGATCGAGGCTGCCGTGCTCAGCGCCCTCGAGCAGACACCGCCCGAGCTCTACGCCGACATCGTTCGCAACGGCATCTACCTCGCCGGCGGCGGCGCGATGCTGCGCGGTCTCGACAAGCGTCTGACCGACAAGATCGGCATCCAGTTCCACATAGCCGAAGATCCACTGCTCGCCGTAGCCAAAGGTACCGGCGTGGCACTCAAGAATATCGACAAATTCTCGTTCCTTATCCGCTAATCAAACGAAGTCTCTCCGCAGGGCGTGCACGAACTATTCAACTTCTTCATACGCAACAGCAAATGGTTTGTCTTCACCTTCTACATGGTGATAAGTTGTGTGCTGCTCGCCGGTGACAATCCATATCAGCGGCATGTCTTTCTGACGTCGGCCAACACGGTGTCGGCAACCATCTATGAGGCAAGCAACAACGTCACGTCATATTTCAACCTGCGCGACATCAACGACGATCTCAACCGCCGCAACGCGGCCCTCGAGAAAGAAGTCATCGGCCTGCGCGAACAGCTCGAACACTACCGCGAGGCCGGCTACACCGACACGATGGTAGTGGATTCAGGCGTGGCACACTTTGACTTTATCGTCGCCGGAGTCATCAACAACAGCGTCTCAAAGCCATACAACTATCTGACTGTCAACAAAGGCACCCACGACGGCGTCGTGCCCGAGCTTGGCGTCATCGACCAAAACGGTGTCGTCGGCATCGTCAGCGCCGCCACAGCCCACAGCGCCCGCGTCATATCGCTGCTCAACCCCAACTTCAGACTGAGTTGCAAGATCAAAGGAAGCGACAACTTCGGCTCACTCGTCTGGGGGGGCGAAGACCCCGAGGTCGCCTTGCTCGAGGAGTTGCCGCGACACACGGTCTACCATTCGGGCGACACCATCGTCACAAGCGGCTACTCGGCCGTGTTCCCTCCCGGATTACCGGTAGGCATCGTCCTCGACGACGACAAAGAGCACAGCGATAATTTCTTCACTCTTAAAATCAGACTCTTCGCAGACTTTACGGCGCTGAGCAACGTTCAGATAGTCGTCAACAACCGCAAAGCCGAGATCATGACCGTCGAAGGCAGCGACATAGCACAGAAAAAAAACAAATGAGCAAAACCATCCTCAATTTCATACTTCTGTTCCTGCTGCTGATTCCGGCACAAGCTGTCATATTCAACAATCTGATATTGTTCAATGTGGCGATTCCGCTCGTATTCATCTATCTCATAATACGTCTGCCTATGACTGTGCCTGTCAATGCCGCCCTGACGATAGGCTTCATTACAGGTCTGGCAGTCGACATACTCTCAGACACCATAGGCGTCAACGCCATGGCCTGTACACTGCTTGCCTTCGTACGGCGCCCGGTCTTCCACCTCTACGTCTCGCTCGACGACCAACTCGGCGGCCAGTGCCCGTCGATATCGACAATGGGGTCGGCGGCGTATATGAAGTATCTGATTACGATGACGGCATTCTATTGTCTGACGGTGTTCATAATCGAGGCTTTCCAGTTTTTTAACATCAAAATGCTGTTGTTCAGAACCGTCGCCAGCACTATTTTCACTTTTATCGCTATTTATGCCATCGACAGCCTCTCGATAAGACGACGTCATGAGAAAAAACTATGATTTAGAAAAACGCAAATACGTAATCGGCGGATTCATATTGCTCATAGCCCTGATATATCTGGTAAGATTATTTGACCTGCAGATACAGGACAGCAAATATAAACGTTCGGCCGACTCAAACGCATTTCTGAAAAAAACCGTATATCCCTCGCGCGGCCTGATCTATGACCGCAACGGCGAGCTCGTCGTCTACAACCAGCCGGCCTACGACGTCATGCTCATACCGCGCGACGTCGAGCCCTTTGACACCGCCGACTTCTGCCGCACGATAAATATAACCGAGGAACAGCTTGTCAGGCGTTTCGCCGACATGAAAGACAAACGTCTCAATCCCGGCTACTCGTCATACACGCCGCAACGTCTCATCTCGCAACTTTCGTCGCAGGACTACGGACGTCTACAGGAAAAGCTATACCGCTTCCCCGGATTCTTTATCCAGAAACGCATCCTCAGGCAATACAATCACCCGACTGCAGCCAATGTGCTCGGCAACATACGGGAAGTCTCGGCCGACGATATAGAACGCGACGACTATTACACCGCAGGAGACTATACCGGCGACCTGGGCGTCGAGAAAAGCTACGAACCATATCTGCGAGGTCACAAAGGAGTTGAGATTCTTATACGCGACGCCCGCGGCCGCATCCAGGGGCGCTATGAGAACGGCGCCCGCGACGTCGACCCCGTCTCAGGCCTCGATCTGCGTCTAAGCCTCGATATCAAGCTTCAGGAATATGCCGAGTCACTTATGGTGGGCAAACGCGGTGCCGTCGTCGCCATCGAACCAGCGACGGGCGAAATTCTGTGCATGGTGTCAACCCCGAGCTACGACCCTCGTCGTCTTGTCGGACGCCAGCGTGGCGAAAACTACCGTCAACTCGTCAACGACGAGTCGTGGCCTCTCTTCGACCGTGCCCTGATGGGCGCCTATCCCCCCGGGTCGACATTCAAGCCGACACAGGGCCTCATTTTCCTTCAGGAAGGCATCATCAACCTGCAGACCGCTTATCCATGCAGCCACGGCTATATCAACGGCGGTCTCCGCGTAGGCTGCCATGCCCACGGCTCGCCACTGCCTCTTAAACCGGCACTGCAGACCTCTTGCAACGCGTTTTTCTGCTGGGGATTCAAGGCTATGATCGACCGTCGGTCGAAATACGGCTCGTCGGCAAACGCCTTCGAGATATGGAAACACCATCTCGTATCGATGGGATACGGCTACAAACTCGGCGTCGACCTGCCGGGCGAAGGCCGCGGATTTATCCCCAACGACAAGTTCTACAACAAATTCTATGGCGAAGGCCGCTGGAGCGCCAACACCATCATCTCCGTCGCCATCGGCCAGGGCGAAATCATGGCCACGCCGCTACAGATAGCCAATCTATGCGCGACGATAGCAAACCGCGGATGGTTTATCACACCTCACGTCGTCAAACAGATACAAGACACTGTCATCGATCCAAAATATCTCGAACGCCGACATCCCACCATCGACGCCCACTGGTATGAAGACGTCGCCGAGGGCATGCACATGGCCGTCACCGGAGGTACATGCCGCCGCGCCGCAATACCGGGCATAGAAGCCGCAGGCAAAACAGGCACCGCCCAGAATCCCCACGGCAAAGACCACTCGGCATTTATGGGATTCGCCCCGTTTGACAATCCCAGAATCGCAGTCTGCGCCTACATCGAGAATGGCGGCTGGGGCGCCACTTTCGGTGTGCCAATCGGCAGCCTTGTCATGGAAAAATACCTCACAGGCGCGATTTCTCAGCCACGCAAATATATGGAAGACCAAATGCTTAATACATCGTTATATTATGCAAGCCCGAAGAAGTGACACAACCACAACGATACGCAACCTCGACTGGGTCACGGTAATCATATATCTGCTCATGGTCGTCTTCGGAGCCATAAGCATCTATGCCGCCAGCTATGACTTCGATGAGGCAAGCATGTTTTCCGTCGCCGAATTCTCCGGCAAGCAATTCCGCTGGATAGGCCTGTCGTTTATCCTCGCATTTGTCATTCTGCTGATAGACGCCAGAATGTATGAGACCTATGCCTACCCTATCTACATAGCGGTGATGATATTGCTTTTGATAACACCATTCGTGGCCCACGACATCAAAGGCTCCCGCTCATGGATATCTTTCGGCTCTATGAGTCTGCAACCGGCCGAATTCGCCAAATTTGCCACGGCTCTGGCTCTCGCCAAGCTATTCAACGCCTATCAGTTTGTGCTCAACGCCAAAAGCTCCAACTTCTTTAAAGCCATTGCACTGATTGTGCTGCCCGTAATACTCATACTCGCACAAAACGAGACAGGCTCGGCACTGACGTTCCTGGCCCTCTTCTTCGTCCTCTACCGCGAGGGCATGAGCGGCCTGATACTCTTTGCAGCCGTCTTTGCCGTCATAATCTTCGTCGTGGCGGTCAAATATGTCGAGACATCGGTCTTCGGTATGCCCACAGGCGAGTTTGTCGTCTTCTCCATGATAATGGCCATCATGATCGGCATGTCGGTAGTCTATAGCCGCCGTATCGAAATCGGCCGTAATCTGCTGATACTCTTTGCAGGCACAGCGCTGATCGAATGGGCGCTCACATCATTTCTGGACATCGCCATCCCCGGGCTTGCTGTCACTCTTGGTGTCATCTTCATCGGCTGCATCTACATAATCATAGAATCAGTGCGCCGGCGCCGCCATAAAATGCTCATCGGCGTCGCCACAGCCGTGCTCTCAGTTATATTCCTCTTCTCGGTCAATCTTGCCTTCGACCATCTGCAACCCCACCAGCAAATGCGCATAAAGGTCGTTCTCGGTCTCGAAGAAGACCTGCGCGGAGCCGGATATAACGTCAACCAGTCGAAAATAGCCATTGGCTCGGGCGGCTTGTTCGGCAAAGGATTTCTCAACGGCACACAGACCAAACTGAAATATGTACCCGAACAACATACCGACTTCATTTTCTGTACAATAGGCGAAGAAGAGGGGTTTGTCGGCGCACTTGCCGTCACAGCCCTGTATGTCGGACTTATACTGCGCGTCATAACAATAGCCGAACGACAACCAAAGCCGTTCGGTCGCGTATACGGCTATTGCGTGGCATCGTATTTCATCTTTCACTTCTGCATAAACATAGGCATGGTGATAGGTCTTTGTCCGGTAATAGGCATACCTTTGCCGTTCTTCTCCTATGGCGGCTCATCGCTGTGGGGATTCACCATCCTGCTGTTTATCCTGCTTAAACTTGATGCCTCGCGCCGCGCCGACTGACGGTAAACAATGCCGTATAATATCCTGTCGCTCTTACATACAAGGGTAATAAATATTTAATTATAAAACATAGCATTTCTGACAATAATCTAAAAATCCTCCCGTTGTGAGGGAGGATTCAGTCTGTTGTCTTATAATTGACCCTGTTGTTATCGATGTGATTTTTTGAACATACGGCGAAAACGTCTCCAAAGTTTCACGGCGATAAAAGCATACTCAAAGTATGCAAAAGCTTTCATTATGCCTTTGCCACGGCTTTCGCCGAAAAAAGGCAGTTGTTTTTTTGCGTCTGTTGCCGAAGACGCCATCGTCTGCTTCTCTACCTCGATCGAAGCGAGAGCAAGCACGCGCTGGTAGCGTATCTCGTCAAGTGTATAGCCTCGCCAAAGGTTTGAGTCCGGTCTTGGCTCGGGGGTGCGGGTGATTTTCATTGTTCAACGGCTTTAGGAGGTTTGACTATCAGGCGTGAGACAAATCGCGCTATCGGGTCTACAATTAGCGTGTGCCTGAAAATAATGAGAAGAGAGAAGATGAGAATATAAAATGCCGTGACGATAAAAAATGCCCAATAGAGCGTCATCACCGATGCCAATAGGAATCCGACACCGATAAAAAAGAATATCAGCGCGATCAAAGCCAACGCAACCGTCAGCGTATATAATGCTATCGCCGACAATAGCATCGACATCTTCTCGGCGGCCGAGAGTCTCATATAATCGGCATACAACCCCAGATAACGCTTCAGGCTGTCTATAAAGTCCGATGTGTTGTCATTGTTAGCAGACCCGAACATCTCTCTTTAATTTTAAGCTTGTAATTTTTACTGATTTTTGACCTGCGGCGCCCGGCGCTTATCACTGCACCGGCGCACCACGGTCAATATTGTCTCTTATTTTTTCTCTTCGATCTCGCCGGCGATCAGTTCCACCAGTTCGTCTACCTGATCTTTCGCGATAAGACCTTTCTTTTGCAAGATAGTCTTGATGCGATATCTCAGGTCTTCACCGCTTTCGGGGGTGAGAAGGGCCGTTGCCACAGCGCCTACGGCGGCACCTGCAAGAAATTTCAAAAAGCCGCTCATCGTTTGGCTTCTTTTATTTCTTCACTGATCTGTTCGGCAAGACGGTCGAGTTTGTCAGTCTTGATGCCGGGACAATGGTCCTTGATAAAATCTTTGATTGTCTCACGGGTATCCTCGCCTTTCTGAGGAGCAAAGAGAAGAGCCACAGCCGCACCCACTACGGCGCCGCCGGCTGCTGCTAACACTAAATCTAATCCTTTCATTTCTGTGGTGTTTTAGGGTTGGTTATTATTTCGAGTTAGTTTATATGCCTATACAACAAGCGCCCGACATCATTTGTTTGCCGGGCGCCCGTTATTTTATCAAAAAAGTCGTCAGTCATTGAGCGGCACAGCGTAATATGCCTGCCTGCCGTCGGGATATAGACCGATGATAAACATCACCTTGTCGCGGTCGGCGCTTTTGCGCACGGCATTGTAGATCTTCTCTACGTCATCGGCCGTTGTCACACGGGCGTTGTTGATCGACAGTATGATAAAATCGTCCTTTATGCCATTGTCCTTGAAACGGCCGTCAGTGAGTTTGCCTACAGAAACACCGCCCGAGATTTCGAGACGACGGGCTGTCTCTTCATCGACAGCTTTGAGCGTCGCGCCAAGCGAAGATGAATTGTCGGCGCGCGTCACCCCAGTGTTGCCCGAACTGTTGCGCAGCGTGACGACGGTCGACTCTTTCTTGCCGTCACGTACATAGCTCACCTTGACTTTGTCGCCCGGGCTGAATTTTGTCACCGCCTCCTGAAGCTGGGCAGTCGACAGCGTGGGATATTTGTCGAGAGCCGTGATGATGTCACCTTCACGGATACCTGCGGCTTTGGCTGCCGAGCGGTCTTCGACCGAGGCTACGAGAATACCTGCATTGACTCCTTTTATCTCCTTCTCGGCTATGAGTTCGGGCGACAGCTCGACAAAACGTATGCCGAGATATGCGCGCTGCACCGCACCGAAACTCTTGAGGTCCGACACAACCTTGGTGACGATCGATGTCGGTATCGCAAACGAACATCCGGCGTAGGTGCCCGTCTTCGAATAGATGGCGGTGTTTATGCCGACGAGTTCGCCGTTGAGATTGACCAAAGCGCCACCCGAGTTGCCGCTGTTGACGGCTGCGTCGGTCTGTATATACGACTCTATGCCTCCGCTCGAAGGCGTGCGTGTCGACGACGAAATGTTGCGGGCCTTGGCACTGACGATGCCCGATGTCACCGACGAGGTGAAACCGAAGGGGTTACCAACGGCAAGCACCCACTCGCCGACCTTGAGGTCTTCAGAGTCGCCGATAGGTATGACATGGAGGTCGGGAGCATCTATCTTTATCAACGCAAGGTCGGTCACCGGATCGGCACCGATGATTCTGGCCTCGAAGTTGCGGTTGTCATTGAGGGTTACCTCAAGACGTTCGGCATCGGCGATGACATGATTGTTGGTCACGATATAACCGTCTTTGCTTATGATGACACCCGAGCCAAGACCGATCTGCACCTGTTTGGGCTGCTCGGTCTCTCGCGGCTGCTCATGACGGCGCGGACGACCGAAGAAAAACTCAAGCAACGGGTCGTCATACATATCCATGCCGTAGTTACGGCCGTAATTCTGACGGGGCGAGGCGTAGCTCTTTACCGAGACGACGCCGTTAACAGTCTGCTCGGCGGCGTTTGTAAAATCATCCTGATAAATCACGCGGCCGCCGCGGCTGTCATGGCGGTTTGTCTGCTCGCGGCCTTCGTCATTGACTTTGTCTGATTCACCGGCTGTAGAAATCTGGGCTGCTGCCGTAGCCGCCACCAGAGCCGTCGCCACCAGGACCGACAACTGTATTGTTTTCAAAAATTTAAAAGGTTTCATAGATTTGTTGGATTTCATAGAGCTTAGTATTGTAATGAACTTATGTTTTCTCTTTCTTATGACACAAAAATAATCAAACTCTATAATATAGACACATTAGCTACCAAAGGTTTAAACTTATTTTGCCGAAACCATCGAAGTTTAAGATTTGTTTTAACAATTAGTGTTAAATTTATAAATATGCGTTAACAGACGATACTTATGCACGCCTCTCGCCTAAGATGACTATATTTGTAAAAAGAAATAAACCAATCGCCGTGCGCCAACATCTTATTGTCATATCATTGCTGATGCTGCTCCTATTAGGCTCATGTAAATCATCGCGCAACAGCGTGAAAATCAAGCCCGTCGACAGCGAAACGGCAATACAGCCCACACCCCACAGGCTCACCGACTCGTCAGTCGACACCGATATGGGGCAACGCCTTGTCAGCGAGGCCCGCAAATGGCTCGGCGTACCTTATCGCTACGGCGGCAACTCGCGCAAAGGCGTCGACTGCTCCGGCATGGTCGTCGCCGTATACCGCGACGTCGCGTCATTGAAACTGCCGCGCAGCTCGGCCGACCAGCACCGCTACTGCCACGACATCAGCCGCAAAAACCTCGAGGCCGGCGACCTTGTCTTCTTCAAAGGCTCGTCAAAAGGCAAGGTAAGCCACGTCGGCATATATATCGGCGACAACAAGATGATCCACGCCTCGTCGTCACGAGGCGTCATCGTCAGCGATCTCGGCGAAAAATATTACACCCAACACTATCACGCGTCAGGACGCGTCGAAGGCATAACATTCGCCGCTACAGGCAACTCGCCCGACAAGAAAAAGAAACAGAAAAAAACAAAACAGAAAACGCCTCCGGCCGAAGAAAAAATCGTCACACCCGCCGACGGTGGTAACGAAATCGCCGTAGCTCCCGAAATCAAAGAACTGCCGGCACGCCGACGCGAAGCAATCGAGATGTCGCTCGACGAATTTATCGCGCGAGAGAATCGCCGGCAGGCCATAGCCGACAGCATTGCCGCCGCACGCCGCGACAGCATCGCCGCCGCTGTATCAGCGCCTGTCGACACAATCGCCGACACAACACCACCGCCCCGGGCAAAAAAGAAAGAACCCCTCCACGAGAACGAGCGCCCCGACCGACCGTCAAGCCCCGACGACACGACCACCGTCGCCGACGACATACGAGAGCGCGTCTCCCGCGGCTTCAAAGGCGCATTATGACAATGCACAATTCGCATTGCACAATGCACCTGTGACACGCAGCCGCCGATTCGGTCAGAATTTAAACGATTGACTACTATTACTTAATTTACCCAATCTCATCACTATAGAGGTTTGGCTTCTACCCATTTTCGCCGCTATATACTTTATATCTTTACCCTCCCCGTGAAGTTTCAATAGAAATTGGTCCTCACCCTTTGTCCATTTTTTATTGGCATTGGGATGCTTTAGATAACTCGTTTCCGTGATTGTTTCAGGATGTAGAAATTCATCAACAAACACAGACGGGATGCGCTTGTCATATAGTACGAATGTTTTTATCTTAGCTCTCGTAATAGCGACATAGAACAATCTACGCTCCTCCCCATAAGGATATTGATCACCCTTTGTCAAGACATAGTTGAGAACAGGATCGTCACTGATAAGTGAGGGAAATCCATATGTATCCTTATTACATTGAAGAATTATGACATAATCGGCTTCAAGTCCTTTTGATTTATGGACTGTCAGAAATTCTATTTTTCTATTCCCGATTAAATAGAAAAATCTGCCACCTTCTTTCACTGATTTATAGCTATATGACAAATAATAATCATCGAATGAATAGCGGCCCAATAGAAAAATTGATTTATTCAAAGGTATCGACTCGACAAGTTGTCTGATTACTTCACAATAGTTGCTCCGTACATACTCACAAAATTGTAGCTCCGTTTTAGCCTGTGGATTAGATGAATGAATATCCTTTGTTATTTGAGTGGCATTTTGTTGAATAAATTGCGAAGACATGCTTACTAACGGCTCTCCAAAACGATAAGTCGTTTCAATTTTGTTGATGTCAGTATATCCGAAATAATCAGAGAATTGATTGAAGAGTGCCATGTCGCTGCCGGAAAAGCGATATATTGATTGCCAATCATCTCCGACACAGTATAATTTTGCAGGCGGATTACCGTCTCGGAGAGTTTTCAAAAAATTGTAACGGTCAAGTGAGATGTCTTGAAATTCATCAACTATAATAAAGTCGTATTTTATTGGATTGGATGAACGACAAATGTCAGTTGCCTGTATAATAGCATCAGTAAAATCTATCTGATTGAGTTCTCTTAATTCTTCGGTATATTGCTTATAAACCGGTTGAAAAATATTTTTGACAATAAACTCACCGCGCTCATCCCCTGCTTTTTGGACCTGTCGTATTACTTCATCAACAGATTTACAAGCTGATTTTATTAATGTGCAAAAAGTAACAATAAGACGGATAAACGATTTTTCCTGTTTGCTATTAGGCGGTAGGACCATCGCGTATAATTCATCATCCGTTTTTTCTTGAATAGGGACACCGGCCTCCTCCAATAATTTCTTCAATTTGTCACGGACATCATAATAGCGGAAATCGGCACTTGAAGTTGTCAGCAACTCTGTGCCGAATTTTTCATGTGCTGCTTTTTTCCAAGTGATGCCGTCATTATATTGCTGATTTGCCTCTTCATAAGTAACGCCCCTGTCTTTTGCAAACCATATAGGGACAAGACTATGCTCGTCAACGCCAAAATGTTCCAAGTATATTCGCTTTGTTGCTCCGTTTCGCTCAAAATAAATGGAGAAATCGGGTTTATACTGTGAATGCATCTCGTCAGCCAAAGGATGCTCGTAAGGTTCTTCATATCTGAATTTCACGCCGAGGGATGATAGGGCCAGACATATCCTTTGCTCCTGTTCACTTCTTACATAGATGGTTTTCCCGTCCATATCAGGAAACCGTGCTTTAAGTCGAGTTTCTTTTTTCTCTGAAAGCTGCTGTCTGCGTTCATTCTTTTGCCGCTCACTGTCAGAGACTTGCACCTGATAATCTACAATGTATTCGACTACACTCTTTTTAAACTCTTCGTTATTCAATAACTCGTGGTATATTTTCAAAAAAAGAGCGTCAGTATTACTATAAATTGACGGTTTTTGGCCCGTCACTTGCCCGATTATATCAATTGCAAGTTTATGGAACGTGTAACCTCGCAAGCCCGAAATGCCCATTCTTTCTGTCAGTTCGGCGGCCGCTTTATTGGTATAGCTTATCAGTAGTATCTTCTTAGGGTCTACATGCTTGATGTCAATCAGATACCGCACTTTCCCCACAATGGAAGACGTCTTTCCGCTTCCTGCGCTACTAACAACCAGACAATTATCCTCACTTGAAACAATCGAGCGTTTTTGTTGATCATCCAACGGATATTTCAGACAATGATCGAAAAAATCTTTATAGGCATTCAATTCATTTTGTATGAACCGGTCATTATGACATTTGACAAACAATTGTATATTGTCGAAATCAGATACAAATCTTACGATTCTATCCGGCTGCTCAATACGGAATACTTCAAGCTGTCGTAGAATACCTTTCGCATAATGAAACAATCCGGCATAATGATCCATAAAATTTTTCGCGTCACGAGAAGTTATGTATTGCCCGTCAAAGTTGTGTTTCAAATCCGTCTCAATGTCAATGAAAAAGCGTTCGCCATTATCTGACTTATCATCACATCCATGCGAGTCACGATAAGGAGTGACAGACTCTAACCGAAAGGATAGTTCTTTTGCCTTTCTTTTCAACAACAACCGTATAACGACTATAACAACAACTGTTATAGCAGCGATACACGACCCAATCATCAGCATCAGCGATAGCTTCATACATATTAAAATTTAGTTCGCCGCTGTGCGTTCAACTTTCCATCTTGAAAATTTGTTTGATTGGTATAAAGTTATTAACTTTGCACCATCTCACCAACCAGGCGTTGAAAGAGAAACGGGAGCGGTCATTGCCGCTCCTTGCTTTTTATATATTCCTCATATTCTTTTATGAATTTCTGTTTTCTCCATTTATGTTCAATAACATAAGCCGTCCATGGTAACAGATAACCATTTCCTTTGCGAAGAATAACCACATAATTTTCATCTTCGTGCATTATCAGCACATTAGTTTTGGTTCCACGGATATTTTCCCACACTCTCAAGTAGGGATGCTCGCTGTTGTTTATAATAAACGAAGGCCATTTGATGCGTTCTAAGCGTCTAATATCCGGAGTGCGGTTATCTTCATCCCCACCTTCTGATGTCATATGCCAAAATGTCGCTTCCTTTCCATCAGTGACCGGATATTTTTTAAGAGCCAATCTTAGTCCTCTGAACTTAGGCTTGCATCTCACGAACTCATTAACGAATATCTCATAGACCGCGTCGAGATACCTGGCAAAATTTCCACCGAATTGCGAGAGTTCGATTAATTCGGGCAATTCAAGATATTGATTGTTCTCGTTATTTGTGTCCATGCCAAACTAAAATATTAAACTTAGGTTCGAGAGGCCATGTGTTAGAAGTCAACGTATACCCACTTCTTTGCCTGATTAAATTGATAAGAGTTGTTTTTGCATTGCTTGTAGATACGCCTCTATGGAGATAAGAAAGAGCTCCAATCAGTAGATCGGTAAGACCCATAATCTCAACCTCGTGAGAGCGTATTTGCTGAACACGATATATCATTTGTCTGTTGAAATCATATTGGCTATTACACAATACGTCGTGTAGTTTTTTTACCTTAACTTGACTTCGGGTATCTTTAATATCAATGTAAATGGCATATTCGCTACCGGGAGCAAAAATGCGACTTAACATAAAGAAATATGCACGATAATAAAATTCATCATGTGTTATATGAAAATGTGGCAAGTCGAGCTCTCTTTTATCTACGATTATAGCGCGGAATGTCAGATAGTCACAATCGAAGAAAAAGTTGACGAGTGTCTTATAATATTCCAGCTTGGCAGGAGAAATTTTATTCCATTTAATCTCAGTATCACGATACATGCCATGTTGAGATTTTATATCTCTGATATGATCTGAAATCTGTTTTTTGAATTGGTCCGGACAAGTAATGCCACCTATGACCATTACAAAATCGTTACGTCTGCCATTTTGTAAATGACAACTCTCATCACAGTATATGTTGTATAATTTGTTAGTCATATCTTAATCTTATAAGTTTTTTATCAAACTATATTAGTTTGGAGTCATATGACAATAGAGTCAATGAAATCCCCTCTTTATAATTCTGTTTTGAATAGCACCGTGAAACCATATAAGGTTTTCAATTCACAAGATAAGCATACGTTTCTTATTCTATCTTTTTCAGAAAGAGCAGCCTCTGTCCACATGCAAATCTACAAAAAAAATCGTGATAATCCATTCAAATAAGACAGATTATTACGGATACGGTTGTAGCTCCTTAATCACACTTTACTACAATGAAAAAGTTAACACAAGTTATCCGCAACCGTTTTTTTCAACATTTGTTAATAGTTGTTGTCACAAATTCCCTTAATTTTGCGTCTATATTATAGAATCGAAAAAGCAATGATGTCTTTAGTCCGCTATATATATTTATTTTTGCTTGTCACTTGCGTTGTCGGATGCGACAATCCGTCAGATAAGATCGCACGGGCGGCGCGCCTTGTCGGCGAACGCCCCGACAGCGCCTATGCCATTTTACGCGACGTAGATTACAATGACCTCGACGACGATTCTCTCAAAGCACGGTATATACTGACGAAAGGCTTAGCCGACATACGCTTAAGCCGCTCGCTTGTCACAGATACATTGTTAGACAAAGCCGCCGCCTATTATATCTCGGCCGGCGATACTACCGATTGGGTCATCACATCGCAACTGCTCTCGGGATATGATTTTATGAAGGGCGATGCCGAGGCGGCCAGGCAAAGGCTCGATGATATGATTCCCGTAATAAGTAACCGCGAACTACTTTGGGATATCTACCTCAATGTGCTTGAAGTGTCGATCAATAGCGGCGATTACGCCAACGCCGGCGATTATGCCGATTGGCTTCTCAGAAACACCGACCTTCCCGAACAGACCCTGACGTTTGCCACCGCCAAAAGCGCCGCACAATACATGCTGGGCAATAGCACCTCGGCCCTCGCCGTTTTAGACAGCATCATCGCCACAGGCATACCCGGTCGGGTCAGACCCGAGATTTCGCAAGAGTTCCATCTTGAGTATGCCGGCATACTTGACGGAGCGGGAAAATCTTCTAAAGCCATCGCAGTCATCGACAGCCTTATCGATAACGGCGCGAACATCGATAACGTCGAACGGCGATTATCCTTGGCTCTGTTCCACGCCAATTCGGGCGATACCGATAAAGCCATGACATTGCTTGACAGCATCAACATCGACGGCACACAGCCGGTGTTTGAGATTTATGCCTCTACCGCCATGCTCAAAGCCGCGCTACAGTATAAGATGTCGGGGCGTTTTCCCTCCGAACTGATGCACAAGGTCTCAAAAAACATACACCGCAGCTACCGTTTCGCACGCTTCGACCTGCAGACCGCCATGGAGTCGGTAATGGAACTCAACGACGACAATTACGAACTGAAACTCCAACGGCAACGCCTCCGCATGCTTGTGACCGGCATCTCTCTTCTGCTTGTCATCAGCGGTATGGCAGTATATATCATCATGAGCCGCCGCAAGCGCAACCTGATAGAGTCTGAAGAACGAGCCGAAACATTGGAACGCATGCTGAAAGACTACGAAAAGGACGGCACAGGCTCTTCTAACAGCGACAAACTCAAAGCCGCCCTGCTTCACCGGCTCGGTATTTTCAAGGCATTCGCCGGCACCCCTACCCAACAGAGTCGTGATGCCCTAAAGAAGATCTCGACCGTCGGCAACGTCGGCGCCCCGATAGAATCATTGGTCGACTGGCCAGAATTCTATACCATGATCGACGATCTCTACGACGGCTTCCATTCAAAACTGATAAAGAAATATCCCGGTACGTTCAACGACAAGGAGCAACAGATCATCGTGCTCCTCAAAGCAGGATTCTCGACCAAAGAGATCGGTGTGCTCACCGAACAGTCATCGGCTACAATCTACACCCGCAAATCTGTAATACGAAAAAAGCTCGGCACACCCGAAAACGGCGATTTCATCGCCCAACTCGAAGAGCGGAATGCCACCGGCTGAGGCCATTTTGACCTCCAAAAGGCGCATTTAGATTTTTGACAGCTTTTACTATTGACAACCAAGATATTACCAATCTACAATTCAGACAATTTATAATCCCGTTTAGTAGGCCCGGACCTCCTTTTGACACTAATTTTGCATCGTCGGAGCCGCCCGGTTCCGCTCAAAACCAAACATCAAATTTTGAAAAGACATGAAACGCAACAAAACTCATCACAGCAAGAAAAGCATTAAAACGACGCTTGCCGTACTACTCTCAGGTATGATCGTACCGGCCGCAGCGGCACAGTCAGAGCCGGTCGACACCACATCCGTGCGCGAGCTCGATGAAATCGTCATCGAAGCGCCCAAAGTCATCCGCAAATCAGACATGGACGTCTACCATCCGTCGAAGAGCGCCGTCGAAAACGCCAAAAACGGCATGCAGCTTCTCAACAATCTGATGATACCGACATTGAGCGTGAGCGATGCGCTCGGCTCTATTCAGGCCGCAGGACAATCGGTGCAGGTGCGTATCAACGGTCGCGAATCGACCATCGATCAAGTGCGCGCGCTGCTGCCCGAAACAATCAAGCGTGTCGAGTGGATCGACAATCCGGGCCTCAGGTTCGGCGGTGCAAATTATGTGCTCAATTTTATCGTAGCCAATCCTACCGTAGGCGGCTCTTTCCAGGGTCAGGCTCGCCCGGCCCTCAACCAGGCATGGGGATTCTATATGGCCGACGCCAAATTCAACAACGGACGATCGCAGTGGGAAGTGTATGCAAGCTGCAAACTGACCGAGAACCTGGAGATATACCGCGACTACAAAGAAACATTCACCCGTCCCGACGGCACATCGCTCACCCGCACCGAAACGCCGCGCGGAGGACGTCTCGACAATTCACTGCCCTATTATTTCGCGTCATACAATTACATCAAACCCGACACCACCGTCTTTGTGGCTCAGCTGAGCGACCAACAGCATTTAGGCAACCGCACCGAATACCACGGACTATTATCGCTCAGCGACGGCACTGACGACATCCTGCTCACCGAGCGCAACGGCGACAAAGGCAACACTCCGTCTCTGTCGCTCTACCTCCAGCAGAACTTCGCCCGCAAACAGATGCTCGTCATCGACTTCAACGCATCGATGTATATAGGCAACTCATGGTCTGACTATATCGAGCGATCTCCGGCGGCTTCTTCATACCTCACCGATATCCATACCGACATCAAAGACCGCAACCTCGCATACGGCATCGAGGCCGATTATATAAAAAACTGGAGCAACTCTCGCTTTACCGCCGGCGCGACATACACGGCCAACCGCAACCGCTCGCAGTATAGAAACCTCGACGGCAGCATATTCCACCAACGTCAGGACAAAGTATATTTCTTTGCCGAATACTTCCGCCGCTTCGGTAAATGGACAGCTACCGCCGGTATGGGCGTGCAGTATACCGACTTCCTTTTCAAAGAATCAGACCGCGGCAACCACACGTGGAGTCCGCGACCGAAAGCGACCGTCACCTACTCTCTGAACCAGAACCACAACTTCCGTCTCGACTTCACATCATGGCAGTCGACACCCTCTTTGGCCGAAACCAACGTCGTGCCACAGCAACTCGACGGCTTCCAATGGCGCGTAGGCAATCAGAGTCTGAAGACAGCCAACTCATATATGCTCACATTCCGCTATGGATTCAACCTTCCGCGTGTGAGCGGTTCGTTCGGCGTGCGCGCTTTCACCTCACCCAATGCCATCACACCTCTGCTCTTCTGGGAGGGCGACCGCCTCATCACAACCTATGAAAACAGCCGAGGCCTGCAGAATCTCTCATTTTTCATCGCCCCTCAGATTGAAATCATACCCGACTGGCTCGTTGCGAGCGGATACGTTCAGTATCGCATGGAGCGCATGCGAGGCACAGGATACGACAACCGCAACAACGCATGGAGCGGCAACGCCTCAATTCAGCTCATGCACTGGGGATTTGTCCTTTCAGGCCAATATATACGCGCCCAACGCGACCTTTGGGGCGAGAAAATATCATGGGACGAAGACCTCAATATAATAGACCTCAGCTACAACCTGAAATCATGGCAGTTTGCCGCCGGCATTATAATGCCTTTCGGCAGATACGATCAGGGAAGCCGATCGATTAGCAAATGGAACCGAAATGAGCAGCACCTGCGCCTCAATATGCGCATACCTTACGTATCGATAAGCTACAACCTTCAGTGGGGCCGTCAGAAGCGTGGCGCTCAAAAACTCGTCGATGTCAACGCAGACGCCAATCGCTCAACCGCCGGAGGAAGATAGTGAATGTACGATTCATAATGCACAATCCATAATCTTTTGGCTCTGAAATTCATATGAATTTCAGAGCTTTGCTTTCTGCTCCTCGGCAAATTTGCTGCCGCGGGCAATAGCCTTGTCGTAGTATTGCCGCGCTTTGGCCTTGTCGGCGGGACGTCCGAGGGCATAATGGTAAAGCACACCCGTCCACGCCGCACCCGATGCATCGCCCAAAGCGTCGGCCTTCTCATAATATCTCTCGGCGATCGAATAGTCATTGGCAAGCTTGCCGTTGTAATACAGATGGCCGATATATACCCAAGCCGTTGCATTACCCTTTTCGCCCGCGAGTTCATAATATTTTTTTGCTTTATTATAGTCTGTCGACGTTCCAAGTCCGTCCTCATACATCGCGCCGAGGCGAATCCACACACTGGCGTTCGGGAAGCGGCTGACACATGCCTCATAATAGCGCAAAGCCTCGGCATAGTCCTTGGCATTATAGAAGTTGTTGGCCTTTTCGATGAGCTGCCCCTCGGTCATTGTCGAAAGATTGTCAGACACCTT
The DNA here is from genome assembly GCA_910576935.1 of uncultured Muribaculaceae bacterium. Taxonomy (GTDB): domain Bacteria; phylum Bacteroidota; class Bacteroidia; order Bacteroidales; family Muribaculaceae; genus CAG-873. The sequence goes on from CAJTKG010000032.1 coordinate 25,126, forward strand.
GCCGCCATCGAGTCTCTCGATAGCCTTGCGGGCGCTCTCGTTGCCGGCGTCGGCCGCTTTGCGATACCAGCGCCGCGCCTCGTCGAGATTGACGGCGATACCTTTGCCGTTCTCGTGGGCATAGCCGAGGCTGTATTGTGCATATACATGGTCAAGATTAGCTGCCTTGCGGTAATAATCGACCGATTTTGAAAAATCAACATCGACGCCGCGACCGTAATAATAGTCGTTTCCAAGAGCACAGAGGGCACGCTTGTCGCCCTTGTCTGCGAGTTTGACAAACCACGAATGGGCCTCTTTCTCGTCCTTGACACAGCCCCGGCCCTCCTGAAGCGCTATACCGAGCCAGTACATGGCCGAGTCATGATCCTGCTCGGCCGCCTTGCGATACCACTTATATGACTCCTCATAATTTTTATCGGCATCATATATAATGGCAAGATTATACTGCGCATAGTGGTAGCCCTGCCGGGCCGACATAAGATAATATTTACGTGCCGTTTCCGTATCTTTGGTCGTGCCCTCGGCGTTGTTAGTCATCCATCCTACACGAAACTGAGCCCATGAACTGCCCATATCGGCCGCACGACGATAGAGCGGCAACGCCTCGACATATTTTTTTTCGTCATAAAGTTTATCAGCTCTTCTGACGAGCTCGTCGGCCGATTCGACGTTGCCGCCGGCTGTCTGCGCGGCCTTCGACAATTTGTCATATTGCTCCCGGGCATATTTGTTGCCTTTGTCGGCAGCCTCTTTGTAGTATTTCATGGCCATGGCCGTATCCTTGGCTACACCGTTGCCATATTCATAGCACATGCCTATATTCGATATGGCGTATACACTGCCTTTTTCAGCCGCTTTGCGATAGTATTCGAGCGCCTTGTCATAGTCGGTCGCCACGCCTTTGGCATCGTGATAATCATTGCCGAGCGCGTTATAGCCGCGCGCATCGTCTATGCCGGCAAGCTTCTCGTGCCACATATGTGCCGCCACGAGATCTTTGGCGCAACCGTTACCGTTGGCCAGAAGTATCGACAGATTGTGCATCGCCGACGCATGGCCGCCTTCGGCCGCCTTGTGATACCATTTATAGGCCTCGGCATAATTCTTATCGGTGAATTCATATATGGTGCCCAGATTAAACTGGGCATAGTTATATCCTTGGTTGGCCGACATCATATAATACTTGCGGGCTGTCTCCATATTTTTAGTCACACCCTCACCATTGTTGGCCATCCACGCCACACGAAACTGACACCAGTAGTCACCTGCGTCGGCGGCCTTGAGATAAAGATTGTAGGCTTCATCATATCTCTTTTTGTTATAAAGAGCATCGGCAGAGCCCTTGGTCTTGTCGATATCAGACTGCGTCATTGTCGTCTTGGCTCCGCCGCCGACAGTGGCCGTGCCAGAACCGAGGCTGCCCGGCACTTTGGTCGGACGTTTGGGCATCGTGGCCGCATCGCGCCCGAGCAACTGAAGCAGATCGTTCATCAGCACGGAGTCGATAGGATGCTGCTCGATCGTGCGCCAGTTTATGCCTGAGAAAATAAAACGCATCTTCTTTGGCATCTGTGAACCGTCGATGATATAGGGCAGTATCGAGTTGGGCTGTTTCTCGTTGAACGCAAACGTTATCTCGCTGTTGGTAAACTTCGAGACATATGAATTTTCGCTGGCGAGAAAAAGAAATATCTTGCAGTCGGTGATGGCGTCGGCAAGCACCTCGGGAAACTCCATGCCGCCGGCTATGCCCTGACGGTCGATGAAATATGAGATACCTACACGGTCGAGCGCCGCGCATATGCGCTCGGCTATCATCGTGTCCTTACGGCTGTAGCTGATAAATATATCCTGATCCATGGTTATTAGCAGTGTGTATATTAGGCTTAGTTTATCGCAAAGATAAACATTTATTCCTACACCGACAACCCGACGAATAAAATTATCCCGGTTTTTGCAATTATAAATTAGTTTTCATAAATTTGCGTCAATTTTACATCATAGTCAACAAATAATCATACATAATGTCAAAAAAAGCTCAATTCGGTTCAAAAATAGGATTGATAGCGGCAACGGTGGGCTCTGCCGTCGGACTTGGCAATGTCTGGCGTTTCCCGGCCGAGACACAAAGCAACGGCGGAGCGGCATTTCTGATTCTCTATATTGCCTGCGTCCTGCTGCTCGGCATCCCCGTGATGCTGGCCGAGTTCTCGCTCGGCCGCGCCGGGCGCAATGATGCAGCCGGAGCGTTCAGCCGTCTGTCTCCGGGGTCTAAGTGGCCCCTTGTCGGTGGTCTCGCGATCGTAGCCTCATATCTCATACTCTGCTACTACACGGTCGTCGCCGGATGGACTCTCGAATACCTCTGGGAGTCGATGACGGGCAACCTCTACAACATTTCGGCCGGAAGCGACGGCACTCTCGATCACGTCTTTACAGGCAAGATGAAACAATATATATTCTCTGACATCCCGCCGCTTGTTGCGACATGGGCTGTCATACTGGTCAATATAGGCATACTGCTCGGAGGTGTGCAGAAAGGCATCGAACGTCTGTCAAACATACTCATGCCCTTGCTCTTCCTGATACTTGTAGTGCTTTGCGCCGTGACTCTGAGCCTGCCCGACGCCGGCCGCGGTCTCGAATTTTTCCTGTCGCCCGATTTCTCGAAGATCACGCCAGAAGTTTTTGTCAGCGCCCTCGGCCAGACATTCTTCTCTCTCAGCCTCGGCATGGGCATACTCATAACCTATGCGTCATATTACCCCGACGACACCCGTCTGACACGCACATCTGTCATCGTTTCTATGATGAGCCTGCTCGTCGCCATACTCACCGGCTGCATAATATTCCCGGCCGTGACGACTTTCGGACTCGACGACCACGGCCTTGCCGGCGCCACACTCGTCTTTGTCACCCTGCCCGAGGTATTCACCAATATGCCCGGCACAATCCTGTGGTCGATAATGTTTTTCATGCTACTTCTTGTCGCCGCGATTACATCGACGGTGTCGATAGCCGAAGTGTCGATAGCCTTCATGCAGAACCACTTCTCGATGAGCCGCCGGCGCGCGTGCCTGACGGTGATGCTGCCGCTGTTCGTCCTCAGCTCGCTATGCTCGTTGTCGTACGGCTCGCTCGCCGACATCACAATAGCCGGCAAGAATATCTTCGACTTCCTCGATTCTGCCACAACCGACATATTGTTGCCGCTTGTCTCTATCGGCGTCTGTGTCTACGTCGGCTGGTTTGCCCCACACAAACTTCTCGACGAGCAGCTGACAAATCACGGCACGATAAAATCACGCGTAATCTCGGCGGTAGCCTTTATCATACGTTATGTGGCCCCCTTGCTCATAGCCGCCATTATGATTTCAAAACTTATCTGATGAAGGTCAGACTGACAGCTCTCGAGACCGTAGCGATGACGGCACTTGTCATTGCTCTCGCTTTTGTCATTGCCGTGACATCATGCCCCACAGGCAACCGTCAGGCTGCTGCCGGGCGTCACATAGCCGACGCCGACAGCGTGGCCGCCGTCATCGGGGCCCGGAAGGCAGCGCACGCAGACAGTTCCGTCACAAAGACCGTCGCAAAGAAAAGGTCCGAACCAAAGAAACGCTCTGCAAGCAAAGCGACGAGCCGTAACTATCTTGATGAACCCGTCAACAAATGAACCGCATTAAAATATTTCTCAGCCGATACTGGCCTACGCTTATTGTCATAGGTATTATACTCTACGCCACATTGTCGTCAAATCCCACCGGCGATGTAAGCATCGAGATACCCCATCTCGACAAACTCATCCACGCCATAATGATGGGCGGCCTCGTAGGCGCGATCGCCTTCGACTATAAAAGAGCTGAACGCCGGCGACAGCTGACGTTCAGATTCATGTGCACGGTGGCAGTATATGTAATGGTGGCATGCATAGCCGACGAACTCGCTCAGGCCTATCTGACAGACAGCCGTTCGGGCGATATCCTCGACCTCCTCGCCGACTGGGCCGGTGTCTGGATCGCGGTCTTCGCGGCACCGCCTGCCATCAACCGTGTGCTCAGACGGCGGTAAGACCGCCGTTTTCTCATCTTTTTTCCATAAACTCGCTGACAGCGGCTTTGAGTTCGTCGCCCTGCTTGTCGCGCACGAGTATCTTGCCGTCAGGTCCGTAAAGGATAATGCAAGGAATGCCGTTGATGCCATAGAGATCGGTCGGCACATTGCCCGCATTGATGATACACGGCCAAGGCAGTTCATGGCTGACGATGGCGGCTTCGGTGTCGGCCGGCCGGTCCCAGACAGCAACCCCGAGCACGTCGAGTCCTTTGTCTTTATACTCGCTGTAAAGCTCTTTGAGTACAGGGAGCTGACGCAGACACGGGCCACACCAGCTTGCCCAATAATCGACAAGAACATACCGGCCTTTGGCCACATAATCGCTCAGGCGTGACACTTTGCCGTTATATTCGACCTCGAAATCGGTATACATATTGCCCGGCGATGTCGCCTGACGGCGCACATGCGACTCCTTGATTTTGCCGACACGCTGATATCCGGCGAGTGCCGGATATTTCTTGAGCGCGGCATCGAATTCGGCCGGTTCGAGCGACGCGGCATCCTGAATGAAGAGGTAGTAGGCAATCGGACTGTCGAGATTTTGGGCTATCTGCGAGTCGATATACTTCTGATACTCCGAGTAGATCGCTTCACGCTCTGCGTCAGTGGCGGCAGAACGGAATTTGCCTGCGATGGCGCCTACAGAGTCACTGATGGCCTTGAGACGGTCGTTTAGCATCGACCCGAAAGCGCCGTGCTGCCGATTGTAGCCTATTGTGCCGCTCTCGAGAATGAATGTGCCGGCGCGCTGTCCGTCGACAAGCACCCGCGCCACGACCGGCTCGTCGATCTCACCGGTAAAAACGGCAGCCTTGTCGGCCACGATAACACTGTCGATCTTGTCGCCGCTGTCAAAATTAACCATGTAAGCCATAGCACCCTCCTCGTCTTCGCCGAAGGGAATGATGACCTTGTATTTCTCGGCCGAGGCCGTCAGGCAGCATAGCGATGCCGCCGCAAAAAGAAGTGTCTTGAATGTTTTTTTCATTATTATAATATTGCGGCGCTGTTGACTACGCCATGTTTACACCGGCAAAAATACACAAAAAATTATAATCTCGGTTTCTTTATATGCAGATAAGCCTGATATTAAAGGTTTTTTTATTAGTTTTGCACTATAACCATGCATTATCCTATAACTCAACAACTCCAATCAATGAAATTTCTGAAGTCCATAGCCCGTACGGCTCTCGTTCCGGCACTGATATGTGCCTGTCTGCCGGCCACGGCTGCCTCAAAAGCCAATTTCAAAGTCATCCCCATGCCCCGCGAAGTCGCATACGCCGACAATGCCGCCCCCTTTGTCTTGCGCGACAGCGTGAAAGTATATTATCCTGCCGACAACGCCACTCTTGAAAAATATGCCGGATTACTTGCCGATTATGTCAAAAAGCAGACCGGCATACAACTCATTGCCGCGCCGGGTAAGGGCATCAACGGCATCAGCCTTGCTGTCGGCGGCGAAGGCAATCCCGAGGGTTACGCCATGACTGTCAAGTCTGACGGCGTCAAAATCACAGCCCCCGACAACGGCGGTGTCTTCTACGGCATACAGACGTTGCGCAAATCCCTCCCCGCGGGCAAAACCGAGACTGTCGAACTTCCTGCCGTAAGCATCAACGACCATCCCCGATTCGGCTACCGCGGCGCCCACCTCGACGTCAGCCGCCACTTCTTCACAACAGACTCGATCAAACGTTTCATCGACATAATGGCTATGCACAATATGAACCGCCTGCACTGGCATCTGACCGACGACCAAGGCTGGCGCATCGAAATCAAGAAACATCCGCGTCTTGCCGCCGAGGGTTCGAAACGCAAAGGCACCGCCATCAAAGGACGCCCGGGCGAATTCGACGGCATACCCCACGGCGGATTCTACACACAGGATGAGGCCCGCGACATAATAGCCTATGCCGCCGACCGCAACATCGTCGTCATACCCGAGATCGACATGCCCGGCCACATGCAGGCAGCTCTCGCCGTCTACCCCGACCTCGGATGCACCGGCGGACCATACGAGGTCTGGCAGGACTGGGGCATAACCAACGAAGTGCTCTGCGCCGGCAATGACAGCATTTATGACTTCATCGACGACGTCCTCACAGAGATAATAGACATATTCCCGTCTGAATACATTCATATCGGCGGCGACGAATGCCCGAAATTCCGTTGGCAGGAGTGCCCCAAATGTCAGGCCAAGATAAAGCAGCTCGGCCTCGTCTCTGACGGGCACCACACAGCCGAACAACTGCTACAGAACCATGTGATGGACCACGCCGAGAAATTTGTCAACGCCCGAGGTCGCAAGATAATAGGCTGGGACGAGATTCTCGAAGGCAAAGTGTCGCCAACGGCGACAATAATGTCATGGCAGGGCATAGACGGCGGCATAACTGCGGCGCGGTCGGGCCACGACGTAATCATGACACCAACAGCATATCTCTACTTCGACTACTTCCAGAGCCGCGAGCCAAACGAACCACACGGCTGCTTCAACTATGTCCCGGTCGACAAAGTCTATAGCTTTGACCCCGTTCCTGCCGTGCTCACTCCCGACGAAAGCAAACATATACTCGGTGTACAGGCAAACATGTGGACCGAACGTCTCTTCCATTTCACCGACGTAGAGTATCAGGCGTTGCCGCGCTATGCCGCCTTGAGCGAAATACAATGGGTCGACCCGTCGACAAAAGACTATACGATGTTTCTGCGTCGTCTGCCGCAGTTGATGGACATCTACGATATCTACGGCTTCAACTATGCGCCTCACCTGCGCCGCCTCTGTCAACCATTGGAATAGCAAAACCGCAGAATAAGCCATGAAGTCCTCGCTCGCGAGGGTTGAAACCCTCGGTCCATAGCGCCGTGGGTTCATGACGACGCTCGGGAGAGCGTCGCCCCATATCGCCTCGCTCCATATAGCCGCGGATTCATTTTTTGTACCAACGATGTCAATGTGCGTTTGACATCGGTTTGGTCGGTTTAGACGCGCGGGGATGTCTGCCGCAGTAGCTATATCG
>CAJTKG010000033.1 GCA_910576935.1 uncultured Muribaculaceae bacterium
ACGGCGGCTTCGGCACGGGTGAGGTTGCGGCCGAGGTAGCGTCGGAAGTGGTATGTGTAGACGGCGGTTTTCATCTCTGTTGCAAAGATAAGGCACGGTTGGGGCGGGTTTATCACTAAAATTGCACTCACGTGCAATTTTAGTGATAAATGCACAATGCATAATGCAAAATTCACAATTTTTGGTGTGGAGCTACGGCGTATGGAGCTACGACCTCCCGGTCGTAGCTAAAACAATAAAGATTAGGGGCTTGGCCGACACTCGGGAGAGCGTCGCCCCATATCGCGTCGCCCCATGGCGTCTGATTCTCGTAGCTCTGTTAAAACAAGGGCTGAAGCTCTTGTTTCATACGATCGGCGAGGAGTAAATTGTTAATAACTTTTGTCTTTTCGTTGGTCGAAAAGGCGTATATATGACAAAAATTGCGTAATTTTGTAAAAAATCACAAAACAGGTTTGCTGTTTACCAAATGCGCTCTATAAAACCCTTCAATTCTATAACTAACCCAATCATCAATCATGTTAAAGAGACTGTATCTCTTGGCGTGGGCAGTTTTTATTGCCTGTGCCGCAGCCATGGCTGCGCCCGGCGACATCAAATGTTCCGGTATCGTTGTCGATGAAAACAATGAGCCTATAATAGGCGCATCTGTCACAGTCGCAAAAACACCGCTCGCTACGTCGACCGACGTTGACGGACGCTTTAAAATTGTCGTCCCGGCGGGAACAAAAATCAACATCAGTTATGTAGGTTACAAACCCGTGGCTCTCGATGCCAAAGCCGACATGGGCCGCATCAAGCTCGCTGTCGATACGAAGATGCTTCAGGACGTTGTGGTGACACAGTCTGTAGCCCGCACCCGCATGACTCCCGTGGCCGCATCAAATGTCACGGCTGCCACTATCGAGACCAAGCTTGGCAATCAGGAACTTCCCGAAGTGCTCAAGACAACACCGGGTGTGTGGACCACACGTGCCGGCGGCGGTTTCGGTGATGCCAAGACAAATATGCGCGGCTTCCAGTCGGCCAATGTCGCCGTCATGGTAAACGGTATTCCCATCAACGATATGGAATGGGGCGGCGTCTATTGGAGCAACTGGGCCGGTCTCGGCGATGTTGCATCAAACATCCAGACCCAGCGCGGTCTCGGCGCCACCATCGTATCGACACCATCGATCGGCGGTACGATCAACATCACAACGCGCTCGACCGATGTCGAGAAAGGCGGTAGTGTATGGTACGGCATGGGCAATGACGCCATGAACAACATCGGCATCAAACTCTCTACCGGTCTGATGAAAAACGGATGGGCCATTACCGTCCTCGGCTCGCGCAAATGGGGCGACGGCTATATTCAGGGAACTCCCTTCAACAGCTACAACTATTTTGTCAACGTGTCGAAGAAATTCAATGACCGCCACCAACTGTCGTTCACGGCTTTCGGCGCGCCGCAGACCCACTATCAGCGTAACGCCAACAACGGTGTCTCGATCGAAGTATATCAGACTCAGGCCAAGAACTTCATGAGCGGCGAGAGCATGTATAAATACAACTCGACATTCGGCTATGATCGTCACGGCCAATGGCGAAACTCAAGCTATAACTACTATCACAAACCACAGCTCTCACTGGCCCACACATGGAAGATAGACGACAACCGTTCGCTTTCGACGACAGTCTACGCATCGTTTGCCAGCGGCGGCGGCAATTCGGGCCAGGCAAGCGGTCTGGGCAAATACAGCTACTCGGCATGGTATGGCTCGAACAACAGCACGGGTGAGATCACAACCGATTTCCGCTGCCCCGACGGCACATTCGACTATGCCGCCATCCAGGAACTGAACATGGCAAGCACCACAGGCTCCGAACTCATCATGAGCCGCTCGAGCAACGCTCACAAATGGATCGGCCTCGTTTCATCATACAAACACGACATCGTACAGCACAATAACAACCGTCTGAGTCTAACCGGCGGTCTCGACATACGCTATTATGTCGGTGAACACAAAAACACCATCAGCGACCTCTACGACGGTGAATACTTCATCGACTATTCGAGCCGCAAAGGTGTCAAACCCGAACTCAACGCCGCAGCCGCCAATCCCGAATGGAAATATGAGAAACTCGGTGTCGGCGACGTGGTCTACCGCAACTACAACGGCTATACCGCCCAGGAAGGCATCTACGGACAGGCCGAATACACGATGCTCGACAAACGTCTCAACCTCGTGCTTTCGGGCGCGTTGAACAACAACACCTATTGGCGTCGTGACTTCCTCTATTATGATAAGGAACACGAACGCTCGGCAACCAAAAATTTCATCGGCGGCACAATCAAAGGCGGTGCAAACTACAACTTCGACAAGCACAACAACGTGTTCTTCAACACAGGTTTTATCAGCCGCGCGCCATTCTTCCAGAAAGGCGTGTTCGTGCAGGCCGCAACATCGAACGTTACCAACGACAATCCTCTCAACGAAAAGGTATTCTCCTTTGAAGTCGGCTACGGCTATACGTCAGACCCTCTTGCAATCACAGTCAACGGCTACTACACCAAGTGGATGGACAAGACCACGGCACAGGGCGGTACGGTCAACGACACCCGCTCGGAACACTACGGCGAACGCTACTTCCTCAACATGGCCGGTGTCGACGCGCTCCACATGGGCGTCGAGGTCAACATGAGCTGGGTACCCGTTCAATGGCTCAACATCGACGCCATGCTCTCGCTCGGCGACTGGAAATGGGATTCTGACGCCAGCGGTTCGTTCTACAACCAGCTCGGCCAGCCGCTTGCCGACACCAAAGGCAACGTCGCCTCGGGCATCAACGCTCCCGACCACCTGACTGCCACAATCAAGCAAAAAGGCATACACGTAGGCGGTTCGGCCCAGACAACGGGCTCGATCTCGGCCAACTTCATCCCGTTCCGCGGCTTCCGCATAGGCGGCGACTGGACATTCAACGCCCGCAACTATTCCGACTTCCAGATCTCGACGAGCAGCCTCGAGAACGGCGGCACTCTCAACATCGCACAGCCGTGGCGCATACCCTGGGGTCAGCAGCTTGACCTCAATGCAAGCTACCGCTTCAAGATGGGCGGATTCAACGCCACCATCTACGGCAATGTCTATAACCTCTTCAACTACAATTATGTAGTCGACGCATACACCAACTCGAGCGAGAGAGGTACGTGGCAGAACGCCGCCCGTGTTTTCTATTCATTCGGCCGCACCTATTCGCTCCGTCTGAAAATCAATTTCTAAGGCTCTAAACAGTAAATCAATATGAAATCAACAGCAATAAAAAGCCTTCTCATCGCCTGCGCGGCCGTTGCCGTCACTTCATGCGACGAGAACTCGTGGAACGACGAATACCTCAAAGGCTTTGAAGAACCGAAAATCACAGATGTCGAGACTGTCGAATATACCCTGACATCGGCCGAGGTCATCAAGATAGCCAAAATGAAGGCCAATATCGCCATCGCCACCGAGCGCGGCGAACTCGACCTCCTCGCCGGCGTAGCAGCCCAGGGCTATTTCACCGAACAGATCACCCCCGAGATCTACGCTCCGGCCTATCTCGACTCTATCGCCACGGTCATGGGCAGCCCGATCTTCTATCTCGACGACCGCTCGACCCTCAAACTGAGTTTCCCGACATCGATAGGTCTGCCGGCTGAACTTTCAAAAATACCTGCCGCCGAGCGTCTGACCCTCGATGAGGCCGACTATCAGGCCGCATGGGGCAGCGAAACCGACTTCACCGAAGCTTTCGCACCCTCAAAACCCGCTTCGGCATTCATACCGTCATATCTCAATGGCAAACTGCCCGACGCAGCCAACGGCGACTTTGCCGTCGTCACCTACAACGTGGCAGGTCAGGACCCGGTCTTCGGCGGCACTACTCCGCCGGTCGAAGAGTTTGAACTCTCGTCGGTCATCAACACCGTCAAGGTCAATGGCGGCCCTTATGAAGTAAGCGGCGTGATCACAGCCATCTGCCGTCAGGGTTATATCATCACCGACAACAGCGGTTCTATCCTCGCCTACTATGGCAGCTCTTTTGTCGCCGACAACTATGCCATAGGCGACCAGCTCAAGCTGACGGCCACCGGCGGATGCTACGGCGGTGCACTCCAGTTGACAGTTTCGGCCGAGAACAAAATGGGCAATCAGAAAGTGACCTACCCCACCCCGACTTATGTCGACGGATCGATGCTTGACGATTATCTGGCCGACCTCACCGCGGTTGCCGACGCCGGTGACGGCACACTCGCCGAATATGCCGAAGTAAAAGGCAAAATCACCATCAGCGGCAACTATGTCAACTTTGCGGTCGACGGCGCCGCCAACGCCACGGGGAGCGCTTACCAGTGCCCGAACGCCATGAAGGCATTGCTCACCGATGGCGCCACAGTAACAATGCGCGGCTATATCGTATCGAAATCAGGCTCATCGTATGTCAACCTGCTGCTGACCGAGGTCGACGGCAAGACTCCGTGGGAAGCTCCTGCCAAGTTCAAGGCAGGCGTGACCGTATCATACGAGACAGTCTCGGAGGTCTATGAATATAACGGCTCGGCATGGTCGGCCCCGTCAGACATCACAGTGCTCACCAACGCCGATTACGCAGCCATGGGTCTCGGCTCATACAACAGCCTCACCACGGCACAGGCCAATACCTATCTGCCGATATTCCTCGCGACGCACTTCCCCTACGCCCAGAATGAAACGGTCAAATATCTCGTCTTCAACTTCTACGACGGCTCGAATACAATCAGGAACCACTGCCGCCGTGCCGTCTGCAACGACGGTGTATGGGAACTCAACACCATCAACACAGACATGAACCAGTTTATCAAGGTAGCGGGCGACGGCGGCCGCTCGGCATGGATCTATGACCCGAGCGTATATATCAACCTGCCGGCCGGCCGCAACAATGCCGTCTCGGGCCCGTTCTATCAGGCCTGTGTCGACTGGGTATACGAGAATATCGACGTCCCGCAGTTTAACGCCGAGTCTATCACCAGCGGTGTCGGTTACGTGACAAGCTACGGCAACAACGAGTACTTCGCCGGCACATCGGCTTATCAGGGCAATGTCGACCTGCGTCCGACAGCTGCAAGAAAACAGACTCCGTCGGTCTACGGCAACATGAGCGACGAAGACGTCGTCAGCACACTGAAGAAAAACTTCGAAGAAACAGTGATGCCGGCAGTCCTCGCCAATATGTATCCCGACGCTATGCCGGGTGAGAAATACGACCAGTATTATGTGATCAACTTCGTGACATACAACGGCACATCGTCAAACGAGACCATTCGTTATAAAGTAACCGCAAAGGGTACATTCGAATTTGCCGACTGCACCTGGAACAAATAATCCATACAAAATCCATATTCTGCGAGAGGTGACGCCGCACGGCGTCACCTCTCTTTTGTTTTAATACACACCGTCAAATTGTCACATTATTCAATAATGATATAGCAATTTGCAATAACAATACAATGTTTTAAGATTTATTAACTACACATACAACTCCATACCGTATCTTAATGTTAACTTTGTTCCAGAATTTATCACACATATCAATTTAATCATACTCTTATGAACAAACTTTTACTCCTCTGTCTGGCAACCGCCGCACTGGCCGCCCCGGCGAATGCCGAGGCCTCGATCGGCAAAAGACTGTCGGTAAACGCCGAAGCCTACAGAAACAGACAGCAGACCTTTCAGTTACAGAAAAAAGAAGGCACGACAGCTTTCATCACCGGCAAAAAACTCAAATCGCCGGTCAAACCTATGAAGGTCACTCCGGGCGGGACCACACTCTACGGTTATCTTGAATATTCTGATGCCGTACCTGCGATGGGCAGCTATGAAGGCATCTATGAAGTGAGCCAGACCGGTGCGGGAGCCGAGGTCATGTCTGACCCCCTGCGCGGTGAAGAACTGTTCATGAACACCGGCTGGTATGCCGACGACAAAATATGCTCATACTGCCTCGACCAGGACATGAGCACCGGCTTCCTTATCGGCTATTATTACGCCGAGGCCGATTTCTCCACCGGTAAACTGACAAAAATAAAGGAACTCGACCCCGACAACGGCTTCATGATGATCGCCACATATAACTCTGACGACAACTGCATCTATGGCTTCGGCGCCGATTTCATGGGCAACGAGGGCTGGGTGAAGGCTCCGGCGTCAGCCCCGGGCGAGGTCGACATCGTCAAAGAACTCGACCCGGCGGAAGTATGCTATTCTCTGACATATAACGCCAAAGACGGCCTCTTCTACGGTGTCAACCAGGAACAGAAGTTTGTCAGCATCACCCCGGCAGGCGAGACCAAGGTGATATGCTCGCTCGACGCCTCGAAATATCTCAACGCCATCGTCTGCGGCCTGATGTACTCGCCGGCCGAAGACCTGTTCTACTGGAATCCGCAGTTTGCCGACTGGTCGACAGGTCTGGCGACGTTCGACCTGAAAGGCAACTACAAGGAGATCGCCGAGTTTGCCGATGCCGAACAGTTCTCATACATGTTTACAACCGACAAAGTCGTCGACCCGGCCAAACCGGCCGACCCTGAGATTGTCTCGCTCAGTTTCGTCAATGGTGCGCTCAGCGGTACAATGGAGGCAAAACTGCCGTCATTGACTGGCAGCGGCGCCACTCTCGCGGGCACCCTCGACTGGTTTGCGACCATCGACGGCGAACTTTACAAAACAGGCAAAGCCGCGGCTGGCAGCACTGTCAAAATCGACTATACATCACTTGCAACAGGCACACACCGCTTCGGCATCTACGTCGAGACGGCTGACAAGAACCGCAGCGAAGAAGCCAAGGCATCGCTCTATGTAGGCGTCGACACTCCCGCATCACCGTCAAACGTCATATTATCGCGCGACAAAATAATTTGGAGCGCCGTCGACAATGGTGCCAACGGAGGCTACGTCGACCTCGCCACCCTCTCATATGAAGTATATCTCAACGGCGAGCTCAAAGGCTCGACCAAGGCCACTTCACTCGCCATCAACCTGCTCGACAACGAATATGCCTCTTATCAGGCGTCGGTCGTCGCCGTTGCCGGCGGTCTCAAGAGCGAGCCCGGCGTGTCAAACAAGATTGTCGACGGCCGTGCTCTCGACCTGCCCGTGATGTTCACACCGACACAGGCCGAATATGATATGATGACCGTCATCGACGCCAACAAAGACGGGCGCGGATGGTCGTACAGCCCCATTTACCAAGTCATCAGAACCTCATTCTCAACCAACGGCGCCCCGATGGACGACTGGATCTTCCTGCCCGCCGTCAACATTCCCGACGCATCGCGCTTCTACACTTTCGGCATGGATATACACCGCATCGGCCTTAACGAGAAAGACGAGCTCGTCGAAGTCGTAGCTTTTGCCGACGAACCATCGCCGACAGGCAACGGGAGCATCGTCATGGAACAGTTCCAACCCGACGCAGTGACAGGCGATATCAGCAAGATAGCCCGATTCAAAGTCGACAAAGCGGGCACATATTTCATCGGCATCCACTGTATTTCAGCCCCTGACCAGTATGGCGTCGAAGTCGACAATATATTCATCAATGACGAGGGCATCGTGGCATCATCGCCTGCCGCTGTCAGCGGCCTCAATGCCGTGGCCATGACCAAAGGCACACTCAGAGCCAACGTTCTTTTCAGATTCCCGACCAAAGACTACAAAGGCAATGATCTCGCCGCCGACCTCAAGTTGACAGCAACCGTCACCGCCGAGAATACCGTCACCGTCGAGGGTATTCCGGGCAAACAGGCCACAGTGGCGGTCGAGACCCATCAGGGCGACAACGAGATCAGCGTCTTCGTCAGCTCGGCAAACGGCACAGGCCCGGTATCGAAATGTAACGTCTACACCGGCGTCGTCGCCCCCGACCGCGTGACAGGCCTCAAGATGACCGTCTCTGACAACATGCTGAACGCGACTTTGACATGGGAAGCACCCCAAACGGGCGCCAACGGCGGATATATCAATCCCGAACTCGTGTCGTACAAAATATTCCGCTTTGTCAACAACGTCTTCGGCGGTGACTGGGAACCCGTGGCCGACGCCGGCAACGACAAGACCTATACCTACAGCCTGCCGGCCGGCTCACCGATGGAGACCGTCCGGCTCGGTGTCCTGGCATCGAACGTCGCCGGCAACAGCGAGATGATATCATACGCCCTGGATCTGATGGGATCACCCTACTCTCTGCCGATGTTCGAAGACTTTGAAGAAGAATACGAGCTTGCCTATCAGCCATGGACCGTCGTCTATACACAGGGGGTCAACTTCGGCTACGACTATCTCGACACAATCAATCAGATATTCGCCGGCGATCACGACTCAGCCCTCGTCGGCGTCGTCAACGGCCCCGCGACGGGTGAAATCGCCGTGCCGCGTTTCTCGACCAAAGGTCTCACCGGCGTGACTGTAACGTTGAAGACTTATGCCGGCCAACATGCAGCCGATGTCACCGTCAAAGCCCTCGCCACCGGCATCAGCAACGCAATCGAGCTATCACGCTTCCCGTCTGACAAAAACGGATTTGTCACAAGCGAGATAAAATTGCCCGCCTCGCTCATGGACAAAGACTGGGTGCAACTGTCGTTTGAATGCATCTATGACGCAGCCGATCAGATCATGGCCCTCAAAGAGATACGCATCGAGGGCAAATCAGACAGCGTCAACGACATCGCCGGCGCAGCTTCCTCAATCACCGGCACAGACGGCGCTGTAATCATCAAAGGCCATGCGGGTGATAACATCGAGATCTCTACCGTTGACGGCCGCACCGCCGCATCGCTGACAAACGCTGACGAGGTTAAGACAATCAGCCTCACCCCGGGCATCTATATCGTCCGCGCAGGCTCAAAAACAGCCAAAGTCTTAGTGAAATAAAACTACAGCCACTCACTACTCCAAACCGACAATGCCGCGCTCCGGGTAACGGGGCGCGGCATTGTTATTCAAAAAGGTCTCTGATAATTTTTGTGTGATACGATTTATTTATACATTTGCAATGTCATTAACCTCAATGACACAGACATATTGAATCAACAGGAAGCGTTTTGCTTATCTCTTATTGAGAAAACGTAGGAAATTTTCACAATGATGAGAGGATAACAAAGCGGTTCTCACGTTATATGCGTGGGCTGCTGTGCCTCATCTTCATCATTGGTTTCCTACGACCATCTCAATAGACGTGGCTTAGTTGACCCACGCTTCTATTTTAACGGCCGTCGAAGGGTTGACCGACATGACGTATAACAATGAAAAAATTTCTCGCATCGTTGACCGCTGGAAAAGCCGGAGTTGATTGACCCCGGCTTTTCCAACAGTGTCAGCATCTGCACAAGCAGCAGACTGAGCACTATAATAAGTAAAAGCTGGAGGATGTCTGTCAAGATGTTCTCCAGCTTATTTTAGAACTATATAGTGAGCAAAAGTGTTAATATTTTGAATAACATAATAATTAGCACTTGCAAAAGTTGCAGGTTCAATATAATTGTTGTAACTTTGCAGTACAAACACTAAGAATATGGAGACGACAAACACTATCAGAATCCCCAATCCTTCGAGGGAGTTGGTCGCTTTCATAGAGAAAGCGCAACAGCAAAAGAAGGAGCGCATGAAAAAAATTTGTGATAAATACCGTAAACTAATTAACGGTTAATGGAGTCTGTAGAAACTATCATTCCCGATAATGAGGGCAATCATTTAGTGGTTGTCCTCAGTTTTTATGAAGACAACGATAAAGTAGGCACATTTCAAATCCCACCTGAATTTTCAGAATTGGATATTGCGGACATAGCGATAACCAAACTATACCTTGATATGCCGCTGAATTTATCTGCGTTCTTTAAAATGTGCCACTGGTTGATTGATCAATTCACAATCTTTCCCAATGCGGTGTTCTCTTTTATCTGCTCAACAGACCCATTGGAAACACATCACTCGGATATGGCATCAGAACAATACAGATGGAGCCTGTTTGAATATTTTTATCAACGTAACATACCTAAGTTGACCGCTATGGGTATAGAGTCTAAAGACATTATTGTTGGGCCGGAAGGCTACCAGACTTTTGCTCGTGTGTTCTATCGAATAAAACATGCTCCCATCATCCATCTTGTTATAGAACATCTATCCAATAAATATTCGTTTTAATGACAAAAAATATCGTTATTAAGAATCCGTCTCAAAAATTGATTCATCTCTTTGATACATTGAGAGAAAGGAAACAAAAACATATTAAGGAGTTATCAGAAAAGAAACAAGTAACTTTTACTATTATCGTATAACACGACTCCACAACATTTTAGATAAAATATTATAGAGAAGCCTAAACCACTTGGTTCGGGCTTCTCTATTTTTAATAAAGCAACAATCAGAAACAATTATGGAACTACACGTTAAAGACCGTCTATACTTCCCTCAGCTCCTTCCTCAGCAGAACACATTCATGGAGTATGCCATGAAACGAGCTATTTTGAAGAAAGTAGGGCTGACCGCAGAAGATCAGGAAAAATTTGAAATCAAGGAGAAAGAAGACGGCAAAGGTATCGTTTGGAATATCGAAAAAGATATGGCGCAACCTCACGCCGTAGAGTTTACTCCTGATGAACTTGAATATATCAAGAAAGGTTGTGAAGCACTTGCCGAACAGCCGTGTCCTGATGACTTTTGGGCACTCGTAGAACGTATCTACAACACAATCCCGAAAAAGTGATTCATGCTCAATAAATGTTGGCTCCCTTCCCAGTATATTCGGGAAGGGAGTTTTGTTTTTAGTATGCAGCAAGAGCATGAAGATAATTGGCGTAATGAGCTTCTATCATTTCCACCGATGTACCCGCAGTCTTGGCTATCATTGCAATCGGCATCTTATTTTCTGTTAGCGCCTTAGTGATGGCTGTTCTACGAAACGCATATAAAGTGAGTTGGAACGGCACTTGCAGATGTTGCCCTACTTTATGGAGAAATCTATTGATTTGACCGCATATATGATTTCCCTTATAGTAGTGGTAATGGAATTGCTGTGGGTCACTCAGGTTCCAATGTGTCTGATTCAAGGCGAATGGGAAGATATAGCCACCTTTTGATTTACCCTTATATTTCAAAACTATTTCCACAGCTTTGGGCGATAAATATTGTATCACCAATGCTTTGGAAGTATGTTTGCTTGATGCCCCATAATTTTTCTTCTTGGCAGGAATGTATGTACAGGTGAAGCGTTTGGTCGCTTCATCGTATGCAATATTGTCCCAGTGAAGCCTTAGAATGTCGATAGGTCTCGATTTCATTTCATAGAGGAGCATACAAAAATCTCTGTAAAGCTCCTTATAATATTCCATTTTAACTCCACGAGCCAGTTTTATCTCACTGAGATCCATTGAAACGAATTGCTCATACTGTTCATCAGTCAGACTTTGGATTGCCCCTCCATTTGCCAGAAAATCTTTGGCTTTATCCGTCACCTTGTGAACCGGAGCATAATCCATATAAGGGAAATCTGGTCGATATGTTATCATACGAGCTTTCCTTGCGCGGCTTAGAGCGGCGGCAAACATCTTCATGGTGCCGATAAAGTTAGTGCCTTTCCCATTTTTCCCTTTCTGTTTGCTCATCCACTTGATGAGTTGCACAAAACTATCATCCCCAAAGGTTGAGAGCGGCTGATTTATTAGTTTTCCTTCGACTTCCAGCTTATGCAGAAGTGTTAAATAACCCTGATAACTGGCCGATGGTTTTAAGCGAGAAGGATTCTTTATTTCATCGATAATTTTACCAAGCCATTCTCGTAATGTCATTTCACTCTTTGACTGCTGTCGATTGTTTGCTGTCGTTTGTAAACGTGATGATGAAGGTAATGCCGGAGGCGCTTTCTTTGTTTCAGATTGAAGTTGCTTTTCTGAGGCTTTAGATTGATAAGCAAAGAGTTCCTTGCCTGATGCGAAGTCATAATCATTCAGCAAGTTCTCATAATACCTGAGAATGTCAGAAAGGATTTGGTTGTTGGTGCGGTCGATTGGACGCCGAGAATTGAACCTCTGCGCGACCTTATCCCATGTCTTGAAATCGGGATTCCGCAATTCATCCACAGTACGATAATGTCGAACTGTAGTGCCGGAAACAGTTGCGCAAAGGCAAAAGCGTCCGTTTCTGTTAGTAAATTTTAACGAAATATTCGCCATTTGAATGAAGATTTACGGGCGAACAACATGGAGATTGCAGCATAATTTGTGAGATGCACAAATCTTCATTCATACTGCCGATAAGAAGGGGTTCGATACAAAATTTTCGTATAGTACGAAATGAGGTGTAACATACTGTCCTTCTTTCAAATAGATATGATAAAAGTCGAGGGTTGAAACTCGACTTTTATCATAGGGCGGAGAGGACGAGATTCGAACTCGTGGACAGGATTGCTCCCGTCGTCGGTTTAGCAAACCGGTGGTTTCAGCCACTCACCCACCTCTCCTTATGTTGCCCCTTCGGGCTTTTGCGTTGCAAAGTTATGAATTGTTTTTGTAATATGCAATTTTAAATGACTGTTTTTGGCCGGCTTTTTGCGTTTTTCATATTATACCGTTGTCTGTCAGCGTTTATCAAGGAGGTTGAACCGTATGATAAGGTCTGATATTTCGGGCATTTCACGCATATGGCGCCGACGTCTGTCGTCGACACCGGTGGTATCGCCTTTGACAGACATACGCGGATTTACAGCCATCGCCGGCTTTGACGGATCAAGAATACTCTGTCCGAGGCCATGCCATCTGTAAGCTCGCAGTCCAAGCAAATCGAGCAATGTCGGATATATGTCTATCTGCCCCATCACTCCGTCGTAAGTCATCGATGACGGAGCGTTCAATATTATCAACGGTGTAAACTCGTCGTTTGAGATAACGTCTCCGCCTCTACCGGCACATAGTTCGCGTCGGTTGTTGGCAAGGCCTTCGTGATCGCCGGTGATGACTACGAGTGTGTTGTCGTAGTCGGGGCGTGTCTTGAGATAGTCGATAAACGAACCGATGGCGGCGTCGGTATAGTGTGCGTCGGTCATGTAGTCGCGCATCAGTTGGGGTATCGTGTCGCTGAAGGCTATGGTTTTGAGTTCTTCGGGCAATCTGAACGGGAAATGGCCAGAATATGTAACCATCTGGACAAAAGCTTTCTCACCTACGGGCCATATCTCACCGCGCTCGATCTTGTCGATACATTGGCTGAAGAATGCCCGGTCGCCGAGCGTTTTGCGTGTACCGAAAGCTTCTGTCTGCTCAAAGTCGGTATACGACAATATGGTATCGATGCCGAAGGCGCGGGCGACACCACGCTGATTCCACGTCTTGGTCTTGTCGACTGTTATCAGATAGTTGCGTGTCTTGTTTATCTCTTTTGACGCTTTCGGGAGGGTGAGATATGTATTGTCGGCATAAAGTGTGCTGTAGACACCCGAACGCAATGGCATAAGGCCGGCCAAAATAAGCAGCTGGGCGTCTATCGAACGGCCGGCATTGACCTGGGTGAGCACGTGGGGCGCATAGATTGCCGTTGAATCGGCAACGAGACGGTTGAGGCTGGGTGTTATTTCCTTCCCTTCGAAATCAAGGCCTATGACCCAGCTCTCAAGCGACTCGGCAAATATGATGACGCAGTTGGTCCTCGAGGCAAATAGGGGGGGATAATTTGACTGATTTTCAGCTTGATAACCATCCCAATCGGCAAACCAGCCGGCAATCTCGGCCTGCTGATCGTCGGTGAGACGGGCATTATCAAGCATTATATTATAAATCAATGTGCCGAAGAGCGAATACATCGGCGTCATGCTCGAATGCAAGTATGCGTGTGAACGTTGCCGGTCGTAGACTTTTATGAATCCGCCTTTGGGCTGCATAGCTATTGCAAAGACACCGACGAGAGTTATAAGCACAATGACGTAAAGCAGCCGGCTGAAGGGCAACATGACTGTCGGGCGGATTTTACGCAGTTTCATCGTCGCAACGACAGCAACGACAGTCGAGAGGGGGAAGAGAGCGTCACAGACGTTGAGCGAACCGGCCACCGCAGGCATGAAATCGGCAAGATTACCGGCAAGGAAATAGCTTGACGGAGGTATGGCGCTGAAATATGTGCGGAAATACATCAGGTTGGCCACAAGCCATATATCGAGCAGCGCCATCATCGTCACGCCCACCCACCGTTTGCGTGTCAGGATATATGGCAACGACACCAGCATTGCCGCACTCACCGATGTGACATATAGCGGCCATTTGGAAAACGGCTGGAATGTAGTATAATAACACCATATGGCGTCAAAAAGAAAGAATTTAAAGAGGATGGCGAAAAACGGCACAAGCGAATCGATGCGGTCGCCATTCCACCGTATCAGCGATTTCGACATTCTATCCATGAGCAAGTATAGCTATAATCAGATTTTATGACCTGCGAGCACCTCACGGGCGCGAGCCGCATCACATGCCCTTACATTTAGGCTTACTCCACCAAGCGAATTGAATCCGATGGGATATATCGACGAGAAGACTTCGTTGCCGAGAACCGACTCTATATCTGAGGCGTCGAGCACGCCTTGTGCTATATGGGCCTCCCAGTCTGAATTATATGTAGCGACGGTCACCAGGCCGTTTGCATCGATTGTTGATTTTCCGTTCATATATCTTTTTTAATATTGTATATGACAAAAATAACGGATTATTTTGAGACCGGCAATTATTATCTTCATATTCTCTGACACAATCAACAAAATTTGTTAATCGGTTGTTATAAAACTAAAATAAGAAAAAACAAACGTCTAACTAATTTATTTAAAGTTATGAAATCAGTCAATCTACACTATCTCGGACAATCGCGCTACTGGTGGGTCGTGCTCATCGTCGGCATCCTTTTGGTTCTCGGAGGCTTTGCCTATTGGTTCTGGCCCGTACAGGGTTTTGCCGTAGCATCACAGATTTTCGGCTGGCTACTCATTCTCGCCGGCATCGTACAACTTTGCGTGGCAGCGGGACCTGACCGCCCCAGAGGCTGGGGCTGGTGGATAGCCGGTGGTGTCATCGATATGTTTATCGGCTTCATGCTGGTGCGCAGCGTCATTCTCTCCGAAGCAGTCTTCCCCTACTTCCTCGCCTTTATCTTTATCTTCTGGGGCATCGAAGCTTTTGCCAACGCGGCCGCACGCCGTCACATCAAATACTGGTGGCTGAGCATCATCAACGGCATACTGCTATGCGTCATCGGTTTCTTCTTCCTCGAAGCAGGCTGGATCAGCGATATGTATATGGTATCGTTCCTGACCTCGATAGCATTCATCTACTGGGGTTTCACCATCGCAATCGCCTCTTATGAGATGAAACCCGCCGTAAAAGAGAAATAGGCCCAACAAGATAATAAAGCATCGCCTGACATGCCGTCTGTCAATCATTCAGGCCGACATGTCAGGCAACTTTTTGTCATATGTTTTGTCATTTTCGGTTGTTTGTGTATCTTTGTAAATTAAACCATGACTTCTTTAACGAGTCTAATTGTTAAATTACAAAATTTCAAACCTACAATCGAAACAATAACGACAACATTTAATAAATTCTCTCTGATGACAACGCTGACAACATCACTCAAAAACCTGCTTCCGGCAATATTTCTTACGGCAACCCTTACCGGCATCGCCCAAGGATATTATGACGACGACATATATTATAATCCCAAAGAAGAAAAAGCCGTCAAACAACAAAAGAAGCAACAGAAGGCGGTAAGCTACTACCACCTCGACAACAAGCGCGGTGGTGGTGACTATCAGCCGGCCGACACATATGCCCCGACCGACAATCCTCTCAATGTCGATATCGACGAGTATAATCGCCGGGGGCAGTTTCTTGTGTCTGACAGCGTTGTATCTGACAGTTCGCGTATAAACGAGTTTGAATATACACGCCGCATCGAGCAGTTCCACAATCCCAACATAGTCACGGGGTCAGACGACAGCGACCTGCAGGAATACTACTATACAGCCCAACAGCAGCCCGTCGACATAAACGTCTATGTAATCGACAATCCGTGGTCATGGCGCTACAGCAATCCATGGTATTGGAACAGCTGGGGCCCGTCATGGGGATGGAGCTGGGGATGGAACTCATGGTACTGGGATCCTTACTTCTCATGGTCATGGGGCTATCCCGGATGGGGACCGGCATGGAGCTGGGGTCCGTCGTGGGGTTATCCCGGATGGGGTGGATGCTGGCATCCCGGCCACGGTCCGTCATGGGGCGGCTCACACGCATGGCGTCCGAGTTCGCCCGGCGCATCGCGTCCCCACCGTCCGTCAAACGGCTCGATGGCTACTCACCGTCCCGGCAATTATACACCCGGCTCAGCCTCGTCAGGCTCTTATGCCCGTCCCGGCAATATGGGCCGCGGCCGTCAACCCGGAGGCGCCTACTCGGGCTACCGGCCCGGTAATTCTTCACGCCCGGGCTCTTATGCCCCCGGCAACAGCGGCGGCTCAAACCATAACGGCGCCTCAAACGGCTCTGTCAATCTAAACCGCGGCCGCGGTAACAGCACCGGCAATTCCAACTCATATAACCAAGGCTCAAACCGCCGCAACTCACAGCCTTCATACAACCGACAGAACGGCAGCGGTTCGAGCTGGCGTCAGAGCGGTGGCGGAGGTGGCAGCCGCGGCATGTCGGGATCGCACGGCGGAGGTGGCGGCAGTCGCGGTGGAAGCGGCGGCGGCCGAGGAAGACGCTGATAAGGCCATACAGAACCGTCTTAGTTCGACATAAAACAGTTTCAATTATTTAGGCATTATGAAAAAGATTATATTAGCATCAATGATAGCGTCGCTCCCGGCTATGGCTATGGCACAGAGCACAGTCGACGCATATGCCATATCGCAGAACGAGATGCGAGGCACAGCCCGCTTCATGTCTATGGGCGGCGCTTTCACCGCCCTCGGCGGTGACCTGTCGACCCTCGGACAGAATCCCGCCGGCATAGGCGTATACCGCAGCAGCGAATTCGGCGCCACCCTCGACATCAACATGCGCGGCTACAAGACTGCGACATCAATGGGCTCGTCGAAAGACAGCCAGACAAAAGCATTCTGCAACAACTTCGGATATATCGGCACAGCCCTTCTCGACGGTGCTCTGAAATCATTCAACTGGGGCGCGTCATACGGACGCCGCGCTTCATTCGACCGCATAATCAACGGCGCGAATATGCCCACACAGACATCGATGACCAACTACGTCGCCGGTTTCAGCTCAGGTTATTCGCCCGAGATCCTCGGATTTGCAGACGGATACAATCCCTATCAGGACTCTGACGCCGACTGGATGAGCATTCTGGCCTATAACAGCTTCATGATCAACCCTGTGCCCGGAGGTGAAAACACATACGCCGGTCTGTTCCAGAACGGCACTACCGCCGACGCCATGTATACCGTCAGAGAACACGGTTATGTTGACGAATACAACTTCGACCTCGGCGGCAATGTCAACGACGTTGTCTACTGGGGCATCGGCTTCGGCATAACCGACCTTAGCTACTGGAAAGACTCATACTACAGCGAGAGCCTTGAAAACGCCTACATACCCAGCGTGGCAGGCATGGCCACAGGCAACGCTGGCTTCGATCTCTACAACAGCAAGCACATCAGCGGCAGCGGATGGAACTTCAAGGCCGGCGTCATCGTCAAGCCCATCCCCGAACTTCGCCTCGGCTTCGCCATACACACCCCGACATGGTATAAACTGACACACCGCTACCAGGCCAGTGTCGACTACTATAGCTATTATAATCCCAATATCGCCGAAAGCGACCGCAATCCCATCACCAACGGAGACAAGCCGGAATATACCGACGAAGCCGCTTTTGACTCACGCATCAACACTCCCTGGCGCTTCATGATCGGCGCAGCCGCTGTCATCGGCAACCAGGCCATCGTCAGCGTAGACTACGAGCGCGTAGCTTTCAACGATATGAGAGTCAAATATAGCGACGGCGGCTATTATGGCGACTTTGTCAACGACGATGCTGTCGAAAACAACATCAAAGACAGTTTCAAGGGTTCTAACATCGTACGCGTCGGACTCGAATATCGCGTCACACCTCAGTTCAGCCTACGCGCCGGCTACAACGTCGAAGCGTCGAACGTCAAAAGCAATGCCGCTAACGGCACGACCGAGATGCTGACATCCGGCACAGATCCAAGCTATTCGCTCGATAAGACAACCCAGTATATCAGTTTCGGTCTGGGCTACCGCTATCAGGCGTTCTACATCGACGCGGCCTATGTATACAAAAACCGCAAAAGCACCTTCCACGCCTACCCCGACTTCAACGGCTATGCCGCTCCGACGGCCGACGTCACCGACAGCAACAACTCTATTGTCATTTCGGCCGGATTTAAATTCTGACCTCTGATTTTTTTTACTAACTTTATAGCCGTGAAACGATGTGTATTCCACACATCATTTCACGGCCTTTCTATGGACAACAAACAGTTTGACACAGACAATCCCGAATTTCAGAACGTCATGCGGCTTATCGACACCACAAGCCGTTCGGTCTTTATGACCGGTAAAGCCGGCACCGGCAAATCAACATTTCTGAAACACATAACCGCCAACACATCAAAGAAACACATTGTGCTGGCTCCCACAGGCATCGCCGCAGTCAACGTCGGCGGACAGACTCTTCATTCCTTTTTCAGAATACCGTTCAAACCGCTGATGCCCGATGACCCCGATCTGGCGGAAAAAGTATTGAAGAAACGTCTGAAATACTCGTCGGAAAAAGTCAGGCTCATCAAAGATCTCGAACTCATCGTCATCGACGAGATATCAATGGTGCGGGCCGACATCATCGACTTCATCGACAAAATACTGCGTCTTTATTCCGGCAACCGACGCAAACCTTTCGGCGGCAAACAGCTGCTGCTTGTCGGCGACATCTTCCAGCTCGAGCCCGTTGTCACCGGCGACATGCGCGACATACTCCGGCGTGTCTACCCGGCATGCTACTTTTTCAACGCCAAGGTTTTCAACGACTTCTCACCAATATCCATAGAACTGAAAAAGGTCTACCGCCAGAACGACGCCGACTTTGTCGCCCTACTCGACCGCGTCAGGAGCGGCAATCCTACACCGAACGACATAGCACTGATAAACAGCCGTGTGGGCAATGACACCATCAGTGATGAGGGCCGCATGAAAATGACAATCGCAACACGCCGCGAGATGGTCGACCATATCAACGAAAGCCGTCTCGCCGCACTAAAGACGCCCGAACGCATCTATCATGGCATCATAAAAGGCGATTTCCCGATGAATGCCGTCCCGACAGACATTGAGCTGACTCTCAAAGAGGGTGCGCAGGTCGTCTTCGTCAAGAACGACCCCGACAAAAGGTGGGTCAACGGCTCTCTCGGCATAATCGAAGAAGCTACAGACGTTGATATAGCCGTGCGTCTCGAAAACGGCGAACGTCACAGCATCGAACCCGAAAAATGGGGCAACATCATCTATCGTTACGACGAAGACAGCGGTAAAGTCAGCGAGGAAGAAATAGGCAGTTTCACACAATATCCCGTCAAACTCGCGTGGGCCCTGACAATACACAAAAGTCAGGGGCTCACATTCGATAATGTCGTCATCGACGTCGGCCGCGGCGCATTCAGCGGCGGCCAAAGCTATGTCGCACTAAGCCGCTGCACGAGCCTCGAGGGCATAAGACTGCTCAGCACCATCAACGAGCGCGACATATTTGTCAACCCGGCAATCGAGCGTTTCAGTCACAGCTTCAACGATGTCAACCGCATTGACGCCGCCATCTCGGCCTCACTCGCCAAAGCCGCCTATCGCGACGCGGCGGATGCGTTCGACCGACGCGATTGGCGCGCCGCCGCCTCATGCCTGTGCGACGCCGTCGGGCTGCGCAACGACCTGTCATCAGATGCCGCGCCGCGTCTGATAGCCCGCAAGCTCACGATTGTCGACCGGCTACAGGCCGAAATCGACCGTCTCAACGGCCTGCTCGATGAAGACCGCCGGCGCTTCGCCGTACTCGCATCAGAATATGTCACACTGGGCGACGATTGCTCTCGCGAAGGATGGGACATCAACGCCGCCATAGCCAACTATGACAAAGCCATCACGCTCGACCCCGGCAGCACAGCCGCCTATATCGGCAAAGCCCGGGCACTCTTCGCCGACGGCGACTGCGAGACGGCTGTCGACTGTCTCAACCGCGCCGTCGACATAGACCCAACCGACTGGAAGGCCCTCTACGAACTCGGCATTTATTACCTCGGCGCCGGACGGCTGCCCGAAGCTCTCGAACGCCTCCTGACGGCCGCAGACCGCCGCGACGACATAGCCGAAGTCCACGTCGCCATCGCTGACGTATATGAGACCGTCGGCGACACAAAGATGGCTCGCAGACACCGCACACGCGCCCGCAGCCTCAAGAAAGGAAAACCTTGATTTACACTACTTTCTCACGGGCAGAACGCGACGCGAGATGCGGAAAAAGGCGATGAGAACGGCGATACCGGTCACGGTCCATGTCACAGGATAAATAATCATAAGGAGCCCGAAGTCGGCAAAATGATTGGCACTGGCCCAGACCCACAGCAGACGCAGCACACAGGTGCCGAAAATCGTCAGCACGGCCGGCGTCATAGAATAACCGATACCGCGAAGCGACGCGCCGGCAATCTCATAGCTACAGGCTACAAATTGAAATATCAGCACGACGGTAATTCGCGTGGCTGCATATTCAACCACCTCGGCAGTCGACGTGAAGACAGAGATGAAAAAGTCCTTGTTTAACGCAACCACAGCATTGAGAGTCAGCGACATCGCAACGGCATATACCATGCCGACGCGGAACACGCGCCTACAGCGCTCATAATTGCCGGCACCGAAATTCTGACCGGTGAACGCCACAACGGCCTGCACAAAAGCACTGATAATAAAGTAGCTGTAGAATTCATAATTTATCGCTGCCGCAGAACCTGCCACAGCCTGTGAACCGAAACTGTTGATGGCCGACTGTATGAAGACGTTTGAAATCGAGAAGACAACACCCTGGATACCTGCCGGCAGACCTATCTGGAGAATCTTGGCTATCTCGCTGTGTGTTGCCCTGACTTTCAAATAATTGAGTCTAAAAGGGTCTTTTGTGTGATTGAGAATCCACGCCAGCATGGCCGAACTGACAATATTGGCCGCCACAGTGCCTAAAGCGACTCCGGCGACACCCATCTCGAAAACGATCACAAGCACAAGATTGAGTATGACATTGACAATACCGCCGGCGACAAGGGCATAAAAGGGATTGCGTGTGTCACCGCGGCTTCGCATGATGGCCGAACTGAAGTTATAGATCATCATGAACGGGAAACCGAGAGAGACAATCTTTAGATAGCCCGCCGCCTCGTCGATGACATCGTCGGGCGTACCGAGCAGTGCGAGTATCGGCTCGGCCACGGTAAGACCGACAGCCATCATCAGCACACCGCTTATTAGAGCGAGCGCCCCGGCTGTCGACACCGCTTTTTTGATTCCCGACTCGTTACCCCGGCCTATATAGTTTGCTATGACCACGTTGGCACCAAGCGAGATGCCGACAAAAAGGTTGACTATCAAACCAATGACCGGTCCATTGCTACCCACGGCGGCCAAGGCCATACTGTCGGCAAAACGTCCGACGACAGCCATGTCTACAGAATTGAATGATTGCTGAAGCATACCGCTGGCTATCAGCGGCAGAGCAAACAAAAATATGTTTTTATAAAGACCGCCCGACAACATGTCTATGCCGCCGGTGGCTACTCTGTTTTTTCCCATAGGATGCAGATTACCTTAGACTCCGCAAATTTACAAAATAATCTGCGCTCCTATCCCTATTTTTTAGAAATTATAGCCCAATGCCACGCCGAAGCTGTTGCGATACATCTTGAACGGCTTGTTGTCGCTACCGTAACGTGCAAGTGGAGTCAGGCCTACTCCGCCGCTGAGGCCGAGATAATAATGGTCGGCAAAACGTACTTTCAACCCGAAACCCCATTGGAGATCAAAGCGTTTCCACCCACGGTCGAACAGATTGGCCGATGTTGCGGGCTCAGGTCCTTCGAAATCGGGTAGTGTGTGTTCGCGTGCGGTGATATTGAAGTTGAGCCACGGACCGGTAAATATGCCGATTGTCAGATTGTCAAGCACATCAAAGTCATAGCCCACGTTGACCGGTAATCTAAGACCGAGGTTGCGCACCGACCCGTCATAGAGGTGACCGTCAATCTCAAACGGTTTTACACCCATGGTATTATAGAAAAACATCAGACCGGGCTCGAAATAAAACCGTTTATAGACAGGTTGATTATAGATCGCTCCCACCGAAAAGCCCGAGCCGTTCTTATAGACACCCCCGCTGTGCGACGGCACTGTGATATCCATGAAAAGTCGTGCGCCAAAATACGGAGCACCGGCTATCGCCGTCATTGAAGCTACAGAAGCGAGCACACTTATTATAAGCTTTTTGAACATGATATTCTTGAGTTTGAAACGTTATAGATTCCTACTATTACAATAATAATTATAAACATTGGTTATCGTCTCATTGTTGCCAATATGAGTCTGATTTAACAAATCGGCTTGCGATTTGAATAAGAATGATTAAATTTGCACTTACAAGATTTCAACTTATGTTACAGTTTATCGCCGAATCCAACGAAAGATATTCGATTGCCGAAACCGTCCAGATGGCAATCGAGGGCGGTTGCCGCTGGATCGAGTTACATATGCCCGACAGCGACGACAGCGAGATAAGAGAAACCGCTTCGGAGCTAATACCGCTCTGCCGCGAATCGGGAGTATTTCTCACTATTGAAAACCGTCCGGGACTTGCGCGTGAACTCGGGCTACACGGCGTCGTAATGACCTCGCTCTCGACAACGGCGCTAAAATTCCGTGAAGATCTCGGCCCTGAAGCCATCATAGGCCTGCGCGTTGCCACAACACCGGCTGTCGCAGCCATTCAGAATGCCGACATCGATTATGTCACGCTGCCCCCCGATATGCCTGTCAGCGCTATAACACAGTTTATGGAGGAGCTACGTCCGACGGGCATAACGACTCCGGTCGTGGCAACCGGAGACATCAACCTCGAAAACGCCGCCGCCTATATGGCTACAGGCATCTCGGGCGTGGCGACCGCCGCACCGGCCTATGCCAAAGACCCTGTCGAATATACTTCAAGACTTATAGAAGCCCTCGAGAAAAGCAAATGCTGAAAAGATGGCAAACGAACTTGGAAGAACCATATGGAGATTAATTCTGCCGATAGCAATCGGTATCGGCGTCTGCCTGTGGCTTTTTCATGACGATTTCAATTCAGACACCTTCAAATCTATAAGTTTTGACGGCCGCACTATCGCGGCCATAACGCTGGCTTTTTTCTTCGCTGTCGGTCGTGATTTCGGTCTGGCATGGCGTTTCCACACCATAGCCGACGGCGACCTTACGTGGAAACGGGCCTTCCGTGTCGACCTCATGTGTGCTTTCACTTCGGCCATAACCCCGTCGGCTGTCGGCGGCAGCGCCCTTGCCGTCTTTTATCTCAACCGCGAGGGCATCAAGGTCGGACGCGCCACGACTCTGACTCTGTCTACATTGTTTCTCGACGAATTGTTTTTTGTCGTGTGGTGTCCGATCATCTTCCTGCTGATACCGGCCGGCGATCTGTTCGGGCCTACCGACAATAATGCCGTGCTCACGGGCATCAATATCGTCTTTTGGCTTGTCTACGCCGGTATCGTAGTATGGACAGCGATTCTCTATTTCGGCATCATAGCCAAGCCTGAAGCCATCGCCCGCATACTCCGCCGGATTTTCTCAATGAAATTTCTACGTCCTTGGCGCTCAAGAATCGGCCGCACTACCGACAACATGATCGAGACCGCTGCCTGGCTTAAGGGCGTGGGACGACGCTGGTGGATTAAGGTATTCTGTGCTACGATCGTGTCATGGTTCTCACGCTACCTTGTCGTCAACGCCCTCTTCTGGGGCTTCGTGCCCGACTCTTCGCCTTTTCTTATCTTCGGACGGCAATTTGTCGTCTGGGTAGTGCTCATGGTAAGTCCCACACCGGGCGGAAGCGGTATCAGCGAGTGGCTGTTCACAACCTACTACGGCGACCTTATAGGCAACCTCAGCCTCGCCCTTGTCATTGCCTTGATATGGCGAGTGATAAGCTATTATTCATATCTCATTGCCGGCTGCTGCCTGTTGCCGGGATATTTTAAACCCCAAAAATCATGAAACGCTCGATTTTCATTCTGCTGTGCTGTATGCTCACCTCGCTGTTCGTCACCGCAACCGACAGCGGATCAGCCGGAGGGCCGGTCTATATCTTCTCGCTCGACGATGAAATCAACGGCCGCGCATGGCGCACCACACGCCGCGCCTGCGACGACGCTGTCGCCCGCGACGCCCGTCTTGTCGTTGTCAGAATGAACACATACGGTGGTGCTCTCGATGCCGCAGATTCGATAAGAAGCGCCCTTTTGGCATTGAAAATACCTACCGTTGCCTTCGTCGACCATAACGCGGCCTCGGCGGGCGCGCTTATCGCTTTGGCATGTGACACGGTCTTCATGACACCCGGCTCCTCGATGGGAGCGGCCACGGTTGTCAACGGCTCGGGCGAGGCCATGCCTGACAAATACCAATCATATATGAGCTCGATAATGCGCACGACGGCCGAGAGCCACGGTAAATACATTGCCGAAGGCGACTCGGTTGCCCGTTGGCGCCGCAATCCCGAGATCGCCGCACGCATGGTGCGCGGCGACTCTATCGTATCGTTCACATCATCAGAGGCTGTCGATGCCGGATATGCCGATGCCGTGGTCGCCGATCTCAACGACGCTCTCGAACGTCTGGGTCACAAAGACTCGCCCGTCGAAGAGTTCGAGCAGACGCTATCTGACGAGATCTTGGGTTTCCTGTCGGACAATGCCGTCAGAGCCATACTCATAATGCTTATTCTCGGCGGTATATATATGGAAATGCACACTCCCGGACTCGGATTTGCGGCAGCCGTCTCTGTCATAGCCGCCATTCTCTTTTTCCTGCCGCTGTTTATCTCGGGACAGCCTTCGTCATGGGTGCTGCTGTTGTTCCTTGCCGGCGTGATACTCGTGGTTCTCGAGATATTCGTAATCCCGGGTTTCGGTGTGTGCGGCATACTCGGCATAACGGCTGTAATAATCTCATTGGCGGCATCGATGATGCCTTCCGGCGGTCAATGGCTCGACAAGACCCTGATGTCTCAGGTGATAGCCCCGGTGCTTACGGTCTTTGCCGGCATATTGCTATCAGTCGGCCTTGTGGCATGGCTGACGTCACGCCACGGTCCGAAATTCATACGCCGCCACAGCGAACTGATGAAATCTCTCGACAATTCAGAGGGCTACATCGGTGTCGACATGTCACCTGCCGCTTTTGTCGGCAATCATGCCATGACACTTACCGACATGCGGCCGGCCGGCAAGATCAAGATTGACAGCAATGTCTATGACGCCGTGTCGACCGGAGACTTTATCGAGGCCGGTTCTAAAGTTAAAATCGTCAAATATGAAAATGCCCAGCTATATGTTGAAAAAGCAGGGATTTAACCGATAAAAACAAACCGCAATGAAATTCATTGGCATAATACCATCACGCTACAAATCGACCCGTTTTCCGGGCAAGCCCCTGGCTATGATAGGCGGCAAGACTATGATAGAGCGCGTCTACCGCCAGGCAAGCCTTGAACTTGACGATGTCATCGTAGCCACGGACGACACCCGAATCTTCGAGGCCGTAATCGCTTTCGGCGGACGAGCCGTCATGACAGCCGACACACATCCCAGCGGCACCGACCGCTGCCGCGAAGCGTATGCTCTCAGCGGCTCTGACGCTGACGTCATAATAAACATACAGGGCGACGAGCCGTTTATCGAGCCGGCCCAGATAGCCGACATAAAATCGTGTTTTGACGATTTGTCGACCGAGATAGCGACACTCGTGCGACCTTTTGATCCCAAACGGGGCTACGAAGCGCTGAGTGACCCCAACACGCCGAAAGTGGTCTTCAACGAACATAAGGAAGCGATATATTTCTCGCGCTCGGTGATACCCTACGTCAGAAACTGCGCCGAATCACAATGGGCTGCAGAACATCAGTATTATACACACATAGGCCTTTATGCCTACAGGGCCGACATACTCGACCGTATAACCCGCCTCAGACGCGGCAGGCTTGAAATCGCCGAATCGCTCGAACAGCTGCGCTGGCTCGAAAACGGCTTCAAGATCAAAGTGGCTGTCAGCGATTATGATACCATCGGCATCGATACTCCCGCCGACCTCGAAGCAGCCATCGCCTTTCTGAAACAAAAAGAGACCCGCAATGACTGACCGCTCGACACCTCCAGCGGTAAGACGTCTCGGACGCCTCAGTCTGACAAAGCCCGAAGACATCGTCCTCGACAATGGCCTGACGCTGCATTTGTTCTGCGGCGGCGACACTGATGCGGCCCGACTGTCATTGCAGGCTGCGGGCGGCCGTCTCGACGGTATAAGCGATTATGTTGCTCCGATGACGGTCGAAATGTTACGCGAGGGCTCGCACCGTCACAACGGCATGGATGTGGCCGAACGCATAGACTTCAACGGCGCATGGCTTACAGCAAACGCCATGATGCATCGCACGGCCTACGAGCTTTCGGCTGTAACACGCAATTACCGCCGGCTGCTGCCGCTTTTCATAGATACATATACAGATCCGGCATTCGACATCAAGCCTTTCGAGGCGATACACCGCAAAAGGTTATCAGATCTCGATGTAAATCTCACCAAAGTATCATTTCTCGCCAACAACGCCGTCACGGCCATGATAGCCGGCGCAGACAATCCGGCTGCAAGAGGCGCAGACAGGCAGTCGCTCGCCGCCATCACCCGCGAAACGCTCGCCGATTTCCACTCCGAGACAATCGATGCCCGCGGTGTCCACGCGTTTCTGTCGGGCCGTCTCGATGACAAAACGATCGAAGCCACAGTCAAAGCTTTGTCTTACATACCGACGTCAGACCATTATAGCGATCCGCGGAGTTATGTCAGCTACACTCCGTCACATCCGGCGACGATCACTGTCGACCGGCCAGGGTCAATGCAATCGGCCGTCGCACTTGCGATACCCGTCATCGGCCGCGAACATCCCGACTATATAGCTCTGCGCATGGCAGTCATCGCCCTGGGCGGATATTTCGGCAGCAGGCTTATGCTCAACATCCGTGAAGACAAGGGTTACACCTATGGCATCTCAGCAGCTCTCGTCGGCACTGTCGAAGGCGGCTACGTGCTGATCTCGGCGCAGTGTGACAACCGCTACACCTTGCCTCTGATCGACGAAATCAAGAAGGAGCTGGCGGCGATGACTACGACACCACTGAGCGACGACGAACTGACGAATCTGCGACTCAATCTCGAATCGACTCTCGCCACAACACTCGACTCCCCTTTCACACAGGCCGAATATTACTCGACCTGCCTCAATCTCAATATTCCGACCGATTATTTCGACCGGCAACAGGACGCTCTCGAAAGTCTGTCGGCCGACGGCATAACCGAAATCAGCCGACGCTATCTCGCCCCCGACCAAGCACGCATAGCCATAGCCGGCGACCTGACAAAAATAAAATGACAATATCTCAAACTTTACAATAATGACAAAACAGGAATTCAAAAACAATCTCACAGCTCTTGTCGAACGTTATATCGCAAGCTCACAAAGTTATGACGACAATCCCCAGATAGAAATCTCAATCGCCGACCTCACGATGGCTCTCATCGACGGCGAAGAGATCGACGACGAGTACGCCAATGACTATTATGCCGTCATGGATCTCATCTGCTTCTCGCCCGCCGATCCGTCGAAAGCCGTCGTGTTGCCGGAAGCTGTCGACGAAGTCGCCGACCAGTATTTCGAGGTAGAGGAATCGGACTGATTGCTGTCAGGCGCCGATTATTAATTATTCATCGTCGAAACACCTGCGCTTGTGTTTTTACAATGTAAACAATTGTAAACGGGGTCGCAAAAATTTTTAGAAACCGTTTTTTTTTGTTTACTTTGCAAAAACAATTGCCAAATTGATAACAAATCAAAACACAACCAAATAATAAATTTCTAAGATAATGAAAAAGAGCGCCTTGCAAAAAGCCCGTGCAAATTATCAGCCCAAGCTTCCTATCGTTCTTACCGGAGCGGTAAAAGCAGTCGAAGGCAAACCCACAACATCTGTGGCAGACCAGGATGAAATCAAAAAACTCTTCCCCAACACTTACGGTCTTCCGGAACTGAAATTTGAGAAGAATCCCAATCCCGGCCCCGGCAAACCCCTCAATGTCGGTGTCATCCTCTCCGGCGGTCAGGCCCCCGGCGGCCACAACGTCATCTGCGGCCTTTTTGACGGCATCAAGAAAATACATCGCGACAGCCGTCTCTTCGGCTTCATCATGGGCCCGGGCGGTTTCGTCGACCACAAATACATCGAACTGACAGCTCCCATCATCAATGAATACCGCAACACCGGCGGCTTTGACATCATCGGCTCGGGCCGTACAAAACTCGAGAAAAAAGAGCAGTTTGACAAAGGCCTCGAAATACTCAAGGAACTCGATATCAAAGCTCTCGTTATCATCGGCGGTGACGATTCAAACACCAACGCCGCCATCCTCGCCGAATATTACAAGGAAATCAACGCCGGCGTCCAGGTTATCGGCTGCCCGAAGACCATCGACGGTGACCTCAAAAACGACTTGATCGAGACATCGTTTGGTTTCGACACCGCCACGAAGGTCTACAGCGAAGTCATCGGCAATATCGAACGCGACTGCAACTCGGCCAAGAAATACTGGCACTTCATCAAACTGATGGGACGCTCGGCCAGCCACATCGCTCTCGAGTGCGGACTCCAGACCCAGCCCAACGTCTGCATCATCTCAGAGGAAGTCGAAGCCAAGAACATGACGCTCCAGGATGTCGTCGACAACATCGCCAACGTTGTCGCACGCCGCGCCGAAGACGGTAACAACTTCGGTACTGTCCTCATCCCCGAAGGTCTTATCGAATTTATTCCCGCCGTCAAAAAACTCATTGCCGAACTTAACGATTTCCTTGCAGCCAATGCCGCAGAGTTTGCCGCCGTCGCACCGGCACAGCAACGCACGTTCATCATCGAGCATCTTTCTAAAGAAAACGCCGAGGTCTATGCATCGCTTCCCGAAGGCGTCGCCCGTCAGCTTACTCTCGACCGCGACCCCCACGGCAATGTACAGGTATCTCTGATCGAGACCGAAAAGCTCCTAAGCGAAATGGTAGGCAAACGCCTTGCCAAGATGAAAGAAGAAGGCAAATACAACGGCAAGTTCTCTGCCCTCCACCACTTCTTCGGCTATGAAGGCCGCTGCGCCGACCCCTCAAACTTCGACGCCGACTACTGCTATGCTCTGGGCTACAACGCCGCACAACTCATCAACTCAGGCGTGACGGGTTATATGTCGTCTGTACGCAATCTCGTGAAACCTTCAGTTCAATGGATTGCCGGCGGTATACCTATCACTATGATGATGAACATGGAACGTCGTAACGGCGAACTCAAACCCGTAATCCAAAAGGCACTCGTAGACCTCAATGGCCGCCCGTTCAAGAAATTTGCCGAAATGCGTGACAATTGGGCACTCAACACATGTTATGTATATCCCGGCCCGATCCAGTACTTCGGCCCCGCTGAAGTGTGTGATCAGCCTTCGATCACACTCCAGTATGAGCACAGCGCCAAATAACAACGAAACGAAATAAATCCCGAATCTCAGCTTGCAAGATCTGCCCCGGGGAGCAATTATGCTCAGGGCAGATCTTTTTTGCGTTCTATACGCATGATAACCATTAGGCACCGTGAGACTTTAGTCGTCGCTCCTTGGCTTGTCACTCCTTGCTTTTTCAACGGTTTGGAGAGCGTCGCTCCGGTCAATCCGAGGGCTTAAGCCCTCGGTCCATGACGACGGTCGGAGACCGTCGTTCCATATCGCCTCGCTACATGCGCCGTGGATTCATTTTTTGTATCAACGATGTCAATGTGCGTCTGACATCGGTTTGGTCGGTTTAGACGCGCGGGGATGTCTGCCGCAGTAGC
>CAJTKG010000034.1 GCA_910576935.1 uncultured Muribaculaceae bacterium
GGAGGGGATGTACGAGCCGTGGCCCGGTCTCAAACATATAGTCAGGATGCGCAGGGTGCGCACCATAAATGGTGTAAAATCCGAAGAGACTGTGTATTACCTTAGCAGCGAAGAAAAGGACGAGGCTTCATATTATGCCAAAAGGATAAGGGAGCATTGGGGTATAGAGAACAAGCTTCACTGGCATCTTGACGTCACTTTCAAGGAAGACCAATGCCGTGCGCGCTCTGAAAATGGTGCCGTCAACCTTTCCGCAATGCGCAAGTACGCATTGGAACTTCTTAAGAAACAAGATGACAAGCTCAGCCTCAAACGCAGACGAAAGAAATGTCTCATGAACATTGAATATCTTGCCAAGGTATTCAACGAATGTTAAATCTCATGCTTTTGCCCTGTAAAAATTTATTAAAGATCGCAACCGTGTCGGCAGTGATTGTTGCCGCCGCAAGTGCGTGCGTTGATAAAAGCGCCGCCACCCCAACGCCCGAAAAAGATTTTCTGAAAGTCGACGGACACAATATCGTCAACTCTAAAGGAGAGGCGTTCTATATCAAGGGAACGAATCTGGGCAACTGGTGTAATCCCGAAGGATATATGTTTGGCTTCAGCAGGGCTAATTCATACTCTATGATCAACGATGTCATGACCCAGCTGTTCGGCCCGACCGATGCAACCGAATTCTGGAAAAAGTTCAAAAAGAATTATATCACCGAGGCCGACATCGCTTTTATCGCGTCAAAGGGCGCCAACACCGTGAGATTTCCATTCCACTACAAACTCTTCACTGGCGAACCGTTTATGGGCCAGAGTAACGCCGACGCCGGATTTGAGACTGTCGACTCGCTTGTGGCATGGTGCGGACGCAACAATCTGCGTCTTATATTGGATATGCACGATTGCCCGGGAGGCCAGACGGGTGACAACATCGACGATTCGGCGGGCTATCCGTTTCTAATGACCGACACGGTGTCGCAGGCTCGCTTTATCGATCTTTGGGAAAACATCGCCGCACGTTATGCCGAAGAGCCGACAATACTTGGCTACGAGCTGATGAACGAACCGATCGCGACATTCTGGAACGAAGAAGAAACCGCCGCGCTCAACGCTGCTCTCGAACCTCTGTATATCAAGACCGTCAAGGCTATACGTGAAAAAGACCGCAATCATATCATACTGCTCGGGGCGTCGCAATGGAACAGCAACTTCGAGCCTTTCGGCAATTGGACTTTCGATGACAATATAATGTATACATGTCACCGCTACGGCGGCCCTGCAACGGCCGAGGCCATAAAGTCGTATATCGACTTTCGCGACAAGACCGGACTGCCGATGTATATGGGCGAGATCGGCCACAACACCGATGAATGGATGTCGGCATTCGTCGATGTGATGCGGGAAAACAATATCGGCTATACGTTCTGGCCCTATAAGAAAATAGAGGACAGCTCGATGACGGGGATAGCCACACCCGAAGGATGGCAGGAAATAGTAACATTCGCCGAGGCTCCGCGAGGCACATATGCCGAGATACGCGAGGCCCGCTCAAAGGTCGATATCGAAGCCGCACGCAAGGCGCTCGACAGCTATGCCGAAGGTGCACGTGCCGAGAAGATGCTCGTCCACGACAGCTATATAGAGGCCATACAGCTTGACAAATAATATTTTACGATAAAGGACATATCCCCGCCGGCGACGATGCCGGCGGGGATATGTCCTTTATACTTAAAAAACAACGGTAAACGATCAGTTGTCTATGGCTTCGACCTCGAGCTCGGCATTGACGACCTCATGCCACGGGAGTCCTTGCTTGGCAAGTTCGGCCAGGAATGGATCGGGATCAAATTCCTCGACATTGTGTAC
Organism: uncultured Muribaculaceae bacterium; assembly: GCA_910576935.1. GTDB lineage: Bacteria > Bacteroidota > Bacteroidia > Bacteroidales > Muribaculaceae > CAG-873. The sequence goes on from CAJTKG010000034.1 coordinate 1,861, forward strand.
GCCGGGTTTGTTCCATTTACCGGTAAGGAACATCATTGCTCCCGTCATTGCGGGGACGCCGGTGGTGTAGCTGACGGCCTGCATGCCGGTCTCGCGATAGGCGGCCTCGTGTGAGCAGTTGTTGTATATGTAATATGTCAGGGGCTTGCCCTCTTTGTCTTTGCCCGAAATGCGACAACCGATCGAGGTCTCTCCGTGATAGTTCTCGCCGAGGTCCTGGGGATTGGGCAGAACGGCTTTGAGGAACTGCAAGGGCACGATCTTGACGCCGTTATATTCGACCTCGTCAATGCGAGCCATGCCGATATTCTGTATAACACGCAGATGGGTAAGATATTCCTGACCGAAAGTCATCCAGAATCGTGCGCGCTTGATTGTCGGGAAGTTCAGCACAAGCGATTCGAGTTCTTCGTGATAGAGCAGATAGGAGTCGCGTTTGCCAATATTGGGGTAAGTGAGCTCCATATGCACCTCGAGGGGCTTGGTTGTCACCCATTTGCCGTCGCGGTAGTAGCGGCCGTTCTGTGTTATCTCGCGGATATTGATCTCGGGGTTGAAGTTTGTGGCGAAGGCTTTGCCATGGTCGCCGGCGTTGCAGTCGACGATATCGAGATATTCCATCTCGCTGAAATAATGTTTGGCGGCATATGCCGTAAAAACGGCCGATACGCCCGGGTCGAAGCCGCAGCCGAGGATGGCGGTGAGGCCGGCTTTCTCGAAGCGCTCGCGGTAGGCCCACTGCCAGGAGTATTCAAAATGAGCCTCGTCTTTAGGCTCATAGTTGGCCGTATCGAGATAATTGACGCCGCAGATAAGGCATGCATCCATGATTGTGAGGTCCTGATAAGGCAGGGCGACGTTGATGACCATATCGGGTTTGTGTCGGCTGAAGAGCTCGACGAGTTGGTCGACACTGTCGGCATCGACGGTGTCGGTTGTGATATTGGGCGCGCCGATAGCCTTGGCGATAGCGTCGCATTTTGCCTTTGTGCGCGACGCAAGCACGATTTCAGTAAAAACTTCGGGGTTTTGGGCGCACTTGTGTGCGACGACCGTGCCGACCCCTCCGGCACCGATGATGATAACTTTCGACATTTTTTACTGTTTGAATTGTTTTATGTTGTTGTTTGTTGTTGCGTTTGATTTTGATACGGTAGAATGGCGCCGGTCAATGGCGATACACACAAATGTAAATATGCCCAGTGCGATCAGCAGCATTGTCTGACTGCCGAGGACGACGTTGGCGAAGGCGCCGGCGGCAGTGGCGTCGACGCCGTAGATGCCGAGAGCGAAGATAACGGCCCATTGCCACGGACCTATGCCTCCGTTAGACGGCACACCCATCGAGATACTCGACAGGGCGAAAGTGACAAGCACTGCCACGATGCCGTAACGGCTGAAGACTTCGGCCGTGGCCGGGAATGCAAAAAAGGTTATAAACATCTGAATAAAGAAACATCCCCAGAGGCAAAGTGTCCAGACAAGCCACATGCCTTTACCGGGCATTTTGAATATAACGGCAAAGCCTGTCCATAGTTCACTGATGATTCTGCGGATTCTGAGTACGGCGGAATTGGACGACCGATGTCTGACAAACCACCACACGAATGCCACGACGACCACGACGGCGAGCCACAGCCAAGGTGAGGCGAGCAATGAGGTGATGGCTCTATATGTCGCGGTGTTCTGCATCAGATATGAGATGATGACTTTCGACGACAATATAAAGGCAAGCAGGGTTATGAGCGCCACAGTGACCGCGTCGGCCAAACGCTCGGCCACCATAGAGCCGAAAACGGCCGTGAATGAAGCTTTCTGACGCCGGGCAATATAGCCCGATCGCCACACCTCGCCCAGACGGGGGAAAACGAGATTGACGGCATAGGTGCCGAAGATGCTGAGCACAAGATAGAACAGCGGGGGTCGCACATCGAGCGCGCGAAGCTGGATGCGCCATCGCAAAGCTCTGAAAACATGCGAGAAGATGCTGATAAACATGGCCAAAGCAATATAGCTGTAGTCGCAGTCACGGCGTATGATCGCGATCATCTCGTCAAAATCAATGCCGGTAAAAAGGAGGTAGCACAACCCGACGCTGATTATCAGCGGCAGGCCGAATTTGAGTATGTAGCTCAACAGCGAGCTTTTTTTATGGATAATCTTGTCTGACTGCGCGTCGTTGTCTGCCATATATTATTGTGAATTTCGGCAAAGATAACGATTTTTCGCCATAGCGCATTATGATTTCTGATATTCCGAGGGAGACATGCCCGTCTGATGCTTGAAATACTTGCCGAAAGACGACTGGTTGACAAAATTGAGGGCATAAGCGACCTGCTGAATGTTCTTTCCCGAGTAACGCAGTTGGTTTTTGGCTTCCATGATGACGAAATCGTCGATCCATCGGGAAGCCGAGCGGCCGGTAGTCTCCTTGACAAGAAGAGACAGGTATTTGGGTGAGATAAACAGCTTTGACGCATAGAAGGTGACTGAGCGCTCGCGGGTATAGTTGAGATGTACAAGTTTAATAAATTCTCTGACATAAGAGAGCCTGCGCGAATTGTTCTGACCATGACCTTCCGACAGATCTATATGTGAAAGACTGAACAATATGACCTGATAGAACATAGCCGCCATCAGGCTGGTGGCTATGTTCTGCTCCATCTGAGGATTGACGCGGTTTTTGGCGTTGATGTTCAACAGGTCGAAATAGCGAACCATCGTACGCGCCTCATCAACTGTCAGGAGTTCGAGCGGCGACGGTTTTTCTGTGCGCATCGGGTAATTGATGGCCGAAAAATTGATATTGATATTGTGCATGAATTTCTCGGACATAAACATCAGATATGCGTCGATATTTACATCGTCGGCCGATTTGGGGTTAAAGACCACTCCCGGACTGAGAGCCAGCAGAGTGTTGGCACCGATGACATATTGCTCGAGATTGATCTCGACGGTCATCTCACCATCGAGCATCAGCATCACCAACATTCCTTTGATTTTGACCGGCGCACTCCTGAAACGTGTGACAACGCCGTTCTCGAGGCGCAGGCGCGAAAAAAAGTATAGGCCGTCGAGCTGGCTGTAATCACTTGATATATCTTTTAATAGTCTGAGTTGTTCTTCGCTGATGATTTCTTCCATAAAACAAACGTTGCCGGTAATTAAGCGCAGCAAAGCTACGAAAAAACGCCCTATCGGCAAATATCATAGCCGAAAGGGCGGCGAAAATCAGACTTTTTGACGATAAATATCGTCTTTTTCACTTATTTTTAGATCGCCGGCCCGGATGGGCTTTTAAGAGTACCATGGCCGAACGCGACGGCAGATAGAGTTTAAGCCACTCTACTCCGTGAGGCGCATAAAGAGGATCTGAAATGGTCAGATGCTCGATTTTCTCGTCGACATTGCCATAGCCGCCGAAGTCACGGTTGTCGGTCGACAGTATTGTGCGGTAGCTGCCGCCGGGGGCGAGTATACCATATCCGTCAAACGACTTGGTCGGATTAAAGTTGAATACAAATATCAGATCGCCGCGCATGAACGCGAGCACCTGGTCGTCGTCTTTCTCCCAAAGTTTTCTGACCGGAAGGGCCTGGAAGTTGTAGATCTTCGACACAAGTTCTATCATGGCATTGTCAAAGGCGTTGAGGTATTTGTACTTGAGGTCCTCGCGGTCGACGAGATCCCATTGACGGCGTGCGTATTTGTAGCTCCAGCCGTTACCTTCGCGCGGGAAATCGATCCACTCGGGATGACCGAACTCGTTGCCCATGAAGTTCAGATAACCGCCGTTGATGGTTGCCAGTGTCACCAGGCGTATCATCTTGTGAAGCGCCATGCCGCGCGAGACGGTCATATTGTCGTCGCCGACCATCATATGCCAGTACATTTCTTTGTCAATGAGGCGGAAGATGACGGTTTTGTCTCCGACAAGAGCCTGGTCGTGACTCTCGACATAGCTGATTGTTTTCTCGTCGGCGCGACGGTTGGTAAGTTCCCAGAAAATTGAAGTCGGATGCCAGTCTTCGTCTTTCTTCTCTTTGAGGGTCTTGATCCAGTAGTCGGGAATGCCCATTGCCATGCGGTAGTCAAAACCGATGCCACCGTCGGCAACGGGAAGCGCGAGGCCGGGCATTCCGCTCATCTCCTCGGCGATGGTGATGGCCGCGGGATTGACGGTATGTATGAGTTCGTTGGCGAGGGTGAGATACGTGATGGCGTTGACATCCTGATTGCCATTGTAATAATCGCCGTAACCGCCGAAATCCTGTCCGAGGCCGTGGTTATAGTAAAGCATCGAAGTTACGCCGTCGAAGCGGAAGCCGTCGAAGCGGTATTCTTCAAGCCAGAATTTGCAATTTGAGAGCAGGAAATGGAGCACCTCGTTCTTGCCGTAGTCGAAACAGAGCGAGTCCCACGCAGGGTGTTCACGGCGTCCGTCGCCATAAAAATACTGGTTATAGCTGCCGTCGAGACGTCCGAGGCCCTCGGCCTCGTTCTTGACAGCATGTGAGTGGACGATATCCATGATGACGGCGATGCCTGCCTCATGGGCGGCGTCGATAAGATGTTTGAGTTGGTCGGGGGTGCCGAAACGGCTCGACGCGGCGTAGAAATTCGACACATGATAGCCGAACGACCCGTAATAAGGATGTTCTTGAATAGCCATGATCTGTATCGCATTATAGCCGTCGGCGGCGATGCGCGGCAATATCTTCTCGCGGAACTCATCGTATGTCCCCACTCCTTCGCGCTCCTGTGCCATGCCGATGTGGCATTCGTAGATAAGCAGAGGCTTGGTGTCGGGTCTGAAATTGTCGGCTGTCCATTGATAAGGTTTTTCGGGAGCCCATACCTGTGCCGAGAAGATGGCTGTCTTTTCATCCTGAACGACACGTGTGGCATAGGCGGGGATTCGTTCGCCCACACCACCGGACCAATGCACCATCATCTTGTAGAGCTGACCATGCATAATGTCATCGGGAGCAAGTTTCAATTCCCACACGCCGTTGCCGATAGGACTGAGGCTGTATTTTATCTCTTCGCGCCACTGCGAGAAATCACCGACAAGGGTGATAGCCGTGGCGTTAGGCGCCCATTCGCGGAAGACCCAGCTGCCGTCGGCCTCGCGATGAAGACCAAAATATTTATGAGCGTTGGCAAAATCATTGAGATCGGCGCAAGCGGCAGTAAGCTCATTTTTCTTATTGACAGCGTCACGATGACGACCTGTTATGGCCTCGGCAAATGGTTCGAGCCAAGGGTCGTTCTTGATTATAGGCAGCACGGCAGATTTGCGGCGCGTGGCGCTACGGCGAGGTTTTGATGTCGTCTTGGTTTTTGGATTATCTGATTTTGCCTTCATACATCATTAAGGTTAGTTATGTTTTATCGTGTATTTATCTAAAACACAAACTTAATGAAAAGAACTCAGCCGACCGCAAGTTTAACACATTTTATAGGTCAGACATTATGCCACCGTTTGCTGCGGTCCATGTCTGTTTGTATATTTGTGCCTGACAATCAACTTTTAATCGATATCATGAAGTAAGACAAAATGAAAGATAAAAGATATAGTTCCCGGAACAGGTGTTTGAAGGTTGTTTTTGCATTAATAGCATTGATTTACACAAGTTTACAGACATCAGCGACAGATACCTCATTCGACTTGCCGCCAAGACAAAACAATGTATTGTCACTAAAGGAGTTCTGCGACTCGATAGAGCGGTTGTCTTTCGAGTGTCGCGATTCGGTAACAATCGACCAGATACGCCGTGGCAACATGCCGTCGCATCTTTCGCGGGCTGTGGTCATCACCGACACTCTCACCGACGCTCTCGGCAATATCCACGCGGTCAGTCTCGCGGTGTCGCGCGACGTGATGGCCATCGGCTCTGACACAGATTATCTGCTCATTCCCGTACTTCCCCTCACAGCCCAGCGCATAGTAAACATATTTGACGCATCGCTGCCGACCCGCAAAATCTCAGATCTTATACACCGCCGCGCGACAGTGAAGACAACGCCTCATCCGATGACTCCCGACTCGACAATGAGCACGATTCCCGTATATCTCCGATATGATTCAATCGTACGCGCCCACTACAGAAGCGGTGATTTTGTCGCAGGCCACAAAAAGGATATTGTAATTACAAACCGCATAGGCGAAGACCCGTCACGCATGTATATCTATGGGTGGCATTACCCCGACGGGCGTGCAATACAGCCACTGAGCGGAGCTCACAATCTCTATCATGTCGATTACAGCCACGGCATAAGACTCGTTTCAAACACCGTCATTGTCGACGGCCGACAGCAACGTCTTAAAGATATACTTGCCGACCCCGTACTCTTCACTCTTCTGAGCGATGAAGCGTCACCGATGACAGTCTCGTCCTATCCGCTCCCCTGAGCTATTCATTCTTTGAGTCGTGAATCTATTATAATGGTAACCGGCCCGTCATTGACGAGCGAGACTTTCATGTCGGCGCCAAAGCGGCCACTCTCTACAGGCGCGCCGATCAACTCGGTCACTTTATTGCAATAACGCTCGTAAAGCGGCACGGCAAGATCATGACCGGCGGCACGTATATAACTCGGGCGGTTGCCTTTGCGTGTCGACGCCGTCAGTGTGAACTGGCTGACGGCAAGAACGCGCCCGTCGACGTCTACGACAGACCGGTTCATCACGCCGGCTTCATCATTGAATATTCTCAGTCCGGCGGTCTTCGACGCCAGCCAGTCGGCATCGGCTTCGCTGTCGCCTTGTTCGACACCGACAAGCACGAGAAGCCCACTGCCGATCTCGCCTGTGATTTCCGAGCCGACAGAGACCGAAGCCTCTGACACTCTTTGTATTACGATTCTCATTTATCTTCAGTTTCTTTATTTCGGTCATTTTGAGCAAATCCGTCGACCAAGACACGCGCTTTAGCGACGCCTACGACAGATGCAATCTCATCGAGCGACGCCTGCTTGATACGCTTTACGCTTTTGAAATGCTTGATTAATGCCTCTGCCGTCTTCGGCCCGATACCCTTAATAGAATCCAATTCGCTGACGACCTGAGCCTTACTTCGCTTATCACGATGAAACGTGATACCAAAGCGATGCGCCTCGTCACGCATATGCTGCACAACTTTCAGTGTTTCAGAGTTTTTATCAATATAAAGCGGCACACTGTCGCCGGGGAAATAAATTTCTTCAAGACGCTTTGCTATGCCGGCAAGAGCGATCGTACCGCGCAGGCCAATAGCTTCGAGAGCCTCGACGGCCGCACTGAGCTGACCTTTGCCGCCATCGACTACAACAAGCTGCGGCAGTTCTTCACCCTCCTGCATAAGGCGCGTGTAGCGACGCGTCAACACCTCTTTCATCGACGCGAAATCGTCAGGACCGACTACGGTCTTGATGTTGAAGTGACGATAGTCGCGCTTCGACGGTTTGCCGTTTCTGAAAACGACACACGAGGCGACGGGATTCGTGCCCTGGATATTCGAGTTGTCAAAGCATTCGATATGTGTCGGCAAGACATTGAGGCGGAAGTCTGCTTTCATGCGCTCGAGAAGCCGCTCGGTACGCTGCTCGGGGTTTACTTTCTCCATGTGCTTTAGAGCGTCAATCTTGGCCTGACGAGCGTTTTTTTGCGACACCTCGAGCAATTTGGCCTTATCGCCGCGGCGTGGAATGGTAAAAGTAACTCCGTCCATCTCCACCTCCGGGGCGACAGGCACAACGACCTCGTCATATACCACGCCGAGGCTTTGCTTAATTTCGTCGAGGGCATAGGCAAGCAGCTGCGACTGCGATTCGTCGAGACTGCGTCTATAGCGCAAAGTGACGCTTCTGACGACAGCACCGCGCCGCACATGCATATAGTTTATATAGACATCGCGGTCGTCATCGTCGATAGCAAAGACATCGACATCATTGACAGTCTGGCTTACGATGACGCTTCGCGCCTGATAGCGCTCTATCAGAAGATAACGTTCCTTAACCGCCTGAGCCTCCTCGAAACGCAACTCCGAGGCAAGGCGCGCCATGTCGTCGCGAAGATATTCGAGAAGTTCGTGTGTCTCTCCGCGTAATATCTGCTTGATGCGTTCGATATATCCGTTATACTCCTCGACGGAAATCTCGCCGGTACAACATCCGCGGCACTTCTTAATGTGATATTGCAGACACAGCCTACCCTTCTCTTTTGCGATATAGTCAGGGGTGATAGGTAGGCGGCATGTGCGTATCGGATATAACTCGCCGATGAGATCGAGCACCGTGCGGGCAACCTGTGTGTTGGTATAAGGGCCGTAATAGCGTGAACCGTCTTTGATGTAATGGCGAGTGAGGAACACACGCGGATAAAGTTCGTTTGTCACTACTATCCACGGGTATGACTTATCGTCTTTGAGCAGCACGTTATAACGCGGCTTAAACTCCTTGATCATCGAGTTTTCGAGATTAAGCGCATCCTGCTCGGTAGGCACAACGATATACGACATGTCGGCGATCGCCCGCACGAGCAGGTTTGTACGAAGACAATCATGAGTACGGTTGAAGTATGACGACACGCGCCGCTTCAGGTTTTTCGCCTTACCTACATAAATAACCGTTCCCTCGGCGTCATAATATGTATAGACACCGGGGGAATCAGGCAAGAAAGATATTTTTTCTTTTAGTTGAGGAGATTTGTCGTGTTTTGCCATCAATAAACAATGAGCGAGGTAACCTCGGCGTCATCCGGCAACGCGGCGCGACCGTTGAGGGCCGAAAGCTCAATAATGAAATTTATATAGATTTTCTTAGGATTAAGACTTTTCACAAGTTTATAAGCAGCAGCCATTGTGCCGCCGGTGGCAAGAACATCGTCATGAAGCACTACAATATCATCCGGGCCGATTGCGTCGCGATGAATCTCAATAACATCTTTGCCATACTCCTTGTCATACTCCATTCTGATCGTATCGGCAGGGAGTTTCCCGGGCTTGCGGGCCGGGACAAAACCTGCACCAAGCTCAAACGCAAGAATCGACCCTCCGATAAATCCGCGAGATTCTATACCGACAACCTTGGTGACACCTTTGTCACGATAGAGCTGCGAGAGATCCCAACCGATGATATGAAGCGCACGCGGATCTTTGAACGCTGTCGTGAGGTCTTTAAACAGGACTCCTTTTGAAGGAAAATCTACGACATCTCTGATTTTTGATTTGATGTATTCCATTTTTATTCTTTTGTAATTATTTGATAATTCATTATTTGAGCAGCTTTTTGTTTCACGTGGAACAAAAAGCATATATCTTTATCTATTCATCAACAGAAGCAAGATATTAATGTCGCTCGGCGAGATACCCGGTATACGTGATGCCTCGCCTATCGTCTCGGGACGATGTTTGGCGAGTTTCTGTCGAGCTTCGGTCGAAATGGCAGTGATGGTCGAGTAATCAAAGCGATCTGAGATTCGCACCTCCTCAAGCCGATTGAGTTTATCGGCGATCAGGCGCTCACGATCGATATAGCCTTGATATTTTATGAGTATCTCGGCCGCTTCAACCACTTCAGCGCGCAGAGCGGTATCTATCGAGTCAATCTCGACTCTGAGAGCTTCAATCATATCGGCGAGCATCGAGACATCGAGACCGGGACGAAGCAAAAGTTCATACAATTTCTGGCCTTGTTTCAACGGTTCGAAACCGGCGACTTCAAGAGCCGGGTTAATCAAACTCGCCTTTACAGAGAAATTGCGGCAGAAGTCAATCAGCCTGTCTCGCGCGGCAAGCTTGGATTGCAAAAGATTATAGCGATGTTCATCTGCAAGCCCGATCTTATAAGCCTTAGGTGTCAAACGCGCATCTGCGTCATCCTGACGGAGCAGGATACGATATTCGGCACGGGAAGTAAACATACGGTACGGTTCATCGACGCCTTTAGTGACAAGATCATCGATAAGCACACCTATATAAGCCTCATCCCGAGCAAGGGTAAACGGCGCTTTTCCCTGCACCGCAAGCGCCGCATTGGCGCCGGCAACAAGACCCTGCCCCGCCGCTTCTTCGTAACCGGTCGTGCCGTTGATCTGACCGGCAAAGAAAAGATTCTTTATAAGTTTGGTCTCGAGTGTATGTCTGAGTTGCGTCGGATCGAAGAAGTCATACTCGATAGCATAACCGGGGCGATAAATCTGCACTTCGTCGAAAGCCGGTATCGTCTGCAGCGCCTCTATCTGAATATCGAGAGGCAGCGACGACGAAAACCCGTTAAGATAATATTCGCGGGTCGTCTCGCCCTCAGGCTCGATAAACAGTTGATGTTCGGTTTTATCTGCAAAAGTAACGATCTTTGTTTCTATCGACGGGCAATAACGGGGGCCGATGCTCTTGATCTGACCGTTATAGAGCGGCGAATCGGGGAGGCCGCGCCGCAACACATCGTGGGTTTCTTCGCTCGTATATACGATATAGCAATCGCGTTGCCTGAGTGTACGCGACACTTCGGGCAAATAAGAGAATTTATGCCCGTCATCGTCTCCCGACTGAGTTTTTGTCAGCTCCCATTTTACAGACCTGCCGTCGATACGCACAGGTGTACCTGTTTTCATCCGGTCAGCAACAAAACCGAGCGACACAAGTTGCTCTGTCAGCCCCACACTCGAAGGCTCAGACACTCGTCCGCCTTCAAGCTTGACACGGCCTATATGCATCAACCCGTTGAGAAATGTGCCATTAGTCAAAACTACCGCAGCGGCATAAAACGAAGCGCCGTCGGCCGTTCTCACACCTTTAAGCATGCCGGCCTCGATGATAAGCTCTGTCACTGAATCCTGCCACATATATAAATGAGGCATATTCTCGAGAGTCTCACGCCATAGATTTGAGAATTTCGTGCGGTCACATTGTGAACGCGGGCTCCACATCGCCGGACCTTTAGAACGGTTAAGCATCCTGAACTGTATCGACGTGCGGTCGGTTATTATTCCCATATAACCACCAAGAGCATCTATCTCCCTTACTATCTGACCCTTTGCAATTCCGCCAACGGCAGGATTACAACTCATCTGGGCGATTTTATGCATATCCATCGTGATCAGTAGAGTTTCCGCGCCGAGACGGGCTGCAGCTGCCGCAGCCTCACAACCGGCATGGCCGGCTCCAACCACTATCACATCGTAACCAAACTTCATTTGATATATAAGATATTGTATATAAAGCAATTAAACTTTGACATCAAGCATGGCGAGAGCTGCATCCTCGTGAGCTTCCATTATCTCTCGCTCACCCGGACCCTTATCGTCGATGCCACATAGATGCAACACGCCGTGTATTATGACACGCTTTAGTTCTGTATTATAATCTGCATTGACAAGCACTGCGTTAGTGGCAACCGTATCGAGTGAAATATAAATATCACCGGAGACCACACCGGCATATGTATAATCGAATGTTATTACATCTGTGTAAAAATCGTGATTGAGAAATTGCCTGTTGACTTTGATTATACCTTCGTCATTACAGAAAATATAATTAACTTTTCCGAGGGTATAACCATGACTTGCCGCAACTTGAGCAATCCAGGCTTCGAGCCGCAGTCGGTCGATTGCAGGCATATCGACATCTTCACATATCCATCTGATCAATTGTCTCATAATAAATAAGCGTACAAAGATAAAAAATAATTTTGATTAGTCATGCTCGTCGTCATAAAGAATTCCAATACCTTGCACTCCAATACCATCGCGACAGGAATTTTACCGGGCATTATTTATATCGGGGTTATTAAATTTTGACATTATGCCACATTTTTATAACTTTGCAGCACTAATATAAAAAACAGACGCTTTATATCAATCAAATTTCACACATAACAGTACTAATTAAAAACATTTTGCATTATGAAGAAATTCTACTCGTCTATTCTCACAGGCATCGCACTAATGCTTTCGACCAACATCACCACATCGGCCGTCGAGCCGGCAAACATTCCCGAAGGCTGGGAATACTGGGGAAAGGGCAAATTCACAGACGACATGGTGTCATCATTCCTGATGTTAGGACCTGTCACCTGCGATGTCGAAATCATCAAAAAGACCGATAACCCGAACTATATCAGAGTGCTTTCGCCTTACGGGCAGGCATATGCCGACGCATTTCAGCAGACCAACCAGATGCCTCTGAAAGAAACCGAATATAACGTCGCCGGCGACAAATACTTCGAACTCGACATCACAGACCCAGACAATGTCACCCTACCCGCTTACTGCTACACGGGTTGCTCATGGGGTTACGGCGAACTCTACTGGGGTCTTCTCGACGGAAAATCTTTCTATATTGAAAATAATGTCGTCAAAGCGCCTGCAAACGGCATGGGCATAATCGACGACACCGGTTTCTACTACGCCAACCAATGGGGTGATTTCGCACTCGAACTGCCGACATCCGACGGAGTCTGCGACATCATCGCCGACGACGACGCCAATGTCGAATATTTCGACATGCAGGGGCGTAAGGTCGTGAACCCCGAATCAGGGATCTACATTCGCCGTCAGGGATCGAAGGCCTCAAAAATATACGTGAAATAAAATTTTTTCAAATAACCACGCCATTAGCGGGCGACAGAGCTAAAAGACTGTCGCCCGCTATTTTTTCGAACATTCGCACCGAAGCCACAAAACACAAGTTACAACTTAAATATCAGCCGTTTACAAGAATTGTAACGCACTGAGATTTTAATATTTATCTCGCCCCGCACCCTCGTCAACGATTTTTTAAAAATAAAACGATAACTTTGTGAATAAATTTAACAAAATTTCAAAAATGGTAACACAGTGGCAAAATGAGCTCAATCAAGCCGCCGACCCGTCACGAAAAGAAATTCTCCAAAAATTTTTCAAGACCGGCAAAGGCGAATATGGCGAAGGTGACATTTTCATCGGCCTGACGGTTCCGGCCAATCGGTCGATCAGCAAAAAATATTTCGACCGCCCCGTTGAAGACATAACAGCAATGCTGCAATCACCGGTTCACGAGCATCGTCTCGCCGCCCTTCTCGCACTCGTCGAGAAATACAAGAAAACAAAGAGCGCCTCAGAGAAGAAGACAATTGCAGACTACTATATACATATCTGCCGACTCGCCAACAACTGGGATCTCGTCGACCTCTCGGCTCCATATATATTGGGCCGAGAACTGGCGCAAAACAATTATCATGACACTGTGCGCCGTCTTGTTGCCTCTGAATGCCTCTGGGAGCGCCGTACGGCCGTCGTGGCAACACTGATGTGTGTCAGATACCGAAAACTCGATTTAGCGCTTGAAATGTGCCTCAAATCGCTTGACGATTCCGAGCCGCTGATGAATAAAGCGACCGGATGGATTCTGCGCGAAATCGGCAAGAAAGACATCGCGACCCTCCGGCGCTTTCTGACAGACAACATCGGCCGCATTTCATCGACGACACTGTCGTATGCCACCGAAAAATTCGATCACACCGAACGTGCCGAGCTAAGGTATATGAGAAAATTACAAAAAAACTCGTAACTTTGCAGCCACAAACACAAAGCGATGGATCGTATATCTGCCACTATCATCACCAGGAATGAGGAAGCACAAATCGAGCGATGTCTCGAATCGCTCAAGGGTGTCGTAGACGAAATAATCGTAGTTGACTCTTATTCAATTGACCGCACTACCGAAATCTGCCGCCGCTATGGCTGCAAGATAACGGCGAGAGCTTTCACCGGCTATGGCATACAACGCCAGTATGCCGTCGGACTGACGACGTTTCCATACGTGCTCTCGATCGACGCCGACGAAGTGCTGTCTCCCGAACTGCGCGAAGCCATAATAACGATGAAAAACGAAGGCTTCAAAGATAATATCTATTCGCTCAAGATTATAAACTACTATTGTGGCCGTCCCGTAATGCACTCGGGCTGGAAGCCGATGACACAGGTACGCCTGTTTAACAAGCGTTACGCCAACTGGAACCTTGTGGACCTTGCCGAGCGCGTTACATTCCCCAACAGCCTCCAACCAAAAGTACTACCCGGCTACATAAACCACTACCGCTGCAACAGCAACAAAGAGCTTGTAAGCAAAGAGATGCGCCACTCGGTAATCTACGGCAGAATACTGGCGTCGCAGAGCAGACGCATATCGCCCGTCACTCCGGCTCTTAGAGCATCGATGACTTTCGTCAGATGCCACCTTATCGACGGCGCCATACTTGACGGCTCATGCGGCATGGTGATTGCAAAAAACAAATTCATGACGACCCTCAACTCATATCGCGTCGCACGCGGCATAATCAAAAAAAGAAAGAGCTGAGAGATTACACCCCAACTCTTTACTTAACTTTTAGCTTTTAATTTTCAGCTTTTAACTGTCAGAGGTATTTGTCACCGAAAATCATTTTGGCATCGTTAACAACCTCCTTGATGCGTTGCTCCTCACGCTTGGGGAATATAAGCAGCACATCGCCGGCATCAGACACGATATAGTCTTCAAGACCGTCCACGACAATAAGTTTCTCGCCGCGGACCGCAAAGATATTGCCTTTTGAATTATATGACAGCACATTGCAGTTCTGGGTGACATTGCCGTCCTTGTTCTTGGGCGAAATATCATAAAGAGCGCTCCATGTGCCGAGATCGTTCCAGCCGAAATTGACAGTCTCGACATAGACGTTTTTAGCCTTTTCCATCACTGCGAAGTCTATGGAAATGCTCATGCAGGCCGGGAATTTTTCGGCGATAGCGGCCGTCTCGGCCTCGGTGGCGAAAGCGTCGGCGATAGCATCAAAATTTGCGGCAATCTCGGGTGCATTATCTTTCAGAGCCTTTTTGACAGACTTGACACTCCACAGGAATATACCCGAATTCCAGAAAAACTCGCCCGATTCGACAAAAACCTCGGCAAGCTTGCGGTCAGGTTTTTCGGTAAATGTTTTCACCTTGCGTATATGCCCCGTGACTTCCTCGCCTATCTGGATATATCCGTATCCGGTTTCGGGTCTCGTAGGCTTGATGCCGAGCGTAAGCAAGGCGTCGTTACTCTCGACAAACTCAAAGCCGTTGACAACGCTTGCCTGAAACTCGTGTTCGCGGGTTATAAGATGGTCGCTCGGGACGACTATCATCGAAGCCTCGGGGTCGATAGCTCCGATATGCCACGCAGCCCAGGCGATACACGGCGCTGTGTTGCGGCGCGCGGGCTCAAGCAATATCTGACTCTCGGAGAGCTCGGGAAGCTGTTGTCTGACCAAGGGCGCATATTGCTCGTTGGTGACAACGATGATACGCTCGGCCGGCACTACCGGAAGTATGCGGTCGTAGCTCATCTGTAGCAATGAACGCCCCGTGCCGAAAAAATCGAGAAACTGTTTGGGGAGATCAGTGCGGCTGTAAGGCCAGAAACGGCTACCGATGCCGCCGCACATGATAACGCAATATCTTTTATCCTCTTTCATGAAAGGTAGACGGTTTTAGATTAGATGTTGTTAAACTGACGCTAAGTTAGTGTTTTTAGAGGTGAGAAACAAAAAAAGATATATTTTTCGTCATTGCAACCGTTAAAAGCGTTATCTTTGCCATATAAACAAAACTACCGATATGCGAACCAAATATAAGCGTGTACTATTAAAACTCAGCGGCGAATCGCTGATGGGCGCCCAAGGTTACGGCATCGACACCGAACGTCTCGCCCAATATGCCACACAGATCAAAGAAATGGTTGACAACGGCGTCGAGACCGGCATCGTCATCGGGGGCGGCAACATATTCCGCGGTCTCTCGGGCGCAGCCAAAGGCTTCGACCGCGTCAAAGGCGACCAAATGGGCATGCTCGCCACAGTCATCAACTCTCTGGCCCTCAGTTCGGCCCTCGAATCAATCGGCCAGCCGGCACGCGTGCTCACAGCCATCGGCATGTTCCCGATCGGCGAGCCCTATGGCAGCCACCGCGCCGTCGAGACACTCAGACGTGGCGAAGTTGCGATAATCTCTTGCGGCACAGGCAATCCGTTCTTCACGACCGACACCGGTTCGGCCCTGCGCGCCATCGAGATCGAGGCAGACGTCATGCTCAAGGGCACACGCGTCGACGGCATCTACACCGCCGACCCCGAAAAAGACCCGACAGCGGCAAAATTCGACGAAATAACCTACGACGAAATCTACAACCGCGGCCTCAAGGTCATGGACCTCACCGCCACAGCCCTGTGCAAAGAAAACAAGATGCCTATCGTCGTCTTCAACATGGACAAACCGGGCAATCTCGCAAAAGTCGTCGCGGGCGAGCCTGTCGGAACACTCGTCTATCAACAATAATCACCAAAATATTATAAGCATGATTGAAGTAAAGACTTATCTCGACCCCGCAGAAGAGAAGATGGAACTTGCGGTCGCCTATCTCGACGAATCGCTTGCCCACATCCGCGCGGGCAAAGCCAATCCGAAAATCATTGACGGTATCCGCGTCGAATATTACGGTAGCGCAGTACCCATCTCAAATGTGGCCAATGTAAGCGTTCCCGACGCGCGCACAATCGCTATCACACCCTGGGAAAAAGCGATGTTCAAGGAAATCGAGAAGGCCATCATCAACTCCGAGCTGGGCATCACCCCCGAAAACAACGGCGAAGTCATCAGACTATCTATACCGCCGCTGACCGAAGAGCGCCGCAAGCAACTCGTCAAACAATCGAAGGCCGAAGCCGAGCAGGCAAAGGTGTCTGTCCGCAACGCACGCCGCGACGCCATCGACGGGCTCAAAAAAGCCATCAAGCAGGGCATGCCCGAAGACGTCGAGAAAGACGCCGAGACATCGGTACAGAAGCTCCACGACAAGTATCTAAAAAAGATTGACGAACTCTTCGCCGCCAAAGAAAAAGAGATTCTCACAGTCTGACAACAGACCCTGTCATCAGATATCAAGGGCAGCCCGACGGTCATCGTCGAGCTGCTTTTTTAGTTGCTCTATGTTGTCAAAACGGCGCTCGTCGCGCAGACGTGCAATAAACGCCACCTCTATTTCACGGCCATACAACGTGCCCTCCCAGCCTATGATATAGACCTCAAGCGTTGTCTCGGGTATTTCCGACCGATCGACCGTCGGGCGCACGCCGATATTGAGCATGCCTCTCTTGGTCAGGCCGTCATCGAGGGTGACATCGACGGCATAAACCCCGCGGGCGGGTAGCAGCAAACTGTCGTCGCCGAGTGAGATATTTGCCGTAGGAAAGCCGATTGTGCGGCCGAGACGCCTGCCGGGCACTACCGTTCCCTTAAGGTTATACGGGCGTCCGAGCATCCGGTTTGCGGCTGTGACATCGCCTTCTGCCAGCGACTTTCTGATAGCCGAACTGCATACACCCGCGCCACCGGGGCCTTCATACGGCTCGGCAAAGACAACGTCAATACCGACCTTTCGACCGGCCTCGATATATTGGTGGCGCGACGTGAGACGGTCGTGTCCGAAGCGGTGGTTGAAACCCATCACAATCACTTTGACACCATAGTTGTCGCGAAGATATTCCATAAATTCCGAAGCTGTCATACGACGCAGTCTGTCGTCGAAATCGAGATTCACGACACGTTCGATGCCGCGATCGGTCAACAGCCTCCCACGCTGAATGTTATCAGTAAGGCGTTTCGGTGCAAGAGATGCGTTTATGATGCTCAGCGGATGCTCGGCAAAGGTCACAACAAGAGTTTCAAGCCCGCGTTCTGCAGCCTCGCGTCTGACTCTGTCGAGTAGAAACCGATGCCCGAGATGCACACCGTCAAACATGCCTATGGTCGCGACACAACCACTCATGACTGTCAGATCAGTCCAAGATTCTTGATTGTATAGAAAAATTCGGTTCCCGGCACTATAAGCTGCGTTTTGAAACCGAGCGCGGCCGCAGCGTCAAGATTGACCTGCGAGTCGTCGAAAAACAACGTTTCTTCAGGCCTGACACAAAATCGCTCTATGACTTTGTCAAAAATCGCTTTCTCGGGCTTGAGCGCATTGGCCTCGAAAGAGGTGACGATGCCGTCAAAATAATCTTCGCGCTCACGGCCGTCTTTCATGAACTCGTCGCGTATGGTAGCATTCCACATTATCGGATTGGTATTGCTGAGCATAAAAATCTTATACTTGTTCCTTAGCCTTTCAAGCTCGCGGAGACGCCCGACAGGTATGCCTATAAGAAAGCGGCAGAAAGCGCGGTCGATCTCTCCGTCGGTCACAGGTTTGTCAAAACCTCCGCGCAAGACACGGTGGAACTCGGCTATATCCATATCGCCGCGTTCGAGCGCCATAAAAGGTCCTTGCTGTGAATATTCGCCGAAATACGACGAGGCTTCTTTAAGGCCAAGCTCATCAAAAGCCTTGACACATCGGTTCTTGTCAATATCCATAATGACCCCTCCGAGATCAAAAAGCAGATTTTTTATCATAGCCGTCAATATTGTTCAGCCACAAAATTACTAAAATTTTTCCTATATGCCACTATCTGAGCGAGGCGAGACGCTCGGTGACATAGGGAGTGGACTTGATACTGTCGGCACGCTCGAGATATATCTGCGCGTCGGCTTCGTTGCCGGTGATGATCAGATAATTGCCGAGATTGAGCAGTGTATCGTAATGGTCGGGGTCGATTCTCAGTATTCGTTTCCAGACGGCCACAGCGGTCTCAAAATCACCCTGTAGCGCATGTCCATGCGCCAGACAGCCGAGAAAATATGTCGATTCGGGCAAACCGGCGAGCATCTTGTTGGCAAACACGATGATCTTCTCACCGTTGTCGCGGAAGAGATAATAGTCGAGCAACTGTCCGTCGATAGCACGGGCAAGCCACGGACAATCACGTTGGGCTGTAAGCATGAAACTTTCATATATCGACGGAGCGCTTACCTCGAAAGCGGTCGTCCTGACTGCATCGAAGAGCGAATCGACCTTCACGCCGTGCGACATCGCCTGCGACAGCAGATCTGACGTCGACACCGTGTCACCCATCATAGCCGAGGCCACAATAGCATGCGAGTACGTTGCCGCGACACCGGGCTCCTGCTCAAGCATGAGACCATACAACGCCTGAGCACTCGCCCACTCGCGGTTGTCGAAGAAGCGGCCGGCTTTCTCACGGGTCAGTTTGTAGTCAATGGCAAAAGCCTGGCCCGCGGCAAGGATGGCTGAGATTATTGTAACGATCAGAAGTTTCATATATTTAAAAGTCAATCACTCCTCGATTTGTTCATAAGTTTTCTGAAATTTTCAGTACTTGAACGAACTGCCCCCGAGAAACTCGCGCAGCAGGCTTGTGGGTGGTATGTTTGCATCGCCAATGGCAGCGAAATAGCTCAGGAACTTACGCAGGCGATATGCCTCGGCATACTCTGGCACGTCGTTGGGAACGGTCTTGAGTAATGCATCGGCATATTCTTTCATGACACCCAGTTCGAAGAGCAGCGACGAGTTGAACGTCGCATCGGCATTCTCCTGAAACGGAAAAATCCATTTCTCTTCGCCCCGACGCACACTCGGCCAGCGCCGTATACTCTCTTCGGGCGAAGTGCCCCGATATCGTGCATCACGTATAATACGGCGTAACAGACGGTTGTCTGACGTCGGTATCCAGTTATGGTCATCAATCGACAGAGTCGTGAGAGCCGACACATAGACGCGGTATTTCATATTATCGGCTATAGCCGCCGTCAGCTCCGGATTGAGCCCGTGGATGCCCTCTATAAGCAACACCGAGCCTTCGTCGAGATGTATCATGTCGCCCTTATACTGGCGGCATCCAAGCTCAAAGTTATATGTCGGCAACTCTACCTCCTCACCGGCTATAATAGCGTTGAGATCGTCATTAAACTGCTTTAGATCGAGCGCATACAGCGATTCATAGTCATAATCTCCGTCTTCGTCACGCGGAGTGTTCTCACGGTTGATAAAATAATTGTCGAGCGATATTATCTGGGGTTTGAGCAGGTTTGTCATAAGTTGTATCGCCAGACGCTTTGTCGTCGTCGTCTTACCCGACGACGACGGCCCGGCGACAAGCACAACCCTGGCGCCGCCGTCGTGATAACGCCGGGCTATATCGTCGCTTATGCCGGCTATGATTTTCTCGTGCAAGGCCTCGGCGAGGCTTATCAGCCGGGCGGCCATGCCGTGCTCGACCATGCGGTTGAGCTCGCCTACGTTTCTGACGCCGACGATATTGTTGAAGCGCAGATAGTCGACAAAGGCCTTGAACATCTTCTCCTGTCTGACCTCGTGCGACACCTCCGAAGGGTTATGGCGGTCAAATCCGAGAAGAAGCAGCCCTTCGTTATAAGGCTTGAGGGCAAAGACCGACAGCCACCGCGTCGACTGCACCAACGGACCGTAATAGCTGTCGCAGATGCCGTCGAGCGAGTAGTAGCGCGTGTAAAGTTCGCGCGTTGTCTCGAGCAGCTCGACCTTGTCGTCGAGTCCCTGTGCGCGGAATATCCCGATGGCATCGGCGGTTAGACATTCATGAGGCTCGAAAGGAAGATCGCGGGCTATCAGAGCCTTCATCTCGGCCGCAAGAGCCTCAGCCGTCTCCCCGTCGACTTCGCCCACACCGTCGAGACGGCAATAGTAGCCGCCCGAAATCGTGTGTTCGATTCGCAGGCGCGCACCGGGATAACAACGCGTCACCGCACGGTAGAGCAGCATACAAAGCGACCGCGTATACACTCTCGTCGCCGAAGCCGTCGTCAGCGGCTGAAACTCTATCTGCTTGGGATGATAAAGTTCAAACCAGAGGTCTTCATTCTTATTGTTGACAAGGGCGCAGACCGGCTCGAAGCCGAGACGCCCGGCAAGACGGCGGCCTATCTCGCCCAATGTCTCGCCTCGCGGTATCTCTATATATTCTGACAGGTTTTTGACGTATATACTCAGTCGGTTCATTGTAATTCGTGTATGGATTATATCCTGTTGTTTCTGCAAAATTAAGAAACGCCGGCGCTTTTCCATTGTTCTGAATGTCGGCAAATATCTTCTTTTTTGTTAATTATTCAAAAACATCGCCTTCGCCGCTTTTTTAGGCAACATTAACTTATATATAGCGATTTGCGAAATGTAAATTATTTAACTTTGCGGCAAAATTTTAACTAAAAAGAGAGCCATGTCTGAAGATATCCCGTCAAAACACAGTGACAGCGTCGTCATCATACCGATGTA
Organism: uncultured Muribaculaceae bacterium; assembly: GCA_910576935.1. Taxonomy (GTDB): domain Bacteria; phylum Bacteroidota; class Bacteroidia; order Bacteroidales; family Muribaculaceae; genus CAG-873. The sequence goes on from CAJTKG010000034.1 coordinate 23,055, forward strand.
TAACGAATGTGAGAACGCATCGGCCATAATCGACGCCGTCATTTCTCTGGAGCACAATTTTGACATACTCGTCATCGACGACAATTCGCCCGACGGCACCGCCTCGATTGTCAAAAAGAAAATAGAGCAATACCCGGGTCGCATCCATATTCTCGAGCGGCGTGGTAAACTGGGTCTCGGCACGGCTTATATCACCGGCTTCAAATGGTCTGTCGACCACGGCTACGACTACATCTTCGAGATGGACGCCGATTTCTCGCACAATCCGGCCGATCTTATGAAGCTTTACCGCGCCACTGCCGTCGAAGGCGCCGACGTCGCCATCGGCTCGCGCTACGTCACCGGCGTCAACGTCGTCAACTGGCCCATGGGACGCGTACTGATGTCATATTACGCATCGAAATATGTCAGACTCGTCACCGGCCTGCCAATCCACGACACCACAGCCGGTTTTGTCTGCTACCGACGCCGGGTGCTCGAAGCTCTCCCGCTCGATGAAATAAAATTCAAAGGCTACGCATTCCAGATAGAGATGAAATTCACAGCCTCGAAATATGGCTTCAAAGTCGTCGAAGTGCCTATCATTTTCGTAAACCGCGTCCTTGGCACAAGCAAGATGAACAGCGGCATCTTCGGCGAGGCTGTCTTTGGCGTCATCAGGCTCAAATGGAACAGTTTCTTCAAGAAATATCCCGATTACAGCCGCAAATGAGCCGTCAGCTGATTCATAACGCCGACATTGTCTCGGGCACAGGTGACAGATATACGGGTTACGTGCTCATCGACGGCGAGACCATCATAGACGTAGCACCGGGCATACCCGACGCATCTTTATTTGGGGGCGCCTTTGTCACTGACGCCCGGGGATGCCTTCTATTGCCCGGCGTCATCGACTGCCACGTCCACTTCCGCCAGCCCGGGCTGACACATAAGGCGACAATAGCCTCTGAGAGTCGCGCCGCTGTCGCCGGAGGTGTCACATCGTTCATCGACATGCCCAACACCGTCCCGCAGACCACCACGTCCGCCCTCGTCGAGGCAAAAGCAGACATCGCGGCGCGCGACTCGGTGGCAAACTACGCTTTCTTTATCGGCGCCACAAACGACAATATCGACGAACTCCTCGCCGCCGACTACAACCGCATCGCCGGCGTAAAGCTCTTCATGGGCTCATCGACCGGAAACATGCTCGTCGACCGGCAATCGACGCTCGTCGAGCTCTTCAGCCGTGTCAATGCCCGCATAGTCGTCCATGCCGAAGACGAGGCCACCGTCAGAGCCAATGCCGAAGCTATACGGGGCATATACGGCGACGACGCACCGGTCTGCCTGCACACCCGTCTGCGCAGCGCCGAGGCCTGCTACAAGGCATCCAAAGCCGCCGTCGATCTCGCCCGCCGCACAGGCGCACGCCTGCATATCGCTCACCTGTCAACCGCCCGTGAACTCGAGCTGCTAACTCCCGGAGCTACGACCACTGACAAGCAGATAACAGCCGAAGTGTCGCCCCACCACCTCCTGTGGACCGAAAACGATTACGCCGACCGCGGCTCACGCATAAAAATGAACCCATCGGTCAAGACCGAAGCCGACCGGCAGGCCCTTGTCGAAGCCGTCGTAAACGGCCTCATCGACATCATCGCCACCGACCACGCTCCACACCTCCGCGCCGACAAAGAGGGCGGCCTCTTCAAAGCCGCCTCGGGCGCCCCGATGGTCGAATTCTCACTCATAGCGGCCCTGTCGCTGTTCACCCCCGAGACCGTCGCCGAGCGCATGGCCGCCGCACCCGCCCGACTCTTCGGCATCGACCGCCGCGGCACGATAGTGCCGGGTAATTACGCCGACCTTGTCATGGTCGACCCACAGTCACCCCATACCGTCACTGACAGCGACGTCACAAGCCTCTGCGGCTGGACACCCCTCGACGGCCTCACATTCAACCATCGCGTCATCAAAACATGGGTCAACGGCAACTTATGCTTCGACAACGGTGTTATAAATGATGACAAAAGTGGCAAAGCACTTTCTTTTAGCAGAATCTGACCCAAAATGACAGAATCGAAAACCAACATAACCGGCCTGACCTCACGGCAAGTCGAAGAAAACCGTCGTCTCTACGGAGCCAATATTCTCACACCTCCGCCCAAGCCCTCACTCTTCAAGAAATTCATCGGCAGCTTCAGCGACCCGCTCATCAGAATCCTTCTCGTCGCCCTGCTGCTCTCTGTCGGCATATCGGTCTATGAATATATCAGCGGCATCAAAGGTCTTAGCGTCTTCCTCGAGCCATTAGGCATATTCATCGCCGTCATGCTGGCCACATTAATAGGTTTCTGGCTCGAAGTCAGTGCCGAAAAGAAATTCGACATCCTCAACCGCGTAAACGACGACCTGCTCGTCAAAGTAATCCGCGACGGCCGGGTCACCCAAGTACCGCGGCGCGACATCGTCTGCGGCGACATCGTCGTCCTCGACTCGGGCGACGAGATACCCGCCGACGGCCGGCTGATCGACAGCATCAGCCTCACCGTCAACGAGAGCACGCTCACAGGCGAGCCCATAGTCAACAAATCACACCTCAAAGCCGACGCCGACAGCGACGCGACATATCCCACCTACGTCCTCATGCGCGGCACCACTGTCGTCGAGGGCCGCGCCGTCATGGAAGTGACCGCCGTCGGCGACGCCACCGAGTACGGCAAAGTATACGAAGCCGCCCAGATCGACACAGGCGTCAAAACACCCCTGACCCTACAGTTCGAACGCCTCGGACGCCTCATATCGACAATGAGCTATGTCATCGGCGCCCTCATCGTTATCGGCCGTTGCCTCATCTTTGACTGGAGCGCCGCCTCGACAGTCGAGATCACCGATTACCTGCTGACAACCGTCATGCTCGCCATAACCCTCATCGTCGTCTCAGTGCCCGAGGGCCTGCCCATGAGCGTCACCCTCAGCCTCGCCCTGAGCATGAGGCGCATGCTCGCCAGCAACAACCTCGTGCGCAAACTCCACGCCTGCGAGACAATGGGCGCCACGACAGTCATCTGCACTGACAAGACCGGCACTCTCACACGCAACCGCATGAGCGTCGCCGTCACAGACTTCTACGACCCCGGAGCAACCGCCGCCGGCAGCATCCCGGCCCGCATCGTCGACGAAGCCATCGCCGTCAACTCCACCGCCTTCCTCGAAGTCGGCGACAACGGCACTCCCGCCGTCGTCGGCAACCCAACCGAAGGCGCCATGCTGACATGGCTCTTCGACCGCGGCGTCGACTACCTCAAACTGCGCGAACAGGCCGCCGTAGTCGACCAACTGCCCTTCTCGACCCAGCGCAAATATATGGCCACCGTCGTCATCTCGGCTGTCACCGGTCGCAAGACCCTCTACGTCAAAGGAGCGCCCGAGATAGTCCTCGACCTCTGCGCAAGCGTCGCCGGCGGCGTCAGTCGCGATAGTATTGCCACCGAACTCGCATCATATCAGGCAAAAGCCATGCGCACCCTCGGCTTCGCATATGCCGCCATCGATGATGACAGCGACGTCATATCCGACGGACGCGTCAACGCCACCGGCCTCGTCTTCATGGGTGTCGCAGGCATAGCCGACCCCGTCAGAGACGACGTGCCCGACGCCATACGCCGATCGATCGACAGCGGCATCAACATCAAGATAGTCACCGGCGACACCCCCGGCACTGCCAAAGAAATAGGCCGCCAGGTCGGACTATGGTCAGACACCGACAGCGACGACGCCATCATCACCGGCACCGACTGGGCCGCCCTCTCCGATGACGAGGCACGTCCACGCGCCAAAAAACTGAAAATCATGGCCCGCGCACGCCCAACCGACAAAGCCCGCCTCGTGCGTCTCCTCCAGGACCTCGGCGAAGTCGTCGCCGTCACCGGCGACGGCACAAACGACGCCCCCGCCCTCAACGCAGCCCAGGTCGGCCTCTCCATGGGCGACGGTACGGCCGTAGCCAAAGAAGCAAGCGACATCACCATCATCGATAACTCATTCGCCTCAATCACCAAGGCCGTCATGTGGGGACGCTCACTCTATCAGAACATACGCCGCTTCATACTCTTCCAGCTCACCGTCAACCTTGTCGCCAGCCTGACAGTCGTCGCCGGAGCCTTCACCGGCACCGAATCGCCCCTCACCGTCACACAGATGCTCTGGGTCAACCTCATCATGGACACCTTCGCCGCCCTCGCCCTCGCCTCCCTGCCCCCCAGCGAAGAAGTCATGAACCGCCCACCGCGGCGTCGCAACGACTTCATCATCTCGCGCCCCATGTATACCCGCATCATCGGCGTCGGCCTGCTTTTCACCATCATGATCTACGGCATGCTCCAATATCTGCGCATCTACCGCATCGAATCGCTCGCGCAATTCAACCTCCCCGACTACCTCTCATCTATATTCACCGTCGGCGGCGACAACCTCACACCCGCCGACCTGACCATACTCTTCACCTTCTTCGTCTTCCTACAATTCTGGAATCTCTTCAACGCCCGCGCTTTCGACAGCGGCCACAGCGCCTTCAACGACGCCCGCCACAGCCTCGTCTTCTTCGCCACACTCGGCATCATCATCGCCGGACAATTCCTCATCGTCTATATCGGTGGCGAAATGTTCAACGTCGTCACCCTTCCCTTCAGCGAAATGATAACCATCCTCGCCGTCACCTCCCCCGTCATGCTAATCCCTCTCGCCTACGATCTCGTCGCCCACGCCTTCACCAAAAAATGAAATGCTGACAGACACAGCCGAACATCAATAGCATAATTATTTACATACATAATTGTTAATTCGGACGATTTATTTTGAAAACCGCCCTTCGATTGCCTATATTTGCAGAAATGCAATAGTCTCTCTCGTATTTAGAGAAATATATCCTTAAAATCATCTGCCATGAAAGTCTACGGTATTCTCCTCGTCGCAAGTTTGGTAGCTGTCGCCGTGTCTCAGGCATCGTCGGCCAACGAGGGCGGGAACTATGTGAGGTCGCTGACTTTCCTGGAGAACAGCGCCGATGCCTCGCGCGCACGCGTCTCGACGGTTTACTACGACGGCATGGGCCGCGAGAGGCTCACGGTCTCGGGCGTGGCCTCTGAACC
>CAJTKG010000035.1 GCA_910576935.1 uncultured Muribaculaceae bacterium
CATCCCCCTGAAAATAACACCAATATAGCTACTGCGGCAGACATCCCCGCGCGTCTAAACCGACCAAACCGATGTCAAACGCACATTGACATCGTTGTAATTAAATAAAGAATCCTTAGCTCCATATGCATGGTAAATTATGCATTATGAATTGTGCATAGATTAAATTGCTGATGATGTTGGCCATGTTTGATTTATTTTCTTAATTTTGTAGCAGGTAAATTAATAACTATGATTGATCAGATTCTTGAATATAACCGACGTTTTGTCGCCGATAAATGTTATGAGCGTTTTGCGACCAACAAATATCCCGATAAGAAGATAGCGATTGTAACCTGTATGGATACCCGTCTGATCGAGCTATTGCCGGCAGCTCTTGGTTTCAAGAACGGAGATGTCAAGATTATAAAAAACGCGGGTGCTACGATTACAAATCCGTTCGATTCGACCATGCGCAGCCTTATCGTGGCAGTTTATGAACTTGGTGTAAACGAGATCATGATAATTGGCCACACCGGCTGCGGTGTGCAGGGTATGGATGCAGACGAGATGCTTGCCCTTATGCGTGAGCGCGGTATCAGTGAAGAGCATATCAGTCTCATGCAGCATTGCGGTATTGATCTTCGAAGTTGGTTACATGGTTTTGAAGACACTGATGTGGCAGTGGCTGAGACGGTTGATCTTGTGAGGAAGCATCCGTTGATGCCCGACGGTATTTCGGTCGCAGGATATGTGATGGATTCTTATACCGGCGAACTACGTCAGATAGAGTGATGCCGGATATGTTTGAAAAGATTAAATCAATAGCTGAATATATAGCACCTGACCTTTTCCACAGTCAGGTGACGACATTATTGCTTTTGATATGCATCACAGTCGTCGCGGTGTTGGCTTATTATCTCACCAAGGCGATTCTGATGCTGTTCGAGCATGTCATATTGCGCAGTCCTACCGAGTGGGATGATGATCTGCTCAACGTGCGGTTTACTCGAGCTGTGTCGCAATTGTCGCCCGCACTTGTAGTGTCGTGGATGCTGCCTCATCTTTTCGGTGATACCGATGGCTCTGTGGGGTGGATTGATGTCGTTACGTCGCTCTATATCCTTTGGGCTATTGTTTATATTATTGTTATCTTTCTCGACAATCTTTATGCAGCCATGGCGCGCCGCGAACAGCTGCGACCTTATGCCGTCAAGGGCATATTTCAGATGTTTAAGCTGATAGTCATCGGTGTCGGCATTATCATAGCTCTCAGCCTTCTTATCGGCAAGACTCCGATAGCGATACTCACAGCCCTCGGTGCTTCGGCTGCTGTGCTGTCGTTGGTGTTTAAAGATACGATACTCGGTCTTGTGGCGAGTATACAATTGACGGCAAACAAAATGCTTGAGCGTGGCGATTGGATTACCATGCCCGGCCGGGATCTCAACGGCGAGGTCATCGATGTATCATTGACGACGGTCAAGGTTCGCAACTGGGACAATTCGGTGACGACGGTTCCTCCTTACTCGCTCATAACCGAGTCGTTCAGAAACTACAGACCGATGCAGCTCTCGGGCGGACGACGGGTCGACCGGGCGATATTCATTGATATCAACACCGTGCGTTTTCTCGACAACGCTGAAATAGCCTCCTTAGAGGCTGACGGGTTGCTTCCTCGGGCATCCGGGTGCGAAAGCCGTCGCGAAGTCAATCTGGGGCTTCTGAGACGCTATCTCGAGCAATTTTTAACCTCTCATCCCGATGTAAACTCAGAGATGACACTGATGGTGCGTCAACTGCCTCCCACACAGTCGGGACTTCCGCTGCAGTTATATTTCTTTACACGCACGACAGTCTGGATCGATCACGAGCATGTCGCCGCCGACATCTTCGATCAAGTCTATGCAGTTATAGGACGCTTTGGACTTTCTGTATTCCAGACTCCCGCCGGCACCGACATCGGTCGCATAAGACAGTAATCGCGACAAATTCAAATACTTGTAAAAAATTGAAATTGTCTGGTAGATGCAATTGTGTGAAATGCAGACTCTTTTTTATGATTTTAGGCTGATTTTTTACAAAAGTGTTTAATCTGCTGTTAAAAATGATTGTTTTGTAGGGTGTGGAGTCTATTTTTAGCTATCTTTGTATTAGAAACGTCTTTCAGGCGGCAAACAGACTTTAACTTACATCTGACATAAAGCGTTTTATGATCAAAGCTACAGACATAGTCAAGAGTTTCGGCAGCCTTGAAGTGCTCAAGGGTGTGAGTCTCGATGTCAAGAGCCGTGCCGTGACGACCATCGTCGGTCCGAGCGGGGCGGGCAAATCTACGTTGCTTCAGATCATAGGCACGTTGAGCGCTCCCGACTCGGGCAAGGTCTATTATGACGGTGACGACGTCTTCGCAATGAAAGACAGACGTCTCTCGCGTTTTCGCAACGAGAGCATAGGTTTTGTATTTCAGTTTCACCGCCTTCTTCCTGAATTCACGCTTGAAGAGAATGTCGCTCTGCCGGCACTCATAGCCGGTGTCGGCCGCCGCGATGCGTTTGAGCGCGCCCGAGCTCTTATCACACATCTCGGTCTGGCATCGCGTGCCGGACATCGACCGTCGGAGCTATCGGGTGGCGAATGCCAGAGAGCCGCTGTGGCGCGAGCTCTCGTCAACAAACCTGCCGTCGTTTTCGCCGACGAGCCTTCGGGAAGTCTCGATTCAAAGAATCGTGGAGAACTTCACCGACTTTTCTTCGATCTGCGCGACGAACTGGGTGCCACATTTGTCATAGTGACTCACGATGAGAATCTTGCTGCAGACAGCGACTATATAGTAAGTCTCGTTGACGGACGCATAAATAAGGTCACCGAAAACAGAAAATCTACAAACTCTATATAATTACCATTCAAAAAAATATTTCCAGTAACAAATTATGAAAAAAATCATTCGTTTCCTTTTCCCCGCATTGTTCTTGGCCGTAATCGCTTCATGCAGCGACAAGCCCAGAAACGATTATTATCCCGAAGACATGATGGTAGATATAGCCACTTATGTCTCGTCGTCAGACAACGGTTCGGTGTTTACCCTCCGCAAAGACGGTGACTCTCCCCTTGTGACACTCACCAGCACACGAGTGATAAACGAGAATATGTTTAAGCCCGTTACGCGTGTACTTATACAATATGTTCCCGAATCAGGCATCGCCTATAAGAGCGGCCCGATGGAGCTTTACTCTGTACAGGCCGTCAACAGCACCCTCAAGGAAGGTACTGCGGCAGATTATACCGATTGGTTCTCCGATCCGTTCTCGATGGGAGGTCTCTGGCGTACCGGCAATTATATCAACCTTTGGGCCAACATCGATGTCGAGCAACGTCCCGAGACTTTCGAACTCGTCCTTGACACAAAGACAATAAACGACGAATGTCCCGAATATCATGTCATCTTCAGAACCGACGGAGTCGACGGCCGTCGCCATGTCATCTACGGCTCTTATGACATCTCGAAGGTATGGAGCCTTCAGACATGTAGCTCGATCAGAGTATATTATCCCGATTCGCACGGCACGACCTCTCTCGTCTTCTATAAGAACAGCACGCCTATCGTCCCCGCAGAATAAGGTGCGGTAGGTCATTATAAATTAAAAACAAAATGTAATCATGGATAACGCAAAGAAAACCGAACTCAAGGTCGAGCTCACCCCCGAGGTTGCGGCAGGCCACTACTCAAACTTCGCTGTAATCGCCCACTCGGCCAATGAATTTTTTATCGATTTCGTGGCTGTAGCGCCCAATATGCCCCAGGCAAAGGTACAGAGCCGTATAATCATGACGCCCGAAAACGCCAAGAACGTGCTTTTTGCCCTTCGTGACAACCTCGCCAAATATGAGGCCACTTTTGGCGAAATCAAACACAAGACACCCAAAGGCAATCAGGGCAACAACGGCGGAGACATCCCCAATCCTTTCATGGCCTGATACCGACAGACAATATCTTTTGACAAACCGCTGATTATGAAAGACAATAATCTGACGATATATAACACTCTGAGCCGTACTAAAGAGCTTTTTAAGCCGCTGCATCCCGACATCGTCGGCATGTATGTCTGCGGCCCGACGGTCTACGGCGACGCCCATCTGGGCCACACGCGTCCGGCGATAACATTCGACATCGTCTACCGCTATCTCACTCATCTCGGATATAAGGTGCGGTATGTGCGCAACATCACCGACGTAGGCCATCTCGAACATGACGCCGACGACGGCGAGGACAAGATTGCCAAGAAAGCACGCCTCGAGCAGCTCGAGCCGATGGAAGTGGTTCAGTTCTATCTCAACCGCTACCACAAGGCTATGGACGCGCTCAACGTGCTTCCTCCCTCAATCGAGCCGCACGCGTCGGGACACATCATCGAGCAGATCGAGTATATCAAGAAGATTGTCGACAGCGGTTATGCCTATGTCAGCGATGGGTCGGTCTATTTCGATGTCCCGAAGTTCAACCGCGACTTCGGCTACGGCCGTCTTTCAGGCCGCAACATCGACGAGCTTCTTGCCACGACGCGCGAGCTCGACGGCCAGAGTGAGAAACGCAATCCCGCCGACTTCGCCCTCTGGAAAAAGGCCGCACCCGAGCATATCATGCACTGGCCGTCGCCATGGAGCGAGGGTTTCCCCGGATGGCATCTCGAATGTTCGACCATGAGCGAGAAATATCTCGGCTCTAAGTTTGACATCCACGGCGGTGGCATGGACCTCAAGTTCCCCCACCATGACTGCGAGATAGCCCAGTCTGTGGCCCACAACGGCTGCGACAGCGTCAGATACTGGATGCACAACAACCTCATCACCATCAACGGCAAGAAGATGGGCAAATCGCTGGGTAACTTCATCACCCTCGACGAATTCTTTGCCGGCAGTCATCCGCTGCTGACGCAGCCCTATTCGCCGATGACGATAAGGTTCTTCATCCTGCAGGCGCACTACCGCGGCACCCTCGATTTCAGCAACGAAGCCCTGCAGGCGTCCGAGAAGGCTCTCAAGCGCATGCTCGAAGGCTATCGCCGGCTTAAAGATCTCAAACCATCAGATACATCGGATATCGATGTCGCCGCTATCGAACGCCAATGCTATGAGGCTCTCGATGACGACCTCAACACACCGATGGTTATTGCCGCTCTGTTTGAGGCCTGTCGCATCGTCAATCAGATCAACGACGGCCACGTCAAAGCAACAGAGACCGATATCAAAGCACTGCAGAAACTCTTCGATACATTCCTTCTCGAGATTCTCGGCATCGTGCCCGATATCACCGGAGGTGATGTGGCCGGCGTTCCGGCTCTAAAGCCCTTTGAGGATGCTGTCGACCTGTTGTTGTCGATACGTTCCGAGGCCAAACGCAATAAAGACTGGACGACCTCCGACCTCATCCGCAACCGTCTTGCCGAAATAGGCTTCGATGTTAAAGACACAAAAGATGGTTGGGAATGGAGTCTCAAATGTTGATAGTCAAAAGATATAATCGAAAATAAGTGTAATACTACAGAACTCCCGACGCAGCCGACGACGTGCCGCCGAAGGAGTTCTGTCATTCATGACAGATGACCGACCACCTGCAGTTTGCCGCCCGTGTGATGCTCGAACTTCCTTATGTCCCCAATCGACAGCAGGAAGCGGTCATCGTCGCGCTCGCGCGCTTCTGCTGCGATCCTTCGTGTGTCGATCGCGTTTTCGTGCTCAACGGCTATGCCGGCACCGGTAAATCGTCGCTTACCGGTGCTTTGGTCAAGGCCATGACCTCGCTCGACATGAAATCGACTCTCCTCGCCCCGACCGGACGCGCAGCCAAAGTCTTTTCAGACTATGCAGGCAAGCCGGCTTACACCATCCACCGCAAAATCTACCGTCATATGCCCGGAGCCGATTTCAGCGGCGCTCCGGCACCTCGCGACAACAATGAAACCGATACGCTCTTCATCGTCGACGAAGCCTCTATGATCGGTGGCGAAGACGAGCGCGGCTCCAATCTCCTCGAAGATCTTCTGCAATATGTCTATGCCGGTCAGAACTGCCGTCTCGTCCTCATCGGCGACACGGCCCAGCTACCTCCCGTGGGCTCGGAGACATCGCCCGCCATGGACCCTGACTGCTTGCGTCGTGCCGGCCTTAAAGTCACCAGAGCCACGATGACAGAGACCGCACGCCAACACCGTCAGTCAGGTATACTCTATAATGCAACCTGGTTGCGGCGCGCCATGCTCTCATCCCGGTTGCCCGAGCCGCGTCTTTTCGTAGAAAGCTTCGACGATGTCAGTGTCGTCAGCGGCGAAGAGCTCGGCGAACGGCTCGAGACCGCATACAGTCGCGACGGCGTAGACCGTACACTTATCATCACCCGTAGCAACCGTATGGCCCGCGACTATAATCTGGCGATACGTAACAATGTGCTCTATGTCGAAGACGAGCTAATGCGCGGAGATCTCCTCATAGTCGCAAAAAACAACTATTTCTGGCCTCGCAAGATCAAAGGCATGGATTTTATTGCCAACGGCGACGTCGTGCGTGTAGAACGTGTATATGGCCTTGAAGTGCGCTACGGCTTCCGTTTTGTCGATGTCGGTCTGTCGATGCCCGACCGTGATATTGTCTTTGATGCCAAAATCATGCTTGCGACATTATTCTCCGAAACTGCCGGACTGCCGCGTGAAGACATCGAGAAACTCTATTACACCATGATTGACGACCCCGATACATTTCCTTCCGATATGCCATATGACACGCGTCTCAGGCAGTTGCGCGACAATCCATATTGGAATGCGCTCCAGGTCAAATATGCCTACGCCGCGACCTGCCACAAAGCCCAGGGCGGTCAATGGGCAAGCATATTTGTCGATTTGAGCTACATTCCGCCCGAGGCTATGGGCATAGACTTTTACCGTTGGCTTTACACCGCTGTCACCCGCGCTACTTCCAGCCTATGCTTCATCAATGCGCCCGAAGGCTCGATCAGATAATCATATGATCTTTAGAGATGGCAGTGTTTTGTGTAAACGCCGATAAATCAAGCTATAATGTAGCTACGAAATGTGTTCCGGCGGACGATTGTCGCCGCGGCGAGCGGCACAGGGCTTGTCTGTGGAATTGTCTCTAAACATCCATCGTCAAGACGGAATGATAGAAATCTGCAAGGAAATAAATATTCTCCTGTACGAGTTGTCGGCCGATATCCTCACCTTGCGATGCAAGCATACTTGCGTCGGTCAACATACCTCCTTTGATAGCTGCAATTATGGCGTCGTATCCAAACTGCATGTTACCGCAAATCACACTCAAACCGTCTTCTTTGGCCAACTCTTTGTCATAAAACGTATTTTCAGGCGACTTGAGTATTGGAACCGCATCATGGCTTATTTCGCCGCCTCCTATATCGTTTATATAAAGCACCATCTCTTCGTCTGCCATATCTGATTTGCCATTATGACTGACCCCCATGAACTTCTCTAAGTCTGCTTTATCTTTAAGGAACGCAAAACGACTTCCTCCGTTGCGGGCAATCAACTCGGCAGAATATTTGCGCAAGGTCTCTACATCTTTTTCGGTATACTGTGGCGTGCTTTCCTCGTCCCGTTCCGCATCTGTTTTATCATGCTTTTCGGATATGACACAGAAGCCGTTCACGCAACATGTGTCGCCCCATTTGACCAAGGAGGTGGTAATTTCTGCACCGACTTCAAAGCCTTTCTTGCTTTTCATGGAGTTGACGTCCATCGTTAATTCTTCACCAACCCATGGTGAAGACTCGAATCGACGACGCACACACCTGATGCGGCTCAGGTTGCCTTCATAACTTATGACATCGTAATCGGAGATGCCAATTACGCGCGCTTGATCGAGCCGGTGTGCTGCCGCCGAAAATCCTTTCGTCGACGCCATAGCGCTCATAAATTTCAGCGAAGTCATTCCTAACGGCCGTAGTTCTTTTGTGAGTGAATAAATTACCGTTGAGACATATGCATGAAAATCTGTCGTCATCATTTCATTGCCTTTTCCGGAGAGCGAAGATGCGAGGATAGCTTCCCTGAAATTATAGATTCTTGTGAGATAACACCCTTCAGCAAGCCAAATGGCAAGCTCTCGTACGGTCAGCCAATCGTCGCTACGAAGGCTTTTATCTATAAAGTCGGCTATCCGAGTAGATTCCGGAGCCGTCTCCCACTCGGCCACCAGATTATCATAAATCAGGTCCGTCATTTTTTCAACAAGGCTACTAATAGGGCTATAGACGGTTTTCAGTTCTTCACCGCAGACATTGAGTTCCATCCACACTATAAACCGCACATCGTCGTAGTTTATGTCACTATCGGAGTATTCTTCTGTTTTGTTTGAAAAATCCCCGTGATAGAAAGGAAATGTGCCGTAACGCTCGCGGCAAATAGATCTAAATGTGTTCCATATGCCAAAACCGCTTGCCAGATCTTCAAGATATCCGGCTACGGTAAGTCCCAACCGTTGATAAAATGAATCGGTGAATTCCTTAGGGATATGCCGTTTAAAAATCAGCTCGATTTCTACGCTGATCATCTTTGCCAATTGTTCATAGTAACCACATGAACCAGTCATCAGATTACGCGGATGCATGGATGGCCATGAAGAGGTTGGTTTTGTATAATTTCCTTTGTTCTTTTTCATTTTCTTGAAATTGAGATGATTAACCACGATGTCGAATCTGCCTATATCCGTCGTTGATGCTGATATGCGGTTTTTATGACAAAAGTATAACAAAAGCCCGTAAATTGTGTTCTATTTTGACAGATTTATAGTAATTCAACATACAGGTTTTGAAAGCGGACAAGAATGGCATGGTTTGCGTTGGTTTAAACGCAAAGCAAAAGCCTATAAATCGGTTTAAGTCAGACTTCAACGGTTGGTGGCGGACAGAAGATTCGCGAACATCGTCAGCACATTGCTCACGGTTTCCTTATCGGGTACGGGGATGCTCAAAGTTGATTGTCCGGTCTTCTTGTCTATTTTCACCAAAGTGTCGACAAGTTTTTTTGTGGCTTCGGGCGATTTGAGCGTTTTTGCAAGACCGGAAAGAAATTGCATGCCGCCGGCGATGAGTTGTTCGGGATTGTCAGCATGAGATGTATCGGCATCCGGAGTTGACCGCACACCATTTGCCAACGAGGGCGATGTATTGTCTCGATCAGCTTCTTTGCTCTCTTTTGTCACAGCTGATTCAACTTTTGAGTTGCTTTCTTCATTCGGCTCATGTTCTCCTTTGTTGTCTTTGGGCGTTTTGATTTCAGCCGCATCTTTGTCGAGCTTATTGTCATTTTCCTTATATAGAGCCTCGTATGTATCTGCGATTTTTGTCAGTTTGTTGTCGGAGAGGGTTATAGAGTCATCTCCATTGTCAAGAATCCCCTCGAAGAGGGCGGTCTTAAAATCGAGCGTGGAGAGCATTCTTTCCTCGATAGTACCGGCTGCTACAAAATTGATGACCTGAACATTGCGTTTCTGGCCGATGCGGTAGATGCGTGCGATGCGTTGCTCGAGCACGGCCGGATTCCATGGCAGGTCGAGGTTGATGATGATGGATGCCGACTGGAGATTGAGCCCCGTGGAGCCGGCATCGGTCGACAGGAAGACACGACATTCGGGATTACTGTTGAAATCGCTGATCAGAGCTCCTCTTTTTTCAGAGGGAACGCCTCCGTGCAGATATGCGAAAGTTATGTCTTTGTTATCGAGCTCCTTTGCGATGAGGCGGGTCATTCTTTCCCATTGGCTGAATACGACGATTTTGGTATCTAAGCCGTCTATGGCAGAGGTAATGAGGTCGATACACTCTTCGACCTTGGTGTCGTAGCGCGATTGCTGGTCAAGAATAAAGGTGCTGTCGCACACCATGCGCATTTTGCTGAGTTCCATCAGAAGACGTCGTCGGTCTTTCTCGCTGAGAAATCGCATTCTGCGCCATTTAAAAACAAGTTGTGCCACAATCGACTGTGACTCATTGTGAATGGCCATCTGCTCATCTGTCATCG
This sequence comes from uncultured Muribaculaceae bacterium, assembly GCA_910576935.1. Lineage (GTDB taxonomy): Bacteria > Bacteroidota > Bacteroidia > Bacteroidales > Muribaculaceae > CAG-873. Next base: position 10,029 of record CAJTKG010000035.1, read on the forward strand.
AAACGTAGCGTATTGAGTCGATACGCTCGGGCATCTGTATCGCGACGTCGGCTTTCTTGCGCCTGATCATGCGGTCGGCTATACGTCTGCCAACGCGGTTGAGATTGCGGTAACCCACTACTTTGCCAACCTCATCGCGTCGAACGGTTTCAGACATAAATTCATGATACGGTCCCAGACAGTAGGGATCAACAAACTCCATCACGGAATAAAGCTCTTCGATCTTGTTTTCGAGAGGTGTGCCCGACAATACAACCGTATAATCGGAGTCTAATTTCTTCAGGTTGATTGAGAGTTTGGTTTCCCAGTTCTTCAGTCGTTGTACCTCATCGATGATCACCATGTCGAAGTGCATGCGGCCGATTGCCTTGAGGTCGTTGGCGAGACTGTGGAACGATGTGATGCTGAAAAAGGCTTGCCGCGCCTCATATTTTCTTTTCCTGACGGGATGGATGCCTTCTATAACCTCTGCCGAGGCGGTAGTAAACCTCCCGATTTCCTTGAGCCATTGATATTTGAGCGAGGTCGGACAGACTATGAGAACATTTTCGATCATCCCCAATGAATGTAACAGACGGGCTGTGGCGATTGACTGAAGGGTTTTGCCGAGTCCCATATCATCGGCGATTATGCAGCGGCCGGCCTTGAAAGCCTTTCTTACTCCCTCCAGTTGGTAGGGGTAAAGTTTCACGCCATTGGCGAGCACATTCGTGATCTGCTCGTCGGAAAGTCTTCTTTCAATGGCCGCCCGCCGACGGGCATCATTGACCTCTGCGACTACCTCAAGCACGTCGCCATCAATGCTGAAATCCTGATCAAATTCCCGTACATCTTTTACAATCTCTTCAAACTTCGTGAAATTGTTTTTATCGATGGTTTCTCCATCATCAGTCCATCGGTCGGTCACTGCGGCAAATGATTTTTTAAGGCTATAGGGAATCCGCAGTTTCACGTCACGACCGTTTCTGTAGTCGACGTATAATAGACCATGTGAAAATTTCAAGGGATCGATAGCTTGCCTTTCGGCGTTCGACAGAGCCACCGACTCCAGGTGTTTACAAGTGCCAAGACGGTTGGTGCGAAAATCCATGCAAGTGCAGGAGTTGAACGGTGATTCCGGACCGTAATACCTTACGGTATTGCATGTGCGCTTTCTGCTGTTTGTCACACTGTATGAACCCGGTTCGCCGGTGAGTTCGGTGATAACAAAATAGGTGGAATCGGCAGCCTGTCGACGCAGTGCGCTCTGCCACTGGTTCACATCCATATCAGAAGGCCGCAGGACAGGTGAAACTTTCGGAGTCATTCCATTGGCTTTTTTTGTCCTGCCATCCTTTCCCTTGTCCGTCTTTTTCATTTGATTTTTTTCTTCTTATGGTGTTATGATGCAAATTTACAAAAATGCTCCGGAGAAAGATTATTTTTCCTGAAAAATCATCGAAAACTGAAGCGACGGGCGTTTGACCTTTTAAGGTGAATCTTTTCAGAAAAAGTTGGTTCATAATGTGATACCTGAGTTTGACAGTTTGGTTAACAATTAATAGATATACAGAAGTTTATCGCGATAGTAATGTGGCTATACGGCAACGGTTCGATTATTTAATATTATTTTAATACTTACGAGCAACAGATAACCACTCACTTATGCAGAATTGTTGACGTCCCATAAACGACAATTATTGTAAATTTTTTCGGTGGTGCTATTGTTTATCCTCTGCATCTATTGATTGTGTGTTGCCAATGGGTGGAACAATCGGTGTGGGTTCTAAATAGAGCACCAATTCGGCATAACCGATTCCCAGTTCATCAAAAATATAGCGAAGACCGTTGAGTTTGTTACGATTGTTGGCATTCTTCCACAGATATATTCCTTCGTCAATTTTTTCGTATTTTTTATCTTCCTCACCCATGACATGGTGTACCCATGTGTCTTTTAACGCAAGCGTCTCAAGATCATCGGGGAATCTCCGGTAGACTTCTTTGACAACATCTATCAGCATATCTATCCAATATGTCTGTTGGTGTTCTTCTCCAAACAAGTTGTACCCGATAAGGATTCTATTAGTAGGATTGAAGTCTTCATCTTCAAGAGAAATCTCTTCAATCGGTTTTGGAAGAGGCTTGAAATCGGTTGTTGGAAACGGATAAAGCGCGAACAGCTTGTCTTTGATTCTTTTTGCGCGATGTTCAAGGTCTTTTAAACTCCAAGAGTCATATGACGTAAGTTCCTGAGTCAAACGGTAGATAGAGCCGCGATAGCCGTTGATGAACTGGCCGTTTACCATTTTCCCGGTTTTTTTATCCTCAAAGGTGTTGTTACTCAGCTCTGAGTTCACGCCCGTGAGTGTGAGGTTTGCAAAGGTGTGAAGGTACTGTTCATGGATAGAGTCAGCTTCATCACCCAATTCTTTTCTCCATTCGGGGGTCAATGTCTGGGGCATGATGTGTTCGATGGTCGCATGGCCGTTTTGCATTTGCTTTTTGACATCAATAAATTCAGTGTGATTGAAATTCTCTAACCGTTCAAAAAGAAAGTGCTGGGCGGCTTTGGGCATTAAATATACTTTGCGGGTCAGGATATTCTCGGCAAAAACATTGTCGCGGGGTATGCGGAAGTTGCCTTCGCGGCGTAGTATGTGAAAGGCAAGAATCTGATGATAAGGTGTCGAGACGGATTCCCCCGCTTTCTCATATTCAGAAATGGAACGCAAGACATCTCGATGCAGCGCACAGAAAGTTTGTGTCAGAGAGTTGGAAGACATCGAGCAAATTATGCGACGTGCAAGATAACCTTCAATCAGGTCAAGTGTTTTCCAAATCTCTTCTTCGGATAGGCTCTTCTCGACAGCATATTTCAGGAAAGAGATTAAGAAAACATTTATAACGTCAGTATCAAGATTGCGCAACTGAGACATTTTTTTGCTTAACCGTGCATTTTTGATCAATTGGCCGTCGTGCATTATTTCAACCTCGGCCATATTGATCATATGATAATAGCGTACATAATCAAGCATTGAGGCAAGCTCGGCTTTACGGTCTCGACCTTTTTCTTCCATATACTTTTTCCAATGGAAGTATAGATTATTGAGTTTTACGGGGCGCAGAAGATTGTCAGAGATAGTAATATAATCTCTAAGAAACATCGTTGGCGAATCATTGGTTGCCAGCTGTATTTTATGCCAATATTTTTTATAGCACTCCTCTTGGTCTATAGGAGAAAGAGACATCAGAAGATAGTTTCGTATCTTATCAGCTTCTTCGAGAGCCAAACCGGTGGAGTTCAGACTTTCAAATATCAGCTGCGGGTCGTCGTCGTTGTCAAGGTCTATGCAGATCACCTGTAGTCGGTCAATTACATCAAACAACTCATCGAATGTGAACGGTTGAGGAAACGAAGTCAGTTTGTCATAAAAGAAATTGAAATTATGGGTGATTTTTGATTCCTTTATAAATTGATTGTCATTGTCCGAGAATAGGCGGTCATAAGCAACACGGTCCTGCTCAATGGGCAGGAGTTTGTATTTGCAAGTAGGATGTGACCCATATTTCGACCACAACATATTGTCATGAGTTTCTTCAATTAACCCATCCTGACTAATGGTCATCTTCTTATCCTTGACGGCCTTGATGGCTGCGAGCATTAGTAATGACGTTGTGGTCAGACGTTGCTGCCCGTCAATTATAAGGCGGTCCAGGCCGGAGCCAACAGGTGCGGTGACTATCGAGCCAAAGAAATGGCCGCTTCTATGGCTGTTTTTAAGTTTAACGAGGTCGGAGAACAGCTGGTTGCAGTTTTCTTTCTTCCATGAATAATTACGTTGATATACGGGTATGACAAGTTGAGTGCGGCCATTGCCCCAGACTTGTTGTAACGGCATTGCTATTCCTCTCATTTTGCGTCAGATTTTGGTTTTATATCCAATAGATTTGAAAACGTTGATAACTACGGCATGACTTTCATAAGTCTGTTTATGCGTTCAATTTGATAGCTGATATTGCTTGTTGTCATGCGATAATATATTAATATTAATTGCGAAAATAGCCAATTTTTAAGAAAATACGGTCGTTTGCTCGAAAAATAAATATTATTGTCATCGAAAGATATTCTTGACGCGTTGAAATGAGGAGTAAAATGAAGTGCGGTCATGTTGTTCAGAGTATCGAATCGTTGTTTGGATGTTGCTGATGTTGTATAAAGTTTTGTCGGGCCGAGTGGGGACTGGTATTAGCGTAGCAGTATGTGCAGCCATGAGGGCATGTGTTATAGGCACCGATATCTTTAGAAGTGATGCAGCCGCACAGTGCGCGTTGGCCTTTGTCTGTCCTTGGGATGGAAATAAGAGGTTGCAGTTCAGGCTTCAGACGGCATATTAGTTCGGGGTCTATGCAGCGGTTGTGAATTATCCCGAACTGCGACAGATCAACTTTTTCAGCACAAGTGGCGAGTTCGAGGCCAAGATTCATGCCGGAAAGCAGGCGTGAGAAATCAATCATTTCGTCTATTTTCCATTCGCGATAATGCACACCGGCATCCGAAAGATTGCGTCCGACTTTACGGTATGCCAGAATATCAGCAAAACTGAAAACAAGTTTTTCGGTGTAACCATGCAGCCGATCGGCAATCCTTTCGATTTTATTCAGTAATGCATCTACGGAGATTTTGTCGGTTAAAATCAACGGGTCGAAGCGCCAAACAACAGCTCCCAGACCCAATCCATCAACCAACTGCTTGAATGTGTTAATCCTTTCAGCCACTGATGGGACATTCGGTTCCAATCCTTCTGCAAAATAATCGTTCAGCGTATATTGGATATAGCATCCAATTCCCATCTCTTTTAATGAAGACAGCAACGGTAAAAGTGGTCTTGGATTTTTTGACCAGAATACGATGAATTTTGTTTTTGCAAAAGAGACGTATGAATCTTTACCGTTATAAGGATTACGCCATCTTGCATATCCTTGCCGAAGCCGATTGAGGAACCAACTGCTGTAAAATGCGGGGATATCCGTCGCACGACTCGCTGAAACAATCAGTGGAGCTTGCGCCTCGACAACGCTACCGTTGCTTAATGTCAGACTTGTCTTTGGTGTTTTCATGGAACGAAGTTAATACGGCACATGTGCAATAACCAAGCACGGTGAGTTAAACTGTATTTATTGAATAGGAGATGGCTAATAATACGTTTTAATCACGCCAAAATTAGCAGAAATCGCCGAATAATCACGACATATTGGCGCGATTTGTTGCTTATATGGCGTTGTTTTGGCGTGATTTTTCATATTTCGGAATCGTTATATCGAACTTCGTCACCGAATGCTGGTGGCTTCGTCTTAATTTTGCGGCATTAGCTTTTTGTATGGGAGTTCTCTCACAAATAAAAATACTCGCACTTAATATATCATATAATAAATAAAATTCTTATATTTGCACACGATATGTAAGCATATGCGCCCATTCTTTACTGACTGCAAAAATAGCGATTTTCGGCGAGATACACAAGCTCGAATCACCAGTCCAATGATTCCAATGATTCGGGAATTATTGACAATCCCGTCTGATTCGCTTGGAAAAGTGTATTGCGCTCCTGTTTATTCGCTTGGTAAAATGTATTGAGGTCGGATTTATTCGCTTGGAAAAGTGTAAATGTGGAACAAATAAATTGGGTGACATCATCAATTTTTTTGCAAAAATATTCGGCTAATTCAAATAAATGCCGTAACTTTTTGCCTTGTTGAATTTTTTTAGGCTATAAAATAAGATATTCAAATCTTTAGCACATGTTGATCTTCTCTCAATTGTCGAAAGAGATGAATATGGTTTTCGCGTGAATTAACCTGCACTTTCTGCATTATTCGCATTTTGGAATCAATCGGTATCAGATGAGAGTTCATTCTCAAAATCTTCGTATTCTTCGTTTTCATGGAGAAGATACTCATATTTCGTCCCGATAAGGCTTTTGCGGTCGTATTCTTTGCGGTACTCCATGATGTACCAAGCGATGGATTCTGGATAAATCTGAAAGTAGTGTCGGCATACTCGGCGGTATAACAAAAGAATCTTATCGTTTCCTGCAAAATCGAAAGGGTAGTCAAGCAATCTCCCCACCTCATTCTTTGATGCTATTCGGCTGCAAATATCATCAACCAATGGGGTATATTCCCTTACGGCCATATCATGCAATGCCCGGATATGCGAGGCGATCTCTTTTACAAATGCATTGTATTCCTCATCCTTCTCCATTTGGTGCTATTATGATGATTGACAGTTCTTCCACTCTTTTGCAGCCTCAGTTAAACGGTATTTTTGCTTAGGGTGCTTTGGTTGGTCAGGATATAGACGCTCTATCGCACCGTCTGCCAATGCCAGATTGAGATAATATTCGCGGAAACGCTTTGCACTACTGAGGTTGAATAATGCCATTATCTCTTTAAGTCCCATGAAATCGTCACCCATAAATTGAATGAGCTGTTGTACTTGGGTCGTACTTAGGTCGTGCTTGGGTCGTACTTGGGTGTAACTTCGGGGGATATGCTTCCTTTGTTGGGTCGTTTGAAGGTGACGATGACGAAGCCTCCGTCCCATCGCCATGTGGGTTCTTCAACGCCTTGCTCGCGGCAGGCATCCATGATGCGCTTTGCGCCGCTTCCCCAACTTTCCAGATAGGTGGATTTATAGAGCGCTTCGGCAATCTTCAGGTTATAGGGATATGACTCATGTGGCTCCTTGATGGATTCGGGCGATATCTGGGGTGGAAACACACCGCGGGATTGGCTATTTCTATGCGGTCATCATAGATAGCGATGCTGCCTGTCAGGTTGTGCAGTTCCCATTGGCGGTGGCATAATGAGTTGATAAGAGCCTCGCGTAAGGCATGATATGGCACTTCAAGGCGTTCTTCGCGCTGTAAACTGTGGTCGGTAATCCGGCCACTGAGATTGAGATGCTTGAAGAAGAAAGCCATTCCTGCGTCAAGCAGGTCAAAGAAATTACCTTCGGCACGTTGGTTGTCGATGAACTCATTCTTATCCGTACCAAAGAACCGTGCCATCCTTAGCCGGAACTGCGGATACTCGTCAATTTGGTTTGAGAACAGCATAACTGCACCATTGGTAGGGATGCCGTTCTTAATCAATTGCCATTTAGCCAAAGTGTCTTCAATAGGCGCACTCATCGCACTGCCCGGTATGCGTCCACCCTCAACACCAAGCCGTATGCACCCTCTGATATGCTTTTCGTTTAGTGCTGCGAGTGTTACGCCATCAGCAATTTGGCGCTCCCATGCGTAGATTTGAGGCTGATGCACCCGGATTCGTTGGTCATACATTTCATGCGGCATCACCTTTGTGGTACTCTCAACCTTATAATACGGACATCCGTGGAATGTGTGTGGTCGCTCGCCCCATACCCAACCGTCAAAGTGCATTGCAATCACCTTATTGCCCGGATAGTCCGGCACATCAACATAGTGTGTCTCGACATCAACCGCCGGTTCCAATCCGGCGATAGCCTGACCAATTTCTCGTTTCGTTGCTTCCGTAACTTGCTGTCCAATTATTTTCAGTCCCGTCGGTGTAACACCAAAAACAAGCCAGCCGCCATCGGTATTGAGAAACGCACATGCTGAATGCATACCGTCTTTCAATTCGCCGGTTGTCTTCTTCAACTCCAGAGTCCGCGACTCGTCCTCGGCAATCAATGCCTTTATGTCATCAATAGTCATTTCCATAATTCGTTCAAAATTACTCAAAAGTCATCGTCCATCATGTCATAATCGTCCTGCTCGTCGAGGAAATCATCATGCGACTGGTAACCGCCATAGTTGGAATAGTTGTTATGACTATGGTAGCGGTCATAATCAGAGCCGCGCATATCACACAAATCATCGTCAAGGTCATTGGCGATGTTAGTCCTCAATATCAACACGTCGCGGCGTGTAGTCGGTTGTATCGGCACGGTGGGCGTCTCCGACATTATGACTTCTGTTCCGGTTACCGAACAGCCACCGAAACAGAAAAAACTCACCGATGTATTTCCAAATACCCATTTGTATGATGCCTATCTCAACAACTTGATTTGTTGCCTATATCTAAAATATCTTCTTTAAGTTGATATTTCCATTGTATCCACCATATCTCTTGTGAAATTCAGTAAAAGCCGCTACATATTGAGACATAATGAGGACAGTATCGCTGTTGCTTGGAAGATTGTCATCATCAAGGAGGTCCAAGAAATCAGAGGAAGGTTCGTCCTCAAAGAAATCTTTCGATCTTTTAAGAATACGATTCAATGAAGCTACTTTGAATGGCTTCAATAGGTCATTTGGGGCTTTTTTTGACATATCCTTCATTTCCTGATATGTCGCTTTTAACATTTCTGCTAAAAGATTATATTCATCTGTGTCAATATCGTTATACATATAGTTTATTGATTATTTTTTCCAAACAAAATGCGGGACAGGAACATTCCAATCCTCAACATAATCTGAATTTGAAGCTTTGAACTTATCCATTGAGTTGATGTATAGTTCAAGCATTACGCAAACATCACTATTTTGAGGCAAAACATCGGTGTTGAATTCTTCAAACTCATCATCCGGACGATTCACCTCCAATAAGGAGGTGCACAGCTTCAGTATCTTATTAATTTGGTTAATTTTAAATTCTGAAACAATGTCATTTGGTTTCTTTGATGAAAGATTTTACATACTTTTAGTAATTGATACTAAAAGAGGATATGCAGTTTCAAATTTCTCAATCTCTTTAGATGTGATCATATTCATTTGAATTTAACTCTGCTTCATATAGGGAAAGTACTAGTAACACGTCACTATTATTAGGAAGTTCTGCGTCATCGAATTGCTCAAAACCAGCAATCGGGAGTTCTCCTTGTAAAAGGCTGTTAATCTCAGCAATAGCAGAATTGACCAACTCAAGTTTAAATGAGTTGAGAGTGTCGTTCGGTTTCTTGTCTGAAAGACGTCTGAAATCCGAAGCAAGTTGCTTAATTTGTCGTTTGGCTTTTTTCATAATTACATTGGACATTTGCGAATAAATTCAACGTATAGTTTTTTTAGCACCTCATATGGTGCCCTCTGCTTATTTTCATATATCGAAACCATCAGCTTCAAATCTTCATCGGTTAGAATCAGGATGCATTTTCTTTGCCCCGACCAAAGATCTATAAGATGTTGTCTTATGTTCTTTGGAGGTCTATTTCTAGTGACTATTACTCCGAATCTTCCGAAATTGTCACAAAGGTATCGATTAACTTGTGAGATATGGTCTCGGGTTAATGTCGTTACATTTTTCAATTCAAATACAAGTTGTCTGGAATTGAAGGCTTCGAATATTTCACGTAGGAACTGATGTGAGACGTTATTATAAAATATAAGGTCTCTAATCTGCGTTCCGGATTCTGTCCTTGATTGAGCTTCGGCAAAATCAAGATGAGGGTAAAGCATAGAAGATATGAGTTTACAAATCAAAGCCTCATATTTTTTGTCAGCATTATCCTCTTTACCTGTAGGAAGTTTTAGTATGTCTGAGAGAGTTCTCTTGGCTGAACTTATTGGAATTTGCTTGAAGAGAGGATCACTCATTAATGCTGTTATAGATGCCTCCTTGGACGCGGTGTAACCTTGAACGATTGCATAATTAACGCGATTATAATCTATGACATCGTAGCGAGTCTTATTTTTCAAATTTTCTTCAACGTGTTCAGGATAGTAATCTGAAAAATATTCGTCAGGGTTGAGCCATGGAGAGTATCTAAGCCAATGCTTGGGGACTAAAAGGATTGGCTTCTTTGTCAATGGGTTTATGGGTAGAATCGTTTCGCTTTCCTCAAATTTTTTATTCCGAATATTGTAATAGGTTATTTTGGCTCTTGATGTGGGGATTCCATATCTTTCACATTGGTCTATTGTATAATCCTTCAAATGGCTAGAAAGTATATTTGAAGTAAAATCGCATATCCTATCCTTGGATATATTTCTGACAAGGAGTTGAATTTCTTCTATATGGCTAAAGCCATAAGATTTAATCTGTGGAATAAGCTGAAAAAGGGAAAGTATTTGGGTCGCTAAATCTGAGCCAATTCTCTTTCCGTCTTTACTTTTAGCCGTGCCTAAACCAACAGCAGGACATTCTGACGCATATTTTATTATATTGATGGCTTCTGATTCTTTCCCGTTGGAATAAAGCCATCCCCAATAATTGAAAGTATCAACTATTGTATTGTGAAGTGCATTATCCGAAAGGGAATTTGATTTCCAAAGGAGAAAGGGGTCAATGTAAAGAGGAATATCCTCATTAATAAAAGGAATGCAGAAGTCTGCTTCCGATTGGCTGAGCAATATCTTATGATAGTCAATCAGTCGTGGTCGGACTAGTAAATCAATATTTAAACTGGACAATACTGACATAGTACTCTTCTTAAGGGAATTTGCAATAAGGGTATGAATAATTACAATCCGGTGTCATGTTTTTTATTTATCGTGGTCCTAAAAATTTATCTCCATTTAGGTGAATCATGTGGTTTGGCATATCAGCTATCCATACTTCTGTTTCCCATGCAAGTTGTTCTTAGAATTTCTTAAACGTGGCGAAATCAAGGAAAGCAGTAATGTAGATTTTCCCGGCTGTGACTTTTCTTGTCATTGCCTCAATCTCAACGATTCGTTTCGGGTCCATTGGCCCGACAGACGTAACTGATTCAATGAAGTACAGCCAATCTTTATCTTCATTGTAGAGTACAACATCAGGCATTTTGTCATGAAGAGTTATCTCAAAACCAAGCGAAGATAATTTTTCAATATCCTTGACCAAGTCTTTCTGAATAGTATCACCGACATAAAGACACTCAGAGTTTGGGGCAAAACGCGGCGCAAATTCTTCTATAATGGCCTTTTGCAACTGGTTGTGTTTGCCGGGACTAAACGTGAAGTCCTCATGATTAATGCGAACAGGCATTTTCTGCATTTCTTTCTTAGAAGCGTAAATCTTAGAAAGTGATTCATGATTTGCCTGGAATCGGAGGAGAGCCATACCCGGTTCTGAAACAATCGATTGATCATCAGAGATTTCACGAATAACTTGCAAAAATTCATGTGTCAGCCTGTAACGATAGTTTGGGCTGTTGGTTGCCATTCCATTATCTTCAATCAGAGCTGCCGTTCTAAATGGGTGCATTGCTTGCTTTCGAAACGTTTCGCGGGAGTTTTCCGCATATATTACATCATAGTTCTCCGCCGTAAACGAAATGATGTCGTGTATGCGTATCCAGTTGTTTGTAGCCTTACTCCAAGAGGTACCCCGTTTTAAGTTCGCCATAGCAAGCAATGTAAATATGCATATTACACTCTGTTGCTTTTGAGGCATCCCAATTTGCGACAATAAATTGCGTATAATGTCTATCTTGTCCATCTATCTAAAATTTTATTACAGTTTGACTCTGTTAGTTCTTGTTGCATCAATTCACGTCCCATACTTTCGATAACGCTCCTATCAGGAATTGGCATCTGATTAATTTCTGTGGAATTGACCTGGGTAGATCCATTTAGAATTCGATAATATGCATCATATAGACTAGAATTCAATAATACATATAAGCCGTATGCTATGCATGGAGAATCGCATCTTATAAAATTAATTTTATTTTGAGTACTGATAAATTGAAATTGGTTATATCGTTGTTTTAGATATATCCCACATTGAAGTCTGCGTTTCTCTTCTTTTGATGTAAAACGTTTAACCAAAAGGAAATCTCCGTTTTCTTGCAGATATGCTTGATGGTCGGTCTTTATTACCTCTCCCTCCTTGCCAATTGGCCAAATAACTTTTCCTTCTTTTATATGTTGAGAGTATAACAAGGGGAAAGCCCCATCTTCAATGTTGTCACGGAGGATATCTGGTGTTCTAAAGTCTACAACAATCCCCGTCTGCATCTTCATTTTAATAGAGGGGAGAGTATTAGACATGCCATTGATTCTCTCCAATACCTGTTCGTCATGTCGATTTGTAATTAAGAAGACAAAACGGTTTTTGGAAATGACAATAGTATATGGAGCATCAAATGATGTTATGTCATTGAATTCGGAGGTTGATGATGTTGTAATGTGAATCGTTTTAGGTTTATTTGTCGTTTTTCTTATTTTTACAATGATTGTTTCTTGAAGTACTGATTCATTCCCAAATACTTTATCTCGACTTTCAAAAAGATGCATGTCTGTAATGATGCAATTATCAAAAAGATAATTGCGGAATTTCTTAAAGTATGCTCCTGAAGTCCAAGAACGAGGAATGATATAAACCATTTCCTGATTGGGCTTAAGATTATAAATTCCCATAGCACAAAATAAAAAATATAGGTTGGGGGCACCATGACAAACGTCTGTCATTGCCTTTGCTTCAGGCGCATTCTTTGAAATTTTAAGATATGGAGGATTCCCTATGATATAATCATATTTCTCTTGGTCTGTATTAAGCAATGAATTTACGCCAAAATATTGACTTGTGAGATAATTCTCATTTTTTAGCAAATATGATATGCCATATACCTCTTGAGCTAATCTCAGATTGTGTTCGAGTATAGGCAACACGCTGGAGTCCGTCTCATAACAAGTCAGCGTCACCTTTCCATTATATCCTGAAATATATATATAATCCAGTAATGCTGCGAAAAGAATACCTGTACCTGCGCCGGCATCTAATATTTGCAATTCGGGTTTGGCAAAATCAATATTGAATAATTGCGCCATAAAAATGGCTGTCGGAGCTGTGGTAAAAAACTGTCCAAATCTTTTGCGTTTTGATTTGGGTACCCCAACAATGAAATTGTCAGTATTCTCAACGATTTTATGTAAAAGAATTCCGCTTTTTGATTCAATCATTTTTGATGCCATAAATTATAATTGGTTCGTTTGCAATACTCACGTTTTCGGTTGGGTTAATAAGTCGTCGTATATCGACTTCTAACAAAGATGCAATTGAACGCAATGTATATAAATCTGGCTGTGATGTATTGGTACACCATTTTGATACAGTGGTAGGATTGACATTTAATTGCTCTGCCAACCATTTATTAGTTTTTTTCTTTTCGCATAAAACTGTTTTGATACGGTTTATATCTTCATTCATTTTTGAAATATTTGGTTTAAACGCAAATTTAATGATTCTTTATGATATGAGCTAATAATCGCCAATTTTAAATGTAAATAGCCGTCGAGAGGTTTGGATGACTCTCTTGGCGCTGTTAGGATTAGTGTAGTTTGGGGCTGGAAAAGCCGGGGTCAATCAGCTCCGGCTTTTCCACCATTCACAAGTCTTTGTAATTTCGATGGTACTACTCATTTTTACGTTGTTATTTCTGTTAATATTCTGTTAAAAGTGTCTAACCGCGTCTATTGGTGTCTAAGGATGTCTAAATCCTCCACAACCTCTCTGACGGGTTAGCCCCGATTGAGTGACGAGATACAATCGGGATACAAAAATGGACGTAAAATCGAGCAGAAACGGTAAAAACCGAGTAATGCGACAACAAAAATGGCACCCCGTAAAGAGTGCCATACTAACAGATTATGCTATTTTGTGCTGGATTGTGACAATTATGTCATTTCCCGACGCAGTGCGTAGAACATCTTGTCGCTCAACGGATTGCGAATCTTCGGGTACAAAAGCCCGAAAATGCTCCGTTTTTACCTTCTGAAAATCGCTTTTCCCGACCCTCCCGGACCTGTGTTTTTGTACCGGCAAAGTTAGCTGTTTTAACTAAGATGTGCAAACGGCCGATACGAGGTCATTATCGATTCGTTTGAAAAAGTGTAGTAATCCATCGGTTATTCGTTTGAAAAAGTGTAATAGAGGCATGGTTATTCGGTCGAAAAAGTGTAATTTTTGTTCTACTCAATTGAAGAATCCAGGCCTTAAAAGAATTTAATCAATCCTCTGCGTATTCGTAGTAGATGTTCCACAATGTATCCGGGAAGCCATATCCACAACATTCCACAGACTTAATCATCTTTTTCATGCGTGGCGAGTATTCGGGCATCAGTCCGTTGGAAGATATGAATTTGACCGCTTTGTTGAAATTGTTTTCAAGAGCGGTATAAAACGGATCGTCGTAATCGCCAAATTGTGCAGTCAAGCTGCATCCTTGTTCCACATAGTAGAGCATCAGGTCGGCAATGGCATGTGGGTCAGGTACAAGTTTCTTGAATGAGGTTATCAGTTTATTGCATTCTCTGAAACTCGGATCTTTGGGCCAGTCATTGCGACCAAAGAATTGGTTACGTATTGCCTTTTTATATTTTTCAAGCTCGGCATCGCTATTGGGCTCCATATAGAACTCAAGCCATGCGCTCGCTTCCTTGCTCGCATCGTACAGCTGAAGCATTATGTCAACAACCTGTTCTTTTGATAGAGCCGACATATGTTTGTTTAATTTTGCTTTTGACATTTTTGTATGGGCTAAATTGATATTATTCTGAAAATCTGTTGAAACGGTTTATCCGCTCGTTTACGATGCGGACATAGTTGCGTTTCAGTTTGTCGGTGAGAAAACTATGATCAACAAGTCGCTGTGCACCTTCAGGGAAAGCGGTGTATTTGTTTAGGATTCTATCAATGCGTTTCTTTACCAAACCGATTTTCTCTCCGAATTTCTCAAAATCCAGACGGCAGGGATGACCGGTTCTATCGTAAACGTCGCTCTTTTCTAAATCAGATGACAGTCCGCCGTCAAGACCGAAGTCATCGCCATTGACATGTAAACTTGTATTGATTAGATCGTAAGCAGGAGCCAGACGGTAATCGTGCCCATTCAGAATCAACGAGAAATTTTTAAGGTGATCATCGCCATTCGCATAAATGTAATTGAAAACCACGAGTTCAAAGAATCTCTCCATATCAACCATCCACGCGGCGACATTTGCCCTAATCGCTTTGGCAATATCCTCATAGCAACCGTTGTATTTGAACTGGAGTCCGGCGGTCTGTTCATTCTTGCCTATTATCGAGGCGAAATCTTCCATCGGGAGTTTTGACCCGTCGGGGAGGATGTCGAAACGGCGAGTAATATATATCGACTGCCCCTTGGACGTAAAACAGAGACCATTCGCTGCGGTCTGTATGCCGTAAATCTGTGAGGCAATCTGCATGGTAAGATGCTCGTTGGCGGGAATCATTTTGCGGTCACGGAGAGTCTTGTCCCACGGTGCAGGTTTCAATATATGCGTAGAACGCTCATTGTCGCCTGCTATATTGATTGCATCTGCATTTATAATAGCCGGAAATTTTTCCTGAACGCCTGAAACCGATATGCGGTGCATGGCATCCGCAATCTCGCCGACATTCCGGAACTCGTCAATGTCAAATCCAAGTACCGGATTCACTTTTGTTTTACCAAACAGTAATTTGGCGGATTTCGGGCTATAAGTGTTAAATCCCTCTGCAAGAGAAGAAGGACAGTTCTTTATTTCAATCATTGGTAATCCTCCTTACATTAACGGCTCCTATAAAATCTCTGTCGGCCATCGCTTCAAGCAGTCC
>CAJTKG010000036.1 GCA_910576935.1 uncultured Muribaculaceae bacterium
AGGGGCTGCAAACCCCTCGCCTCCCGTAGGTCCCGCTTTGGGTTCCAAGGGTATCAACATCATGGAGTTTTGCAAGCAATTCAATGCCCGCACTCAGGACAAAGCCGGTAAAGTGCTTCCGGTCGTAATTACATATTACACCGATAAATCTTTCGACTTTGTTGTAAAAACCCCGCCTGTAGCAATTCAGCTCAAAGAAGCTGCCAAGATCAAGTCCGGTTCGAAAGAGCCTAACCGTACAAAGGTGGCTGAACTTACCTGGGAACAGGTCAAAACAATTGCTGCTGACAAAATGCCCGACCTAAACTGTTTCACGATCGAATCGGCTATGAGACTTGTTGCTGGTACGGCACGTAGCATGGGTATAACCGTTAAAGGGGAATTCCCCGGTAATAACTAATAAACTTCAATTGAAATGAGTAAGCTTACAAAAAATCAAAAGTTGGCCTTGTCGAAAATTGAAGCCGGGAAATCTTACAATTTAGCGGAGGCTGTCGAAAAAGTAAAAGAAGTCAACTATGCAAAGTTTGACGCCTCTTTCGACATTGATGTGCGTCTCGGTGTTGATCCCCGCAAGGCAAACCAGATGGTGCGTGGTGTTGTCACACTGCCCCACGGCACCGGCAAGCAAGTGAGAGTACTTGTACTCTGCAATCCTGACGCTGCAGCTGCTGCAACAGCAGCCGGCGCTGATTATGTCGGCCTTGAAGAATATATCGACAAGATCAAATCTGGTTGGACTGATATCGATGTCATCATCACTCAGCCCGCTATCATGGGTAAAATCGGTGCCCTCGGCCGTATCCTCGGTCCCCGTGGCCTGATGCCTAACCCCAAGAGCGGCACAGTGACTATGGACGTCGCCAAGGCCGTAGAAGAAGTTAAGAAAGGTAAGATCGACTTCAAAGTCGACAAGAACGGCATCGTTCACTCGTCGATCGGCAAAGTCTCTTTCAGCCCCGAGCAGATGCGAGATAACGTTAAAGAGTTTATCAATACACTGATCAAACTCAAACCCGCCACTGCAAAAGGCACCTATATCAAGAGCATTTATCTTTCGAGCACAATGAGTCCCGGCGTTAAAGTTGACGCTAAGTCGGTTGACGCTTAAACCCTAAAACTTTGACACAATGAAAAAGGAAGATAAATCTTTAGTAATTGATAAAATTGCAAACACGATTCGTGCGTACAGCGGTTTCTACCTCGTGGAAACTGCCGGATTGAATGCAGAGAAGACAAGCGCGCTCCGTCGCAAATGTTTTGACGCCGACGTTAAATTGATGGTTGTCAAAAACACACTGCTTCACAAAGCACTCGAGTCACTCGACGGTGACTATTCAGAGCTTTATCCCGCACTGAAGGGCTCTACCTCATTGATGTGTACCAATGTGGGCAATGCTCCCGCAAAGCTCCTCAAGGACTTCGTCAAGAAAGGTGACACTCTACCCGCTCTCAAGGCCGCTTATGTCGAAGAGACAGTCTATGTTGGCGCTGACCAGCTCGACGCCCTCGCTTCGATCAAGAGCAAGAACGAACTCATCGCAGACGTTGTCGCACTCCTTCAGTCGCCTGCCAAGAACGTTATCTCTGCCCTTACTTCTGGTGGCAGCAAACTCCACGGTATCCTCGAGACACTTTCAAAAAAAGAAGACTAATTCAATCCGAATCAATAATCAAATAAAACTATACAAAAATGGCAGATTTAAAAGCTTTTGCTGAACAACTTGTTAACCTCTCTGTAAAAGAAGTAAACGAACTTGCTCAAATCCTCAAAGACGAATATGGCATTGAGCCCGCTGCTGCAGCTGTCGCTGTCGCTGCCGGTCCCGCTGCCGGTCCCGTTGCTGAAGAGAAAACTTCGTTCGACGTAGTCCTCAAAGCAGCAGGTACTAACAAACTTCAGGTTGTCAAGGCCGTTAAGGAACTCACCGGTCTTGGTCTCAAAGAAGCTAAGGAAATGGTTGATGGCGCTCCCAGCGTAATCAAAGAAGGCCTTGCTAAAGCTGACGCTGAAGCTCTCAAGAAACAGCTCGAAGATAACGGCGCTGAAGTTGAGCTTAAATAATATAGCCTGTTAATCAGGAATATAGGTTAAGAGTCCCCGTTAGGGAGATTCTTAACCTTTTTGTGTCTAAATTTCTTTTGAGTTCCCACTAACAAGTTTCATAGATGTCAGTTTCTTTAGAAAAACCCCGCATTAATTTTGCCTCGGTAAAGAATCCGCTTCCTTACCCTGACTTTCTTGAGGTGCAGCTGAAATCTTTTAAGGATTTTCTTCAGCTCGACACTCCTCCCGAAAAACGTAATAATGAAGGACTCTATAAAGTTTTTGCTGAAAACTTCCCTATTGCAGATACGCGCAATAACTTTGTGCTCGAGTTTCTCGACTATTATATCGATCCTCCGAGATATACTATCGAAGAATGTCTTGAGCGCGGTCTTACATACAGCGTCCCGCTTAAGGCCCGTCTAAAACTATATTGCACCGATCCCGATCACGAGGACTTCGCTACCGAGGTACAGAACGTCTATCTTGGCCCAATCCCTTATATGACCGAGAAAGGTACATTCGTCATTAACGGTGCCGAGCGTGTGGTTGTTTCGCAGCTCCACCGCTCACCTGGCGTGTTCTTCGGTCAGAGTACGCACGCCAACGGCACTAAGCTCTATTCGGCCCGAATCATTCCTTTCAGGGGTTCATGGATTGAATTTGCCACTGACATCAACAATGTCATGTATGCCTACATCGACCGTAAGAAAAAACTCCCTGTAACAACACTTCTGCGTGCGATTGGCCTTGACAGCGATAAAGATATTATCGAGATTTTCGGTCTCGCCGAGGAACTCAAGGTCAACAAGACCAACCTTAAGAAAGCCCTTGGCCGCAAACTTGCCGCCCGCGTTCTCAAGACATGGATCGAAGACTTTGTCGATGCCGATACCGGTGAAGTCGTTTCGATCGAACGCAACGATGTGATCATCGATCGCGAGACCGTTCTCGAAGAAGAACACATTGACGAAATCCTCAACTCAGGCGTCCAGAATATCCTTCTTCATAAAGAAGACGCCAACACGAGTGATTATTCTATCATATTCAATACTCTCCAGAAAGATACCTCAAACTCAGAGAAAGAAGCCGTCCAGTACATCTACCGTCAGCTGCGCAACGCTGATTCACCGGACGACGCCAGCGCGCGTGAAGTTATCACAAACCTCTTTTTCTCTGAGAAACGCTACGATCTCGGCGAGGTCGGACGTTACCGTATCAACAAAAAACTCGGCCTGACAACCTCGATGGATGTCAAGGTGCTCACCAAAGAAGATATCATCGCCATCATCAAATATCTTATAGAGCTTATCAACTCCAAGACCGATGTCGACGATATCGACCACCTCAGCAATCGTCGCGTACGCACGGTAGGCGAACAGCTCTACAACCAGTTTGGCGTAGGTCTCGCACGTATGTCACGTACCATCCGCGAGCGCATGAATGTCCGCGATAATGAAGTGTTTACCCCGATCGACCTTATCAACGCCAAGACAATATCGTCGGTCATAAACACCTTCTTCGGCACCAACGCATTGTCGCAGTTCATGGACCAGACCAACCCTCTGGCCGAGATTACGCACAAACGCCGTATGTCGGCCCTCGGCCCCGGTGGTCTGTCGCGCGAGCGCGCAGGCTTCGAGGTGCGAGACGTACACTATACCCATTACGGCCGTCTCTGCCCGATCGAGACCCCTGAAGGTCCTAACATCGGTCTTATCAGCTCGCTCTGCGTTTATGCCAAGATCAATGATCTCGGCTTCATCGAGACGCCTTACCGCAAAGTCGAGGATGCCAAAGTCAACCTCAACAACGACGAGGTAGTATACCTTACCGCCGAGATCGAGGAAGGCAAAGTCATCGCTCAGGGCAACGCACCGCTTAACCCCGACGGCACATTTATACGCGACCGTGTCAAGGCTCGTCTTGACGCCGATTTCCCCGTTGTCGCTCCGGGCGAAGTAGAGCTTATGGACGTATCTCCCACGCAGATAGCTTCGATCGCTGCATCGCTCATCCCCTTCCTCGAACATGACGACGCCAACCGTGCGCTCATGGGATCTAACATGATGCGTCAGGCTGTGCCCCTCATGCGCAGCGAGGCTCCTATCGTCGGCACTGGCATCGAAGGCCAGCTTATCCGCGACTCCCGCACACAGATCACTGCCGAAGGCTCCGGTGTAATCGAATTTGTCGATGCAACCGTCATCCGCATTCGCTATGACCGTACCGAAGAAGAGGAATTTGTCGCCTTCGAACCTGCCGTCAAAGAATACAGAATACCTAAATTCCGCAAGACCAACCAGAGCACAACCATCGACCTCCGTCCTATCTGCAACAAAGGCCAGCGTGTCGAAGCCGGCGATATCCTAACCGAAGGTTATGCCACCGAGAACGGCGAGCTCGCTCTCGGCCGCAACCTCAAGGTTGCCTTCATGCCCTGGAAAGGTTATAACTATGAGGACGCCATCGTGCTCAACGAGCGTGTTGTCCGCGACGACATTCTCACCTCTGTCCACGTCGACGAATATTCGCTCGAGGTCCGCGAGACAAAGCGTGGCATGGAAGAACTTACGTCAGACATACCCAATGTCAGCGAAGACGCCACCAAAGACCTCGACGAACGCGGCATCATCCGTGTCGGAGCGCATGTTGTCCCCGGTGACATCATGATAGGTAAGATCACGCCTAAAGGTGAATCCGATCCCACTCCCGAAGAGAAACTGCTCCGTGCCATTTTCGGTGACAAGGCCGGTGACGTTAAAGACGCCTCGCTCAAAGCTTCACCCTCGCTCAAAGGCGTCGTTATCGGCACAAACCTCTTCTCGCGTGCCGCCAAAAAGAAAAAATCTAAGAGCGCCAACGCCCAGTTGCCCAAAATTGACGAAGAATATGAAGAGAAGCTCAACAACCTCCTCGACATACTCGTCGACAAACTGATGACTCTTACCTCAGGCAAAACCTCGCAGGGAGTCAAAGACTATCTTGGCAGCGAAATCATTCCCAAGGGCGCGAAGTTCACGGCTCCCGTGCTGAAAGCCATCAAGTATGATACGATCAACCTGAGCAAGTGGACCAACGACCAGCACAAGAACGAACTCATCCGTCAGACCATCGTCAACTACCTGCGCAAATCAAAAGAGATCGACGCCGAGCTCCGACGCAAGAAATTCGACCTCTCCATCGGCGACGAACTCCCCTCGGGCATCATGCAGATCGCCAAGGTCTACATCGCCAAAAAGCGCAAAATCAGCGTCGGCGACAAGATGGCAGGCCGTCACGGCAACAAAGGTATCGTCTCGCGCATCGTTCGTCAGGAAGACATGCCTTTCCTTGCCGACGGCACACCCGTCGACATCGTCCTCAACCCTCTGGGCGTGCCTTCGCGTATGAACCTCGGCCAGATCTTCGAGACAGTCCTCGGCTGGGCCGGTCGCGAGTTGGGTGAGAAATTCGCCACACCGATTTTCGACGGTGCAACCCTCGACGACCTCAACGAGTGGACCGACAAGGCCGGCCTGCCGCGCTACGGCAAGACATATCTCTATGACGGCGGCACCGGCGACCGTTTCGACCAGCCCGCTACAGTCGGCGTCATCTACATGCTCAAGCTCGGTCACATGGTCGAAGACAAGATGCACGCCCGTAGCATCGGCCCGTACTCGCTCATCACCCAGCAGCCACTCGGCGGTAAAGCTCAGTTCGGCGGACAGCGTTTCGGTGAGATGGAGGTCTGGGCGCTCGAAGCATTCGGCGCAGCCCATATCCTGCAGGAGATTCTTACCATCAAGAGTGACGACGTCAACGGCCGCAGTAAAGCCTACGAGGCAATCGTCAAGGGCGATCCCATGCCACAGGCCGGCATTCCCGAATCACTCAACGTGCTTCTCCACGAGCTCCGCGGTCTCGGCCTTAGCATAAACCTCGAGAATTAATAACTACTGGCTATCACAAGCAAAACATATAAATACACCTTATATGGCTTTTAGAAAAGATAATAAAACAAAAAACGCATTCTCAAAGATTTCTATCGGGCTCGCTTCGCCCGAAGAAATCCTCGAGAAGTCGAGCGGTGAGGTGTTGAAGCCCGAAACCATCAACTACCGCACATATAAGCCCGAGCGCGACGGCCTCTTTTGCGAGCGCATCTTCGGTCCGGTGAAAGACTATGAATGTCACTGCGGCAAATACAAGCGCATACGTTATAAAGGCATTGTTTGCGACCGTTGCGGCGTCGAGGTGACAGAGAAAAAAGTGCGTCGCGAGCGCATGGGCCACATCAAGCTTGTAGTGCCCGTAGCTCACATCTGGTACTTCCGTTCGCTCCCCAACAAAATCGGTTACCTCCTCGGACTTCCCTCAAAGAAACTCGAGGCTGTCATATATTACGAACGCTACGTCGTCATCAATCCCGGTGCTGCCGAAGGTGTCGAGCGTCTTCAGCTCCTCAGCGAAGAAGAATATTTCGACATCATCGACAGACTTCCCAAAGACAACCAGCTTCTTGAAGACAGCGATCCCAACAAATTTGTCGCAAAGATGGGTGCCGAGGCCGTCTATGAGCTCCTCAAAGACATAGATCTCGACAGCCTGTCATATCAGCTGCGCCATCAAGCCGACACCGATGGCTCGCAGCAGCGCAAGACCGAAGCACTCAAACGTCTTCAGGTCGTCGAATCGTTCCGCGCCTCGCGTAACCGCAACAAACCCGAGTGGATGATACTTCAGGCCGTGCCTGTCATCCCCCCCGAACTGCGTCCCCTCGTGCCTCTCGACGGCGGCCGTTTCGCCACCAGTGACCTCAACGACCTGTACCGTCGTGTCATCATCCGCAACAACCGTCTCAAACGACTCATAGAGATCAAGGCTCCCGACGTCATCCTCCGCAACGAAAAACGCATGCTTCAGGAAGCCGTCGACTCGCTCCTCGACAACTCGCGCAAATCGTCGGCTGTCAAGAGCGACGCAAACCGTCCCCTCAAATCACTGTCTGACTCGCTCAAAGGCAAACAGGGCCGCTTCCGCCAGAACCTCCTCGGCAAACGTGTCGACTACTCGGCCCGTTCGGTCATCGTCGTAGGTCCCGAGCTGAAGATGCACGAGTGCGGCATACCCAAAAACATGGCCGCCGAGCTTTACAAGCCCTTTGTAATCCGCAAACTCATCGAACGCGGCATCGTCAAGACCGTCAAGAGCGCAAAGAAGATTGTTGACCGCAAAGAGCCCGTCGTATGGGACATCCTCGAATATGTAATGAAAGGACATCCCGTTCTTCTCAACCGTGCCCCGACACTTCACCGTCTCGGCATCCAGGCGTTCCAGCCCAAGATGATCGAGGGCAAGGCCATCCAGCTCCACCCGCTCGCATGTACGGCCTTCAACGCCGACTTCGACGGTGACCAGATGGCCGTACACCTTCCCCTCGGCAACGAGGCTATCCTCGAGGCACAGATGCTTATGCTCGGCGCACACAACATCCTCAACCCCGCCAACGGCGCACCTATCACCGTGCCATCGCAGGACATGGTGCTCGGTCTCTACTATATCACCAAGCTCCGCAAGGGCGACAAAGGCGAAGGCACCGTCTTCTACGGCCCCGAAGAAGCCGAGATCGCCTATAATGAAGGCAAGGTGACGCTCCACGCTCCCGTCACCGTAATGGTTGACGACATCGACGAAGAGGGCAATCCCATCCGTCGTCTTGTTAAAGACACCTCTGTCGGTCGTGTGCTTGTCAATCGCTTCGTACCCAAGGAGATTGGTTATGTCAATGAGATTCTCTCAAAGAAATCGTTGCGTAACATCATTTCGCGCGTCATCAAGAAATGTGGTATCCCCCGTTCGGCCCAGTTCCTCGACGACATAAAGAACCTCGGTTACAAGATGGCCTTCCAGGGCGGCCTGTCGTTCAACCTCGGCGACGTCATCATCCCCGCTGAGAAAGAAGAAATTGTCGCTGACGGTTACAAACAGGTTCAGGAAGTGATGGACAACTACTCGATGGGCTTCATCACCAACACCGAACGCTACAACCAGATCATCGACATCTGGACACACGTCAACAGCCGTCTGACCGACATCCTCATGAAACAGATGACCGAAGCTCAGCAGGGCTTCAACTCGGTCTTCATGATGCTTGACTCCGGTGCCCGTGGTTCAAAAGACCAGATCCGTCAGCTCGCAGGCATGCGTGGCCTTATGGCCAAACCTCAGAAAGCCGGTGCCGAAGGCGGTCAGATCATCGAGAACCCGATTCTTGCAAACTTCAAAGAAGGTCTGTCGGTGCTCGAATACTTCATCTCGACACACGGTGCCCGTAAAGGTCTCGCCGATACCGCGCTCAAGACAGCCGATGCAGGTTACCTCACACGTCGTCTCGTCGACGTGGCCCATGACGTAATCATCACCGAAGAAGACTGCGGCACACTCCGCGGCCTCGTCTGCACCGAGATCAAAAACAACGACGAGGTCGTCGCCTCACTCGGTGAACGCATCCTCGGCCGCGTTTCGGTCCACGACATCATCGATCCGCTCACGGGCGAAGTCATCGTTGCCGCAGGTCAGGAAATCAACGACGCCGCTGCCGACCGCATCGACGCATCGCCTATTGAGAGCGTCGAGATCCGTTCTGTCCTCACCTGCGAGTCGAAGAAAGGCGTCTGCGCCAAATGTTATGGCCGTAACCTCGCCAACAGCCGTCTCGTCCAGATGGGCGAAGCTGTCGGCGTCATCGCCGCACAGTCGATTGGCGAGCCCGGTACACAGCTGACACTCCGTACATTCCACGTCGGTGGTGTCGCCTCGAATATCGCGGCAGTCTCGTCAGTGACATCTCGTTACAACGGTAAACTCGAGATCGAGGAACTCCGCACCGTCGAGACAGGCGAAGTGACCCCCGAAGGCCGTCCGGTAGAAGTAGTCATCGGCCGTCTCGCCGAGATGCGCATCATCGATCCCAAGACAAAGATGGCCCTCACAAACGCCAACATTCCCTACGGTTCGAAACTCTTCTTCAAAAACGGTGCCGACATCAAGCCGGGTGACGTTATTTGCGAGTGGGATCCCTTCAATGCCGTCATTGTCAGCGAATTCGGTGGTCATCTCCACTATCAGAATCTCATCGAGAACGTCAACTACCGCGTCGATATCGACGAGCAGTCAGGTCTACAGGACAAAGTCATCATCGAGTCGAAAGATCGAGCCAAAGTCCCCGAAGCCACAATCGTCGACGCCAACGGTCAGGTGCTCATTACATATGCCCTCCCCGTGGGTGCCCACCTCATGCTTGATGACAAGGCAGAAATCAAACCCGGCGAAATCTTCGTCAAGATTCCTCGTGCCACAGGCGGCGCCGGTGACATCACAGGTGGTCTTCCCCGTGTCACCGAGCTCTTCGAGGCCCGTAACCCGTCGAACCCCGCAATCGTTTCGGAAATTGACGGTGAAGTCAAATTCGGCAAAGTCAAACGCGGCAACCGTGAGATTACAGTCACTTCAAAACTCGGTGAAGTCAAGAAATATCTTGTGCCTCTGTCAAAGCAGATCCTTGTCCAGGAGAACGACGTTGTGCGTGCCGGCACACCTTTGTCCGACGGTGCCATCACGCCCGCCGACATCCTCAACATCATGGGGCCGACAGCCGTTCAGGAATATATCGTCAATGAAGTTCAGGACGTCTACCGCATGCAGGGTGTGAAGATCAACGACAAACACTTCGAGGTCATCGTCCGCCAGATGATGCGCAAAGTCAACATCCTTGACCCGGGCGACACCTGCTTCCTCGAGCAGCAGATTGTCGACAAACGCGAGTTTATGGACGAGAACGACCGCATCTGGGGCAAAAAAGTTGTCGTCGACGCCGGCGACAGCGAAGACCTCAAGCCCGGTCAGATCATCACGGCCCGCAAGCTCCGCGACGAAAACTCGGCTCTCAAACGCCGCGACCTCAAGACTGTCACAGTCCGTGACGCCGTGCCCGCGACATCAGAGCAGATACTTCAGGGCATAACCCGTGCCGCTCTCCAGACATCGAGCTTCATGTCGGCGGCCTCATTCCAGGAAACCACCAAGGTGCTCAACGAGGCAGCCATCAGTGGCAAGACCGATACCCTCGAAGGCATGAAAGAGAACGTCATCTGCGGTCACCTCATCCCTGCAGGTACCGGCCGCCGCGAATACGAGCGCATCGTAGTCGGTAGCCGTGACGATATCGAAGGCATCTACCGCGAAGCCGACATCATCGAAGCATAGAGCGTAGAGAATCAGGCCTGAAGCTGACATCACAAACCTCTATAATCAGACGAGCAGCGTCCCAAGGGACGCTGCTCGTCTGATTATAGTTCTACATGAAATTGGTTATGTCAGTCGTTTTTGTGATATTCGACAAGCCCCGGCATCGAGTAGCGTATCACTTTCTCGATTGTGACGCCGAAATCGGCCGCGGCGCGATAAAGTATGTCGCGATATAGCACACATGTAGAGCCGACAAAGCAGATTGGCTGTGACGCATATTCGTAGGCTGCGATGTTGCGCGTGAAGAAACTCATGAACGCGTCGTAGACAAGGCGGTAGACATATTCGTTGTCGAGATGATGGGCCAGAAAACCCGAATATTTCGCGAGTGTGCGGCTCGGCAGCGAGTTTGTATATATATCATCCATCAGCATGTTGGCTGAAACCTTGAAGTATTCGAAGAAGGCCTCCGTCAGATCAACCGGGGCGATACCCTTCAGCATGTCGGCGATGAGATGTTTGCCCATATAGGCGCTTGAGCCTTCGTCGCCGAGTATGAAGCCCAGAGAGCTGACCGAGCGGACAATTTCCTCGCCGTCATATAGACATGAGTTTGAGCCGGTGCCGAGGATGCAGGCAAGCCCCGGACGTCGTACAAGCAAGCCGCGTGCGGCCCCGAGCAAGTCACTGTTGACTGTAACGGGTGTTTTGAACTGCGCTACCAGCGACGATTCGATTACTTTGATCTTTTCAACATTTGCGCACCCCGCCCCATAAAAATAGATATGATCCCAGCGTCTCTTGAAAAAGACTTCGGGCAACTCAAGCCTGATACTGTGTGATATTTCGCGGCGTGTCTGGAAATAAGGATTCAAGCCGGTCGTGAATGCGTGCTCGACGATATTGCAACCTTCGACGAGGGCCCATTCTGTGCGCGTGCTACTACTTTCTGCAATGATTTTCATGATGCGTCGTTATAATTAACACTTAGAATTTCGGTATGTGCAAAATTAATTAAAAAAAGAATAATAAAAAATATTTTACAAATCAAATGCTTTCGTCGCGAAATATTAGATGCTTTTGTTATGAAAGTCCGTTAAAAAACGCCAATGCCTGCCACAATGGCAGGCATTGGCGTTTAAGCGCTGTTGATGAGGCTGTTATTTTCTATTGTCGATGGTTCTGAGCAGATCGTCGACTGCGACTTTCAACTGTGTGTCTTCGCCTGCGACGACAGCGCTCGGATCATTGGCGACGCGGAGGTCCGGTTCGAGTTGCTGATTCTCGAGCATCGAACCGTCAGACAGGCGGTAGCCTATTACGGGGATACCGAAGACGAGGGTGGGGTCCTGCATCGTGACCCAGTTGACAGACGTCATCGTGCCGGGCACGGGCATGCCTACCAATCGGCCGATGCCGCGGTTTTTGTATACCCATGGAGTGCCGTGGGCATTAGAGTAGCAGGCCTCGCTCATTATCATGACTGAAGGCTTGTTCCAGCGTCGTGAGGGCATGTCACATGTCTTGACACCGCGAATCTCCTGCGTGAGATATTTTTGGCCGCTGAAGAAAACCTCGATGTCTTCATGAAGGCGTCCGCCACCGTTCCATCTGACGTCGATGACTATACCTTCGCGGTCGTTATACTTGCCCAGAACATCTGCATAGACTTTTCTGAACGAATCGTCGCCCATCGACCGGATATGTACATACCCTAACCGTCCGCCCGACAGGCGATCGACAGCCTCGGCACGGCCTTTTACCCAACGGTTGTACAGCAGGTCGTTGAAGCTGCCCGCAGCAATCGGTTTGACAACCTCGCTCCGGCGTTCGCCGGTCAACGGGTTATAGAGGCTGACGAGTGTTTTCTTGCCGGCGATGTCATTGAGAGCCTGTGCCATCGACCCGTCGAAGCTGACTTTGTGGCCGTTGACAGCTTCGACTATGACACCCTTGGCGGCGAACGACGAAGCGCGGTCAAACGGACCTCCTGCCACAACTTCAGCGATTTTCAGACCATCGCCTTTGTGGCTGAAATCATAGATGAGACCGAGCGACGCCGTGCGGTCATCCTGGCTTGAGGCCGGGTGGCTGTATCTGCCGCCCGTGTGGCTGACGTTGAGCTCTCCGAGCCATTCGCTGACCATCTCCGCGAAGTCATAGTTGTTGTTGATATGGGGCAGGAACTTGCGGTAAGCCTTGCTCATGGCCTCCCAGTCGACACCGTGCATGTCTGCCGTATAGAAACGTTCGCGCTCTTCGCGCTCGATGTTATCAAACATATAGCGGCGTTCGGCGGCACGGTCAATGTTCATCGAGGCTGAGTAAGTGACAGCCGTGGTCTTGTCGGTCTTCGGGTCGAGTTTCTTTATCGATTTGCCTATGATGAAGAGATTTTTGCCGTTTTTGTCAGAGGCTAAATATCCGGCACCGTCAAGGTTGCCGACGAGTTTGTTCTCGTCTTTGCGCAGCCCCAGTTTCCATAACTGCTGCTTTTCGGGGCCGCTTATTATATAATAGAGCGACTCGCCGTCGGCGGTGACGATATGGTCTGACAGGTCGGCAGACATTGGAGTCAGTCTTACGACGCGTCGGTCGATGCCGTCAAGCTCGATTACAATGTCTTTGCTGTCATTGCTGTCGGCTTTTTCTTTATCATCCTTTTTGTTGTCCTTCTCGATTTCTTTCTGAAGAGCATAGTCCTCTTCGGAAAGACGGAAACGGTCATAGGCGTCGCGCGTGAGAAAGACAGCCATTACATCGCCCTGCGAGCCCCACGACGCATGGTTGCGCATGCCGTATCGCTCAGATTGGAATGTGATGGCGGTGCCGTCGTGATTCCAGCGCGGACGTTCGTCGAAGTAGCCGCTGTTGGTTAGATTTGTCATCTCGCCGCTGTCAACGTTTATGATGGCGATGTCGCTGTATGGTTCGTGACGGCGATCGACAATCTCGAGGACGATCCATTTTGAGTCGGGCGACCAGCTGAAGCCGAAAGTGCCGTTGCGTTGCGGATTTGTCGTGCCGTCGGTCAGCAGTTTTACTTTCTTGCTGTCGAGATCCATCACGGCCAGCTTCGTGCGGTCGAGGATAAACGCGAGTTTTTTGCCGTCGGGTGAGATCTCTGCGCCGCCGCGTTCGTGGCTGTCGGCTTTGAAGAGACGTTCCTCTTTGATGATCGTTGCATTGGCGAAGTTGGGTTCGCTCTCTTCTCGCTCGACTGTAGCGCGGTATATGTTCGCGCGGCCGTCGCGCTCGCTGGTATATATCAGCGTCTTGCCGTCAGGCGACCAGCTGACGCCGCTCTCGGCTTCAGGTGTGGAGGTGATCTGTTTGGTCGTTGAGTAGTCGACCGGAGTGACAAACACATCGCCGCGATAGATAAAAGCTATCGATTTCCCGTCGGGCGAAGGCACGGCCTGACGTGCCCCGCTGCGTACACCGGCTTTCTCGACGATGTTGACGTCGGGGTCGGTCAGCTCTATGGTTACTTTTGAAGGCTTGCTTCCCGGCGTCAATGTGTAGATCTCGCCGTCATATGTAAACGCCAGTGTGCCGTTCTCGGCGCGCGACAGGAACCTGACGGGGTGGGTGGCGAATGATGTCAGAGCCTTGGCATCGGCGGCGTTGGCTGTCGATGCCTCATAGACGTTGACGGTCTTGCCGTCGCGCTCGCTCAGAAAGTAGAATATGCCGTCACGACCGACCACCGGATTAGTGTCTTCGCCACCGCGAGCGGTGAGATTGGTGTGTCGGCCGCTTTTGGCGTCGTACAACCAGATGTCGCGTGTCACAGACGAAGTATGGTGCTTGCGCCATTCATCTTCAAAGCCTTTGACATCCTGATAGAGAAACGATTCTCCGTCCGGCTGCCAGCTGACATAACGTGCCGGTGTGGCCAGCAGTTGTGTCAGCGCGCCGTCGGCGACGCCGACCTTATAGAGCTCGGTCATGCGCGACGTAGGGAAGAGAGCACTCTCCGCCGGGTCCATGATCGACGCCGAAAAGACAACAGCCTTGCCGTCGGGGGTGAAAGCCTCCGGTGTTTCCGATGCCGAATTATAGGTGAGGCGGCGCGGAGCACCGCCTTTGGCGTCTATGACATATATGTCGAAGTTGCCGGCACGGTCGCCGGCAAAGGCTATCGACCTGCTGTCGGGACTCCACACCGGAGTCGTCTCGTAATCGTCCGTGGCTGTCAGGCGGGTGGCTTGGCCTCCTTCGGTGGCCACAGTCCAGATGTCACCTTTATAGGTAAACGCGATTGTCTTGCCGTCAGGCGAGATTTTGGCGTCGCGTATCCATAGCGGGGCGACAGCTCCCGCCGACAGCGACACTACCAGGCCCGACAGAAATATGAGTCTTTTCATATGATAGTGAAATAACGGTTTTTATAGTTTTATACCGATGATGTCATCGCGGTACAAAAATACTAAAAAAACGCCAACGATGCAATTGTACGTGAAATTAAAGACATAAACATAAAAACTTGACGGATAGGCTATATTTTGTGAAATAATCTATATATTTGCATTTTCGTAAAAATCAAATTTAACAAAAACCAATCATCATTCATCAATCCTGTTATTTTATGAAAACTCACTTACTCCTTATTGCCTTTCTGACTATTATTTTGCCATTATCTCTGTCAGGGCAACAGGTCACACCTCCCGGCGGAGGTGCTTCGGACATAGACAAGACTTTATTCAGGGCCACGACTTGTGACACCCAAGCCGGTACATATATCGGTGAATCAAAACACAATAAACTTTTGTATCATATCATAGATATGAACGGCAGAAAAGAAGCGGCCCTTCTTGGATGGGTCGACAGCTATGACTATACTCCCGACATAGTTATTCCCGACGTCATACCTTTTCAGGGCGAGAACGTCCCGGTCGTGACCATAGCCGACAATGCCTTTATTAACGGCTGGGGTATCACCGGGCTTAAAATTGGCGCTAACGTCAACGTTATCGGCTTGGGCTCTTTCGCCGGCACTGCTATCAAAAAAGTGTCGATTCCCGAAAATGTGCGCTATATACTTGATGCTGCCTTTAACGCCTCCCGGCTCGAATCCGTCACCTTCGAGAATGCCTCCTCGACGGCGGTTCCACTCGTCATCGGCGCCTATGCTTTCGCTTATAATAATATCGTGACGTTCGAGGTCCCGGCGCGTTTGCATATCAACGATGAAAACAGTTTCACAAGAAAATATCAGAATTTTCTGATGGCCAACATGCCGTTGAAGCAGATTACGGTAAACCCCGCATTCAGCACGGTGTCACGTCAATATAGATATGATATAATAGACAATGCACTTTGCAGTGTCACCGACAGCGATGAAGGCCCGTCTGTACGTGTCATCTGTTTCCCGTCGTCTTGTGGCGATACCGGATTCGAGCTTACCGCCGGCTATATTGACATATATAATGATGCTTTCTGCGGTACATCGATCAGAACCGTCAGGCTCAATGCCACATACCCCGTACGCGAAGACAAGGTGAATCTCGTTCTCGGCTCCGGAGCTTTTGCTTCGAGTCAGCTCGCACAACTCGACCTTACGGCAAACGGCCCGATAAAATTAACCGAGACATTTTCGCGTTATTGCAACAACCTTAAAGCCTATAATCTGTCAGAAAGCATAACAAATTTCAAAGTTTTCGACGGCATCATATATGCCAAAAAACAAGGCGAGCGATATTTGGTTGCATATCCTGCCGGTTTGCAGCAAAGCAGGTTTGTGGTTCCCGACGATGTGGTCGGCATAGCCGCCAATGCCTTCAATGCCAATCAATATGTTGAGGAAATAGTGTTCCCCGAGGGATTGAAAGTCATCGAGCCGTATGCTTGTGTCGATCTCGTGACGCTCTCGGGTCTCGTCATCCCGTCGACAGTTGACAATATCGGACGGTATGCCTTCTATACATCTCAGCCGATCAAAGGCGAGATTCAGATCAAGCGGTCAACCCCTCCGACGGGCACCTCTGACGAAACTCCCGATTTTGACATCTTCAACCCCCGTACATTGGCCGAAACAACTCTTGTTATTCCCGACGGAGCTGCCGCGACAGATTTTACAGCCTACAGCGGCTGGGCCTTTGCAAACATAGTGACCCGCGACTTCGGGGTTGTTGACGACATCGCAGCAGACGATATGTCGATATCGGTCAGCGGCAATACCGTAGCTTCTTCAGACGGTACGGTCCTTGAAGTATACCGTTCTGACGGCGCTCTTGTCGGCCGCGGTCCTTCGGTCGTGCTTACCCCCCGAGGCATGTATATTGTGCGTTGTGGCGCGGTGGTAAAGAAAATAAGGCTATAACATCCGATCTCATGCAAAGAAGAGCCGCAGGCTGTTTGGCCTGCGACTCTTTCTTTATTAAGAGTTATGGTTTAGAGAGAAAGAGTTTCTTTGCCGGTTGTCATTCCTGACCGTTCGAGAAGATTACGATGCGGTTCCAGTTGTTGACGTCGTAGGGCTGTACGTTGCTGCCTTCAGCCTGGATAGAAAGACGTTCGGGTGCGATGCCGTATTTGTCGACAAGGGCGTTCTTGACAGCCTCGGCGCGGCGTTTTGACAGACCCATGTTGTAGTCGCTTGTGCCGGTGTCTTTGTCGGCATAGCCGGCGATGACGATTGTCTGGTCGGGATTGTCTTTAAGATACTGTGCCACATTGTATACATTGACCATCTCCTCGTCGCGGATGCGGGCTGAGTTGAGCGAGAAGCGTACGGTTGCCATCAGCGGGCCTACTTCGGTCACTTCCACGGTTTCCTGAACTTCGGGACACGGGAGCTGAGCCTCGGCTGCTGCGAGAGCTGCTGCACTTGTGGCCAGAGCTGCGCGAAGATCGTTGACCTGACCGTTGAGATTGTTGATATAACCTACATAATCACAGGGATTGTAGCTCTTGAAGTCGCAGCCGCCGATATTGAACGAGAAACCGCCGATTGCTGTGAGGTTGATGTCGATAGGACGGCCGTAGGCAGTGTTGTTCCAGTTGTCGCCGTATAACTGTGCGCGGCCCTCGGCAAAGAAGTCGACATATTTGCAAAGGCGGAAGCGCAGTTGAAGACCGGCCGATACGGGAAGTGTCCATGAATTCGATTTGGGCTTGCCGTCGTGGCCGATGATGTCGGTCGTGTGGCTGAAGTCCCACATGAATGTGCCGCCGAGACCTACGAAAGGCACGATAGAGAAGACTCTGCGCGAATTGACGCCGTGGAACGAATTGAACATATCCCACATGAAGTCAACGTTGGCGTTGGCATATTTGGCTTTGCGGAATTCTCCCTGATTCCAGTGGATCGGGCCTCCGAGGAATGAAATGCGCCATCCCAGATAGGGTGAAATCCACTTGCCGAAGCCGAAGTTGTAGGCCACAGTCATCTGATGGTGGGGGTCTTTGATTTTAGAGTGTGAATTCTCTACAAACGTTCCGTTGATACCTGCGCCGATCTGAATGAACCAGTTGTCGCGATTTGATGAATAGTAATGGGTCTTGCATGGCACCTCTGTGACCGTCATGACATCTTCGGTGACGACGACGCTTTCCTGTGCGTTAGCGTTGATTCCCGGTAAAAGCATTGCGCTGCATGCAGCGAAAGCCCAAAGCACATTCTTTTTCATTTCTGTAGTTTTTTGTTAGACGTAATTATTTATTGTTTTTATTTTCATAAATCATAAAGCTGAAACTATTCTTTGGCAGACTCTCGTTTTTAGATTGCTTTATGAATTGATAACACCCCAATTTTAGGTTTGTTCATATAAAGGTTGTCAAAAGTTAATATTTTTGGCAATTAAAGGCCGATTTATTAATTTTGTGATGATGAAATCACAAGAAAAAACACAGCGTCAGAAAGATATGCGCCGTCGACGCCCGTCGCGCTTCGGGGCGTTGCGCGGCGACTATTCCAACCCCAGGCGTTACCGTCTCGATTTCATAAGCGAAAATACATTCAATCGCGTGTGGACCATACGCTTTACGCGCGTGAGAGTGATTCTTTTCTCGGCTGTCGTGCTGGCTTCCGTGGCGGCGCTTTTTTTTGTGATCCTTTTCTATACGCCCGTCCGCGGGTTTCTTCCCGGGCAACTGAAAGGCGATCTGCGCTCCGGCTATGTCTCGATGGCGCTGCGTCTCGACTCTCTGACTCAGCGTGTCAGAGCCAATGACGCCTATGTCGCCAACATCCGGTCGGTGATGCTCGGCGATATCGATCCCGACAGAGCACGCCGCGAGCTGTCTGTTCCAGGCAATATCGACGACACCATAATCGCGACGTCAGAGGCCGAGCGCCTTTTTGTGAGACAGTTTGAAGAAGCCGAGCGTTTCAACCTCTCGGTCCTTTCTCCCATAGCCGCCGAGTCGATGGTCTTCTATAGCCCCGTAGCATCGGGCGTCCAGCCCGAGGTCGAGTCTGATGCCACCGTCGCAAAAGTTTCGTCAAAGGCTACACTTCCCGTCTCGGCCATCTATCGCGGCTCGGTTGTGAGTGTCGTCAACTCCGGCGACAGACACGGCTCTGTGGTCATCATCCAGCACCCCAATGATTTTTTATCGATATATAACGGTCTTGACGATGTTTTTGCCAAACCGGGCGACAAGGTCGTCGCCGGTCAGCGCATCGGCCACACAGCGCCTGACGAGGTCATGGCCTTCGAGTTATGGCACGGAGGCATAGCCCTGGCACCGGCCGATTATATCGGTTTTTAGCTAATCCTTAAAACGAAACAGCAGCGAAGTGGACAATCGCAAAAAAATAGCCGTCATCGGAGCCACAGGCTCGATAGGCACCCAGACTCTTGATATCATAGCCGGTCATCCCGACATTTATCGGGCAACCGTCATCTCCGCCGGTTCAAAAGTCGACAGACTAATTGAGCTTGCGCGTCGACATCGCCCGCAACTCGCCGTTATCGCCGACACTGCTCTTTACGCCCGGCTCCGCGAAGCTCTTGCCCCGTTGGGCATTGAGACGGCCGCGGGGCCTGAGGCACTTGCCGCCGCAGTCACCCGCGACGATGTCGACACTGTCGTCACGGCAACTGTCGGCTATAGCGGACTTGTGCCGACTGTCAGCGCCATACGCGCCGGCAAAGACATAGCTCTGGCAAACAAAGAGACTCTCGTCGTGGCCGGCGAATATATCAATCGGCTGCTTGAAGATTCGGCGTCAAAGGTATATCCTGTCGATTCGGAACACTCGGCCATATACCAGTGTCTCGTCGGTGAAGACCCGGCGAGTGTGCGACGTCTGATCATTACCGCTTCCGGCGGTCCTTTCAGACAGTGGGCCCGCGGCCGAATCGCCACAGCCAAAGCCTGCGACGCACTTAAACATCCCAACTGGTCGATGGGTGCCAAAATAACGGTCGACTCTGCCACGATGATGAACAAAGCTTTCGAGATCATCGAGGCCCGATGGCTTTTCGGCGTCGATGCTTCGGCGATAGAAGCCGTCGTACATCCCCAGTCTATCATCCACTCGATGGTCGAGTTCCGTGACGGTGCAATAAAGGCGCAGCTCGGCTGTCCCGACATGAAACTGCCGATAGCCTATGCCTTGGGCGAGGCCGGCCGTCTTGACGGTGTCGAGGCTCCGCTCACACTTGACCGTTTGGCGACGCTGACATTCGAGAAGCCCGACTATGAGCGTTTTCCCTGTCTTACTCTCGCGCGTCATGCCCTCGACCGCGGCGGTAATACGGCCTGCATCATCAACGCCGCCAACGAAATTGCCGTGGCTGCGTTCCTGCGTGACCGCATCGGCTTCTATGACATCTACGATCTTATCGAGAAATCGCTCGGCCACATACCCTTTATCGCCGAGCCGTCGTTTGACGACTATGTGACTACAAACAGCGAGACACGCGCATACGCCGAGTCTCTGATTAATGTGAATTAAATAGAAAAAGACAATAATAAATGGAATCATTCTGGATCAAAGCACTCCAACTCGTCGTGGCCCTGGTGATACTCGTCACCGTCCACGAGTTCGGACACTATATCTTTGCCCGTATTTTCGGCATCAGGGTCAACCGGTTTTACCTGTTTTTCAATCCCGGTTTCTCGTTGCTTAAATATTATCCGCTCGAAGGTGTCGTCAAAGTCATCGCCTATGACAAGAACGGCAGCGAGACATCGTGGCTCACTTTCAAGGTCGGCAAACCGCGTGAGCCGCGAGCCGACGGCAAACCTACATGGCGCGATACCGTCTACGGTCTCGGTTGGCTGCCTCTCGGCGGCTACTGTGACATCGCCGGCATGGTCGACGAGACCAAAAGCAGCAAGGACCTCGAGTCAGAGCCCCAGCCGTGGGAGTTCAGGTCTAAAGCGGCCTACAAGCGTCTGCTTGTCATGGTTGCCGGTGTCCTGTTCAACTTCATTCTTGCCATCGTCATCTATGCGGGCATAGCTTTCCATTGGGGCGACCGTGTCGTGCCTTTCAGCGCTATGACCGAAGGCATGGATTTCAGTGCCGAGATGCATGACGCTGGTTTCCGCGACGGCGATATGCTCTTGTCGCTCAACGGCCGTCGGCTCGACGCCAAAGACTATAGTGTCGCCTGGGACATCATGCAGCCCGGCGCCGTGGTTGAGGTGTTGCGCGATAAGAAAGATACTGTCGCGCTCACTGTCACCGACGATCTGCTCAAGACAATAGCCACGAAGGGCAGCGACTACCGCCCTATGACAGTGCGCATCCCCGTCGTTGTCGCCAAGACCGTCAACGGCGAGCCGGCCGAGAAAGCGGGTCTCCTCCCCGGCGACCGCATCGTCAGTGTCGGTTCGACTCTGACGCCGGCTATCTCTGAGTTTATGCCGGCTCTGCAGGCGGTCAAGGACTCGGTCGTCGCTCTCGGCATCATCCGCGACGGCAAGGCAACCGTGGCCGATGTGGCTGTCAGCGCCGCCGGCAAGATAGGTATACAGATGCTTTCGCCCGACGAGATATTCGAGGTCGAGACCGTCGAATACTCGCTCCTCGGCTCGATACCGCGCGGCTGGGAGATCGGCGTCGACCGTCTCACGAGTTATGTCTCCTCACTTAAACTCCTGTTCAGCAAAGAGGGCGCTCAGAGCGTCGGCGGTTTCGGCACTCTCGGCAGCCTTTTCCCTGATACGTGGAACTGGTATTCTTTCTGGCAGATTACGGCATTCCTGTCGGTCATCCTCGCGTTTATGAACATAATACCCATCCCGGCGCTCGATGGTGGTTATACGCTTTTCCTTCTCGTCGAGATTGTCACACGCCGCAAACCGAGCGAGAAGTTCCTCGAGTATGCCAACATGGTTGGCATGGCGTTTCTGTTCCTGCTGCTTATCTATGCCAACGGTAACGATATTTACAGACTATTGATAAAATAATGACAGAGATAAATCCATATCCCGTAAAAGACTTGCGTCTGCGCCGCGGCAAAGAAGAGTCGCTCGACCGTTTTCATCCGTGGGTGTTCTCGGGTGCTTTGACAGCAATGCCCGATGACATCGACGAAGGTTCGCTCGTCAGAGTCGTCGCCTGTGACGGTCGTGTCATGGGCGTGGGCCACTTCCAGATCGGCAGCATCGCCGTCAGGATGCTGTCGTTCGACGACACTCCTGTCGACGCCGCCTTTTTCAAGCAACGCCTCGCCGAGGCCCTGAGGCTTCGCCTGACCCTCCGACTGACGCGCCCTGACAATACGGCCTACCGCCTTGTCCATGGCGAGGGCGATTTTCTGCCCGGTCTGGTCGTTGATATTTACGGTCACACGGCTGTAGTCCAGGCTCATTCGCCTGGCATGCACTATTCGCGCGACATTATCGCCCGGGCTCTCGTCGAGCTTGACGG
Organism: uncultured Muribaculaceae bacterium; assembly: GCA_910576935.1. Taxonomy (GTDB): domain Bacteria; phylum Bacteroidota; class Bacteroidia; order Bacteroidales; family Muribaculaceae; genus CAG-873. The sequence goes on from CAJTKG010000036.1 coordinate 22,116, forward strand.
CGTTGACATCAGAAACGTCTATTATAAATCAGAGACAACATTGCCTTATAAGGCGCGCCTCGACCCGCAGAATCAGTATATCATCGGCGATTTCGAGACCGATATCGCCATGGAGAACGGTCTGAAATTTCATGTCGACTGGCTGCGCGGTCAGAAGACCGGCTTCTTTGTCGACCAGCGCGACAACCGCAGTCTGCTCGAAAAATATTCGGCCGGCCGCCGTGTGCTCAACATGTTCTGCTACACCGGAGGCTTCTCGTTCTATGCCATGCGCGGCGGCGCTGCCAAAGTCTGCTCGGTCGACAGTTCGGCCAAGGCCGTCACACTGACGCGCGCCAATGTCGAGCTCAACTTCCTCGGCGACGAGCGTCACACTGCCGTGGCCGAGGATGCCTTCAAATATCTTGAGGCTATGGACAAGGGTGAGTATGACCTCATCGTTCTCGACCCGCCGGCGTTTGCCAAACACCGCAGCGCCCTGCGAAATGCTCTGCGCGGCTATCAGCGTCTCAATGCTTTGGGCTTTGAGAAGATAGCCCCGGGCGGCGTACTTTTTACATTCTCGTGCTCGCAGGCCGTGTCTAAAGAGCAGTTCCGTCTGGCCGTATTCTCTGCCGCCGCTCAGACAGGGCGTCGTGTGAGAATCCTCCATCAACTCACCCAGCCGGCCGACCATCCGGTAAATATATATCATCCCGAGGGCGAGTATCTCAAAGGTCTCATATTATATGTAGAATAACTGATTACAAACAATATTCATCCAAATGAAAAAACTACTGACATTGATGACAGCAAGCGCTATTATGCTGACCTCTTGCAACAAAGGCGGCAAAGCCGAGAACGAGGAGTTTGACTACACGGTCGACCGTTTCGCCGACATCGAGGTCCTGCGCTACAAAGTGCCCGACTTCGACAGTCTTTCGCTCGATCAGAAACGGCTGGTCTACTATCTTACAGAGGCCGCTCTTTGGGGGCGTGACATCCTCTGGGATCAGAACAATGAGTATAACCTCAAGATACGTCAGATGCTCGAAGGTGTCTACACAAACTACTCCGGCGACCGCAACAGCGCCGACTACAAGGCCTTCGAGCAGTATCTCAAGCAGGTCGAATTTGCCAACGGCATCCATCACCATTATTCGACCGATAAGTTTACTCCGGGCTTCTCGCGTGACTTCCTCGCCGCCGAGGTCGACCGACTCGGTGAAGGTGCCTGGACCGCCGACCGTGACACTATCTTCGAGATAATCTTCAATCCCGCCGTCGCCGTCAAACGCGTCAATCAGGCCGAAGGTCAGGATCTCATCATGACATCGGCCAATAACCTTTATGCCGGAGTGACTCAAGACGAGGTCGAAGCTTTCTATGCCTCGATGAAAGATGACACTGAGACCCCGGTAAGCTACGGCCTCAACCGCCGTGTTGTCAAAGAAGACGGCAAAGTCGTCGAGCAGGTCTATCGCCTCGGCGGTCTCTACAGCGATGCCATCGCCCACATCATTGACAATCTTGAAAAAGCGATGCCATATGCCGAGAATGATGCACAGCGCAAGACAATAGCCACACTCATCGACTATTACAAGACCGGCGATCTAAAGACCTTCGACGACTACTCGATCATCTGGGCCGAAGACACCGCGTCGCAGGTCGACTTCATCAACGGTTTCATCGAAAGCTACGGCGACCCCCTCGGCATGACAGGCGCATGGGAGTCTATTGTCAACTTTAAAAACAACGAGGCAAGCCGTCGCACAGAAGTGCTCAGCGCCGATGCCCAGTGGTTTGAAGACAACTCGCCCGTTGACCCGCGTTTCAAGAAAGATAAGGTCAAAGGCGTCAGTGCCAAGGTTATCACAGCCGCCATCCTTGCCGGCGACTCATATCCGTCGACACCTATCGGCATCAATCTCCCGAATTCAAACTGGATTCGTGCCGCCCACGGCTCGAAATCTGTGACTCTTGAGAACATCACACAGGCCTACGACGAAGCCTCGCACGGCAACGGCTTCAACGAGGAGTTTGTTATCGACGAACCTACACGCAAGCTCCTCGACGATTATCTCTTCATCACCGACAATCTCCACACCGACCTCCACGAGTGTCTCGGCCACGGGTCGGGCAAGCTCCTTCCCGGTGTTGACCCTGATGCGCTCAAAGCCCACGGCTCGACTCTCGAGGAAGCCCGTGCCGACCTCTTCGCCCTCTATTATCTCGCCGACCCCAAACTCGTCGAGATCGGTCTGCTCGACAACCCCGAGGCTTACAAAGCCGAATATTACAAATATATCCTTAACGGCATGATGACTCAGCTTATGCGCATCGAGCCGGGTAAAGATGTCGAGGAAGCCCATATGCGCAACCGCAAACTCATCGCCGAATGGGCCTATGAACACGGTCGTGACGCCAACGTCATCGAGATGGTTAAAAAAGACGGCAAGACTTATATCAGGATCAACGACTACGAAGCGCTCCGCGATCTCTTCGGCCAACTCCTCACCGAGGTTCAGCGCATCAAGAGCGAAGGCGATTATGCCGCCGGCCGTGACCTTGTCGAGAAATATGCCGTCAAAGTCGATCCCGAACTTCACCGCGAAGTGCTCGACCGTTATGCCAAACTCGACATCGCGCCTTACAAAGGCTTTGTCAATCCCGTCTATACCCCCGTCATCAAAGACGGTGAGATTGTCGACGTCAAGGTTGATTATACCGAAGGTTACATGCCTCAGATGCTCCGCTATTCAAAAGACTACTCTGGTCTGACGAAATAAACATCCGACAGATATCTGATAAAGCGCTGTGTCAAATTTGGGTTTGACACAGCGCTTTGGTTTGTAGCGTGAGCCGCAATGATCCCTCGCACGGAACCCACGGCGCATGGAGCAAGAATTTTTAACCCTTGCATCAACCACTAATGTTTTGACTATAAGTTGACTAATCTGCCTAATTGGACCAATTTTTACACCAAAAATTGTGCATAGAGTTTTGTGCATTTATCACTAAAATTGC
>CAJTKG010000037.1 GCA_910576935.1 uncultured Muribaculaceae bacterium
AGCAATTATGCGCTACTCCCCATCCTCATCCCCCTCAAACTCACCCCAATATAGCTATTGCGGCAGACATCCCCGCGCGTCTAAACCGACCAAACCGATGTCAGACGAACATTGACATCGTTGGTACAAAAATACACTCTCAATCTACCATCAGAGCAGGGGGCGCCGTATGTTTAATTATTGTCAGCTGCGGGTGTGGGTGCGGCGACGGAAGTCTCGATGTTGGTGTATGTCGTTTTCTTGTCTTTGCCCTCAAGAATGTCGCGGTAATGTTTATTGTCACCGATGATGTCGAGGGCGGTGCGATATTCCGGCAACAGGTCGTTGACAGGCCGTATGAATGAAGCGTCTTCAAACAGATCCATGCCGATGACACCCTTGATGTTGGCTTTGAGGTAAGGCTCTGACCGTTGATATTGGGCCGAATCGAGCGCGATCCCCGCTTTCTCACCGGCATCGATAAGGTCTTTGATTATCGCGGGTGAGACGGTAAATCCGGTCACAAAAGCGTCTTCGTTCTTATATTTTTTCAAAAGCTCCTCGCGGTGAGAGTCGACATAGTTGAGTGTGAATGTGTTTATGACACCTTTGGCGACGAGGTCGCGGAAATAGCGCGTAAAATAGGTGGTGTCGACAGGAACGAACTCGTCGGGGAGTATGCCACCTCCGCCGTATACCGTGCGCTTGCTGCGGATTGTCTCGTATTTGAGAGAGTCGACGAGTTGTATGCTGTCGGCATGGAAAAGCTCGCCGCTGTTGTAGCGGTTGAGCATGTCGAGCTGATATTCCTCGCCCTGACCTTTGTCGTAGTGTTTCTGAATCGAGCGGCCCGATGGTGTATAGTAGCGGGCTGTTGTCAATCGTATCATAGAGCCGTCAGGGAAGGGGAACGGGCGTTGCACGAGCCCTTTGCCGAATGTGCGCCGGCCGACGATAACAGCGCGGTCGTTGTCCTGGAGGGCGCCGGCGAGAATCTCGGACGCCGATGCCGAATACTGGTTGACGAGGACGACCAAAGGCATCTCGCTTAGCGGGCCCCGGCGGTCGAGGTCGAAGTGCATCGGCTCTGAGTGGAGGCCTTTGGTGTAGACTACGCGATCGCCGGCGTCGAGGAAGAGCGACGCAAGCTCTACGGCGGCGCCGAGATAGCCGCCGGTATTGTCCTGAAGATCTATGATGAGTTTTTTCATGCCCCGTTTCATCAGTTTCTCGATGGCGCGGGCTGTCTCTTTGGCTGTGTCTTCGGCGAAGCGGCTGATGCGTATATAGCCGGTCTGAGGGTCGACCATATAGGCTGCGTCGACGCTGTAGATGGGTATGTCGTCGCGTGTGACGATGAAGTCGATGAGTTCGGGCGAGTCGCCGCGTTTGACTTTGAGGTTGACTTTAGAGCCTTTTTCGCCGCGGAGAATCTTCATGACGGCTGTGTTGCCCATTTTGCGCCCGGCTATGAGACTGTCACCGGCCATGACGATGCGGTCGCCCGGACGTATGCCGACGCGCTCTGACGGACCTCCGGCAACGGTCTGGATGACGTAGACCGTGTCGGTCGACATGTTGAAACGGATGCCGATGCCGCTGAATTTGCCTTCGAGCGGTTCCGTCAGCTCGCGTGTCTCCTCGGCGTTGCTGTAGACAGAGTGGGGGTCGAGGGTCTTGAGCATGGCGATTATGGCTTCTTCGGCCACTTTGCCGCCGTCGACCTCGTCAACGTAATAGTTTTCTATGAGGGCCGCGGCCATGCGCAGTTTCTGGTCGGGCTGCAGTTCTATTGTTTTGGCGCCGGCGCCGATAAACGGCAGGCAAGCCATGGCGGCGGCTAAAATTGTCTTGAATGTCATTGTCTGTTGTGTTGTAGATTGTGGAAACACCCGCTGTTTCAGGGTAAAAATTTAGTGACGTCGTGTCCGTAGCTTTCGAGTTCGCGCACGACCGACGACGAGATGGCGGCATGCTCGGGCAGTGTGAAGAGTATCACTGTCTCGATGCCTGTGAGCCGGCGGTTTATGTCAGCCATATCGCGCTCATATTCGAAGTCTTTGACGCTGCGCATGCCTCGCAGGAGGTATCGGGCGCCGCACTGTCGGGCGAAGTCGACGGTGAGACAGCTGTATGGCCTGACTTCGACGGCATCTATGCCGGTATATAGCTTTTTGATTGCGTCCACGCGGGCGTCGATGTCATCGTCGGTTTTGGCATGGTTGTGTCCGACGCCGATTATTATTCTGTCGAACAGGCCGAGACCGCGACGCACGATCGAGTCGTGGCCGACGGTAAACGGATTGAACGATCCGGCAAACAACGCGACGCGTCGGCTGCCGGTGTTGTCAGCTGATCTGTGAGTCATCTTCTATAATAAGGTTGTCGATGATGAAACGCTGGCGCTCCATGGTGTTCTTGCCCATGTAGAACTCAAGGAGTCCGGCGACGCCGTCTTCTTTTTTAAGGGTGACGCGGTCGAGACGCATATCTTCGCCTATGAAGTCTTTGAATTCTTCAGGCGAGATCTCGCCGAGACCTTTGAATCGTGTGATTTCGGCGTTTTCGCCCAGTTTGTTGATGGCTGTGACGCGTTCGTCATCGTTATAACAATAGTATGTCTCGTCGCCGGCTTTTTTGCTGCCGCGGCGCGCTGTTTTCTTGTTTCTTACCCTGAACAGAGGGGTCTGCAGTACGTATACGTGTCCTTTCTTGATAAGGTCGGGGAAGAACTGGAGGAAGAACGTTATCAGCAGCAGGCGTATATGCATGCCGTCGACGTCGGCATCGGTGGCTATGATGACGTTGTTGTAGCGCAGTTCGTCGATGCCGCCTTCGATGTTGAGAGCGGCCTGAAGACAATTGAACTCATCGTTTTCGTAGACTACTTTCTGGGTCAGACCGAAGGTGTTGAGAGGCTTGCCTCTCAGCGAGAAGACAGCCTGGGTGTCGACGTTGCGTATCTTTGTGATTGATCCGGCTGCAGAGTCGCCCTCGGTGATGAAGATCGACGATGCGAGTTTGAGGTCTTCGTCGCCTTTGACATCATTGAGATGCACGCGACAATCGAGCAGCTTTTTGTTGTGGAGGTTTACCTTCTTTGATTTCTCACGCGCGAGTTTGGCTATGCCGGCCATTGCTTTGCGCGACCGCTCGCTATCCTGTACTTTTTTAAGTATGACTTTGGCCACTTCGAGATCTCGGTGAAGATAGTCGTCGAGCTCTTTTTTTACGAAATCGCCAATGAATTTGGCGACTGTCGGGCCTTCAGGCCCCATGTCTCTCGAGCCCAGACGATTCTTGGTCTGAGATTCGAATATCGGCTCTTCGACCTTGAGGGCGATGGCCGCGACCATGCCGTTGCGTATGTCGGAGTATTCGAAGTTGCGCCCGAAGTAGTCTTTCATCGTGCGCGACACGGCTTCTTTGAAAGCGGTGAGGTGTGTGCCGCCCTGAGTCGTGTGCTGTCCGTTGACAAACGAATAGTATTCCTCGCCGTATTGGTTGACATGAGTCAGGGCTATTTCGATGTCGTCGCCCTTGAGGTGGATTATAGGGTAGAGGGGTTCGGAGGTCAGAGCGGTCTGGAGCAGGTCGAGCAAGCCGTTGCGCGATATCAGGCGGCGCCCGTTGAAGACAATCGCAAGGCCGGTGTTGAGAAATGTATAGTTCTTGACCAGCGGCGTTATGAATTCGTCAAGGAAACGGTAGTCGCGGAATATGGTACGGTCGGGTGTGAACGAGACACAGGTGCCGTTGGGTTCGTCGGTCGGCTCAAGCTCAAACTCCTCGACGAGTTCACCGCAGACAAAACGGACGCATTTCATCATACCGTCGCGGTAGCTCGTGGCGATAAATTCGGTCGACAGGGCGTTTACGGCCTTGAGGCCGACCCCGTTTAGTCCGACCGATTTCTTGAAAGCCTTGGAGTCGTATTTACCGCCGGTGTTCATTTTCGACACGACGTCGACGAGCTTGCCCAGGGGTATGCCTCGGCCGAAGTCTCTGATGGTGGCGCTCTCGGCCGACACATCGACGTTGACAATCTTGCCGAAGCCCATCATGTGTTCGTCGATAGAGTTGTCGAGCACTTCTTTGAGCAGCACGTAGATGCCGTCGTCAGAGTTTGTGCCGTCGCCGAGCTTGCCTATATACATGCCCGGACGTCGGCGGATATGCTCCTTCCAGTCGAGGGTCCTGATGTCGTCTTCGGTATATTCGGTTTCTACGACAATGTCTTCATTGCCGTCAAAGAGGTTTATATCGTCTTCAGTCATTAGTTGTTGGTTGATTCTTCCTACAAATTTACGCTTAAAATTTTAAACGTTGACTTTTTTCTAAAAAAATATTACCTTTGTAAGTTATTTTAAGAATATCAAAATTAACAACAGATATGTTCAGAACGAATACATGCGGAGAACTCCGTCTCAGCGATGCCGGTAAAGAGGTAACGCTTGCCGGATGGGTGCAGCGCAGCCGCAAAATGGGCGGTATGACTTTTATCGACATGCGCGACCGTTACGGCATCACACAGATAGTTTTCAACGACGAGCTCGACAAGGCTCTCAATGACGCCGCCGGCCGGCTCGGACGTGAATACGTCGTTCAGGTCAAAGGCACTGTTGCCGAGCGTACCAACAAGAACCCCCATATGCCCACAGGCGACATCGAGATTCTTGCTAAAGAGATTAATATTCTTAACCCGAGCGAAGTGCCGCCGTTTACCATCGAGAACGACACCGACGGCGGCGATGACCTCAGAATGAAATACCGCTACCTCGACCTGCGTCGCGAAGCCGTGCGCCGCAATCTTGAGCTGCGTCACAAGATGACGATGGAGGTTCGCCGCTATCTCGACAGCAAGGGATTTCTTGAAATCGAGACCCCGATGCTCGTGGGCTCGACTCCCGAAGGCGCCCGTGATTTTGTCGTGCCGTCGCGTATGAACCGCGGACAGTTCTACGCGCTGCCCCAGTCGCCCCAGACGCTAAAGCAGTTGCTGATGGTGTCAGGTATGGACCGTTACTTTCAGATTGTCAAGTGCTTCCGTGATGAAGATCTCCGCGCTGACCGCCAGCCTGAGTTTACCCAGATAGACTGCGAGATGAGCTTTATCGAGCAGAACGATGTCATCGAGCTTTTCGAAGGCATGGCCAAACATCTCTTCAAAGAAATCCGCGGCATCGAGCTGCCGGATCCGTTCATCAGAATGCCCTGGGCCGATGCCATGAAATATTACGGCAGTGACAAACCCGATCTGCGCTTCGGCATGCGTTTTGTCGAAATCAAAGACATAATGCAGGGCCACGGTTTCAGTGTATTCGACAACGCCGCATATATAGGTGCGATCAATGCAAAAGGCGCGGCATCGTATACCCGCAAACAACTCGATGCGCTGACCGACTATGTCAAACGTCCTCAAATCGGCGCCAAAGGTCTGGTCTATGCGCGTGTCGAGGCTGACGGTAACGTCAAATCGTCGGTCGACAAATTTTATGATCAGGCAATTTTGCAGAAGCTCAAGGCGTCCATGGAAGCCGAGCCGGGCGACCTCATCCTAATAATGAGCGGCGATGATGCCATGAAGACACGCAAACAGCTCTGCGAGCTACGTCTCGAGATGGGTCGTCAGCTCGGTTTGCGCGACAAAAACAAATTTGCATGTCTCTGGGTTGTCGATTTCCCGATGTTTGAGTGGAGCGACGAAGAGCAGCGCCTCATGGCCATGCACCATCCTTTCACCCATCCCAAGGATGAGGATATCGCCCTTCTCGACAGCGACCCCGCGGCAGTGCGCGCCGATGCCTACGATATGGTCATTAACGGAGTCGAAGTCGGCGGCGGTTCTATACGTATCCACGACAGCGAGCTTCAGGCCAAGATGTTCGAGATACTCGGTTTCACTCCCGAGAAAGCTCAGGAGCAGTTTGGCTTCCTGATGAATGCCTTCAAGTTTGGCGCACCGCCTCACGGAGGTCTCGCCTACGGCCTCGACCGCTGGGTATCGCTCTTCGCCGGTCTCGACAGCATACGCGACTGCATCGCTTTCCCCAAAAACAACAGCGGCCGCGACGTTATGCTCGACGCCCCCGCGCCTCTCGATCAGAAGCAGCTCGACGAGCTTGCCATCGACCTTGTCAAAGAAGACAAAGCCTGACAGATGCTCAACGGTAATATTATATCGGCAATCGAAGAGTTTGCCCCTCCTGTCCTTCAGGAGAGCTGGGACAACACAGGCCTTCAGGTCGGTTCGCGGCGAGCCGAATGCACCGGTGTGCTGCTCTGCGTCGATGTCACCCCGGCTGTAGTTAACGAGGCCGTCAACCGTGGCTGTAATCTCATCGTGTCGCATCATCCCTTGATATTCAAAGGTCTGAAGCGCATCACCGGTAATACTCCCGTTGAAGAGGCTGTAGCTTTGGCCATCAGAAACGGCATAACGGTCTACTCGTCGCACACGGCCGCCGACAGCGCTGTCGGCGGCGTGAGCTATGAGATGGCGCGACGCCTTGGTGCACGTCCCGACGGAGTGCTGTCACCGTTGCGCGGGCTCAACGTCAGAGTCTCGGTCACCGTCGACCGTGAAGCTGCCCCAACGGCATTAATCTCGTTTTTCGATCTTGCCGATACATATGGTCTCAGTGAGATAAAAACAGTGTCGGTAGATGCGGTTTCGTCTGAGATGCCACTTGGCGTTGAAGATCCCTTATCGGAGGTGCGTGACAGCGATGTCGCCGTCATAAGTGCCGTGGCAGCACGTGCCAACGCCGCAACGATAGGTGAGCGCCTTGCCGAATCGCTCGGTGACAGGCTGCATGGATTCAGTTATGCCAACATCGAAGACACCGACAGCCGTATAGGTCTCGGCCTTCGGGCCGTCTTCGACGAAGCCGTGACACCGTCGGCGTTGATAGCTAAAGTCAAAGACGCATTTGATTCGCCGATAGCGCGTTGCTCGGGTTTGGCCATGAGCGACACGCCTATCAGACGCATAGCTTTGTGTGGCGGTTCGGGCGGAGAATTTATCAGTGCCGCGCTTCGGGGTGGTGCACAGGCCTATATCTCGTCAGACATACGCTATCACGACTTTGTCGATTATGGAAACGACATTCTAATCATCGACATAGGCCATTATGAGAGCGAATCGTGCACAAAAGAGATTTTTTATCGCGTTATTAAGGAAAAATTTCCTAACTTTGCAACCTATTATTCAGAAACAGAACAAAATCCAATAAAATATATTTAATACATGGCTATCGATAACAAAAACGAGCAAACCTCAAGCGTCGAGCAGCGTCTGAAATCGCTTTATGAGCTGCAGACAATACTCTCGGAAATCGACCGCATCAAGACTATTCGCGGTGAGCTTCCTCTCGAAGTCAAAGATCTTGAAGACAATATTGCCGGCCTGCAGACACGTGTCGAAAACTACTCACGCGAGATCGACGAGCTTAACAACAGCCTCGTGTCGGAAAAAGAGAAAATCAACTCTTGCCGCAGTCTGATCGACAGATATAAAGAACAGCTCGACAACGTCCGCAACAACCGCGAGTTTGACCTTCTCACAAAAGAAGTCGAATTTCAGTCACTCGAGATTGAGCTTGCCGAAAAACATATCAACGAATATAGCCGCGCCATCGAGAACAAAAAGGCCGAAATCGAGACTACCCGCGAGAAACTCGCCGACATGACTCATATCCTCGATGAAAAACGCAACGAGCTTGACGAGATCGTCAGCGAGACACGTCAGGAAGAAGAGAACCTCCGCGAGAAAGCCAAAGCTCTCGAGCCTCAGATTGACGAACGTACACTGACGGCATTCAAACGTATCCGCAAGAATGCCCGCAACGGTCTCGGCATCGTCTATGTTCAGCGTAATGCCTGTGGCGGCTGTTTCAACCGCATCCCGCCGCAGAAGCAGATGGAGATCCGTCTTCACAAGAAAGTCATCGTCTGCGAATATTGCGGCCGCATCATGATTGATCCCGCTCTTGCCGGCGTGGCAGAATTATAATTCGACGCACGAGGATAAGAAGATATATAGACAGGGCGGCAATTCCATAATTGTCGCCCTGACGTTTTGTTTTACATGATAGAGCATCAATGATACACGCCCCGAAAGTTTTTGACTTCCGGGGCGTGTACAGTTATGTTGAATATGAGTTATTTGCTGACCTCGACAACCTGGATACGCATGCGGGCCGGCATGATGCCGGTCTTCATTATTATCTTTTGGCCTATGTCGCCGGTGACGAAGCTGTAGAAGCCGCTGGCGAGGCTGCCCGAAACGCCTGTGGTGATCATATAGATCTGGCGGAATAGCGGATATGTGCCGTTGAAGATGTTCTCCTGATAGGGCTTATAAGCTGTAACTTCGTTGGGACGACGTAGTTTAAGAACTTTGAAATTCTGGTTGAGGGTAGCTCCCTGAACAGGCTCGTCGGAGAGCACCGATTGAGCAAGTTCTTCCTGTGTGATCTCGACCGAACTCATGTCGGAAGTTATCCAGCTGACGCCAAGAACGCCGATGGCGTTGACGTTTTTCTCGACGGCTTCATAGACAGCCGGGATAGAGCCCTGGGCGTATACGTTGGGGCCGAGCTCACCGCCGTTGAGAAGAGAGTCGCGCATGTAGCTGACGAGGCTCGAGTTCTTGTTGTCGAAGATGATGGCGATCTCGCCGAGTTCGCTCGGCTCAATGTCGTTCCAGTAGCGCGACGAGCCCGAGAGTATGTCGGCGACCTCTTTGGTTGTCATCATGCTGCAAGGGTTGTCTTTGTTGACAATCAAGGCGATTGCGTCGACGGCGATTTTGCTTGACTTGACGTTTTTACGATGTCCTTTGAGATATTTTTTCTCTTCTTTGGTCAGATCGCGTCCGATGACGATAGTCTTTGTGTTGAGGCTCATCAGCGAGTCGATGGCTTCGGCCTGAGTGGCATATCGGGCAAGGATGTGGGCATCGGGATATTGGTATTCGAAGACATCGACTTCCTGTTCCATGATGTTGCGGAAGGTATCGTCGCAGACTATGGTTGTTGTGCCGGTTGTCGATGAATTGGCTTTCTTCTCGTATTTAAGACAGCCGGTCAGCCCGACTGCGAGAATCAGGCTGCCGACAAGTGGAAACAATTTGTATTTCATGATGCGGTAGAAACTTATAGGTTGTATGTCAGATGTGGTCAGTATCTTGAGTCAATGCCGGCATACTGGCGGTAGGCACGCCATACGCCGTAGATGATGAGAACTATGCCGACGACGATGCGCGCGATGTTCATGCCCGTAGATGTATCCCAGTTGAAGAAGTTGATCAGCAGGAGCACACCCATGCCGACGTAGATGAGAATCATGATGATGCCGAATATTGTGCGCATAGCTTTTTGGGCCTTGCTGGGCTGTATGGTATAGCGTTCACGGCTGCTTTCGGGACGGTTTTCGTTGTCTTCAGGATTATACATAATAGTTGAAGTTTAAAAGGTTTGTATATTTAAGTTACTAAACTGTCGTATAGTAATTAAACATTTATAACTAATGTTAAGTTCGGCTCTATGAAACAAATTTGGGTTTGTCGAGTCTGGCACCGCGCAGAAAGTCGGCCGTGTCGAGCACTTTCTTGCCGGCAGGTTGCAGGCGCAGGACTTCGATGGCGGACGAGCCGGTGCCGACATAAATTTTGCCGTTGCCAAGGCTGATTTCGCCTGGTGCAAGGTTGATGTTGTCCGAGATGCGTGTTTTCAGAATCTTGACCGTCGTCTCGCTGCCGTCGGTGTCGGCCAGGTTTGTCCAGGCTGCGGGATAAGGTGAGAGGCCTCTCACATGATTGTGTATTTCACGTGCCGGACGTGACCAGTCGATCAGGCATGTTTCTTTGAAGATCTTTGGCGCCGGTGTCGGTGTTTCTCCGGCGAAATTGTCTTGAGGTATTGGTTTGAGATCTCCTGCGATGATGTGTCTGACGGTGTCGAGAGTCAGACTTGCGCCTATGGCCATTAGGCGGTCGTGCAGACTGCCGGCATCCTCGTCAGGACCGATTTCGACACGAACGCGGTCGATTATGTCACCCGTGTCGATCTCGTGTTTGAGGAAAAAGGTAGTGACGCCGGTTTCTGTCTCGCCGGCCATGATGGCTCGGTTTATGGGTGCCGCGCCGCGGAAACGGGGCAACAGCGAGGCGTGGAGGTTGAATGTACCGAGTCGGGGCATTGTCCAGACAACTTCCGGCAGCATCCTGAAGGCTATGACGATAAACAGGTCGGCTTCGAGCGAACGCAGCTGGGCGACAAAGTCTTCGTTTTTGAGCTTTTCGGGCTGAAGTACTTTGATGCCGTGGTCTATGGCGTATTGTTTTATGGGTGAGGATAGCAACTTATGGCCGCGGCCGGCGATTTTGTCGGGCATTGTGACGACGGCGCAGATGTTATAGCCGTTGTCGACAAGCGCCGCGAGGCTTTCGACGGCAAACTCGGGTGTGCCGAAAAATACTATTCTGAGGTCTTCTTTAGTCATAATGTGGTGTCGGTTGGTTGATAATGGCTTAGGGAGGCATCGGCGAGTTCGGTCCACAGACGTTCATTAGGCACAGGCGCCGTCAAGTCTATTTCTTTGCCCGAGACGGGATGTACAAAAGTGATGCGGCGGGCAATCAGCGATATGCTCCCGTCAGGATTGCTGCGCTTGTCGCCGTATTTGAGATCGCCGCGAATCGGACAGCCTATAGCGCTCATCTGTACCCTTATCTGATGCTTGCGTCCTGTCAGGAGGTTTACCTCGACAAGATGATAGCGTTCGCCCGATGCGAGCAGGCGGTATTTCAGACGCGATTCTTTGGCGTCGGGCTTCGGTGTGGCAGAGGCATATGATTTGTTGTTACGCTCGACGGTGGTGATATAGTGGGTCAGCAGGTCTTCGTCGTGCGGCGGTCTGTTGCGCGTGATGGCCCAGTAGGTTTTGTGTACGTCGCCTTTGCGGAACATTTCGTTTAGGCGTGTCAAGGCCTTCGACGTCTTGGCGAAGACGACAAGGCCTCCGACCGGACGGTCAAGCCGGTGGACGACACCGAGAAAGACATTCCCCGGTTTGGCGTGTGTCTCTTTTATCCACTCCTTGACGGTCTCGCTGAGCGGTTTGTCGCCTGTCTTGTCGCCCTGTACAATCTCACCCGGACGCTTGTTGACGACAATAATGTGGTTGTCTTCGTAGATTACTTCCATATATATTAGTAACGGGGCCATTGTCGAAATGCAACAGCCCCGTCAATATTATTCAATTTTATCAGATGCCGAGATCTTTCTTGATAGCCTCGATTTTGGCTGCCGAGTCACGGTTGGCACGCTCGTAATCGTCTTTGCCGGCGAGTTTGTCGTGGACTTCCATGTAAAATTTTATCTTGGGTTCTGTCCCCGACGGGCGCACTGAAACTTTAGAATGGTCGGCGGTGAAGAACTGAAGTACATTGCTTGTCGTCGGGAAATCCATCTTTGTCACATTGCCGGTGGTCATATCTGTGCAGTTGAGATCGGCATAGTCCTTGACAGTGACGACGGGGCTGCCGCCGAGTGATTTGGGCGGATTGGCGCGGAAATCTTTCATCATCTGCTGAATTTCCTCGGCGCCGGCCTTGCCCTCGCGGACAACAGAGATACCTACCTCGTGAGAGAAACCGTTCTTGATGTAGATGTCCTGAAGCATTTCGTTGAAGTCCATGCCTTGGTCTTTGGCCCAGGCACATATCTCGGCCATCAGAGAGATTGCCGATACAGAGTCTTTGTCGCGGCAGAAGTCTTCGGCGAGGAAACCGTAGCTCTCTTCGCCTCCGCCGAGATAGCGCATCGTTCCTTCATTCTCGCGGATGACAGAAGCTATCCATTTGAAGCCGGTATAGCAGTCATACATCTTGATGTTATAATTGTCGGCGATAGATTTGATGGTCTCGGTGGTTACGATAGTCTTGACTACATATTCGTTACCGTTGAGTTTTCCCATCTCGCGGTTGCGGCGCATGATGTAGTTGAGGAGTATCATTACAATCTGGTTGCCGTTGACGAGCTGGTATTCGCCGTTGTTGTCGCGGATGACACATCCGATTCTGTCAGCGTCGGGGTCTGAGGCAACGACGAGATCGGCTTCGACTTCCTTGGCCTTGGCGATGGCCATTGCCATGGCTTCGGGGTTCTCGGGGTTGGGGGATGCCACGGTCGGGAAGTCGCCCGAAGGAATATCCTGTTCGGGAACATGGATTATGTTGGTGAAGCCCCAGAGACGCAATGATTCGGGAATGAGTTTGACACCTGTGCCGTGGATGGGGGTATAGACGATCTTGAGATCAGAGTGACGTTTGATCACTTCGGGGTCGAGCGATAGAGTCTTGATGGCGGTAAGGAAGTCGTTGTCCATCTTGTCGCCTATGATCTCTATTTTGGCGGGATTTCCCTCGAATTTGATTTCGCTGACATTTTTGATGCGGTTGACATGGTCGATGATGTTGACATCGTGAGGTGCGATGATCTGTGCGCCGTCGCTCCAGTAAGCCTTATAGCCGTTATAGATCTTGGGATTGTGAGAGGCTGTGATATTTACGCCGCTCTGACAGCCGAGTTTGCGGATTGCAAACGATAGCTCGGGCGTCGGACGGAACGAGTCGAAGAGATATACTTTGATGCCGTTGGCCGAGAAAATATTAGCGACGATTTCGGCGAACTTGCGTGAGTTGTTGCGCACGTCATGTCCGACGACCACGCTGATTTCGGGGAGGTCTTTGAATGCCTCTTTCAAGTAGTTGGCGAGACCTTGTGTGGCGGCGCCTACAGTGTAGATGTTCATACGGTTGGTGCCTGCGCCCATGATACCGCGAAGACCGCCTGTGCCGAATTCGAGGTCTTTATAGAACGACTCGATCAGCTCGGTCTTGTCTTCGGCGTCAAGCATGCGTTTTACTTCTGCGCGTGTTTCTGCGTCATATCCGTCGCCAAGCCATGTCTGTGCTTTGGCGATAACGTCATTTAAAAGATTGTCTTGATTTGCCATTTGGGTCAGTGGTATTATGTTAGTTTTTTTATGATCTGCTAAGACTATAGCAAAGATAATGCTTTTTGCCTTAGATACAAAATATTGTTATTTAAGTTTCAGGCGTTGGGCTTTTTTAAGCCTATTTTGATTATCTTATGGCTTAAGGGTCACCTTTTAGTGTTTTTCGAGGCGAGACGTCCGAGCATGTAGGTCAGCGAGGCAGTGCCGTCGAGTGTCGGTTCGTTGGTCGAGTAGTCGGAGTAGTCGTCGTGATAGACCACCGTCGAGTTCTGAAAATCTTTGAACGCATCGTCGCGTCGAAGCGTCACGCCCCATAGTTTGTTGAAAATGGAGGTGTAGACGGGTCCGTCTACAAGACCGCCGACGAGAGCGTGGCGTCCGGCTTTGCCGTGGAGGCTTGTGTTGCTCAGTGCGGCGTGCGGGTCTGTCGGGCTTGATTTGGTGATTTCCTCCGGGACGATGATCATCGTCTGCCCCCATGGATTGAGGCCGAAGAGCCAGTCTCGGGCCGCGGTTTCGGCGGCGAGATAGCGGTTGTCACCGGTTAGCTGGCGATATATCATGGCTTGTGTCACGAACGCGACACAAAGGTTGTTGGAGCACCATATAAAGGGGATGCCGTAGTTGAATATGTTGTCACTGCCTCGTTGGGTTACGCGGTCGAGACCGCTGCGTATGTTGCGTATGAATTCATCGCGTATTTTGCCGTCGGTCATTTCGGTTATGCGCGCATGCCCGAGGTTGACAAAGGGATACCATTGGTAATGACGGGCAGAGTCTGCACCCATCCATGGGGTCACAGGCTCCATACGCCCATAGTTGACGGCGTCGGTGATGTATTCTTTTTCGCGGTTTTTGCGGTATAGCGAGATGGCGGCGAGTTCGAGGTCGTCGACCCAATTGTCTTCTTCGTAGAAGTATGGCGAAGATCCGGGTGCAGTCTGGCACTCGCCCGGGTTTGCTTTCGCGATGTCATAGGCCGCTTTCGCGCGGCGGTAAAGTTCGTTGGCGAATGCGCTGTCAATCCCGGCGAAAATATCGGCTCCGAGGGCAAACGATGAGGCGAATTTGCCGACCGACGAAGCCAGACCGCGGCTGCGGTTTTTGTATTTCATTAGACCTGTGGGATGGCTTGAGCAGGTATAGACGGGGCGGTCGAGTCCGGGGCCGCGACCGTAGTCGACGCTGTCGCCGGCCGGCAGTCCCGCGTATTTGTGGTCGCGGTCGTCGGCGATCTGGTTGAAATAGATGCCGTCTTCGGGGTTCATCTTCATCATCCACTCCAGACCCCAGCGTGCTTCGTCGAGAATGTCGGCCACACCGTTGGGATTTTTATCGCCACGGGCGTCGTGGTTGTCACTCCAGACAGTAGGGCTTTTCAGATAGCCGTAAAGCATTTGGTAGACTGAGTTTGCCGATGTAGTGAGGTATTGCAGATAGTCTGAGGCGTCGTGCCAGCCGCCGGTGACGTCGTAATGGCGTCCGTCGATGCTGTCGCTCTCGACCACAAAACCGTCGTTGGTGTGGCATGTGGTGCCGAGCACGGGGTTATAGCCGCAACGTTGCTGACGGATATAGTTGAGCGGCAGTTCATAGAGACCGTTGCGGGTATAGGCGTCGTCGCCGATATAGAATCTGATGACATCGAGCACGGCTCCGTTGCGGTCTTTCATTGCGAGCACATAGTCGCCCGGAGTCGTGAGCGACGAGAACCATATGCGTGCCGAGTAGTCGGCTGGTTCCCATGGCGCTCCTGTGACAACACTGTCGACTTCGGCTACGCCTTCGAGGCCCGAAATCGAGAATGAGACATCCGAAGGGTTCAGATTGCCGAGGTAGACGGCACTTTTAAGGTCATCTGTCAGATAACCCGCCTGGTTGACTCTCAAGGCCGCCTGTGACAGCAGGGGCGCTGTCAGGCAGACAGCTGCGGCTAATGCGCGGTATTTGTTTTTCATGGTGATGAAATTTGGTGATAACGCTTTTAGAGCATATGTAGTAGCAACAGATAGATGACGGTGACCGGTGCGACGAAAAGCAGCGAGTCGATGCGGTCGAGTATGCCGCCGTGTCCGGGAATCAGTTTGCCCGAGTCTTTGACTCCGAGCGAGCGCTTCATCATTGACTCAAACAGGTCGCCCCATGTAGAGAAGACCGAGACAACAATTCCCAGACCGACCCAGACGGCAGCCGTGAGTGCGCCGGGCGCAAGGTTGTAGAACAGTACGCCTGCGAGAGCGCAGAATACCATGCCGCCCCAGAATCCTTCCCACGATTTTTTGGGTGACAGACGCTCGAAGAGTTTGCGTCGGCCCATGAGACTTCCGACACAGAATGCGCCGGTGTCGTTGAGCCAGATCATTACGAACATGGCTAATATATACCAGAACGAGTTCTGGAAGATGCACAGTACGTTGAGCGCACCGAGCGGCAGACCGATATAGATATAGCCGAGTATCGAGCGTCCCGTTTCGGCAAAGGCCGCAGGTCGTTTGTCGTATAATGCCAGTACAAAACGTGCGATGACAATGACAGCGAGCGCCATGACACAGCCGGCGAATATATCGATGTAAAACTGCGATGCGGTGAAAGCCACGGCCTGAATGAGCAGCACCACCGAGACATCGACGGCTTTTATGATCGTGGTTATAGCCTGGCGACCGCCTTTCGAGGCAACAAGCTGTTGGTATTCGATGCCGGCGAGCATGGCGAAGACGGCCGTCAGTGCGGCGATGCCATAACGGCCGAATATGATGGCTGCAATGATCAGAGCCACGTAGACGGCGCCTGAAATCGAACGGATGATGACGTTTTTCATTTCCTGTTACTATTGTTTTCCACAAAAGTAACAAAAAAAATGTAAAGCAGCGTCTTACTTCACATATATTTTAGATGTATGTCTCACTGACGGCGTCGCGACTGTGATTAGGTAGATGCCCGGTTGTAGGCGGTTGGATGCGTCAATGCCCGTGCCGGCTATGTCGCAGATATTGACGTCGGGGTTGCCGCAGCCGGGCACATCGACCCTGACATATCCGTCAGTGACGGTAATGACGGGCTTTACGGCAACAGAATTCACGCCGGCCCGGCGCAGCACTTCTTTAAGGCCGGCGACGGCGTCGATGTCTCCGGAGCCGCGGGCTTGCGACATCGTGCTATCACGGCGGGCTGTAATGACCGCGATGTCCTTGAGCTGCGCCGGGGTGAGGGTAGGGTCGGCCTGAAGCCAAAGGGCGAAGATGCCGGCCGCATGGGGCGACGACATGGATGTGCCGCAGTCATAAAACCAATAGTGGTCGCGTCCGGCGTCTCGGGTGACGGCGCTGACGAGCCGGTAGCTCTCGGGATGGCTTTCGATATAATAACGGCTCATCGCCGATATGATCTGATTGCCCGGAGCACAGAAATCGGGCAGCGGCGTACCGTCGCTCAGCCGATAGCCGTATGATGAGAACGACGCCACATCGCCGACGTTGAAATCCCATATCTTGGTGCTGCCGTCGGCCATAGGCACATTGTTGCGGCTGTTCATGGCTCCGACGCATATTGTGTTGCTGCCGCAGGCCATGCTGCTGATCGACATCTCGCTGCCGCCGTCGGGCAGATCGGCGTGACGGATATTCTGAAAAAACGAGGTGCTGCCGTCGGCCCATACGTGTACGGTCGATCCCTCGGCGCCCGAGACAAAGAAGCATACATAGTAGCGCGCCCACGGTCCGTAGATGTTTCTCTCGCTTACGGTATAGTCATAGGCGAAACTGATTGTATACTGGCCGTTGTGAGGCGACACGCCGGCCGATGCCATGATATATCCGTCGATAAATGCCGCCGCGGCGCTGTCGCTGTCAGTGTCGATGACTATGTCGCCGCCGTCCTGACCCCCGAGTTCGGGCGACGTATAGACATATCGGCGTTCGTTTACGTCGTAGATTTTAAATGTGACAGTCAGCGGCCTTGAGTCTGAGCTCCATGCCTCGGCGAGGCCGTCGACAGCGAGGCCGTCCCAGCTGCGGCGGCTTTCGAGCGACGAGCCGAGAGGTGTGTCGTTGTTGCCGAATGTCTTTATCAGAGACACTTTCGAGTTGCCGTTGTTGCCTGCCGACAGACATATCGCAGCCTCGTCGGCGCATAGGTCGAGATATCGGCAGAAAAGATCACTGCCGTCGTGAGGGCCGAGTGTCGAACCGAGCGACAGGTTGATCACCGCCGGTCGGTCGGTTTCGCGTGCATAGTCGATTATGTCTTCCACACCGGCGAGAATGCCGACGTCATACAGGCGGCTTGTCGTGGCGACAATCTCGGCGCCCGGGGCGATGCCGTCATATCCGGCGGAAGTACGTCGCCCGGCCAGGATGTTGCCCACATGGCATGCGTGGCTCTCGTCGGTGCAATCGGTCGTCCAGGCGTCTATATCGGCGGGGCCGTCGAGCTGTATGCGCGTGCCCGCAAGTTCGTCATAATGGACAAGACGCGCGACTTTACCCTC
The DNA here is from genome assembly GCA_910576935.1 of uncultured Muribaculaceae bacterium. Lineage (GTDB taxonomy): Bacteria > Bacteroidota > Bacteroidia > Bacteroidales > Muribaculaceae > CAG-873. The sequence goes on from CAJTKG010000037.1 coordinate 17,492, forward strand.
GAAAGCCATGTGCGCCGGGTCGAAGCCCGTGTCGGCAAAGCCCGCGACTATGCCTGAGCCGTCGAGACTCACTCCAAGGCTGTTGTTGCCGTCCGTGACATTTTTTGCGCCACTCATTCTTGCCGCGACATCGACCTCGGGCGAGCGTTGGGGCGATAATTCGGCCGATGCCACGACAGAGAATGTCGCGAGGCGGCCGACCTTTTTGTATGGAACAGAGACGAGAAGCAGATTCTCACGACGCCGGTATATGACTGCACCGAGTGTTTCGAGGCTGTCAATAGCATTTTCATCAGTTATCTCGATTATTGCGGGTAGGTATAACGGATGCTCCGCGGCCGATATGCGTGCCTTGTCTTTCCGGTAATGTTTCTTCGACGTTAAGGCGAGTGTTATGCGCGACTGAGGCGAGAGTCGTGGAGATTCTTTGCCGGCGGCCGAGAGGCTGCCGGTTAAAGTCAATAGTAATATGAAAAGTAAGTTTTTCAAAGTTTCGATATTGATGATTGAAGACAAAGAGACCGACAGGTCTTGACTGGCCCGCCGGTCTCTTTGCTGTTATTTGTCATCGTGTGCCGGCTTATCTCACTGTGATTTTTTTGGTGTGAGTGCCGTTGACGCTTACGATATAGATGCCGCGACCGAGGTTCTGACAGTCGATGACAGCGGTGTCGCCCGAGGCGTTGACGCTTGTAGCGAGTTGGCCCGAGACATTGTAGACGGTAGCCGAGATATTCTTGGCACCGGCCGCAAACACTTCCCAGACACCGTCTGAGGTCTCACGGATCAGGATGCCGCTGTCGTCGTTGCCGAGGGTGATATCTGCCACTCCCGATAGGTCGAGCACTTTCTTGATGCCGGCATAAGCATCGAGTTTGCCGGCTCCCCATTTCTGACGTGCGGCGGCGTCGTTGCCGTTGCCTGCAGCTGCTGTCGAGGCTATGACTTCACGGATTTCGGCCGGAGTCAGATTGGGATTTGCTTCAAGCCATGTGGCCACACATCCGGCGGCAAAGGGGCTTGACATTGATGTGCCTTGCTCGAGATCCCAGTAATATGATTTGCCGCCGGTGTTCCAGTATGCGCAGACATTTGTCGTCAAACCAGCCGATGATGCATAGTACGATGAGATCGACGAGATGATGCCGGCGCCGGGGGCGCAGAAGAGAGGCAGGTTGCGACCGTCGGCGAGAGTGCCGTAGCTTGAGAAGCCCGATACTTCCTCATAGGGGAGATTGGCGTCGTCGTTGTAGTGGTACTGCTGGTTGTTGCACAGCGACCAGATGGTGCGGGTCGTCCACGAACCTACGGCGATAATGTTGTTGCCACAGGCGAGGTTGTTGATAGAGAAATCCGATGTGCCGTCTGACCAGCCGGCTACGTTGCGGCTGCTGAGTGTGGCGCTCTTGCTGTTGTGGGTCAGGTAGACGGTCTGACCGGCTTTGCCTTCGACGATGATGCCGAGTATAAGAGTGCCCTTGTTGGCGGTATTGTTATTGAGCGAGTATTGTATCTGGCAGCTGAAGCGGTTGTTGGTAGTCTTGTTGTCTGAAGCGGCCAGCAACACAAAACTCGATGCGAATGCCTGGTCGAATTTGGTGTCGTGGATATACTCGGGTGCGGTGTAATTGCTTGTCGTCACGCTTGACGATCCCGGAGCACTTATGGTATATTGGTATTCGATTGTGTTTGTCACAGTGTTGTAAATGACAAACTTTGTGTCGAAAGACGTGGCGTCTTTGCCCCAGATGTCTATGACGCCCGAATAAGCTTTCCCCGTACTGTTTGCGGCCGGAAAAGTCTTTACCGAAGCGTCAGACGCCGTGAATGTCTTGACAATTGAGATCGGGCTGTCGCCGTCATTGCCGGCAGAGACAAAGATTGGATACTCGGCGGCATATTTGTTGATCATGCTTGTCGGGCCGTCAGTGCCGTCGTGCGGGCCGATGACAGACCCGATCGACAGGTTGATGACCGCAGGACGGTTTGATGTCTTGGCGTAGTTGCGTATTTTTTCGACGGCGGCTGTGATATTGTCGAAATCGAGCGAACCGCAGCCGGCTACGATGTCGGCGTCACGGGCTGCCGAGTAGAAAGGCATCGATTTGATGGTAGAGGTCGAGGTCGTGCCTGTGGCCTGATCGTAGTTTATCCATTTGGGGCCGCGTCGTGTCATGTTGCCTGCGAGACAGCCCATGGTGTGGGTGCCGTGTGTGCTTGAACGGTTGTCGGTCGTGAACGATGCGATGCGTTCGGGTGTAGCGTATTCTGTCGAATAGCCGTTAGTAGAACTGAAGTGCCATAAACGTTTGATGCGGTTTTCGCCGTCGGCTGTCTGGAAAAAGACGTGGTTTGGATCCATACCGCTGTCATATATGCCGGCGATGACACCTTTGCCGGTATATGCCTGTGGCAGGCCCGCACCGGTGATGACGGCGTCAGCGTTAGACTTGTCACGGGCTACGTTGAGCATCGGCTCGGCTTTGCCGGGGAAAGATATGTTCTTTACAAGATCTGTTTCTGACAGCGCGATGATCTCTTCAAGCCGGCCGTTGACGAGCATCATGTTGTCTATTGCTGCGAGAGTCTCGAATCCTAAATCTTCAATCTGCGATGCAGACACACCGTCGTTCAAAGTGATGTAGACTGTGGCTGTAGCCTCACCGCGCGATTCGGCGGCGAGTCTGATGGGCAGTTCCTCAGATATAGCTATGGTAGCCTTCGGAGAGGCTTTTGACGCCTCATACTGACTGAGGGCAATGTTGCCGGCCGCATCAAATTTCGGGTTGTAGGCAAGCACGGTGAGCCCTGACAGGATGAAAGTCGATAAGAGGTAGATTTTTTTCATTTTGTCAAATAAAAATATAAGCTGATGAATTTTTAGTCGATATTTAATCAAAAGTTGTGCAAAGATAAAACATATAAGACAGTTTATAGCTCATTTTGTGTTAAAATTTTAATTTTTCCATTTTTTTGCCGCTAAAAGATAGAAAAGCCCCGATTCTTCACGAGTCGGGGTCATTTCTTGTAAGATCAAAAGTCAGTTATTTAAATCTACTGTTTGGATTTGATATGTATTATATCGAAAAAGCTGTTGATGTTTTTGTTTATCAGTATTGTTTGTAATTATTGACTCTGACGGACGGCGAAGGTTTAACGGTATATATAAAATTAAAGCATTTTAACATTTATCATCGACGCTCAAAGCTTCGATGCCGTCAACTGTGATGAAAAAATATTATCTTTGCGTTGACTAAAAAGCGAGAAAACTGTTTTGCATGGCATATAACACATATAAAGAAGATATAGATCAGGCCGTTGCGGTGCTAAAACGCGGCGGTGTTATTCTTTACCCGACCGATACGGTCTGGGGCATAGGCTGTGATGCTACCGACAGCGAGGCTGTCAGGCGCATTTATGCTATCAAGAGCCGCGATGACTCGAAAGCTCTTATCACGCTTGTAGGCTCTGTCGCCGCTCTTGAACGTGTTGTAGACAAGGTGCCCGATGTGGGGTATGAACTGCTCGACGCCGCTGTCTACCCTCTGACAATAGTTTATGATAAGGGCGTCGGTGTTGCTCCCGAGCTTCTTGCTCCCGATGGCAGCATAGGTGTTAGAGTGACGACAGAGGCATTTTCCCGTCAGCTTTGCAACGCGTTGCGTCGTCCGCTTGTGTCGACATCGGCCAACGTCAGCGGTTGCCCGTCTCCGGTATTTTTCAACGAGATATCGCAGGAGATCATAGATGCCGTCGACTATGTCTGTACATCGCGACGTGATGACATGACGCCGCGCAAGCCTTCTTGTGTCATCAGGCTATCTGAAAACGGTACATTCAAGATACTAAGGAAATAAAAGGATATATGACACCGGCAAACAGACAGCGATTTGTCAACATCATCTTTGATTATCTCATGACGATGGCCGGGTGGTTGTGCTTCAATATATTCAGATTCATATCTCTGCCCAATGATTTCAATATCTCGTTGGGCCGATGGCTTATCGACCCTGTCGTTATGGCCGGCACATTCATAGTGCCTCTGATGCTCGTTATGTTTTATGCCGTATCGGGCTATTATAACGAGGCATTCAGGCGCTCGCGACTCGACGATTTGCTCAATACGCTCATAGTGACATTTATCGCGATGATCGTGATATTTTTTTCTGTTCTTGTCGACGATGACATTCCCGAGCGTCTGAAAAATTATGAGATGATGATGGTGATGTGGGGATGCCTTTTTCTGCCGGTCTTTATTGTCAGATATGTTATCTCGCTTAGAAACAAGAAACTGATACGCAGCGGTCTGTTGAGTTTCAACACTCTCATCGTCGGCGAGCCCGAGCGGGCGGCACGCCTGGCAAAACGTCTCGCCCTCGATGACAACACATTGCAATATAATGTAATGGCGTATGTCGACGACGCACCGGCCCATACCGCCGGTACGGTCGACCGCACCGTCTATGACTTTGCTGACATAGAAGATATATGTGACCGGCTTGACATAAAGACCGTAATCGTTGTGGCGCGCTCGGGCGATATGAAACGCACCATCGACATCATTAACCGTCTCTACCGTCTGGGTGTAAAAATCCTGCTTACTCCCGAAATGTATCATATCATCACCGGTCGCCCCCGCATGACGACTGTCGTCGGCGAACCTCTTGTCGATGTCACTACGCCGCATATACCCTATGCGGTGGCCAACCTCAAACGTATCGGCGACATTTTTGTCTCGGCTGTCGCTCTGCTGTGCCTGTCGCCTGTCTATGCGGCGATAGCGGTTGCTGTCAGGCGCGACTCGTCCGGACCGGTATTTTACCGCCAGGAGCGCGTCGGATACCATAAGAAGAATTTCAATATCATAAAATTCCGCACTATGATACCCGATGCCGAAGCCGCCGGGCCGTCGCTCAGCAGCGACAATGACAGCCGTGTCACAAAGGTGGGGCATTTTCTCAGAAAATACCGTCTCGACGAACTGCCGCAGTTCTGGAATGTGCTTGTCGGCGATATGTCGATTGTCGGTCCGAGGCCCGAACGTAAATATTATATTGACAAGATTGTCGAGAAGGCACCATATTATGCACTGATCCATCAGGTCAGACCGGGCGTTACATCTCTCGGCATGGTCAAATACGGCTACGCCTCGACTGTCGCCCAGATGGTCGAACGCCTGAGTTACGACCTTATATATCTCGAGAACGTATCATTTGGCTTCGATCTTAAAATATTGTTATACACCGTCAGAACAGTCATAAAAGGACGTGGAGTCTGACTCATTTGTATATGGAATAAACTCGACACGATGACAGAATCAACCGAAAACAACCCTACGGGACACTCGATACAGGATATGTTTCTACGCCTTGTGCTGTGGCGGGAGAAGCATGTCAAAGAAAAGACATTCGTGCTCTTCGTGGCCTTTTTGGTCGGTGTGTCCGGCGGTCTTGCCGCTATATTGCTCAAGACACTCATACACATCATATCGGGTGCACTGACATCGCACGTAGATGTCAGTGCCGGCAACTATGTCTACATTCTGTTCCCGTCTATAGGCGTCATCATTGCGGCACTCTATGTGCGTTATGTCGTTAAAGACGATATATCTCACGGCGTTACCCGCGTGCTCTATGCCATATCGCAGAACAAAAGCCGTCTGAAACGCCATAATGTCTATACGTCGCTTGTAGCCAGTTCGATAACAATAGGTTTTGGTGGTTCTGTCGGTGCTGAGGGCCCCATTGTCTACACCGGCGCCGCCATAGGCTCGAATATCGGACGTCTGTTCAGAATGTCGCCGCGTACTCTTATGATACTCGTTGGCTGCGGCGCCGCGGCAGGTATCGCCGGCATCTTCAAAGCTCCCATCGCCGGCATGCTTTTCACCCTCGAAGTTCTTATGCTCGACCTCACCGCCGTGTCGGTTATGCCTCTGCTGATAGCCTCGATCACCAGTGCCACACTCGCCTATGTCTATACGGGGTACGACTTTGAGTTTTTCTTCGTCCAGAGCGAGGAGTTTTATATGTCAAAAATCCCGTTTGTCATCGTCTTGGGTATCTTCTGCGGTCTTGTGTCGCTTTATTTCACTAAAGTGATGAATATGATGGAAAACTTTTTCGGCCGCTTTAAAAACCGCTGGTACAAGACCGCCGTTGGCTGTGTCATACTTTCGACCCTCGTCTTCATATTCCCGCCGCTATATGGTGAGGGTTACGGCTCTATACTCGGGCTTCTCGGCGGTGACCCGTCGACAATCGTCAACGGCTCGATTTTTTACGGCGACCGCAATTCTGTGTGGTTCATCATACTCTTCGTCATTCTGATAATAGCCACAAAGGCTTTTGCCACTTCGTCGACAAATGGCGCCGGCGGTGTCGGCGGCACATTCGCCCCGTCGCTCTACGTCGGTTGTATGGCCGGATTCGTCTTTGCATACTCGGCCAACCTTATGGGCTTTGACACGGCTCTGTCGACCAAAAACTTCGCTCTCATAGGCATGGCCGGTGTTATGAGCGGAGTCATGCACGCCCCTCTCATGGCCATCTTCCTCACAGCCGAACTTACCGGCGGTTACGATCTGTTTCTGCCGCTGCTCATCGTGTCGACGATATCATTCGGCACAATAAAGATTTTCGAACCTTACAGCATCTACACAATGCGACTCGCCAAACGCGGCGAGCTTCTCACCCACGAAAAAGACAAAGCCGTGCTTACGTTGCTAAAGATTGATAACGTCATCGAGCGTGACTTTCTTTCGGTCCGGCCCGAGATGACGCTCAAAGACATGGTCGACACTATCGCCAAATCAAACCGCAATCTGTTTCCCGTTGTCGACACTGCCGGCCGGCTGCTCGGTATTGTTCTCCTCGACGACATACGCAACATCATGTTCCGCCCCGACCTCTACCGCAAGATGCGCGTGAGCGATTTCATGGCTATTCCTCCTGCCAAAATAGAAGTCGGCATGAGCATGGATAAGGTAATGAAAACATTCGATGACACCGCCGCATGGAATCTCCCCGTTGTAGAGAACGGCCTATATGTCGGCTTTGTCAGCAAAAGTAAAATTTTCAACTCCTACCGCCGCGTCCTACGCCACTATTGCGAAGATTGACCCCGCGACGCCCGGGAGTGACGGCAATCAGGCGACATGGAGCAGCGGTCTCTGACCGTCGCATTTAACACACCTAAAATTGCACTCGCCTGCAATTTTAGCGACAAAATCGCCCCTGCGAGGCCTTACCTTTGCAGCGGAGATGAAAAACGCCGTCTACACATACCACTTCCGACGCTATCTCGGCCGCAACCTCACCCGTGCCGAAGCCGCCGTCATCGCCCCGCTCGAGAAAATGCGCATCCGCCGACTCGAACGGCGCTTGCTCGTCGTCGACCCACCCGGAGTCGACACCCGCGGCATCCTCTGCGCCTACGTC
>CAJTKG010000038.1 GCA_910576935.1 uncultured Muribaculaceae bacterium
GTCACTATACGGTAATGCCATTTTTGTATGGCGGGTCGGAGTACTATGCTTTCATAGCCGATTGAATTCAACCATTCTAAAATTTTACATTGACCTCGGGTGCGGCGCCCGGTCGGTGCGGCTCACCCACCGGCGGCCTCGACGCCTGCGGCGTAATAAAAAAAGAGTCTGCGCCATTGACACAGACTCTTTTGCTTTCGAATTGTCGGGGTGACTAGACTCGAACTAGCGACCTCACGCCCCCCAGACGCGTACTCTAACCAACTGAGCTACACCCCGATGATTTCTTAAAAGCGATGCAAAGGTATAGACAATTTTTTAATCGCGCAAGTTTTTGTCAAACTTTTTTTCAAAATAAATAAAAATTCCCGGATCGGATTCTTTGAACTATGTATTTGCCATCATCGAATCTGTGCGTTTAATCGGCTGATTTTCGGTTATAAGGGTTATGCTGCGTCATGCCGATTCGGGGTGTGTGTCTCCGGCGGCCATATGACGTGAGAATTTTTAAATGAGATTGATCAATGGCTTTGTAAACTATTTGGCTGAACGCAAAAAAATGAGTAACTTTGTATGCTAATTATAAGAATAAATTATGTCAGAAAAAGAAGAACAATATAGCGCCAGTAATATCCAGGTTCTCGAGGGCCTGGAGGCCGTGCGCAAGCGTCCGGCGATGTATATAGGCGATATATCGGCAAAAGGTCTGCACCACCTTGTTTATGAGGTTGTCGACAACTCGATTGATGAGGCTCTCGCCGGTTATGCAAAAAATATAGATGTCACAATCAACGAAGACAATTCGATAACCGTTGTCGATGACGGCCGCGGTATACCGGTCGATATGCATGAAAAAGAGCATAAAAGCGCTCTCGAAGTGGTGCTGACCGTGCTCCATGCCGGTGGTAAGTTTGACAAAGGGTCATATAAAGTGTCGGGTGGTCTCCACGGTGTGGGCGTTTCGTGTGTCAACGCGCTATCGTCTTATCTCCGTGCCGAGATTCATCGTAACGGCAAGGCTTACGTTCAGGAGTATGCCTACGGCAAGCCGACCACCGAACTCCGTGTCGAGGGTGTCAGCGAGCGCACGGGCACGATGATTACATTCAAACCCGACTCGACTATTTTCGTTGTGACTGAATATGACTACTCGACCCTTGCCAATCGTCTGCGTGATCTGGCGTTTCTGAATGCCGGCATCAGATTGTCGTTGACAGACAGACGCGATGTCGATGAAAGCGGCAATGCCAGGCGCGAGGAGTTCTATTCGGCCGAGGGTCTCAATGAGTTCGTAAGATATATCGATTCCAACAAAGAGCCGCTCATCGACGATGTCATCCATCTCTCGACAGAACGTCAGGGTATACCCGTCGAAGTGGCGCTGACATACAACAGCACATATAACGAAAACGTCTATTCGTTTGTCAACAATATCAACACTATCGAGGGCGGTACACACCTCACCGGCTTCCGCCGCGGTCTGACATCGACGCTAAAAAAATATGCCGAAGACAACAACCTGCTGAAAAACGCCAAGGTGCAGATTGCAAGTGACGACTTCCGTGAAGGTCTCACAGCAGTGGTGTCTGTCAAGGTAATGGAGCCCCAGTTTGAGGGCCAGACAAAGACCAAACTCGGCAATAATGAGGTTATCGGTGCCGTGCAGACCGCTGTCAGTGACGCGCTCGGCACATATCTCGAAGAGAATCCCAAACAGGCCCGTACCATCGTAGACAAGGTTATATTGGCCGCTCAGGCTCGTAATGCCGCCATCAACGCCCGAAAGAAAGTACAGCGCAGTTCGCCCCTGTCGGGCGGAGGTCTCCCCGGCAAACTCGCCGATTGCTCGTCGCGCACGGCTGAAGACTGTGAGATTTTCATCGTCGAGGGCGATTCGGCAGGTGGTACGGCCAAACAGGGTCGTGACCGTACGTTCCAGGCTATTCTTCCTCTACGCGGTAAGATTCTCAACGTCGAGAAAGCCATGGAACATAAGATTTTCGACAACGAAGAAATTACCAATCTATTCCGCGCTCTGCGTGTCACCATCGGCACTGAAGAAGATCCGAAGGAGGCAAACCTCTCGCGTCTGGCCTATCACAAGATTATCATAATGACCGATGCCGATGTCGACGGTAGCCACATCGCCACTCTGTTGATGACATTCTTCTTCCGTCGCATGCGTCCGGTAATTGAGAAAGGCTATCTCTATCTGGCGACTCCGCCGCTCTATAAGTGTAAGCTCGGCAAGGTCGAGGAATATTGCTGGACCGACCAGCAGGTGCAGCGTTTTATAATGGAACATGGCAACCGCACGACCGTACAGCGCTACAAAGGTCTCGGTGAGATGAGCGCCAAGGAGTTGCGCGATACAACGATGTCGCCCGAGATGCGAATGCTAAAACAGGTGAACATCAGCGACGCCGCCGAGGCAGACCGCATCTTCTCGATGCTCATGGGCGAAGATGTCGGCCCGAGACGCGATTTCATCGAGTCGAATGCCAACTATGCCAATATTGACGCGTAAAAAAATACCGGGCGGCTCGGAGTCAACTCTGAGCCGCTGTCATAAATGTCACGGACGTTCAACGACATAGCACTGAAAAATGTTATAGTGATGTAGCGACCATCATATAATGACATAAAACACGTCGCTATCCATCACAAAATAACGTATATATAACCATTCGCCATGGCCAAGACTACAAAAAAATCACGACAGACCGATATCCTTAGAGGAGCGGTTGACAGCTATATACAGCAGCAGAGCAACGTCACGTTCAATTATAAACAAGTGTCACATGCACTCGGAGTTGAGAATCCGGCGCAGCAGCGTGTTATAGCGCTGAAACTCGCCGAGCTCGCTTTTGACGGCGATCTCATAGAGGTGTCGCCGGGCAAATACAAGACGCCGAGCCGTACGACAGTCGCAACGGGCGTATTTGTGCGTCGCTCGAACGGCAAGAACAGCGTCATCACCGATGAAGACGGCGAGCCTATCTTTGTCGCCGAACGCAATTCGCTCCACGCCCTTAACGGAGATAAAGTCAAGGTCAACATCGCGGCGCGTGTCAAGGGTCGCGAGCCAGAGGCCGAGGTGATAGAAATCGTTGAAAAGAAAGATCAGACATTTATCGGCACGCTCAAGGTCGAGCGTCACTACGCTTCGTTGCTGACCGATTCCAAATATCTGGCTTCTGACATAATTATACCTCGTGCCAAACTCAAAGGCGGTGTCAGCGGCGACAAGGCGGTCGTCAGGATAACACAATGGCCCGACGACTCCAAGAATCCTATCGGCGAGGTTGTCGATATTCTTGGCAAAGCCGGCGAGAACAACGCCGAGATTCACGCCATACTCGCCGAGTTCGGCTTGCCGTACCGATATCCCGAGGCGGTCGAGAAGGCTGCCGACAGGATAGATGCCGGCATAACCGACGATGTCGTGGCTGCCCGTCGCGACATGCGTAATGTCACGACCTTCACCATCGACCCCAAAGACGCCAAGGACTTTGACGATGCACTGTCGTTGCGCAAGCTCCCTAACGGCAACTATGAGGTGGGTGTCCATATCGCCGATGTCACGCACTATGTCAGACCTGACACAGTCATCGACCGCGAAGCCCGCGACCGCGCCACATCGGTCTATCTTGTCGACCGTGTCGTGCCTATGTTGCCCGAGCATCTCAGCAACGGCATCTGCTCGCTCCGCCCCGATGAAGACAAACTTACATTCTCGACAGTATTCGAGATGACCCCTGACGGACGTGTTGTAAAATCGGATATCACGCGTACGGTGATACGCTCCAACCGCCGTTTTACATACGAAGAGGCTCAGGATGTCATCGAGTCCGGCAAAGGTGATTATGCCGACGAGATTCTGACACTCGACCGTTTGGCAAAGATCTTGCGCGCCGCTCGATATGAAAACGGTTCGGTCGACTTCGATCGAATGGAAGTGCGCTTTGATATCGACGAGACCGGTCATCCTGTCGGCGTATATTTCAAGGAGTCGAAAGACGCAAACAAACTGATCGAGGAATTTATGCTTCTTGCAAACCGTACCGTCGCCACCACCATTGGTCTCGCCGGCGGCAAAAAGAAGGGCAAGCAGTTTGTATACCGCGTTCATGATGTGCCTGATGTAGACCGCCTCAACAATCTGAGTCAGCTTGCCCGAACATTCGGCCACAAGATAAAAACCAAAGGCACTCCGCAGGAAATCAACCGTTCGCTCAATAAAATGCTTGCCGATATCAAAGACCGTCCGGAAGAAAATCTGCTCGCTACACTGGCTATACGCTCCATGGCCAAAGCTATATATACCACCGACAATATCGGCCATTATGGTCTTGGATTTGACTATTATACGCATTTCACTTCGCCGATACGCCGCTATCCCGATATGATGGTACACCGTCTTCTCGAACGCTATCTCGCCGGCGGACGCAGCGCCGGCAAAGACAAGCTCGAGCAGCTTTGCAAACATTCGTCAGACCAGGAGCAACTTGCGGCCAACGCCGAGCGTGCCTCAATCAAATACAAGCAGGTCGAATATATGAGCGATCGTCTCGGCGAGGTCTATGACGGCGTTATCTCCGGCGTCACCGAGTGGGGGCTCTATGTCGAGCTTGACGAGAACAAGTGTGAAGGTCTTGTGCCCATGCGTGACCTCGCCGATGACTACTATGACTTTGACGAACGCAACTATTGTCTTGTCGGCCGTAGGTATAACCATCGTTATCGTCTCGGTGACAAAATCAAGGTGCAGGTGGCGCGCTGCAATCTCGAACGCAAACAACTCGATTTTGTTATCGTCGACGAGAAGAATCCGCCACGCACGCTCGACAGCCTCAAAGGAGGTCGCAGTGTTGCCGAAATCCTTAAAGATGGCGGCAAGAAGAAAAAACAGCATCGACATGAGTCGCCCGGTCGTCGTCGCCGTAAATAATAAATGTTGCAGCACCGAAACGAGACAATGACAAAAGCGGAGATATTGGTTGATCGTTTGAGAATCAGGGCAAACCATGGCGTTTTTCCTCAGGAAACCGTCGTCGGCAACGTCTTTGAGGTTTCATTGAGACTGTCTTATCCGCCGTCGTTCGAAGCCATGGAAGATGACAATATCGGCCATGCGCTCAATTATGCCGAAGTTGTTGAGATCGTCAGACAGGTGATGGCGACGCCGTCGCAGCTGCTTGAGAATGTCGCCGGCCGCATCCGCACGGCTCTTGTCGGCGCATTTCCGGCTATCGACGGCGGCGAGATCACGGTCAGAAAACTCACGCCTCCGATTTCGGCTCAGCTCGAGTCGGTCGGCTTTACGTTTACCTGGTAAATCAAAGTGATAGCGGTTTTTTTTGAACGGATGTGATATTTTTTACATTCGGCGGCAGCGCATTGAAAAAAAAGTATTACATTTGTGAAAATTTGGAATAAAATGGCCGTCGATCTCAAACAACAGCTTGACCGCGTGGCGACCAAGGCCGACTTGGTTGTTGAACGTTACTGTCGTTTGCGCGATGAGAAGAATGCCGCCGACGTGCGTATAGCCGAGCTCACAGTCGAGCTTGAGCGAAACAAGGTCGAGATAGAGAAACTCACCATGGAGAACGAGTATCTCAGAATAGCCTCGACGCTGGCGCCTGACAGCAAACGCCTCGAAGAAACACGGGCATTGATTTCCGGATTGGTGCGGGAAATAGACCGCTGCATCCTCGATCTCAACGAATGATGCTGACAGATGAAAGATAAACTGAAGGTAACAATCAAGATAGCCGACGTCGAACCGGTGCATTTCGATATTGACAGAGACGAAGAACCTGTCTATCGCAAAGCCGCCTATCACCTCAACAAGTTGTGGGCAAACTGGCGAGAGGTCCATAAACAGAAATCCTCACATGAGGTGCTTGCGCTTGTCGCTCTGGCATTTGCCGAACTGTATTATCGGAAAGGCGACCAGTTGCAGGCTCAGAGTGAGATGATTGACGATTTTGAGCATAAACTCGACGAGATATTGCTCAAAGCCGACTGATAGTTGAACGAAAGTTTTTTATCGTCACCCCGGTCGATTTTCCCGTGTCACAATATATGGCTGACGCGGGCCTGTCGACGTGTGGATTTATCTGCCGCGATCGAACCGCCGAGGTCGACGAAAGAGAAATTTTATTTAACTGTTAATCAATATAAGTAATATATGTTACACATAATATTGTATATCGCTATCGCCATCATAAGCGCGGCTATTGCAGTGGCAATCACTGTCATAGTTCAGCGATCGATGGCAAAAAGCCGCGCAAAGGTGATTTATGACGACGCCGTCCGCGAGGCTGAAGACCTGAAACGCAACAAAATTCTTGAAGGCCGTGAAGAGGCTCTGCAGATAACCGCCGATGCCGAGAAACAGGCAAATCAGCGTATGTCGAAGATACAGTCGACAGAAGCACGTCTGAAACAGCGTGAACTTCAGCTCAACCAACAGCAGGGCGAGAACCAGAGAGCCAAAAACGAACTTGAATCGACCCGACAGACTCTCGAGGCACAGTTTGCCGTTGTGGAGTCGCGTCAGGCTGAGCTTGACAAACTCCACCATCAAGCTCAGGAGCAACTTGAGCATATCTCGGGTCTGTCATCGCAGGAGGCCAAGGAGAAACTTATCGAATCACTCAAGGACGAAGCCAAGACGGCTGCCGCCTCATATATCAATGACATCATGGACGACGCCAAAATGACGGCCAATAAAGAGGCTAAGCGTATTGTTGTCCAGTCGATTCAACGCGTAGCCACCGAGACCGCCATCGAAAATTCGGTCACGGTTTTCCATATCGACAGCGACGAAGTCAAGGGTCGCATTATCGGCCGCGAAGGCCGCAATATCCGTGCCCTTGAAGCTGCTACCGGCATAGAGATCATAGTCGATGACACCCCCGAGGCTATTGTGCTTTCGGGCTTTGACCCCGTACGTCGCGAAATCGCACGCCTCGCTCTGCATCAACTTGTCGCCGACGGTCGTATACATCCCGCGCGTATTGAAGAAGTCGTCGCCAAGGTGAGAAAACAGATAGAGGAGGAAATCATCGAGACCGGTAAACGTACGGCCATCGACCTTGGCATCCACGGTTTGCATCCCGATCTCATCCGTCTCGTCGGCAAGATGAAATATCGTTCGAGCTACGGTCAGAATCTGCTGCAGCACTCCCGCGAAACTGCCAATCTCTGTGCCATCATGGCCTCTGAGCTTGGCCTAAACCCCAAAAAAGCTCGTCGCGCCGGACTTCTCCACGATATTGGCAAAGTGCCCGACGACGAGCCCGAACTCCCGCACGCACTTCTGGGTATGAAACTTGCCGAGAAATATAAAGAGAAACCCGAAATTTGCAACGCCATCGGCGCACACCACGACGAAATCGAGCAGACATCACTTCTTGCTCCGATCGTTCAGGTCTGCGATGCCATCTCCGGTGCCCGTCCCGGTGCCCGTCGTGAAATAGTCGAGGCATATATCAAGCGACTCAAAGACCTCGAGCAACTTGCTCTTTCTTATCCCGGCGTGCTCAAGACCTATGCCATACAGGCAGGCCGTGAGCTACGCGTCATCGTCGGTGCCGACAAGATCGATGACACAGAGACCGAAAAACTCTCGTCGGAGATCGCTCGCCGCATTCAGGATGAGATGACATATCCCGGTCAGGTCAAGATCACCGTCATACGCGAGACACGCGCCGTCAGCTTCGCCAAGTAACCGCAGTCTCTTATATACGTATTATATATGAGCGAAAAAGACAAGGCCGTCGAGGACGACGGCCGCGAAGAACTGAAACCGGCCGGCGCCTGCCGCCGCTGTTGCGACAAAGAGCCGCGCGGCAAACTGCACTCTTTCAACTGGCTCGACGACATACCCGGCGGGTATGCCGACAGCGATATGGTAGAAGTGCAGTTCAAGAACACGCGCAAGGGCTATTATAAGAATTCGATTAATCTCGACCTCAATATAGGCGACCTCGTCGCTGTCGAGGCCTCGCCCGGTCATGATATAGGCGAGGTGACACTGGTCGGCGCATTGGTTAATTTGGCGATGCGCAAAGCCAATGTCAAACCCAACGCCGAGGTCAAGCGCATATTCCGCAAGGCCAAACCGGCCGATATCGAGAAATTTGAGGAAGCCAAAGCCCGCGAGCACGATACCATGATACGTGCCCGCAAGATTGCCGAGAGCCTCAACCTCAACATGAAAATCGGTGATGTCGAGTATCAGGGCGATGGCAACAAGGCCATCTTCTATTATATCGCCGACGAGCGCGTTGACTTCAGGCAACTCATCAAAGTATTGGCCGACACGTTCAAAGTGAGGATAGAAATGAAACAGATCGGCGCGCGTCAGGAGGCCGGGCGTATCGGCGGCATCGGTCCGTGTGGACGTCCGTTGTGCTGTTCGAGCTGGATGACCAACTTCGTTTCGGTAGCCACGAGTGCCGCCCGCTATCAGGATATATCGCTGAATCCCCAGAAACTTGCCGGACAATGCGCCAAACTCAAATGCTGTCTCAACTTCGAGGTCGATGTCTATGTCGAGAGTGCCAAGTATCTGCCGCCGCGCGATGTCAGACTCGAGACCGCCGACGCGACATACTACCACTTCAAGACCGATATATTCAAGCGCGAGATAACATATTCGACAGACAAATCGTTTGCCGCCAATCTTGTCACAATCGGCGCACGGCGAGCTTTCGAGGTAATCGCCATGAACAAAGCCGGTGAAAAACCATTGACACTCGAGGCTGAAGAAGGTGCCAGACCTGCCGAAAACAAAGCGTTCGGCGATATACTCGGTCAAGATGACGTTGCCCGTTTCGATAAAAAGAAAAAGCGCAAGAATAAACAGAAATCCCAGTCCCGGGCTGCCAACGGCACCGGAGGAGATGATGCTAAATCTGCCGGCGATTCCCGCACCGAGAGTGCAGACGCCGAGGGCTCCGGTGAAAACCGTCGTCCCGAACGGCAGAAACGCCGTGTAGACCGGCGTCGCCGTCAGGGTGGAGACAAGTCTAACCGTCCCGAAGACGGTGACGCAACCGCCGGGGGCAAAAACGAGTCTGCATCATGAGATCTTTGCCGGCTATTGCTGTGTCACTGTTGCTGATGACTGCGGCATGTGGTTTCGGCGCAGACGAAAACGGCGACTACAGAACTGTCGACGCCGGCGGTTGGCTCTATGGCGACACGCTTGTCTTCGGTCCGCTCGATTGTGACTCGGGCTCACGGGGAGATCTTGTCATAATAGTGCGTCACGGTAACGGATATATATATAGTAATATATGGCTCGAGATGA
The DNA here is from genome assembly GCA_910576935.1 of uncultured Muribaculaceae bacterium. Taxonomy (GTDB): domain Bacteria; phylum Bacteroidota; class Bacteroidia; order Bacteroidales; family Muribaculaceae; genus CAG-873. The sequence goes on from CAJTKG010000038.1 coordinate 9,329, forward strand.
CGAGGCAGACCGCCGATACGGTAACCGTTACCGATACGTTCGACATTGCTCTGGCTGATCCGATGGGGCGTTGGTACGGTACAGGTCTCGGACTGAGCTATCAACGTGCCGACACTGTACTTAAAAACATTATAGCGCCCGACAGCGTTCCTATAAAGATACGGCACATTATGCGTCAGGACATACTCGAGGACATCGAGCAGATTGGCATAGTGTTTGTCGCAAACGGTAAATAGACATGAAGCGATATTTTGACAGCCTGATTTTCGACATGGACGGCACTCTCTGGGATGCCGTCCCGTCGTACTGCAAAATCTGGGAATATACCCTCGACGAGTTCGGACTCGGCGACATAAAGGTCAGCCGCGAGGAACTTGACAGTCTCATGGGCAAGCCTGTTGATGTGCTTGTTGACACAATCGTCACCGGGGATATCGACCGTTCGCGTTTTCTCGCCGCGCTTGATGCCAACGAAGACCGTCTCATGCCGGCTCTCGGCGGCCGCCTGTATCCGGGCGTAAAAGAGACGATAAGAGAACTTTCCCGCGACTATAAGCTGTTTATGGTCAGCAACTGTTCGCCCAAAGGAGCAGTCAACTTCATGGCTTATTCCGGCCTTACCGACTGTTTTACCGACTCTCTGACCTACGGGCAGACCCACGTCGGCAAAGACGCCAACATCGCTGCCCTTGTAAGACAATATGGTCTTCAGTCACCGCTATATGTCGGTGACACACAGGGTGATGCCGACGCCTCGCACAGAGCCGGTGTCAGAATTGCATGGGCTTCTTATGGTTTCGGTCATGTCAGCGACCCCGATTATGTCATAAAAGAATTCAGTGATCTGATAGAATTAGTGAAAAATGGAGAGTGTTGATAAAGAAAAACTTTGTCTTTTGAGCGACAAAGAACAGAAATTGCGGTGTGACAAGGTTAAGGCCAACATGAGCAAAAGCGGTGTCGACGGTCTTCTTGTCAGCGACAACGCCGACGTATATTACCTTACGGGTCGCGTATTCTCGGGATATGTCTACATATCGATCGACAGCGACGAACCCTGTTATGCCGTAAAACGTCCGTGTCATCTCGCGAGCGAGCGTATGGTGATGATACGCAAGCCTGAAGAGATGGTGCGCATGTTCGAGGGAGAGTCTGCCATACGTCCGCCGCGCCGTATGGCGCTCGAGATGGGGTCATTGAGCTATAACGCCGTCACAAGACTGATGAAGATATTCCCCGACGTTGTATTTGCCGATGCCACGCCGGTGATGTCGGCCGCGCGCGCCGTCAAGACCGATGATGAAATTGCCAAAATCAGATTCTCGGGCATCAAACACCGTCATCTTTACGAACGTATACCACATCTCTATCAGGAAGGTATGCGCGACATAGAGCTTCAGGTCGAGATCGAGCGCGAGGCGCGTCTCGAAGGCTGTCTCGGACAATTTCGCGTGTCGGGCGACGATATGGAGCTGTTTATGGGCAATGTGCTTGTAGGTGAGAATGCCGACAATCCGTCGCCTTATGATTTCGCCATGGGCGGCGCCGGCATGGATCCTTCGCTGCCAGTCGGTGCCGACGGCACCATCATCAAGCCGGGTGTCAGCGTCATGGTCGATGTAAACGGTAATTTTACAGGTTATATGACCGACATGACCCGGTGTTTTGCCGTCGAACCCCTCCCCGGGCGCGCTTGTCGGGCACACCGGCTTTCGATTGACATATGTGCCGAACTTGCCCGTATGGGGCGCCCCGGCGTCGAGGCCAAGGCTTTGTATGAACGGGCGCTCGAAATGGCGACAGAGGCAGGTATGGCGGAGTTTTTCATGGGACATAGGCAGCATGCGGGCTTCGTCGGGCACGGCGTAGGCATAGAAATCAACGAGCTGCCGGTCATCGCACCGCGCTCACGCGACATACTCGCGGCGGGCAACGTCATAGCCATCGAACCTAAATTTGTTATTCCGGGTGTAGGTGCGGTCGGCATAGAGAACACTTACCGTGTGACCGACTCCGGGCCGATGGAACGACTCACCGATGCTCCCGAGGAGATTATATATTTTGACTGACAGATTTCTTTTTGCTGCTGCTGATGACAAACCTTAAAAATCGACTCAATAACAAGATATTCAAAACTGTCGGCGATGTGTCCGACGACCTTGGCCTGCGATGCTATGTCGTCGGGGGGTATGTGCGCGACCTTCTGATTGGCCGTCAGTCGAAAGACATCGATTTTGTATGCGTCGGTCACGGTATAGAGCTGGCTCAGGCTGTGGCCGCCAAACTCGGCCCGACCACCAAGGTGGCCGTCTTCCGAAACTACGGCACGGCGCGTATATGCCGCCACGGCGTCGAACTTGAGTTTGTCGGTGCCCGACGCGAATCCTATAACCGCAATTCGCGCAATCCGGTAGTCGAAGACGGTACGCTCGAAGATGACATTTCGCGCCGCGACTTCACCATCAATGCCATGGCGATATCTGTCAACGGTGACACATTCGGCGACCTTGTCGACATGTTTGACGGTCTCGGCGACCTTGAGCGGCACATAATCCGCACACCGCTCGACCCCGACATAACGTTCAGCGACGACCCCCTGCGTATGCTTCGTGCCATAAGATTCGCCACGCAACTGCAGTTTGACATCTGTCCCGAGACATTCGAGGCAATCTGCCGAAACGCCTCGCGCATAGAAATCATCACAGCCGAGCGCATCAAGGACGAGCTGTCGAAGATCATGCGTTCGCCCCGGCCGTCGATAGGGTGGGATCTCCTGTATAAGAGCGGTCTGCTCAAATTGATACTTCCCGAGCTTGCCGCCCTGCGCTGTGTCGAGGTTGTCAACGGCCGCGGTCACAAAGACAACTTCTATCACACCCTGCAGGTGCTCGACGGCGTCGCCGCGGCATCAGACAACGAGTGGCTGCGCTGGGCCGCCCTCTTCCATGACATAGCAAAACCTGTCACAAAGCGTTATGACAAGACGCTCGGCTGGACATTCCACAGCCACAATATCGTGGGAGCCAAGATGATCCCCGGCATATTCGCCCGTCTGAAGCTCCCGCTCGGAGCCGAGATGCGCTATGTGCGCAAGCTTGTCGACCTTCATATGCGTCCGATAGCCCTCGTCGAAGATGAGGTTACAGACAGCGCCGTGCGTCGTCTGATGAATTATGCCGAAGACGATCTCGCCGACCTGATGATACTTGCCCGCGCCGACATTACAAGCAAAAACGAAGAGAAGAAACAGCGTTTTCTTGACAATTTCGACATCGTCGACGAGAAATTCCGCGATATTTCGGCAAAAGACGCCGAACGCGCCCGTCGCAACCCTGTCGATGGCGTCGAGATAATGAAGATTTTCGGGCTGCCGCAGTCGCCGACCGTGGGCTTTTTTGCCTCAAATCTCAAACAGGCCATCAAAGACTGTGAGATCGAGGATACCCGTGAGGCCGCTCTGGCATATCTGCTTGATCTGGCGGCAAAGAACGACATACCTGTTGTCAATTATCCTGAAGAATTAGAAAAAAAACAGTAAACTATGTATTACGTCAGCAAACGACTCGAAATATCGGCGGCACATCGCCTCTCGCTTGATTACGAGAGCAAATGCTCCTCGCTCCACGGCCACAACTGGATTATAACCGTACATTGCCGCGCCGCTGAATTGAATGCCAGCGGCATGGTGACCGATTTCACCGACATCAAGCGCCTTGTCAGTGACCGTCTCGATCATAAATGTCTCAACGATGTTGTCGAATTTAACCCCACGGCCGAAAATATCGCCCGCTGGATATGTGACAACGTCGACAACTGCTATCGCGTCGATGTTCAGGAAAGTGAAGGAAATACGGCAAGTTATGAAAAAGACATATAAAGTAAACGAAATATTCTGTTCGTTGCAGGGTGAAGGCTACTTCACCGGTACGGCGGCCGTATTTCTGCGTTTCAGCGGTTGCAACCGCCGATGTGCGTTCTGCGACACCGATCATGCCGACGGGTGCGAGATGACGGCCGAGGAGATTGTCGCCGAAGTCGCGCGATATTGTCCGCGCCATCTCGTAGTCACCGGCGGCGAACCTGCCTTACAGCTCGACAGCGAGCTTGTAAGAGCGCTCAAAGCCGAGAAATTTTTCATTCAGGTCGAGACAAACGGTAGTCTGCCATTGCCTACCGATGTCGATTGGGTGACATGTTCGCCCAAAGACGCTCCATGGGAGATAGGACGTATCGACGAGTTGAAAGTGGTATATCAGGGACAGGATGTCGAGGCGATAGCCTCGTTGTTGCCTGCGCCGAGGCTTTTTCTGCAGCCATGTTCGGGCTCGAATATAAAAGAGACTGTCGAATATATATTGTCGCATCCGCGTTGGCGTCTCTCATTGCAAACTCATAAACTTATAGATATAATATGAAAACGAGATTGATCATACTCATGACGGCTCTCTTTGCCGCAATGCCTTTAGCCGCTGCATCCGAACAGGATCAGTCAGTCGAGACAATAAGAGAGAGCCCGTTGTCGAAAGACGATATGTGGCACAACCTGCGTCGCTGGGTGTCACTGACTTTCGACCGATCTGACGTCATAGATATGGAAGACGCCGGTCGTGGAACGATGATTGTCAAATGGGCGTGTCCGGTCAAAATCGCGTCGGAGTTTATCGACCCGGTTGTTTCGGCAACATATCAGATTGACGTACGCGAGGGAAAATACCGTGTGCGTTGTCTTGCTCCGAAGATCTCGTTCCGCATTGTCAGACCGTCAGGATTTGACGATTATACACCACTCAACTCGGCCGATATCAACCTTATCACCGGTCTTGCTCAGCGTTTTTACGGCGGTAGCCTTGATTGGCCCGTTGACGAGACTTACGACAACATACTCAACGCTTATGTCGAATATCTCGACGCCACGCCAAAGTATCGCAGCGACCGTGACCGCGAGAAAGGCAAACCCTCTGACGAGTGGAAGACAGCAGAACATAATTGGAAAGTGCTCCACGATGCCAAGGCCGGTCTTGACAGTCTCAATGCCTCGATGCTCGAATCTCTCAACAAGTCAATGACTGTCAATGACGATTTTTAAACGGATATTGTTTCTCATAACGGTGCTGACTGTCTCGCATGCGGCTTTTGCCGCCGGCGATGTCGAGGTCAGTATTGTCAATTTCTATCCCGGCCCCGAGGTCTATGAACTTGAGGGACATACGGCCCTGCGTGTCAAGTCGTCCGATTATGATGTAGCGGTGAGCTATGGCACATATGACTTCAACAGTCCCAATTTCATCTACCGCTTTGTCAAAGGAGAGACCGACTACCGTGTCGTGGCCTATCCGTGGCGGCTTTTTGCCGACGCCTATGTCAGACAGGGTCGTCGCATCGTGTCACATCCGGTGATGCTCGACTCGGTGCAGACCGGCCGCTTTCTTTCGCTGATTGATGCCAATCTGCGGCCTGAAAACGCAGTCTATCGCTATAATTACGTCAAAGACAATTGTGCAACCCGGCCGCTTGCCATAGTAGAGCGCGCCCTCGGTGACAGTATAGTATTTGCCGGCTCGCCTTCGGCGGGAATGACGACATTCCGTGAGGCTATGCGCTTTTATCACGCCAATTATCCGTGGTATCAGTTTGGAATCGATCTGGCGCTCGGCAGCGGCATCGACTGTCCGATAACGCTTCGTGAGGCCTGTTTCGCTCCGGCGACACTCGACGGTGTCTTGGGCACGGCCACTGTCGGCGGTCGCGCTGTGACCGGGCTGCCGATGATTGTGAATGATGTCGGCCCGGATGCCGCCGTCGGACGGCCAACACCATGGTTCCTGACCCCTATGGTTGTTTTTATGATGCTGCTTGTTGTTGCATTTGTATTGACAGTCAGAGATATACGTCGCCGATGTGTAACCCGTTGGTTCGATAGCCTGCTTTTTGGCGCTTTCGGTCTCGTCGGTTGCCTGATAGGGTTTCTAGTTTTCATATCGGTCCATGAAGCCACGTCGCCCAATTATCTGCTTGTGTGGCTCAATCCGTTTTGTCTCATACCGGCGATATTTATTTGGTTAAAAAAGGCCCGGGTGATCATTTTGTCATATCAAATTGTTAACTTTGTTGTGTTAATTTTTCTTGCCGTCGCGTGGCCATGGATGCCGCAGTCGGGCAATATCGCTTTTGTGCCTTTGGTGCTGTGCGATATGATGCGGTCGGCAAGCTATATTTATATAAATCTAAAAAACAGACGACTCTCGAAAGGTGAAGTCAATTGTTGACAGACATATCAGACCGCGTCTGATGCTGGTGCTCCTGGCGTCTATGGTGTCGATGACGCTGCCCGCGGGCACTTCATCACCGCAGCCGCGTCTGCTTGTGGGCATCATGGTCGAAGGCCTTGAGCGCGACTATCTTGATCTGCTGCGCGAGAGCTTCGGCAACGGTGGTTTCAACAGGCTGCTTCGTGACGGTGTCGTCATATCTGATGCCGATTACGGCACCAACCTTGACCCTGTCGCCGCAACGGCCGTTGTCATGACCGGCGCGTCGCCTGTAGTCAGCGGCATACCGGCAGCGGCGTATTACGATCCGTCAAAGATGAAGGTTGTCGAGGTGCTCGACGATCCGCAGGTAATGGGCAATTTCACGACCGAGACCTATTCGCCTTCGACGCTGCGCGTCTCAACCGTCTCAGACGAGGCCCGTATCGCCGGCGGAGGCGTAACACAGGCCTATAGTATCGCGCCCGACGCCCGCGTCGCCATACTCATGGCCGGCCATGCAGGTAACGGCGGAGTGTGGATTAACGACAATACCGGCGCATGGGCTTCATCGACATATTATACCGAACTTCCTGCCGGAGTGGCCACCGCCAACCGCCTGATGCCATTGTCGTCGCGTCTCGACACTATGAGCTGGGTACCGTCGGCCAAAGCTCAGGCATATCCCAACTTGCCCGACCATCTGACCCACTATCCGTTCAGGTATGTCTTTCCTCGCGGCAAAGACAACCGCTATGCGATGTTCAAAGACTCGCCGCTTGTCAACCGCGAGGTCACATCGCTGGCATCGGATTTCATCAGCGGCATGAAACTCGGCTCTCACGACGGGGTCGATGTGCTCAATGTCGCATACACGCTGACGTCGTTCGACTATTCGAAGAATCCCGACAACCGCTTCGAGATGATGGATGCATATATCAAGCTCGACCGCAATCTCGAACAGCTCTTTGCCGCCATTGACCGCAACGTCGGACTCGGCAATTCGGTCGTCTATCTCGCAGCTACACCTCCAACACCTCGCGCCAAACGTGACGACCCGCGCTGGCGCATACCGACCGGCGAATTCTCGACCCGCAAGGCAGGTTCGCTGCTCAACATGTATCTCATGGCCGTCTACGGCAACGGCGAATGGGTGTCGGCATACCATAACAATCAATTCTATCTCAACAATAAACTCATCAAAGAGCGCGATCTTGATGCCCGGACTGTCCGCACCGATGCCGCCGGATTCCTTGCCCGTATGACAGGAATTGAAGGCGTATATACCATCGACGATGTCATAGTCGGGCGTCTTGGAGACCGTAGCGACGCCATCAGGCGCAACACCGATGTGGCCATCGCCGGTGATCTGTTCATCAACATCCTTCCCGGGTGGGAGCTTGTCGACGATTATGCCGTGGCGGGTCCCGAACAGCATACAGGTCAGGTCAATCGCGTCACAGCCACGACGGGCCCGGTGTTTATACTCGCCCCTAATGTCGTCGCGCGTGTCATCGACACACCCGTCGATGCCCGCGTCATCGCCCCGACAGTCGCGAGACTGTTGCGCATACGTTCGCCCAACGGCGCGTCGCTGCCAGCCCTACCGCTCGACTGATGTCGGGCGGCGCTATGCCATAGCGATAAATTTGAGCGCGACAGCATGTTAAACAGCTTATTTTTTGTAACTTTGCATCCGGCTGCAGCCTTGCGGCCAACAATCACGTCAATAACAACACCAACAATATATGTCATTCATTCAGCTATTAACCAAAGTTTTTGGTAACAAATCGCAGCGCGATTTGAAATCTATTCAACCTATTGTCAATAAAATCAAGGCATTGGGTCCCGAAATGGAGGCATTGAGCAACGATGAGCTCCGCGGCCGCATCGATGCCGTGCGTGCCGACATCGCAGCCGCTATCGCCGACGACCGTCAGCAGATCGAGAGCCTAAAGGCTTCTGTCGAGTCGCTCCCGTATGACGAACGTCAGCCCGTCTGGGACAAAATCGACAAATATGAGAAAAATATTCTCGACACTATAGAAGACAAGCTCAACGAGCATCTGCCCGTTGTCTTCGCCACACTCCGAGAGACGGCGGCGCGCTTTGCCCACAACGAGATTGTAGAGGTGACAGCCACCGAGCTCGACCGCGAACTCGCCGGTCAAGGTCGCGACTTTGTCAGCATCGAAGGCGACAAGGCCCTCTGGAAAAACCGGTGGATGGCCGGTGGCAATGAAATCACCTGGGATATGGTTCACTACGATGTTCAGCTCATCGGCGGTGTCGTGCTCCATCAGGGCAAGATCGCCGAGATGGCAACCGGCGAGGGCAAGACTCTTGTGGCCACACTCCCCGTTTTCCTGCGTTCGCTGTCGAAACGCGGCGTCCACGTCGTCACCGTCAACGATTACCTGTCGAAACGTGACTCTGAGTGGATGGGCCCGCTGTATATGTTCCACGGTTCGACCGTCGACTGCATCGACAAGCACGAACCCAACACACCCGAGCGCCGCGCAGCTTATGACTGCGATATCACGTTCGGCACAAACAACGAATTCGGTTTCGATTACCTACGCGACAACATGGCTATGTCGCCTCAGGATATGGTGCAGCGCAAACATTACTACGCCATCGTCGACGAGGTCGACTCGGTGCTCATCGACGACGCTCGTACACCTCTTATCATATCGGGTCCCGTGCCCAAGGGCGATGACCAGTATTTCGACGAATACAAGCACAACGTGCAGAAAGTCGTCGAGGCCCAGCGTCGTCTTGTGACCCAGATTCTCACCGAGGCCAAGTCGAAACTCGCTTCAGACGACAAAGAGGTTAAGAAAGAAGGCGCTCTGTTGCTCTTCCGTGCCTACAAAGGTCTGCCTAAAAATAGCGCGCTCATAAAATTCCTCAGTCAGGAAGGTATGAAAAATACCCTTCTCGAGACCGAGGCACACTATCTCCAGGACAATGCCCGCGAGATGCCGATAGTGACCGATCCGCTCTACTTCGTCATCGACGAGAAGAACCGCAGCGTCGAACTCACCGACAAAGGTATTGATGAACTCACGGGCAAGACAGCCGACCCCGAGTTTTTCGTTCTCCCCGACATAGCCTCGCAGCTGTCTGAACTCGAACATCTTCCCGATCCCAACGAACGTCAGATCAGGAAAGACGAACTCATGCAGAACTATGCCATCAAGGCCGAACGCGTCCACACTGTCACCCAGCTCCTCAAAGCTTATACTCTATTCGAGAAAGACGTCGAGTATGTCATCGACGACAACAAGATCAAGATTGTCGACGAGCAGACAGGCCGTATCATGGAAGGTCGCCGTTACAGCGACGGGCTTCATCAGGCAATCGAAGCCAAGGAAGGCGTCAAGGTCGAGGCCGCGACCCAGACATTCGCGACAATCACCCTGCAGAACTACTTCCGCATGTATCACAAACTGGCCGGTATGACCGGTACGGCCGAGACCGAGGCCGGTGAGCTGTGGGACATCTATAAACTCGATGTAGTCACCATCCCGACCAACAAGCCGGTGGCGCGTATCGACATGAACGACCGTGTCTACAAGACCAAGAAAGAGAAATATGCCGCCGTCATCGACGAGATCGTGCGTCTCCGCGACGCCGGTCGTCCCGTCCTCGTCGGCACTACTTCGGTCGAGATCTCCGAGTTGCTCAAACGCATGCTCGACATGCGCAAGATCGACGCCCAGGTGCTCAACGCCAAGCTCCATCAGAAAGAGGCTCAGGTCGTGGCCCAGGCAGGTCAGAAAGGTGTCGTCACTATCGCCACCAACATGGCGGGCCGCGGTACCGACATCAAGCTCACCCCCGAGGTAAAAGAGGCCGGAGGCCTCGCCATCATAGGCACCGAACGTCACGAGTCACGACGTGTCGACCGTCAGCTGCGCGGCCGTTCGGGCCGTCAGGGCGACCCGGGTTCGTCGGTGTTCTTCGTCTCGTTTGAAGACCAGCTGATGCGACTCTTCGCCACCGACAGCGTCATGAAGTGGCTCGATCGTCTCGGTCTCAAAGAAGGCGAACCCATAGAGCACAAGATGGTGTCGAACGCCATCGAAAAAGCTCAGAAACGCGTGGAGGAGAACAACTTCGGTATCCGCAAACGTCTGCTTGAGTATGACGACGTCATGAACAAACAGCGCTCGTATATCTACAACCGCCGTCATCATGCCCTCATCGGCGAACGCATCGGCATCGATATCGCCAATATGCTCTATGACACCGTCGAAAACCTCATCAACGTCTACGAGCAGCCGACAGACTACGCTGATCTCACACTTGAGCTTTTCAAAGTGCTCTCGATCGAAAACCCGCTGACCGAAGAAGAGTTCCGCAATCTCGATAAAGAAGACAAGTTCGAGAAAGTGCGTGTTGCGGCCGTCGAGGCTCTCGAACGCAAGAATCAACGCATCTGCGAGGTAGCTATGCCAGTTATAGCCAACCTCATCGAAAACTCTGACTATCGCGGCAAGATTATCGTGCCTATCACCGACGGCAAGCGCGTCTTCAACCTCCGCGTCGACCTTCAGGAGGCGTACGACTCTCAGTGTAAGTCGATTATCAAAGAGTGGCAGAAAGGGCTGCTGCTTGTCACCATCGACGAACTCTGGAAAGAGCATCTGCGTGAACTCGATCAGTTGCGTCAATCTGTTCAGAATGCTTCATACGAACAGAAAGATCCGTTGGTCATCTATAAGGTCGAGTCGTTCCACCTCTTCGAGAATATGCTAAATCAGCTTAACATCAAGGCACTGTCGGCATTGATGCGTGCACAGATCCCCGTGCGTCAGCAGGCTCCCGACGAACAGGGGCAGCAACCCGAGCGCCGCCCCGACGTCAAGGAAGCCGCTCCCGATATGCCCGACAGATACCGTCAGAACAACTACCGCACATCGCGCGAGGCTCTTCCCGGCGAAAACGCCCAACGCCAGGCCGCCTCGGCACACCAGGGTGAACGTCAGCCGGTGATGCCGGTCAAGGCAGCTCCGAAAATCGGCCGTAACGATCCCTGCCCGTGTGGTTCAGGCAAGAAATATAAGAACTGCCACGGTAAAGGACTCTGATTGTAACCGCATATAGCCTGAAGACGCTGTGTCGAAATCTTGTATTTTGACACAGCGTCTTGTTTTATACCGCAGACGCTTTCCGGGAACATATCGAGCTAATTATGGAGCGACGCGTAGGCCACGGGCCACGGTATGGAGCGAAGACTTCAGTCCTCGTGGAAATCAATACATTGGCTGTCGATGCAAGGGTTGAAACCCTTGCTCCATGGCGTCGTGGCTTCGTGTGTTGTCGCTCTCGTGCTCACTCATTATAGCGATAGGCGCGAGGAAAATAAATCTTTGGTGTAATTGCATTGTCAATAGAGATTTGTTATTTTTGTAACCGAAAAGGCTATGCTGTAGAGACAGCCTCGCCGTTTCGACTTTTTGTTGATTGATGTCAGCAGTCTATCACCTGTAGGGTGTCGGATTGCCGACATCGTAAAAAGGTGTTATTGTAGTTTTAGCTTCTAAATTCAAACTTGGCGGTTTGCAACATCAATAGAGGTATTCCTGACAATAGCACCTGCATCGGTAGCTTATACCCATACCCGTGAGGGTCAGTATATGCCAAATCGGTGTGGGGCTGTCGTCTTATTTATTGATGGGGTACGCCAAGACCTGAATTTAGGATAAGACGAAGATATGATCCCCACACCTTTTTTATATCTAAACCAATAGAAACATGTTGTCACGGGGATCTGACAGCACAAAATCTATCGATATGAAAAAACTGGTATTAATGCTGCTAATTACCCTGTGCCCTATGCTGGTGAAGGCTGATTCATGGACTCCTGTCGGGCAAGGAACTTGGAAAGATGGGACATTTGTTCCATTTTGCGGCAAAAGTTGGAATGTGCCTATAGAATGTTCAGTTGAAAATCCTAAGCTGTTTAGAATCCAGCCATATTGCTTGAGAGGGAATCACCTATCGGGCCTGCCAACGGATAATGTATATGTATATATTCATGTGGAAAATTCTGAGAAAGTATATATGGAAGATTACGCATATTCATACAATGGTCATCATATATGGCTATCGCAAAAATGTGAGGAGAATGGTTGGGATATCAATTATTATGGAAAGATAATCGGCAATTGTGTGGAATTTCCTGAAACCACATTCATGTATTTTGACACAGTATTGAATTTTATTAATAGTCCGGAACATTCTCATTATAATACAACTTCAGCAGCAAAACACAAAATCGTTTTCCCCGAGGGTGTGCTTGATTACGTGCCGCAGACAGAGACTTTTGTTTCTATAGGCGAGGGCACATGGCTGGATATATTTATGACGATTACAGATGGTGAGAAAGTGGTACCGGCTGAGACTTGGACTGTCGAATTTGAAAAGAGTGCCGACAGGCCTGGCCGCTATCGTGCGCGTCCATGGTGTAACGCTGACGCCATGCATAACGGTATTAGAATCGACGGCGAAGTGATAATATGTGCCGATGACCCCGATAAAGTCTATCTTGAAAATTTTGTGCTCAACGGTGATATGGAATACTCGCAGATTGTAGTCGAAAACGGTTGGGCTAACGGAAACTCCTACGGTAAACTTGTCGACGGCGTGATTACAATACCGAGATCATATTTTAAACGCCGTGCCATATCATCCGACAATTGGGATGAATTTTGGAATATCAATGATAATCTGGTAATAAAACTTCCCGAAGATTATTTCGTAACACCCTCATCTTCGGGAGTCTATTTCGGTATTACGGCTTTCAATTATGAGCCTCGGATCAAACCCATCGAGCTGCTGACAAAGAACAATAAGGAGGCATTCAAACAGTTTGTCAACGAACGTGAGAAAGCCGATGCAACATATCTCTATTATTCGGCCGATGTCGCTATAAAAGCTTTGACTGAGCGAAAATATCCCGACGATCTCAATAGTGTGGCCATGATAACTTTTACTGACGGCAACGATGACGGCTCGCTTGAAAATGCCCCCGATAAATCATGGAACGACGAGGACTATCAGAATTATCTTGCCGGTCGTCTGAGTGACGCACGTGTTCAGGGACATCCGATCAACGCATTCTCGATCGGCCTGAAAGGTAAGGATATAGGCGATTACAATTATGAGATGTTCAAATCAAACCTGCAAGTTCTGGCTTCGAAATCAGAACAGGCCACTGAAGTAAATGACATGAGCGAGGTTGAGACAACGATAAATGACATTCTCGATAATCTCGAAAAGTCGTGGATTAATAAAAAAGTATCATGCAGCATCAATATGAGGGCCACAGGCGATCGTATTCGTTTCACCCTCGACAAGACGCGCGAGGAAATGAATAACAATCCCGAAAACTCCGACCTATGGATCGAAGGTGTGTTCTCGCGGGACGACAACAGTCTCAACGACGTTGTATATAACGGCATGACAAGTACGTCAGGCTCTAAAGTGCTTGCCGAGAGAACCGAGATCAACGGCCGTACAAAATATAAATTCACGTTTGAGAACCTCCGCGACGCCGACGGCAATACAATAGAGACCAGCACAATCGAATTCTGGCACAAGACAGCGAGCAATCCCGTGTGGCAGCCTCATACAGAGTTCAAGCAAGGTGCGGATGCAGTCACCGAGACCGAACGCACGTCGTCGGCCGTGATGTTTGTCATGGACTGCTCGGATTCGCTCGACAACGATTTCCCCGAACTGCAGCGTGTTGTCAATTCATTGATCGACCGTCTTGCCGAAGGTGACAATTCAGGCGTCGAAGATATACCTTTCTATCCGGTCTGTGATGATGAAACTGACGCGCCTGTCGAATACTATAACCTTCAGGGTCTGAAGATCGATAATCCGCGCTCGGGGCTGTATATCCGCCGGCTTGGCAATAAGGTCGAGAAGATTCTGATCATATAAAGCCTGTCAAAACCGGTTCCTGACAGACAAAAAAAGCTGCGCTTTAAGGGAGGGCACTGAAAAAGTAATCACTTTTCAGTTTTCTCAAAGCCAGGGCTAAAAATCAAGAACTCGCCAAGTCCATTGCTGTGGATTTGGCGAGTTTTTCTGATTTGGCGGGATTAGCATCCAGACGGCTCCGTTTTGGCCGTAAATGTGTCCTGTGGCAGTAATCGGGTAGTCCCATAGAGCCCCTTTTAGCACAATCGCAGTATTCTCTTGATATTGGCGGCAAAAATCACCATGGCTCCTTGCA
>CAJTKG010000039.1 GCA_910576935.1 uncultured Muribaculaceae bacterium
AACGACATATCGTAACGAGACCTTTCCACCACATCGACATCGGATATATCATAGATGGTTTTCAGCAGAAGATACTTGAACATCATCACGGGACTTTCAGCCATGCGGCCATTGTCTTGACAGTATTTATCCATAAGCTCTTTTTGAATAAAAGAAAAGTCCACAAAATCATTGATTCTGCGCAGGAGATTGTCCCGCGGAATAATCAAATCGTAGAGTTCGCTGTAATCGCTGAACTGAAATGTCTGCTGAAGTGGTAACATAATGGCTTGTTTTATACCTATAAAGGTACAAAAAAATCGGCACATATCCAAGACTTTCTCTTGATATGTGCCGATTAATTCAGACCGATGTCTTATTGAAGGACTTTTTCAGTGCCCTCCTTTAAGGCGCAGCTTTTTTGATACAGGCAAGATTCTTGATTTACTTTTTAAAGAAGCGGTTGTAGAGACCCTGGAAGCCTTGGCCGTGGCGGGCTTCGTCTTTTGCCATTTCGTGAACAGTGTCGTGGATGGCGTCGAGGTTGAGCTCTTTTGCACGACGTGCTATGCGCATTTTGTCTTCGTTGGCGCCGGCTTCGGCAGCCATGCGTTTTTCGAGGTTGGTCTTGGTGTCCCAGACACATTCGCCGAGGAGTTCGGCAAATTTGGCTGCGTGCTCGGCCTCTTCAAAAGCGTAGCGTTTGAAAGCTTCGGCGATTTCGGGATAGCCTTCGCGGTCTGCCTGGCGCGACATGGCCAGATACATGCCTACTTCGCCGCATTCGCCGTTGAAGTGTGCGGTGAGGTCTTTTATCATTTCGTCGTCGCAGCCTTTGGCTACACCTATTTCATGCTCTGTCACGAATGTGAGTTCGGCAGCCTCGTCGAGTTCTTTGAATTTCGATTTGGGGGCGCCGCAGATAGGGCATTTTTCAGGTGCTTCCTCGCCTTCGTGTACATAACCACAGACTGTGCAGATGAATTTCTTTTTCATATCGATATATTTTTTAGAATGATTATAAAATTGAGTTGTTTCTAATTTTCGTTACAAAGATAATCTAATTACTTTTAAGTATATGTTAATTTTAATTAAATAATTAACATATAAGATAAATAAAAACGCTGAAGACAACTTCGGCGTTTTTGCAATAGGAGTTAATGTTCAGTCTGTTAGTTAAATGACTATTCTGCGGGTGGCCGAACGACCGTCTTTTGTCGAGACTTTGACGATATAGACGCCATGGACGAGAGTGTCGGTGGCGATACTGTCAGTATCGGTGACAGCGGCTACTACAGCTCCGGCAGCATTGATTATCTCTATCAGCGCTACCTCATTATCGGTCGTGACTTTGATTAGGTCACCGGCCTTGGCAATGTCTATATCGGTGTCACCTGTTGTAATGTCGCAGATGCCGTCGCTGTTGTAGCGGGCCGAGAGATTGTCGAGGCAGAATGCGCCTTTCTGTGTGATGGGGCTGCTCTTCTGAACGATTTTGACACCACTGAAGATATAGGTATAACCGGCCTCGAGCATGTCGAGTTTTACTTCGTGATATTGCCAGCCGAGGAAAGATAGATCACATAGTTTGGCCCATTTGGTGTCTGTGCCCGATGTGACGGCTACCCAGAGTTCGTGGTTGTTGAAGTCGCCGTTGATATAAGAGCCGATGACGTCACCATTGACAAACTGATGTGGAGCGCCGGTATAGTCCCAGACGATCTCACCGTCGTGGTTTTCGGCGAACGTATAGGTGAATCGGGCAGAAGCTTTGTCAAAAAGTTTGACCGATGTAGAGGCGAGTGAGCCCGGAAGAGTCGAGCCAATGCCTTTTGTCGCTTCTGGGTTGTAGGCGAAGACCGTGCCGTTTTCGAAGCCGTTTATGACAGTAGCGTCGGCTGCTGATGTCGCGTCAGAGGCTTTGAATGTTGTCACCACATCGTTGCCGAGCGGCAGGTTCTCGCGGTCGCGCAGGTCACCGCTGAGGCTGATTGTATAAGTCTCACCTACGCTCAGGTTACCGCTGAGAGCTATGACGGCATTGCCGAAACCGTTTGAAAGTTGGTTGAATTTCGACGAGCGTTTGTTGAGCGCGACTGATTTGCCTTTGGAGTCTTTTACCGATACCTGATCATAAATAGATACTGAGTTGATTGTTTTGTCAAAACGGAACTCGAGCGTCGGAGCTACATAGTGCACTTCGCCGCCGTCGACAGGATAACGGTCGATCATCTCAAGACGATTGCGGCCTTTGGTCACAAAGCTGAATTCGAGCCGGTCTTTGAGGAACGGGTTGCTGTTGTAGCTGTCGGGATGCTTGGCTGTCTTGTCGACTTTAACGGTGTAGGTTGTGTTGAGTTCGAGGGCCAGGGTCGGTATAAACGATGCTTTGCGGTAAGAGTCGCTGTATTTGAAATAGCCGTCGACGGCCGGGGTTATCGAGAAGGCTTTCTCGAATGATTCGGTATCGACGTCGGTGTTGAAGGTGAAATTTATTGTCGATGCACATGATACGGCGTCGGCCTCGCCCGACACGGGTGAGTAGGCTGTAACCTCGAGCGGGAATTCACGTTTGAGCGTCAGAGGCATATCCTGATAGGTTACATTGCAGGCTGTTACAGTGACTTGTTTTGTTTCCTGATAATAGCCGTCGCGCACCGACCGCAGGGTGTAGTCGCCGGGAGCTACGTTACGGAAGACGAAAATGCCGTTGTACATATCGTCGGTCGTACGTGTCTGTATAACTTTGCCGCTCTTGTCAAGCAGTTCGACACTTGCCCCGTTGATCGGAGCGTATGTGTCACGGCCGTATGCGTGGAAAGATGCGGGCTGAATGAATTCACGTTTGTTGTGGTTGTCATAGACGACGCCGGCGACGTTGCCGGTGACGAAACGGTCTTCGGTGTCATAGAACTCCATGATACTCTTTACGAAGTGCCACGCCTCAAGCCAGAGGTAGTCGTCGTTCATGAGACGGTGTGCCTCGGGGCGGTGTTCGTGCATACTGCCCTCGGAGAGCAGACCGACGACGTAGAGTGTACGGAGTACGCCGAGACCGCCCTGCCACATCTTGTCATAGAATGTGAGGTCGCCGACGACATACTCGTTATGGCGAGTCCATACAGGCAGTTTGCTCGAGTATAGATTTTCCCAGAGTATTTTGCTGAGGGTGACGTTCTCCGGATAGCGGGGTGTGCCGATCGTGTTCTCGCGGTAGAGCATCAGCGGCGTATTGACATCCTCGCCGGCATTGGAGTGTATAGAGAAGAAGAGGTCGACGCCGAGTCTGTTTGCTTCGGCGGCGATACCCGAGAGCGAGCGGTCGTCGTCTTCGGTGTTCTTGATGCGTGACAGATATGGAGTGGCGCCGAGAGAATCAAGAATATGATACATATGGAGGCCTTTGTATAGGTTGCTCTTAGACTCCCAGTAGCCGTTGGTGTCATTCTGTTCGAAAGGATGGATGCGTATCGGGCGGTCGTTAGATGTATAGCCTCCGTGGCCGGGATTGATATAAATCTTGAGTTCGCTCATTTTTTTTGCATCCGAGGCAAAAACGGCTGTGATGGCGGCCAGTAATAATATTGCAATCTTTTTCATCGTCAATCGGCAGTGTTTAGTTTTATCATGTACATTTCGCCGACTATGTCGGTGTATATCACAGTGCCGTCAGCCGATGCTGTTGCTTCGCTGACGAGAATGTCTTCGCCTGTGAGGCTCACCATGGTGCCGTCGTTGACGTTGACGGCATAGAGGCGCGCGTCGGTGATGACATATCCGTCATCGTGGCTGACGACTGTTATGACCCAGTCGTTGCCGGCCCAGGCCGGAAAATCGCCTTTGGTAGCGATGCGGCGCACGCCCGAACCGTCGAGTGCGGCGACAAAGACGCCCTTGAACGGCTCGGTGAAGATCATACGGCTGCCGTCGGGCGACATCGATGCCCATAGATAGCTGTGGGCGTCAGGCAGGGGTGAGATCCGGTTCACTTTGCCGGCGCGGCTGACGGCTATGCTTTTGTAGTCGGCGCAGACAAAATCGTCGCCGGCAATGTCGGCGAGGTTCACGTCGTTGCGATCGGCTTTGCGGAGTTTGCTGGCTTTGCCGTTGCGCAGCGAGAACGAGCGCACGTCGCGGTTGAGGAGACCGTCGACTGTGATGGCAGTGCGGTAGTAGACTTCACTGCCGTCGGTCGAGAATACGGGGTCGAAACCCGCGCCGCGGCTGTCGTCAATGACGGTTATGGTCGCGGTCGCCATGTCGTAGGCCTTCAGTCCCTCATGGTTTACGGTCGAGAAGAGCAGCGTCTTGCCGTCGGGGGCAAGCACGGGATGATGAGCGCCGTTCTCGATATTGAGGCGGACGCTTTCGCCGACAGTCAGGGCGCCGGCACTAAATGCCAGCGCCCCGAGGGCTATAGTCAATAAGGTGGTTTTCATTAATGATGTTAATGATCGGGTTTGTTTTTAGTGTTTGATAATGACTTTTTTAGCGACGCTGCCCGAAGCGGTCTTGACAACGACGATATAGTTGCCTGCAGCGATATCGGAGACATTGAGCACATTGCCGCCGCGGCTTGCTACGGTCACACCGTCGAGCGATATGAGTGTGAGGCTTTCGATGATGACGCCGCCGTTGGCGATGATATATTCAGAAGCGGGATTGGGATAGACGCTTACCGTGGCGATGTCGACATCGTTCACACCCGAGCCTTCGCCGCCGAGTTTGTTGATATCGTCGATTCTGAAGGCTCCCGATTTGCTCATCATGCTCGATTTCTGTACAAGACGGATACCGCTGAGCGAGTAGGGCAGGCCGCCTTCGAGGGCCGTGAGGTCGACAGGTATATAACGCCAGCCGAGGAAGTCCATGTTGCAGACTTTGGCATACATGACACCTGTCTCGCCTGTAAATTCGAGATAGACTTCATTGTCTGTGAGATCGCCGTAGATATGGACGCCGGCTTTGTCGGCATCGGTCAGTGTCATCTCGGTGTTTGACGAGCGTTCCCAGAGAGCTTCGCCGCCATCGGTGTCTTCAAATTCATAATTGAATGTCACGGCCGAAGTTCCGAACAGTTTTTCGCTCTTGTCTGCCTTGACAGAGTTTGAGGCTATGGCAATTGAGCTTTCGGCGTTGAGCGAGTAAAGTTCGGCGTTCTCCATGTCGTCGACGACTTCTTTATTTTTGGCTTCGCCGGCGTCGACAGCCTTGAATGTCACGCTGACAGGCTCTTTGATGGTGATGCCGTCGTGGTCGGCGAATTCGCCCGAGAGTTCGAGTTTATAGGTCTCGCCTACTGTAAGGTTAGATCCGAACGGAATTCTGAAGAAGCCATAGGGTGAGTTTTTACTTGACGAGTTTGTCATGCCGCGGTTGTTGAAAGACACTTTATTGCCCTTGGAATCAGTGCAGCTGATCTGTTTTAGAATCTTGCTGACGTTGGGGCGCTTGTCAAAGCGGAATTCGATATAGGCTTTTTTATAGTGCACTTCTTCGTCAAGTTTCGGGAACTGGCCGATGATTTCCATGAAGTTGCGGTCGGTAGTCAGGAACTTGAAGCTGAGCGGCTGCTCGAGATTGAGATTGCCGGGGTGCTTGGCGTCGGTGCCGACGGTCACGGTGTAGAGCGTGTTGGTCGCATATGGTTCGTTGGGAGTGAAGACAAGACGGTAATTGAGGTCTTCCCAAGTGAAGACACCTTCGACAGGCGGTTCGATATTGAAAGCATTCTGCGTAGACTCGACGTCCATGTCCCAGTTGAACTGTATTACGATCGGAGTATTACAGAGCACGGCTTCGTCACCGTCTTTCCATACAGGTGAATAGCTTTCGACAGCCGGGGGAGTCGAGCGTACCCTGCTCATGGTCATATTAGCGTATGTGATGTTATTGGCCGTGACTTCGATTTCTTTTTCTACCGGATAATGGGTGTCTACAGTTGCCTTTACGGTGTATTTGCCAGGAGCAACGTTTTTGAAAGCATAAATGCCGTTTACATGCACCGGGTCGGTGGTATATGTATCGACGAGTTTGCCGGTCGCGTCATATAGCTCGACCTTGGCGTTCTGGATTGTAGCGTTGAGGTCGTCGCCGAATTTGATGTATGAGCCGTCGCGAGGCAGACGGTTGTCGTTGAGGCGACCGAAGACAGAACCTACTTCCTCGCCGTCGACAGAAAAATATTCGTCGATGGCTTTGCGGAAATGGAATGCTTCGAGCCAACAGAAGTCTTTGCTCATAAGGCGGTATGCCTCGGGGATATAGTCGTGGAACGAACCCTCCGACAGCATGCCGGTGACAGTCAGGCCGCGCAGCACACCCAGGCCGCTTGTGCCCCACGATGGGTAAAATGACCAGTCGCCTCGGATGTTGAGATTGGTCGATGTCCAATATGTCACCTCGTTCTCGAGCAGGTGGCGGTTGAGTATCTCGCAGACAACTTTGTCCTGTGGCTTCAAAGGCTCGTTGTCATAACCGCGGAAGAGCATGAGCGGGAAATTGCGGCGTGCGACAGTGCCTGTGGCGTTTGAGTGTATCGAAAAGAATATGTCGGCGTTCGAAGCGTTGGCAAGGCGCACGATTGTCGACAGACCGAGGTCATCGTCTTCGGTATTGGTCGTTCGTGACATTTCGACTTTATATCCTTTGGCTATGAGCATGTCGCGCAGAGCCAGACCCTTGTCGAGGTTTGAGTTTGATTCCCAATAGCCGTTGGGATCGCCTTGTTCATAAGGGTAGATGACTACATTGCGGTCGTTGCTTTCATGTCCGCCGTGGCCCGGATTGATGTAGACCTTCAGGCCGTTGTCTTTGGCTGCGAAGAGTCCGAATGCACAGATACCGGCTGCGATAGCTGTGGCGATATATCTTTTTGCTCTCATGTCAATCTATGAGTTTGATGTTGATTTGATAAAGGCGGCCGTCAATAGTATTGTAGACGATTTTGCCGGCTGCGGCCGATGCCGTGGGGTTCATCGACATGCTCTCGGGGCGCGTAAGCTCTTGTATCTCCGAGCCGTCGGCACGGAGAATCACAATCTGTGACGATTTGAGCTGATGGCCGTCGTCGGTGGCGTTCATCGCCACGACGACATTGTTGTCATACCAGACAGGAGCCTCGAAGTTGCCGGGCTCTGAGATGATGTTACCGTGGAGATCGGTGATGACGATGCCGTGTCCGGCGGCGAAGAACATCACTTTACTGCCGTCGGGCGACATCGATGCCCAGATATAGCCGGCCGACTTTGCGACGGGTGTGTAGGCGGTCTCGACACCGTTGACGGTGATGAACAGACGTGTACCTTCAGTGCGTACGCCGCCGGCAAGTTTTTTGCCGGCGGAGATTTTCTTTTTGCCGACAACGGCGCTGACAGAGTTGTCGGCGACGACGGGACGGCCGACGAAACGCGATGCTTCGCTGAGTTCGACGGTCTTGCGGGCATTGATGTCATATTTTTTGACCTGACGCATGGCTATGCCGTTGGCTCCGGTATTCTGGTCGACAAAGATAACGGCTTTGCCGTCGGGCGTAAACTGTGCGTCGAAACCCGAGCGTGCTTCTTTTGAAACGGTTACGCTGACATTGTCATTGAAGTCGTAGAGCTTCAGATTTGAATAGTCGGCTGCCGAATAAAGCAGTTTCTGTCCGTCGGCGCTGAGTATCGGATTGTAAAGCTCACTCTGGGTGTCTTTGAGCAATCTGACGGGCGCGCCTGTCTCTGCTATCTGGGCCGCGGCTGTAGAGGCTACGGCGAGAAGCATGATTGCGCTTAATGTTTTGTTCATGGAATTTATATATAGATTGGTTTCATTTTACTATAAGTTTGGCAGTGCTTATGCCTTCGACAGTCTCGACATCTAAGAGGTATATGCCCGGTGTTGCCGGAGCGGCGACGCTGACATTGTCGGCGTTGTCAAATTCGGCTGATGTGACGACTGCGCCGTTGAGGCCATAGACATTAACAGCCTTGACACCGGTAGCCTTGATAGTGAAGTCGCTTGACGCTTCGACGGGATTGGGGCTGACCGCCAACACATTGCTGTCGGCTATGACGCTTTCGACGCCGTCGCTGAAATTGTCATATTCGGCATATATGTCGTGGAGCGTGAATGTCTGTGTGCCGCGGTATTCAGAGGCACGTTTGGTCGTAAACTTGATATAGCTGAATGACAGAGGATAGATTATGAGGTCCTTGGGGTCGCCGACAGAGCTGACGGGGATTTCGAGTTTTACGCGTTCGTTGGCTGCAAAGCCTTCGCCGTTGTTGTCGAATGTGAGAACTGTGGCTTTGGCTGCGTCGGCGGTTTTGAGATCGATGAGTATTCGTTCGACAGGTATCGA
Organism: uncultured Muribaculaceae bacterium; assembly: GCA_910576935.1. GTDB lineage: Bacteria > Bacteroidota > Bacteroidia > Bacteroidales > Muribaculaceae > CAG-873. The sequence goes on from CAJTKG010000039.1 coordinate 8,324, forward strand.
TGTCGTGAATTCGATGAAGAGACGGTCGGGCAGGCTATAAAAACGGTGAGCCTTGGTCAGCGTGACAGAGGCGTCGCGGGGAGTGCCGTAGCTGTATGACACGACGCCGTTGTCGCCCATCGATACTTTTGTCATGCCCGATGCTCCTTTGACCGTCCAGCCATCCCAGGCGGCCAGTGACAGGATTGCTTTGTCTGCGATCTCGACGGTTACATCGGCACGGTCAGAGAATTCGCCGATGCTGCCGGTTATTGTAGTCGTTCCTTCTTTCAAGGCTTTGAGCACGCCGTTGGCGTCGATGCTGACTATGCTCGGGTCAGCGACGCTCCACTCGAGTGAGGCCGGGTTATAGGTGTATGTCACATCACCGATGTTGGCAGTGACTTCGATAGGATATTCGCGCGTAGCGTCGATCAGGAGTGATTTGATGCGTAGGCCCATTGCAGCCTCCATGATGTCGATTTTCTTGCTGACGGTTATGCCGTTATATTCGGCCGTGAGCATGCCTGACGCAGGTTTGCCGGCGGCTGTGAACATTGAACCGTCGCAGCTGCCGAGGCTCGGATCGCATGAGAGGGTGAAGCCGTTGAGATCGTAATCGACTACTGCGCCGTATTTGTTATAGGCGATGATTGTGGGCTCGAATGATGAGTAGATGGGAGCCTTAAGTTCGGGGTCGTTAAACTCGATGCGGGCCACGGCGTCATCGTCTTCGGGAGCGATAGAGTAAATAAGCCAGCCGTTGGCGACGGCTCGGGGTTGGCTCTCTGTTGTCTTGTTGATGACAGCACCGTTGACAAACATCTCGGCCGAGCCGCCGGCATCGAAGTTAGCCATATTCTGACAGCCGAAATAGCGTGCGATCTCACACATTTTTGTGGTGTTGCATCCTGCCGAGAGACCGTAGACGGGGTCGGTTGATTTGTCTATAACAATGATATATAGTGTTTTGCCGTCGGCAGAAGTGCCATAACCGGTGCGCGAATAGACCTGACTGTTGTATGCCTCGTTGGTGTTGTGGGCGGTCAGTTCTCCACCGCGCATCACAAGCGCGTTGCCGCCGACTGCCTGCTCGATAAGCGGAGTCACTTCGTCGGTGCTGCCGGGATTATATGTCCAGGTATATTTCAGCGTCACCTTGTCGCCGGGGGTAAGGGCGGCGATGGCTGATCGGTTGGCTCCGCGGCCGACAAGAGCGAGGTCGTGGTCGCCGAGAGTGCCGTGGCCGGCGTCGGTGCGGACCTCGACGACATCGAGCACGATGTCGCGGCCACTGTTCCAGTCTTCGCCTTCGGCGAGATCGAGAATAACTTCTGTGGCGTCGTTGGCCGGGTCGAAGTCATAGTTGTTGTTTGCATCGATCAGTATCGGCATAAACTCGCGGCTCGGACCGTAGAACGAGTTGTACATGCACAGCTCGTCGTCGTGGATGCCTTTGTTAACCTGATGCACTTCGAGTGAGCCGATTTTGTCATTGCTGACTTTGATCGATGATGTGCAGTAGTCGACATACATAGTCTTGTCATACGACATGCCGACCACACCCGTGCGCATAGTGCCGCCGTCCCATTGGTCGCGGTGTTGGTTTGACTCGACGACGATTTTACCGTTACGTACACTTGCGTTGCGGGCTGTGCCGTTATAGGTTTTGTTTTCGCGCTGAGAGGCCACGACCCAGAAGTTGGCGTTGGCGCCGGCGAGCGCTCTGTGGCCTTCGTGAGACTGACGTTTTGCAGCGGCCGCAAGCCCTTCGGTGCCTTTCGACAGCTCATTGGCCGTAGTGGTCTCGATGCGGTTGTAGGGATTGTTGAGATCGACCATCAGAAGGTTGACGTTTAACGGATAGGATGGCAGACGCAGACGTTTGTAGTGTATACCCGGGCCGATCTCCTGTTCGATCAAGCGGTCTATCTGATAGTCTTTGCCTTCGAGATTGACGGTTTCGGCATTTGCCGTTCCAAAAAAGAAACATGCCGGAAGTACTAAAGTGAGTAGTTTTTTATTCATACGGTTTAGATTTGGTTTCAGTTTCAGCGTGATTGATGTATAATTGATAAATAAAAAGTATATTTAACCACAAAGATATGCTAAAGATGTGTAATTCTATCTTAAAATAAGTTAAATAGATGATGTGCGGGAATGATATGGGCTGTCTTCAAGGTTAATTAACAAATGTTATGACGTATTTAGTCAAAACAAACAAGGGCCACACCAATAATGGCGCAGCCCTGTTTTAATACAGAAGGATGTATTATCTTACGATAAGTTTTGCGGTTCTGACACCTGTATCAACCTTGACAGTTACCAGGTATATCCCCGCTGCAGACGGAGCCGTGAAATTGCAGCCGGCCGATGTCGAGATCATGGAGCCCGAGAGGGTAAAGACTGAAATTTCGGCTTCTAAGCCTATGTTGCCGACATTTACCGTCGAGCCTGCGGTGACGGGATTGGGGGAGAGTGTCAATTTAAGGTCATCACGGCCGACGATGTCGTCGACGGCGCCGGCGCCATTATAGTGTGCCGTGAGGTCACCGAGTTTTATGCTGTGTTCGCCTTTGGCTGTAACGTTTTTGTTGAGCGATATCTTGAGTGTCTTTACAGTCAGCGGATATGTGGCCATGTCGAGCGGGTCGCCGGCCGCGCTGATCGGGAACTCGATTGCGTTTTCCGTGCCTACGGCAAAGTCGCCGTCTTCCGGACCTTTGACAATCACCTGGTTGGCTTTGGCATGATTGCGGGTGCGCATGTCGAGTGTGACGCTTGAGATGGCGGCGCTTGATGTGAACGAGAACGTGATTTTGTCGGGCAGGCTGTAGAAGTCAAAATCTTTTGTCAGCGTTATGGCGGGGTCGCGCGGGCTGCCGAAGTTAAACGAGAGTGTGCCGTCGGCACTGAGTGTCGTGCCTGAAATGCCGCTTGCACCTTTGGCTGTCCATTGATCCCACGACGGGGCCGTCATAGTGATATCGTCGGGAATCTCGACCGTCACGGTTGTCTGATCGGTGAAGCGGCCTATTGTGCCTGTCAGGGTCGTACTGCCGTTTTTAAGACCTTTGAGCACGCCGTCGGCGTCAATGGTCGCCACGGTCGGGTCTTCGATGGTCCAGTCGATTGTCGCGGGGTCGATATTAAAGATACCGTTGTCTGATGTGGCTGTCATTTCGACGGGATAGCTGCGGCGCGAGTCGATAAGTACCGGTTTGAGCCTGAGACCGAGTTGAGCCTCAACCACAGTGATGTCTTTTGAGGCGGAGGCCTGGCCGAATGTGGCTGTCAGCTTGCCGGTAGCGGCATGGTCGCCTGCCGTGTAGCGGTTGCCGTCGCATGTGCCTATAGCTTCTTCGCATGTAAAGACGACGTCTTTGACATCGTGGTCGATGAGTGAGCCGTATTTGTTGTAACCCAAAATTTTCGGAGATGATGTCGATAGGTTGGGCACGGTGATGTCTACATCGTCAAACTCGATGCGTGTGATGACGTCGTCGGCGGGAGCAGTGTCATAGACCATCATGCCGTTGGCGACAGCGCGCGGATATGACTCGGTGGTCTTGTTGATTACTTTGCCTTCTATGAGCATCTGGGCCGAGCCGCCGCCGTCGAATCCTGTGAGATTGACACACCCGAAGTGTTTCATGATGTAGCACTCTTCTTCAGTGGTGACACCTATGCTGGTGCCCCATTTGGGATCGGGCACTTTGTCGATTGTGATGACATATAGAGTCTTGCCGTCGGCTGATGAACCGTAAGCGGTGCGTGAATATACCATCTTGTTGTAGTTGTCGGTATAATTGTAGTCTTCGAGGATGCCGTTGCGCATGAGTATCGTATTGCCGGCGACGAGCTCGACAAGTTCCGGGCGTGAACCGTCGGCATATGACGTCCAGCCGTGGTCGACAGTGACTTTGTCGCCGGGAACGAGTTTGGCGAGATTCTCTTTGTTGAATCCGCGGCCGACCAGAGCGAGGTCATAGTCGCCGAGTGTGCCGGTGCCGGCATCGGCCTTGACTTCTTTGACTGTGCATTTCATCGGGCGTCCCGCCATCCATTGTTCGCCTTCGTCAATGTCGAGATATACTTCGGTGCATTGTCCTTCGACGATTCGCCAGTGAGCTACACCTGCTTCGTCATAGACATCTACGGGCTGGAATTTTTTGTCGCGTCCGAAGAAATGATTGTAGAGTGTTATTTCGTCAGGATGTACGACTTTATTACATTGAAAAAATTCAGGCGAGCCTATCTTGTCGTTGATGATGTGTCCTTCCCATCTCATGTGGTCGATGACGGCGGTCTTTTTTGAGTCGATGGCTGCAATGGCCGGTGTTTCCCACCACCATACGTCCCACGTGTTTGTGGTTTCGGTTATTATCTCACCGTTGCGCATACTGCCTCCGAGCTGTGCACCCATGATGAGGTCTTCCCACGGGCGTTGGCCGGTAACAATCCAGAAATTGGCATTGGCGCCTCCGACGACACGTTTTTCGTCGGTAGTGTAGCGCACGGCGGCGCTCTCGAGGAGTTCGGTCTGGCACAGTTGCTCGCCGCTCTGCATGTTCTCGACCGTATTGTATTCGTTGTTCAGGTCGATGACCATGAGGTTGAAGTTCAGAGGAAAATCAGGCATGCGGTATCGCATGTATGTAGTGCCCGGACCGATATCGCGTTTGAGCATAAGCCGCGCGTCGTATGTCTTGTCTTTGATGGTGATCTGTTCGATAGTCTGTGATGAGGCCAATGGTGCACATGCAAACGCAAAAGCTGCGGTCAATGCAATAGTAGATTTCAATTTCATGGTTGAGATTTATATGGTTTTGCCTGCAAACTTAGGCAAATAATTCCATACAGGCAAAAAAACAATGCCTGAAGAACTGATGTAACACTGATGAAATGCCGGCAGTCACCCCGATCGATATGACCGGTTATATCGTCACCGGACCATTGGCTTGGATACGGTTGTCAAAAAAATACTGTAATATACAGGTATATAGCATATTTTCCCATCACATTCTACCTTGCGGTTGTTTGAAATCACATATGCTTGTCCGACGTTATATTCATCATTCGATACGAAACGACTGATAGCTACATGGCGTTTGTAGTCTTTGCCTGATTTGACTACAATCGGCACAGCCGACAGCGTCGAATAATCATCTATAAGAAAATCGACTTCCCCGCGACTACGGTTGTCGTAATAGAACAGACTGTTATCGTTTGCCGCCAACTGACAGGCTACAGCACATTCATAGACCGATCCGAGATTTATACCCGACTCACTGTTCAGGACGGGTGCGGGATTGTTACGATAGAGTGCTGAAGTGAGTAGTCCGGGATCATTGAAATATAGCTTCAGCAGGTTTTTATGTTCAGTTTCAACTAAAGGAAATTTAGGATTGGAAATAGCTTTGACCTCCAACGCTATGCCCGAACTGATAAGATATTCGATTTCTTCCTCATAATCTGACGAACGTTTACCCGATACATTCTCGATATCCCTATACACCACTCGCTTTTTCTTGTTTTCCATATTGGAGGGAATCAGATTGTATATGCGGCCTATTTTCAGAGAGTGGCGTTTATCGTATTTCGCGGCGTCAAGTTTGTATAGTTCGGCGATGGTCAGTTGTATGGCGCGTACTTTTATTAGATCACGTGTCTCAAGATGTTTATTGACCGCTTCCGGCATACCGCCAACCAGCAGATAACGTTTATAGAGTTCCATCAGTCTGTTATGGACGCCTTCCGGCATACTATTGTAGCTGTTGAAGTTGATGCGCATCTCATCTATTGCTTGGCGTCCAAAGTCATTCGCAATGAGAAATTCTTCAAAATCAAGGGGATACATTTTTAGAATATCAATGCTCCCGAGGGGCACGGATGCAGACTTTTTCAATGTCACGCCGAGTAGAGAGCCGCTTGCCACGTAGCGGTATCTGCCTTCTTCGCGCAAAAACTTAATCAACGTAAGTAATTGTGGATACTCTTGTATTTCATCCAGAAAAATCAAGGTGTCGGAAGCGTCGCCGAGTTGCTTTGAGGTAAATGCGGCGAGAGCCATATAAAATTCGTTTGTAGTGCGCACATTATCGAATATACGCGACCCTTCGGCATCTTCAATCAAATTTATCTCAACCACATTCTTGAAATATTGTGTAGAGCAGTGACGTATTATATATGATTTTCCTGTTTGCCGTGCGCCTGTTACGACCAGTACTTTGTCACTTTCAGACTTAAAATAGTCATTGATAATCGGCTCTATCTTTCTAAAAAGCATATATTCAGATGATTAAATACGGTTGATTACACTTTTCAATCCTTTTTGACCCTGCAAATATACACTTTTCAATCCAAAACAACAATATATATCACGCTTTTCAATCTTTTTTTACCCCTGAAACATACACTTTTCAATCCCGATCGCGGGTAAATCAACTGAAATTTTCCGTATATGAAAAAAACGCTATATTTGCATATCGAAATCAGACATAGGTTTATCGCCAACAAACAGCAGTTGTTTTATGAAAAAGATTATCGCAGTTTTTGTATTATTGATTATGACGTCGTTCGGTATGGGCGCCGCCGATACTGAAATTTACAAACCCGACCGGTCTCCGTTGAAAATCACGTCCTGGAATCAGCTTAAAGGTGTTCCTCTCCGGCTCGAGGTATATGGACTTTATGATAACGGCAAACTCGTCAACAGTTTTTATCCGTCAAAACAGGGTTTTAACGAAGGGGGAATTCTGACAAACGAATTCGGCGGTCTCAAATGGTATAAACTCGTGCAGGGAAATGACCCGATACGCCGTCTTTTTGATGCTCGCGTCAGTGGTCTGACCCTTTATACTTCCAGTCCCGAAGAAGATATTACGTACATCAGGATACTTGAAGTCGGTAAGACCGGCGGCGACTGGTTGCTGCTTACGGTCGACAACCGTAACACCTATCGTTGGTTTGTGATTGACATGGACTCTTTTAACCGCGTTGCCGCCCAACGTAAATCAGCCCCCGCGAAAACTGCGCGAACCCCGAAATAATCCCGGGAGTTCTTATATAGAAAGGTAACGGGCTGAGAGTTCTATATCTCTCAGCCCGTTTGTGATATCCATGCCGTTGATTTCACTTGCGGCGGCGCACCGAACGTGCGGCGCCCGAGTTGCTTGAGGCCTTCTTCTGTTTGGGTTCTTTGACTTTCTTGGATGAGCGTTTTGTCGAGCGTTTTGTCGAGCGGGCAGGCGTCTTCTTGTTGTCGTCCTGAGATACTACAGTTGTGGTATCGCCGCGTTCGCGCGCCTCACGAGCCTCGCGGGCGGCTATGACTTCTTCGCGCGAGGGCACCCATAGCTTCTGCTCGAAGTTGTCGAGACGAGCCTGAATGCTGTCCTGAGCGCGTTTGCGGTCGTCAGGGTCGGGATAGAGCTGCATCATAGACTTGTTCTTGAGGTTGCGCGTCTTGTATATCTCCCCGTCATACATCGTCAGATTGAAGAAGTCGTCGTAGCTGCATGTCGGCATGTTGTTGTCATCGTTGATGAAAATCGATTGCTGCGCGAGCCACGGACGTATATCGGCGAACTTCACCCAGAACATAGGGTAGCGTATGGCTTCGCCGCCGAAGTCGCCGGCGCGGTGGAGCACGGGGCAGATGGCTTCAACGCGCGGACGCAGGCGGTTGTGCCGCGTATCATACTCCCAGCGCTCGATGATATAATATGAGAGTACCTCGTTGGCGGGCACGTCGCTTTCTTCGATGACGAAACGCGGATTCTTCTCTGTCGAGCCTTTGGCGTCGGTGTAGAGTATGTGGAAACGGTCGAGCAGATCGCGCACTTTTACCGCATATTGGTCGGTGAAGATCTCACGTCCGTCGAGATATTCATATGCCGTGAGCCTGTTGTTGGCCAGCAACCGCATGATTATACGGAATAGGTTCTCCTGACCGTCGACGCTCTCTTCAGGATAGTAGAGCGGCGCGTTTTTATCTTTGTCGAGATCGAGATGACGGTAGATGACGCGCATCCACTGTAGGTCGGCTTCGGATATGGGCGATCCGTCTGTGTCGTAGAATTGCTGCATGCGGTCTGTGATGACAGGGCCGTCGTCGGCGTTCTTGTCGCGTCGGCGTTCCGAGGCTTTGTCGCGCCGGCGCACTACGCCGTTGTTATCCTGAGCCAAGACGGGCAGCATCGTGCCTAACAACAGGGCGGCGACGGCTGCATATAGTCTGATCGTTTTCATATATCGTTATTGTCTGTTTTTTCAGTGGTTAGTTGACGATTACTTCCATCGGCGACAGGTCGCGGGTGATGCCGTCCGGACCTACAGCCTTTATGCGTGAGATATAGAAGCGTTTGCCGCGCGAAAGGCGCTGGAACGACTGCTTCTGACGGGTCGAGAACGATGAACCGTCGCTGACCTCGGGTATGGCGTTGCCCATAGAGTCAAAGAAGACGGTCTCGAAACTGAGAACTTTGAAACGTGTGTCGATCAGTCCGTCGTCGATGGCTGCCTCAATGCCCGGAGCCTGAAGCAGGAGGGTCTTGGCGAAAGGCCGGCCGCCTTTATAGTGGTCGATATTGCCTTTGCCGTCGTTGAAAGCTATGTATGGCGACGGATCGGGCAGCTTGCGGACACGGAAAGTGGTCGTCGCCACGGTAGTGTTGCGGCCGTCCATGTTGGCGGTAACGGTGACGACGGCGTCTTTCCCGACAGCCGACGGGCGTGCCACCCAATGGTCGCCGCTGCGGGTCAGCATGCCGTTGGTCATCGTGGCCGAGATGTCGCCCATGGCGACACCCGGCACAGAGATGCCGACGGGATTGTCGATGCCGGCGTAGAGCACATTCATCATCGTGGCCGAGACGGTTGCCATGGGCTCGATGACGGTGTATGACGATGAAAAGTCGTGGCGGGTCGATGTGCCGTCGCCGTGGCTGACTTCAAGATAGCCCTTGTAGTCGAATTTGCCTGTTGACGAAGCGTTGAGTTCATAGAGACCTTTCTCGTTGTCGAGGACTTTGCCGTCGATGAATATGCGCGGGCGGGCCGTGGTGTCGACCGCCGCAAGGACGATATTGGCCGAATATTTGCCGCCACGCATGACAAGCCTCGACTGGGGCATGACGTAGGCGTTGAGTTCGTTGACGCGGACATCGCCCGCGTCGACCTGCGACAATAGCGTCGACAAGGCCTCGCCTTCGGCATAGAGTATATCGTTCTGAAGTTTCGACAACAGGGTTATGGCGGCGACTACAGGCTGCTGCTCGAACTTCGACTCTTCCCATGTCTGAGCCGTCAGAGTCCCCGGTTTCAGGGTGTCGTCTGTCGAAAGCGCTCCGGCGATGCTCGCGCGTTTGAGCGAGTCGACCATTATCTGGTTGATATATTCGCGGTAGAAGTCGATGTTGTGACGCAGTTTGGCCCCGAGGCTGTTGCCGGGTGCGAGCATTACGACAGCGGCGGCTTCGAGATCGTCGCGGTTTATGATGTTGTCGGGGTCTCCGTCGTTGCCGTCGGCTTTGCGCACGATGGCATATTTCAGCGAGTCGACCCGGCTGTATATCTGCCCGGTGACGTCGCGCACTTCTTTGGCTTTCTCAAACCATTGGAGGCCTTTGTCGGGGTTTTGTTCGGCAAAGGCGGCGAGCTGGCTGTAAAGCGCCTCGTTGCGTTGGGCCACGTTGTTGTTAGAGCGGTTCAGACCGTCGTGGACCTGCGTGAAGCCGTCGAGCACGTCGCTCGAGACATTGAGCGCGAGCATAGCCGTCAGCACGATATACATCAGGTTGATCATCTTCTGACGGGGCGACAGTCGTGTGTTGTTTGCTCCCATTTATTTTGTCTGATTCTTGTCGGTTTAGGAATTCTGTGTCGTGGCGCTGTTGTCGGCCGGAGTTGCCGAGGCGTTTATGTCGCCGGGCATCATCGGACGGTACATGTTGACAGTCATCGCCGTTATCATTTTCTCGTAGACTGAGTTGAGTTGTTGCATATAGCGGGCCATCTTCTCGGTCTCCTCGCAGTAGCGGGCGCTCTGGGCCGAGCTTTTCTCATACATGTCGCGGATGTCTTTGATGCCGCGGTTGACGCGGTCGATAGAGTCGAGTTGCGACGAGACGCTTTTGAGCTGTATCTCATAGATGGTGTTGAGACCGCTGATGTTGCGGTTGAGATCGAGCATCTGGTCGACATAGCCCTGCGAGCTGTGGGTGATATTCTCCGAGTTCTCGGTGATGGCGCGGTAGCTGTCGAGCAACACGTCAGACACGTTGTTGAGGGCTGCCGTGGTCGTCTTGAGATGTTCCATCTCTGCGGCTATGCCGGCCATCTGGTCGAGATAGCGTTGAGTGGCCTCGGTGAGCTCGGCCATGCGGGCGAGTTGGTCAGAGGCGGCCGCCATCTTGGCTATGCTCTCGGTGAGCGACCGAGAGTCGCTGTCACTCAGCTCTATTCCCTGTGGAAGGCCTACAGCCGCTTTGGCATCCGAGACCGACACCTTGCGGCCGGCCGTGCCGCCGTTGATTACAATGCCGTTGCCGCCGTTGAAGTCGGGACGGTCTTCGTCGTTGTGGCTGTCGAGCACAGGAAAGACGTCTTCCCATTTATATTCTTTAGGCGGCCGGTCGAAAGCGGTGAGGATAAACATCAGCACCTCTGTGCCCATGCCGATAGACAGCAGCGTGTTGCCGCCCGGGAGGTGAAGTATCTTGAACAGGGCGCCCCAGATGACGATCGCGGCGCCTATACTATACGCGAAGTTGAAAAATCGCTGGCCGTTCTCGCTGCTGATGAAGGCGCTGATTATATTGCGGTATTTTTTTACTTTTTCCATGTTACGATTTGTGCTGGCCGGTGTTGGTTGTCTTGTTATTTTTTGTCTGACTTCTGGCCTCGGGCAAAGCCTATCTGCGATCTCACGCAGCGGAAGCCTATGTATGAGCGTTGTTCGTTCTGATACTCCCACATCCGCAGATCGGAGCGCACGTTGTGGGCCACGTCTTTCCACGAGCCGCCGCGCACGATCTTGCGTTTCATCTTGTAGGGATCTTCCTGTGCGGCATCATATCGGTATTCGGGGTTGAGGTCGCTGGTGAGTTTGCCGACGCTTTCGGTGTAGGCCGTCGAGGTCCATTCGCTGACATTGCCGGCCATGTCATACAGACCGAAATCGTTGGGAGCGTAAGTACCGACCCGCGACGTTATCACGTGGCCGTCTTTGACATAGTTGCCTTCGTTGGGCTTGAAGTTGGCATAGAAGCATCCGCGGTCGTCGCTGAGGGCAAGGTCGCCTTCCCAGGGATACATGTTTTCATTGACGCCGGCGCGTGCCGCATATTCCCATTCGGCCTCTGTCGGCAGACGGTATGGTTCGACGTATACACCTTCGCGGCCGAGCGACCGGCGCAGGAAGTCGGTGCGCCAGTTGGCAAAGGCATTCGCCTGTTCCCAGCTGACACCGACGACAGGATACTCGTTATAGCCGCCGTGAGAGAAATAGAGTCTTACATAAGGCTCGTTGTAGGCGTTCTCGAAGTCATTGATCCACGCCGTCGTGTCGGGGTAGACATTGACGATATAAGTGTTGAGGAAATCGTAGTCGCCCGTGAGCCCGCGGGTGACGGTTTCGCGTACTATTTCGCCGTCGTCGTTGATATAGGCCGTGTCTTTTGAAATCACCGGGTTTACGGTCGGCGCGGGCTTGTCGGTGTTATATTCGCGTCGGCGCGGATTGAGACGGTTTTTGCGCTTTGCGGCCTCGGTGTGGTTGTAGACCTCATAGCGGTAATTGAGTTGGTCGCCGTCGAGTTCGCGCACACCGGTGATCGGGTTGGTGCGGTAGACGCTCTCTATGGCGCGGAGCTCGTCTTCATTGGGGTTGCGCCAGGGTATGGGCTTGTTCCAGTTGAGATGAGGGGTCACGGGATTGCCTTCGCGGTCTTCCTCGATCTTGAATTCCTCGTTGCCGCCGTAGGCCGGGTCGGCCAGACGCTCGCGGATTATGGAGTCGCGCACCCAGAAGACAAACTGCTTGTATTTGCTGTTTGTGATCTCGGTCTCGTCCATCCAGAAGCCGTCAACAGATATGCCGCGTGCGTCGGCCTGAAGATTCCACAGGCTGTCGGGTTTCTGCACGCCCACTTCCATCGATCCGCGGTTGATCAGCACCATGCCGTATGGGGTCGGCTCGACCCACGAGGTGGCGCTGACGCCGGTGACTTCGCCGCCGGCAGAGCTGCGCGAGCCTGTGGCGCATGAACTCATGAATGCGGCTGCGGCGACACAGGCGATAAGGATATTTGTGGTTGTCTTCATATGTCGGTGTTTGATATATTGGTCTTTATTGAGAGAGATAAGGCATCGTGGCCTGATTACATTATGCGTATATTTTTTTGTTTGTTGCGGTTTTTGTCCGACAGGTCGAGCTTGAGCCTGTATCCGGCAATGATCTCGTGGCTGCCGCTCGAGGCCTTGGCGATGGCTGTGGTGGCATAGTCATAGCTGTAGCCGAGGTAGAAGTTCTTGAACTCGGCGGCCACCGTTGCCACTATGGCGTCATTCCAGCGATAGCCTATACCGAACGAGAGAAATTTGTTATACCGGGCACGGGCGGTGATCTCGCCTGTAGTGAATGTGAAGTCACTCTTGACCATCACAGACGGTAGTATCTCAAATAACGTGTTTTTTAGCGGAATATTGCCTCGGGCGATAAAATAGAGCGTCCGTCGGGCCTCGAACTCATAGTTGCGTTCGGTCTCCGACGATGAATTTTCGGCGTTCATGGTGATTGTCGGCGATGTCAGATGGGTCGACGACAGGCCGGCGTCGAAATATTTGTGTTTATACCATATGCCGATCCCGAGATCGAGAGCCGTGCCGTGGATGTCCTGAGTCGGTATGCCGTCGTCACTCCCTTCATGATAGTCATCGTCGTCAGGGATGAAGACTTTAGAGCCTTTGAACGACTGGTCGTAGAATCCGATCTGTAGCGCGGCCGTAAATTCGCCGCCGAATTTTTTGAATTTATAACCTATCTGGGCGCCCATGTCGAGCGATTTGTAGAGTCCCTCGCTTTTCTGGTTGAAGACTGCTCCCAGACCGAAGCGTTTGTTGAACAGTTTGAGAGGCATGTCGGCCGTGGCGACGAAACTTTGGGGCGCGTTGTCGATCCCTATCCACTGCAGTCGTGTGCCGCCGCGTACGGTGACAAAGTCGCTCAGACCGATGGCGGCCGGATTATAAAATCCGGGCACTTCGTAATATTGCGAGAACTGCGGATCTGTCTGCGCCGATAGGCCGACGGGCAGCAATGCCCCGATGACGCCAATCGTCAGTATCGTTATGATTTTTGGTAGTCTGTGTATCATCGGCGTCATTCAAAATAAAAGGTCAGGACAATCATCTTCGATGTGGCCTTTTTTAGCGATTGGGTGAATTTGAGTTTGGTAGGGTCGTCGGCGAGATCCGGTCGGTCGTGGGTGAGTACATCGCTGAGACCGAAACAGAATTTCAACTCGGGAATGAGCTTGAAATAAGGAAGATAAAAGTCGCAGCCGAAGCCTACCGAGATATAGAAGTCTGCAGCGTTGGTCTTTATGATGTCGTTGCGTTTTTTTGCGACATCAAAAGCCGGCATGATACCCGTCACGGCGTATGGTCTTGTGTTGCGGTAGCGCTGTCCGGCAAATTTGAGGTCAAGCGGCAACACGACAAATGTAGATTTGAGAGTCTGACGTTCTTCGGCACCGGTGGTGTGGTCGAGCATTTTAAGACCGCGGCTGCCGAAATACATGCCCGGCGAGAAACGCAACGAAAAGTAGTTGTTGAGCCTAAGTGCCAGAAGACCGTTGACGCAGAACCCCGGCTGGTAGTCGTTCTGCTCGATGCGCCACTCTTCGCCCTCGGGAGTGATGAGGCCGTTGTGGACAAAGCGCAGATCCTGTGTATGCGCCCCGATCGAGAAACCGAGATGCCAGCGGCGGTTGTCGGCATACGGACGGTTGAGCAGCTTGTCGTTGAGTTCGCGGCCGCATACCGGCATAAATGATGCCGTCAGTGCGATGATTATGATAATCAGTTTGTGAAATTTCATCATTATAACAACGACACTTACATTACTTTATTGTGCCGTATAATCTTTAAGTAAGTGGTCAAATTAAACATATCGAATGAGCGCGAGATTTTTTTCGAGTGATTTTCGCGCGTTGCAGAAGGAGCAATGCGTGCATTGTGACTGATAAAACTCGCGAAAAGCGCCGAAAAAGACAAGTTCAGGCTATATGCGATTAGATTTTAATTTACTTGTTATCGTTTTAATTTGATTACTTTATCACCAAATAGACTCTGTTTGGAAATTTTTATTAAATTTGCTTGCAAAATCTATATATAAAGAATATGAAAGCTATTTTTTCTTTTACCTGCGCCCTTATCTTGGGCTTCGTGGCTGCTTCGGCTCAGTATTTTTCTACGACAGCCGATCAGAAATTCACATTCAACGAGAAATCAGATGAAGTGAATCAGAACTACAGTGTAGTCGTGAAATCGGTCGATACCGATGCCGACGGCATCGTTACGGCTGTTTACGAAGAAACACACAAAGTGCCCGGCGGTGGCGTTTTCGATGAAATGAAAATGACCTCAAAATATAAATATAATCCTGTCGACGAGGTGACTACCCATGTCCTCATGGACCGTCAGAGCATGATCGACATGCTATTTCCGGTAATTCAGACTTCGGCTCAGGGACAGATGTCTGACGATCAGATACGCGAGCATCTCAACTCGATGAAAATTACCGGCGAGATCGTGGTTCCCGTCGCACCCAACGCAGCCGAAGGTCAGGTCTTCGAAAAGTCGCGTATGCGTTGTTTCATGGGAGAGCAGCAGATGAATATCCTGCTCAGCAAGGGCACATATCTGGGCAAAGAGACCATCGAGACCGAAGCCGGCAAATTTGACTGTGTCAAACTATCTTATCAGATGAAGACGGCAGTTGTCGGTGCGCCCCAGATACAATATGTAACGGCATGGTACGCTCCCGGAGTCGGAGCCGTCAAGACCGTCAGCGGCAACAAGAAAGGCGCTGATAGCGAGCAGCAAGTCATTGTTTCCGTAGGCAAATAACAGGCATATAACCCATAATATACCGAACCGGGGTGCGCGAGTTACGCGCACCCCGGTCGTGTTATGGGCCTATGGCGCCGGGAGCGGCGGCCGGAGGCCGTCGTATGGAGCAAGGGTTAAAATCCTTGCATCAACCACTAAAGGTTTGATTATAAGTTAACAAATTAGACCAAAATTAGCGACGGGAATCAGGCGACATGGAGCGACGGCTTTAGTCGAGGCTGACGAAGAAATGGGCGATTAAGCTCAGAGCAATAATAAATAATATGTCACAGAGATTAAAGGCCTCCCAA
>CAJTKG010000040.1 GCA_910576935.1 uncultured Muribaculaceae bacterium
ATCTCCGATGCAAAGATAAGGCACGGTTAGGGCGAGTTTATCCCTAAAATTGCACGAGAGTGCAATTTTAGGGATGTGTTAAATTCACAATTCACAATTCACAATGCACAATTCACAATGCACAATTCACAATGCACAATTTTTGGCATATGGAGCGAAGGGGTGTGGAGCTACGATCTCCCGATCGTAGCTAAACCAATGAAGATTAGGAATTTGGCCGACGGCCGGAGGCCGCCGCTCCATGTCGCCTGCACAATTTTTTTTTGGGGGGGGGAGGGGTATGGACCTTTGAAACCTTTGTTCCATATGCCTTGGATTCGCAATTTGAGGTGTGTAAAAACACGGAGATCAATCCTTGCAATCCCCACTAACGCATTGATTTCACAAGAACTAAAGCATATAAGAGAGTGTTATATTTTCTCTACATCGGCAGCGTTGACCCATGCGCGGGTTGAGTTATTGATTTTGACATTGTACCATTTGCCTGCTACCGGATCGTCGGGGGTAAGAACCGAATCGACTATCTCTACTTTAGTGCCTTCGTGGACAGAGACAGTTTTCTCAGTTTTGTTTTTAGGCGTACGTGGTGTCGACGAGAGGTTAGTCGTCGGCACGATGACGACTGCTGTATCGTGTGTGAACGGTGCCCGCGATGTCTGTGACGATATGACCATAAGGTAAATAAAGACTATGAGGACAACGAAACCACCGAAGAAACCGGTCTTGCGCAACATGATATTACCTGAGAAAATATACAGGGCTATCGTGCCGCAAAGGACAAGGAAGACAACGAATGTCAGCCATGCCCAGGCGTCGGGCGAAAAAGTTGACACGATTGATGAATGCAGATTGCTTAAAAAACTGCTGTCATCCTCGGGTGCGTCGGTGATGCGGGTCTTTACAAAATTGAGATTTGTCTCGGCGTCGCTGTTCGACGGATCTATTTTGAGCGCACGCTCATAATTGATGATGGCTTTGCCGAGTTTGCCCTGACGGAAATAGGAATTCCCGAGATTATAATAAAGCTCCGAGCTTAAGCCTTCGCTGTCAATGGCCTGTTGATAGAGTTGAGCCGCGAGAATATAGTCTTCATTGTTATAGGCCGAATCGGCTTTGACAGCCGTCGATGACTGTGCGTCGCCGGTCATGATGCCGGCTGTTATGGCGATGAATAATATGATTGCTTTGAGTTTCATTGCTTTGATCATTTATCGTTTCTTAACGTCTTCAAGGCCCTTTATTGCTGCGCCTGCACGGCCGTAGAGGTCGCTGACCTCACTGTCTGTATGCGACGGAGTGAAACGGGCCATCTCGCATTGGTCCAAAACATCGATTATATTGTCGATATCCTCGGTTCCGGCACCGAAATCCTGAAGTTTCTGAGCTATATTGTCTCTTACAAGCTGAGAGGGGGCGATGCCGAGTTTATCGCTGAGGTAACCCCACATAGCCTTCGACAGTTCGGCATAGAATTTCTCGTTCTCGTGGGTGTTCATGAAGGCGCGGGCCTGTTTGAGACGTCTGACGGCGACACGGTTGGCACGGGCAAGCTTTTTGCCGCTTATGTCGGCGTTGAATTTCAGACGGCGGCGGTATACAATTACCACGCCGACAAGTATCATAACAACAATGACAAACGCGAGCCAATAGTAAAGCTTGTTGAAAACAAATACCGGGGTATAGAACTGATTTTCAGATCCCGACGGCTTGATGTGGAGGATATCGTCGATGGTCTTGTCGATGGCTCGTTGCTCGACGACGGCCGATGTCGAGGCTCCTCGCGCTACGTTGATGTCATAAGACTTAGTGTCGAGCGTGACATATTGTTTCTTGTCAATATCAAAATACGAGAAAGGCGTGCCGGGAATGGTGAATTTACCGACCTCCTGTGGAACAATAGTGTAGTCGATGCGGAAAGTGCCTGTCGTATTCGCCCCGGCGATGTGTGTGTCTATATCGGTTTTGGGCGTATACGTGTCTATGCTCGAAGGGAAGTCGATCACAGGTTCTTTAAGATATTTTATATTGCCTGTGCCTTTTATTATATATGAGTAAGTGGCGGCTTCGTTGGTCTTGAGAAGCTCGGGTTGCAGATCGGTCGATACCGTGAAGCGGCCTACAGCACCGTTGAATCCCGCGGGCTTGGGTTCGGGCAGCGGTTCGATGATGATAGATGCGGCGTTTGACTCGGTGGTTATTTGACGTTCGACAGGACGTTGGGTTCTGAAATATCCCATGTCGACGGTCTCGTATTGCTGTATCGTAAGCTCGTATTTGCCCGAGTTGACGGTCAGCTTGCCGTTTTTCTGAGGATAGAGCAGACAGCGTTTGAGCACGGCCGAATAATAATTTTGGCCATTGTAGTTCTCAAGTTCGGCCTCGAGAGTCACGGGCATTTCTTCAGACAGGAATCCGTCGAAAGCCGGTTGCTGGGTGACCATGAAACTCGAGATATTATATTTGGTATATACCTTGATTGTGGCGAGCACAGGTTCTTGCTCGTATGCTTTCGACTTTGAGAAAGATATTCTTATAAACAAGTCATTGGGCGACACTTTCCCGGGTTTGTGGGTTGTGATATCGTCGGCACTTACGTGACCGCCGCCACCTTGATTGCCTGTGTTCTTGTCCGGTGCAAGAATTTTGAAAGTCGCCGGTCGCGATGTAATGCGTTTCCCGTCGACATTGACAGAAACCTCGGGGATGGTTACTTCGCCGGGTGTCTTGGCTCTGTACATAAAAGTATAATCGACCGACGAGCTTGACGAAACCCGGCCGTTGATGATCTGACTGCTCGACATTGTCGACACGGACGGACCATAAAGCAGGTCGCAGCCTTTGAGTTCGGGCGCCGACGGCGCTGAAGCCTGGGCGTTTGACAATCTGAACGTCACAGAGAAATTTCGCCCTGCGATGACTGTCTGCGGTGGTATCAGCCTGAAGTCGGCCTGAGCTGACGCTATGCCTGCCGTGAGCAGAGTGATGAAAAATAATATGAAACGTAGACTGATTGCTTTCATTGTTTACCAAGGTTTATCTGTGGTTTTGCGGCCGCCGTTGTTGACCTGTTGCTCGTTGACCTTTTTGCGGGTCCGGTTTTCTTTATTTTGGACAGACTGCAATATCTGTTCGGCATTCTGTGTCATCTCGGGCTGCTGTTGTTGCTGTTGCTGTTGGTCCTGATTCTGATCTTGATTCTGTTCTTGTTGCTGCTGTTGCTGTTGGTTCTGCTGTTGTTGTTGGTCCTGATCTTGGTCTTGATTCCGATCCTGATTCTGCTGCTGTTGCTGCAACTGCGCTATTCTGAGATTTTGACGTGTCTTGTTGTTGTCGGGATTGATGCGTAGGGCTCCTTTGTAGTTCTCGATTGCTTTGCCGTAATCTCCGTCGCGGAAGGCCATATTGCCGAGATTGTAAAAAGATTTTTCGGCAATGGCCTTGTCAGTTGCTGTGCGGGTCAGAGTCTCGAAAAGTTCTACAGCCTTGACTCGAGGGTCATTTGGGGTGTTTTTGTTGTCCTCGCTGACAAGATATGTGAGTGTGACAGCCTTGTTGTATGTAGCGGCGTCTGATAGCGGATTAGCTGTCAGAGCCTTTTCATAAAAATCAAAGGCTGCAATGAAGTTGCTGTCAGCGAATGCCTTGTTGCCTTCGACGATAAGGTTGCGTTCGGCTTTGGTCGATTTAACATCGGCCGCTGAAACCGGGAAAGACCATCCGGCGACGGTTGTCAGGGCAATTGCGAGCAATATCGTTTTTCTTATGTCAAATCTTTTCATTTTGTCTTGCTGAAGAAGTTGATGTCTTTGAGCCAACCGATCTTACGGTCAAGCACGAATATATCGATGATGAGGAGTATCAGAGCTATCCAGGCGAATGTCGGGAACTGCTCGGCGCTTGATTTGTAGCTGACGGTCTTGAATTCCGACTTCTCGAGTTGGTCGAGTTTTTCGACCAGTTGGTCAAGAGCCTTGTTTGACGCACCGTTGACATATATGCCGTCACCGGCTTCGGCTATGGCTTTGCCGGTGGCCTCGTCGACGGTGGTGGTGACGATGTTTCCGTCGGCATCACGCATATATTCTCCTTTTTTGCCGCCGACAGGTATAGGTGCTCCCTTGGCTGAGCCGAGGCCGATGACATCGACCTGTATGCCTGCCTCCTGAGCAGCCTTGGCTGCTTCGACGGCAGCGCCTTCGTGGTCTTCGGCGTCTGTAATGAGTATTATGGCCTTATGGACGTCTTCAGCCGACGAAAAACTTCCCGCCGACATTTTTATGGCTTCTGAAAGTGATGTACCCTGAAATGAAATCTGTTTGGGCGACAGCTCGTTGAGATACATTTTTGCCGACATATAGTCTGTGGTGATAGGCAACTGTAACTTTGGTTCGCCGGCGAAAATCACAAGACCGACTTTGTCGTTCTCGAGTTTGTCGACGAGACGTTCAAGAGTAAGACGGGCGCGGTCGAGTCGTGAAATGCCGTTGGGGTCATCAGTCGACGACGCGAGCATCGAGTTTGAAACGTCGAAGGCAATCATTATCTCGATGCCGTTTAGACTTTGCTCGTTTTCTTTCTGTCCGGCTCGCGGACGCGCGATGACGATGACAAGCGCCGCGAGAGCAAGAAGCTGGAGACAGATTTTGACATTGGGCTTATATCGCGAAGCGTCGGGCATAAGAGATTCTATGATATCCTGACGGCCAAAGCGTTTTAGCTTTCTGCGGCGCGAGGCTCTTGACCATAGAAACAATGCCCCGATGACCGCGACGAGTATCAGGAAATATAGATGTAGTGGATATGCGAAATCAAACATAATCTTATGTGTTTAAGACGTGCTGTTTATGGTATCGATCTCAGAACGGTGTAACGGAGCAGCATCTCGATGGCGAAGAACGCAAGCGCCAACCATGCCCACATCATATAATTGTCTTCTGTGTGAGAGAAGTGGCGTACGTCCATCTGTGTTTTCTCGAGCGCGTCGATCTCGTTAAAGATGTTCTCGAGCACTTTGTTGTCGGTGGCTCTGAAATATTTACCGCCGGTGTTGTCGGCTATTGTTCTGAGAGTGGCTTCGTCAATGACGACTGGCTGTTTTACATATTCGATGCGGCCGAACATGTTCGGAGTAGGGTACTCGGCCATGCCGTTTGTGCCAATGCCTATGGTATATATCTTGACGTCCATTTCCTTGGCGACCTCGGCACCCATCAGAGGCGTGGCGATGCCGGTGTTGTTGGAGCCGTCGGTCAGAAGTATTATGCTTTTGCTTTTGGCCTGACCTTCTTTTAGACGGTTGAGCGACGTGACTATGCCGTCACCGATAGCGGTACCGTCTTCGACCATATTGGTCGAGACTCCGCCGAGATAGCTTATAAGCTGGCGGCGGTCGACTGTCATCGGCACGCCGGTCAGGCTTTCGCCGGCGAAAACGACCAGACCGATATTGTCGGATTCGCGGCCGTTGATAAATTTTGCTGCCACATTCTTGGCTGCCTCAAGACGGTCCGGCTCAAAGTCGCGGGCGAGCATACTTGTCGAGACGTCGAGGGCAATGACGATATCCGTGCCCTCGGTCGATGTGGTATGCCAATTGTCTTTGAGTTGCGGACGGGCGAGGACGATGATGAGACATCCTATCGTGGCAAGACGCAGCAGAAACAGCGCGTGGCGCAGATAGAGCTTCCACGTCCGTCCGAGCGGAGCGAATGCCTGTATCGATGACAGGGCCATCGAGGCATGTGCATTGCGCTGTTTCCATATATACCACCCGATCAGAGGAATGTATATAAGGAATAACCAAAGATATTGCGGTTGATATAATTGCATCGTTAATTAGTTTTATCCGTTTGTTCTTTTTTATCACCGGCTGTTTCTTCAACCGGTGGAAGCGGTTTGGAGTCTTCAACAAATTTGAGCGCCGAATTGAACGACTTGACATTGTCGTCGGGCAAGGGCCTTACTTTGGCGAATTTGACAAAGTCGGCGATTTCGAGTACCTGCTTCATAAGCTCGGAACCGGGCTTGGTTTCAGCGTTGTGGCGCATCGTATAGATGATCTGCGTCGAAGACATTTCCATGGCGTTGATGCCGAAACGACCCTCGAGGTATTGACGGAGGATGTCGGTGAGCTCGGTATAATATTCTTTATCGCGGCCACTCTGAGGCAGTTTCTTTGTCTGCAGCTCGTTGAGACGCATGACGGCGAGGTCGTAAGGAGGTGTCTCTTTCTTTTTCTTGGTGAAGACGTTTCTGTCGCGTTTGAGCAAGATGTAAGCGGCAAATGCGATTACAGCCACGAGAATTCCCACAAGAATCCATACGGTCCAGTCGGGTATGAAGTCATACCACTTGCGGTCGACCGAAACGATGCCTTGCATGGGGTTGATGTCGGTGAGGCTGTCGAGGTCTACTTCAAGCACTTTCAATGTCAGAGCCTCGGAGAAGGCGGTATCGTTGGCCGATGCGAAAGCGAAAGGAGGCAGGGTGAATGTTCCCGGGTCGAAAGGCTGTATGGCGATGTCATAGACGATTTTGACAGAACCGTCGTCGAGCTTCGTAGTGTCGGCCTTGACCGATGAGACCTCGATGCCGTTATAGTCTTGGCCGGCTTCGGGCAGCGACACGGGACGGACATTCTCACCGACTCCGCTGACTTCAACCTTTATCATGGCCTTGGAAGCCTGTATCAAGGTGGTCGAATCGGTCGAAGCTGTGACGCTCAGACGGGCCGCATCGGCTTCAAGGCATGCGCCCGATATTGACGACGCGGCGAGAAAAAGACAGATATATTTCGATATATTGGACATTTTATGTTTGTTTAGCGTGCACCACGGTTTTTAAACAGACCCATTAAAGCTATGACATAGTCCTCGTCGGTGGCGACTGAAACATAGTCGACATGCGATGAGCGGAAGATTGATGCCATTCGTTGCTGTCTGTCATACCACCACTTGTCGTATGCCTTGCGCGTCTTCGACGATGAAGTGTCGATCCAGCGTGTTGCTCCGGTCTCGAGGTCGGCTATTCGCATCAGTCCGACATCGGGCATCTTGGAGTCGCGTCGGTCATAGACCTGTATGGCCATGACATCGTGTTTGTTACACGAGATATTTAGCGGGGTAGTGTAGTCGCTGTTGTCTATAAAGTCAGAGATGAGAAACATCGTGCAGCGCTTTTTCATTGCATCAGAAAAATATCTGACTGCCGTCGCGATGTCAGTGCCTTGATTCTCGGGCTTGAACTCAAGCAATTCCCTAATGATAAAAAGAATGTGTTTTTTGCCTTTCTTCGGTGGAATGAATTTCTCTATTTTGTCAGAAAAAAAGATAGCCCCGATTTTATCATTGTTCTGAGTGGCCGAGAACGCGAGTGTCGCTGAAATTTCGGCTATGATCTGACGTTTTTCTTCGCCGACGGCACCGAAGTTGCGGCTGCCCGAGACATCGACAAGCAACATCACGGTGAGCTCGCGCTCTTCTTCGTAGACTTTGACAAAGGGACGGTTGTGGCGGGCCGTGACATTCCAGTCTATGTCGCGGATGTCGTCGCCATACTGATATTCGCGCACCTCCGAGAACATCATGCCACGGCCCTTGAAGGCCGAGTGATATTCTCCCGCGAAGATGTTCTGCGACAGCCCGCGAGTCTTTATCTCAATCTTACGAACTTTTTTCAGAAGTTCTGTCGAATCCATATATTGTGTCGGTTGGCGGCTGATGCCTGGTTATAATGCTCAGGGAACCTGAACTTTGTCGAGTATTTCGGTGATGATCTCGTCGGTGGTGATGTTGTTTGCCTCAGCTTCATAGGTGACGCCGATACGGTGACGGAGAACATCGTGGCAGACAGCGATGACATCTTCGGGGATGACGAAACCTCGCTGATGGAGGAACGCATAGGCGCGTGCGGCTTTGGCAAGGCTGATTGATGCACGGGGCGATGCGCCGAAGGCTATGATGCCCGTGAGGTCGTTCAAGCCATAGTCGGCCGGAAAACGTGTGGCGAAGACGATGTCGACGATATAGCGCTCGATTTTTTCATCGACGTAGATCTGATCGACTATATTCTGAGCCTCGATGATTTCTGTCGGTTTGACAAGAGCTTCAACGGTATGCTTCTCGTTGGAAATGTTCTGACGTATGATGATTTTCTCTTCGTCCTTGGTGGGATAGCCGATGACGACTTTCATTAGGAAACGGTCAACCTGAGCCTCGGGGAGAGGGTAGGTGCCTTCCTGCTCGATGGGGTTTTGTGTCGCCATGACGAGGAAAGGTTCGTCAAGAGAGAATGTTTTGTCACCGATTGTCACCTGACGCTCCTGCATAGCTTCGAGCAGGGCGCTTTGGACTTTAGCCGGAGCGCGGTTGATTTCATCGGCGAGTACGAAATTGGCGAAGATAGGGCCTTTCTTTACCTGAAATTGTTCGTTTTTGACGCTATAGACCATTGTACCTGTCACATCGGCGGGAAGAAGGTCGGGTGTAAACTGTATACGGCTGTATTTCGCATCAATAAGTTGCGCGAGGGTTTTGATGGCAAGGGTTTTGGCAAGACCCGGGACGCCTTCGAGGAGAATATGGCCGTTTGAAAGCAATGCGATCAGCAATGATTCTACGAGATGTTTCTGACCGACTATAGTGCGGTCCATGCCGTGTGTGATGAGATTGATGAAATCGCTCTTGCTTGCTACGAGATTGTTTAATTCTCTGATGTTTACAGATTCACTCATAAGTGCTGTTATAATAGTTTATGTTAATAATCTGACAGTGAGGACACGCGATTACATTCGTATCCCAAAGCTGATACAAAATTAATATTATAACAACTAAATACTTGACAGCGAATGTTAAATTTATATATTAAGTCTTTAAGTCTTTAAATGTTTAACATTTATTGTATTAAAGACGCTGTCAGTCGTATCTTTCGTATATTTCCTTGCCGAGTTTTTTTGCGCGCTGCAGGGCCTCGGCTTCGTTCTCGCCATTGCAAATTTCGTCTAATGGCGGTATTACGACGACAGTGCCCGGCTTTATGCGGTTTGGGTGGCCGAGCTTCTCTGCGTTGGCTTCATAGATGAATGCCCAATAATCCATTTTGCCATAATAGCGGCGTGCCATTGTTGTGAGGAAACAGTTGGAGCGGATAGTATCTGTTATGATCTGTTTCGGCTGTCTGTCAACAGTGATGTTCTCTTTTGCGGCCTCAATTTCACCGATCGTTTCGATAGTGTCGGTTTTAACGGAATCAGAACCTTCGGTCAATGAAACGATGCTGTCGGCAAGTATGCTGTCGCGGTTGATTGCCTCGGTCGCCTTATCTAAGATGTCAGTATTGCTACGGTCTTTTTTGCCCGTATACGATGATACAATCCATCCGCAGGCAAAACCGACGAGCAACCCGAGCACAAGACTTGAAACAAATGACATTTTGCCGTGTCTGTGACTTTCTTCCTCAGTCTCGGCTTCATCATTTTCAGTCTCGGTCTCTACGACTTCAAACTCTGTGTCTTCATTGTTTTCTATGACTGTATCGGCTTCGTCATCAGTGGTTTCGACAGATGATGTCTCTATGGTATCATCGTCTACGTCATTCTCATCGTTGTCTTCAGTATCAACAATATCGTCGGTCTCGGTGGGTGCCGGATCGTTATCGTCTACCTCTTCATCGTCGGTAAGATCTTCGTCGCTGATGCTGTCGTCTATATCAACAGCCGAGAACATCTCGAAAGGAGTGTTGACGGCTTCGATAAAATCTTTTTCGGGGGTGAATTTGACGGGTTGGGCCGTGTTATCACATCTGCTGAATATGCCGATGCCTTTGATTTTTATGGATTCGCCGGCGCTGAGAGAGTCTTCGAGGGTTGCGAAAAATTCGGTTAGAAAAATCTCGGCTGTGGCAATGTCGGTGCCGGTCATCGAGGCGATTTCTTCGGCGAGTTTCTTAAGTGTTATGATATTATTCATTGTCGAGACGCTTTTTTAACATTGCGGCGGCTGAAAAATCTACGGTAATACTTGGCGGCAAGAGCGCTCGGCGTCCGGTGGCCGGATTGATGCCTATGTGTTCGTCATGTTTGACAGGTATGAATTTGCCGAACGATGGTATTGCTACCGTGTCAAGATTGCCGCAACTGTCACGAATGACGGTCGCCAGACTCTCAACGAGAGCCGAAGTTTCTTTATAGTCGCGTTTAAGCTGTCGCGACAGTTTGCTTATAAAAGTTTTATTGTCCATTTTCTGACCTTAGATTGTGATTTTTATGATGTCGGACATTTTTGTCGTGTAGCAGCCCGATGATTTCTCATGTCTGACAAATTCGTTGACAGGCAGGTATGAGGCAGTGTGCACAATGTCGTGGGCCATCGAGTGCGAATTAATGGCATCGAACGCTTTCATGAGCCTGATACGTTTGTCGCGGTCATCATGAGAGACAAACAGCGACTGCTGTATGGCGCCGGCATGAGATAGCTCGTTGATTAATATGCCGGCTTTTTTATAACCGTAACCGCGGCGGAATATCTTGCCGAGGCATTCGGTCGCCGCCGATACGAGCGACATGGTGTCTGATTTGGCTTCGTCAAATGTGTGGAAGGCTGAGTTTGAGTATTCACCACAGTTAGAGCGGAACGTGTTTGTATATATATATACCGTCATCGAAAGTGCACAGAGCTGATGTTTTCGCAGACGTCGCGAAATACTTGAAGCCAGAGCTG
This sequence comes from uncultured Muribaculaceae bacterium, assembly GCA_910576935.1. Classification (GTDB taxonomy): domain Bacteria; phylum Bacteroidota; class Bacteroidia; order Bacteroidales; family Muribaculaceae; genus CAG-873. The sequence continues at coordinate 10,716 of CAJTKG010000040.1, forward strand.
TGACGGCGGCTGACAGTTCTTCGAAACTATCGATCGGATCGCCGAATGAGCGCGAGCAGCACATCTGTTTCTGTGGCTGCTCGTCGACACCGGGGTCGCCGCAAGGCACAGCGTTGAGCTCGCGCCATGTGCGTTCTCCCGAGATATTGAATATGCCGACGACTTCGTCTTTGTTCAAATCGGCAAGTTGCAGAGCGGTGGTAATGCCATAGGCTGTCAGCTTTTTACCGAGGCGTCGACCGATGCCCCATATGTCGCCTACATGAGTGAGTGACAGTGCCTTGCGGCGTGAAATGTCATCAGATATAACGCAACACCCGCGATAGCCGGCATATTTCTTTGCGAAGCGGGCGGCTATTTTGGCGAGTGTACGGGTCGGAGCGATCCCTACGGATGTAGGTATACCCGTCGCCCGTCGTACCGACCTGACAATCTCGCGTCCGAGAGAGGCATATTCGTCTTTGCCATCATTTTCGGTCAGCTGTATGAAGGCTTCGTCTATCGAATATATCTCGATTGCAGGAACGAGCGATGACACAGTAGCCATGACGCGCGACGACATGTCGCCATATAGACGATGATTACCGGAAATCACATGCACACCGTTGGCTGTGCAGAAATCTTTGATCTGAAAAAACGGGTCGCCGCGTTTCAAGCCGAGAGCTTTGGCTTCGTTTGATAAGGCGACGGCACATCCGTCGTTATTGCTGAACACAATCACGGGACGGTCACGCAGCGCCGGATTGAACACACGCTCGCATGATACAAAAAAATTATTACAGTCAATAAGGCCGAACATCGTGGTAGATGATTGTCATAGCGACTGTCGGCGTGTCTTGCGGGGACGTCGGCTCTGTTTGATTGTGTATGTCACTACGCCCCATATCTCGAAACGTTTGTCGGGGGTGACGAGTATCGGATCGAAGTTCTCGTTTGACGGTATCAACCACACTTCACCGGCACGCAGGCTTATGCGTTTGAGTGTAAAATCGCCGTCGATGCAGCATACTGTGAGGTCGCCGTCGGCCGGTTCGAGCGAGCGGTCTATAACGAGAATATCGCCGGACTCGATGCCCTCCTCGCACATTGAGTCGCCCGAGACGCGGCCATAGAATGTCGACGCAGGATGTCTGACAATTTCGCGGTTGAGATCTATGCTCTCGCAGATACTGTCCTGAGCCGGCGACGGGAATCCGGCCTGTATGCCCTGGTCTGCATATGGCAGCGGCATCGCCGATGACAGGTCGGGCTTCAGTATGTCTATCGTAATGCTCTGATTTTTCATAATGGCTCAGAAAATCTTTTCGCTGATATAATAGCGCGGACGTTTTTTCACCTCGATATAAATTTTGCCGACATATTCACCGACGATACCGATACCTATCAATATCAGGCTGCCGAGAAACCATATCGAAAGCATCAGCGACGCCCACCCCGACAGAACGGGATGCGCGAAGTAGCTGATAAATACATAGAGCGCCACGATGATGTCGGCGAGCAGAAGGGTTAGGCCTGTCAGGAAAATCAGTCGCATCGGGCGCGCCGAGAAGCTTGTGATGCCGTCGATAGAGAATGACAGCATCTTCGACAGCGGATATTTTGATTCGCCGGCGGCACGAGGAGCCCTGTCATATCTGACTATGGCGGTCTGCAGCCCGAGCTGGGCGACGATGCCGCGCAGGAAGAGGTTTGACTCGCCGTACTGGGCAAGCATCTCAAGGGCGCGATTGCTCATAAGACGGTAGTCGGCATGATCGTAGACAGTGTCGAGGCCCATTATCTTCTGAAATCTATAGAAAGCGCGGGCTGTGGTGCGTTTGAATCCGGTGTCGCTGTCGCGGCTTGCTCTCACGCCGAAGACGATTTCCTTACCTTCATTGAAGAGCCTGACCATTTCTATGATGGCGTCGGGATTATCCTGAAGGTCAGCGTCGATGGAGATGGCGGCATCGCAGTGGTCTATGACCGACTCGAGACCCGCGAGCAGTGCATATTGATGTCCGCGATTGTGGGCGAGTGAGATGCCTTTGACGCGCCGGTCTCGTTCGTGCCATAGGCCGATGACCGACCACGTGTCGTCGCGGCTGCCGTCGTTGCTGCACAGGATATAGCTTTCTGCCGATGCGAGGCCTTCGGCCGATAGACGGTCGAGCACGTCAAGCAGGCGCGGCAGAGTGATGGGCAACACGGCGCTCTCGTTATAGCACGGTATGACTATGGCGATAACAGGCTTCTCCATCGCAGCGGGCCTATCAATAGTTGCGGGCGATGATCACGCGGCGGGCTGAAGGCTTGCCTGTGACCATGCAGACACCGGGAGTGTCGTCACCGTCGAGAGGGATACATCTTATAGTGGCTTTTGTCTCTTCTTTGATGCGCTCCTCGGTCTCGGTCGTACCGTCCCAATGGCAGAGGAAGAAACCGCCGTCCTCGATTTTCTCTTTGAACTCGTCGTATGAGTCGCAGACATAAGTCTTCTGCTGACGCATCTTCAAGGCTTTGTTGTAGATGTTGGTCTGTATGTCTTCGAGAAGGGTGTTGATGTGGTCGGCGATGCCGGCGAGCTGAAGAGTCTCTTTTTCGAGAGTGTCGCGGCGCATGAGTTCGACCGTGCCGTTTTCGATGTCGCGGGCGCCGATGGCGAGACGCACGGGGACGCCTTTGAGTTCATAATCGGCAAATTTGAAGCCCGGGCGCTTGTTGTCGGCATCGTCATATTTCACGCTGATACCGAGTTGTGTAAGACGCTCTACAATGGGCATGACCTTTTCTGTGATGGTGGCGAGTTGTTCGGCGTTTTTGAAGATAGGCACGATTACAACCTGAATAGGAGCAAGGTGGGGAGGAAGCACGAGGCCATTGTCATCGGAATGTGTCATGATGAGCGCGCCCATCAGACGGGTCGAGACGCCCCATGAATTGGCCCAGACGTATTCGGGTTTGTTGTCTTTGTTGACAAAAGTGACATCGAAGGCCTTGGCGAAATTCTGGCCGAGGTTGTGCGATGTGCCCGACTGCAGGGCTTTGCCGTCCTGCATCATGGCTTCGATGGTGTAGGTATTGAGGGCTCCGGCAAAGCGTTCGTTGGCACTCTTGACGCCTTTGATGACAGGCATAGCCATATATTTCTCGGCAAAGTCGGCGTAGAGGTTGATCATTTGGACAGTGCGGGCCTCAGATTCTTCGGCCGTTGCATGGGCGCAGTGGCCTTCCTGCCACAGGAACTCTGAAGTGCGGAGGAACATGCGGGTGCGCATCTCCCAGCGCATTACGTTGGCCCATTGGTTGCAGAGTACGGGCAGGTCGCGGTAGCTGTGGATCCAGTTTTTATAAGTGCCCCAGATTATGGTCTCTGATGTAGGTCTCACAATGAGTTCTTCTTCGAGACGCGCGTCGGGGTCGACGACAACGCCTTTGCCGTTGGGGTCGTTTTTAAGTCGGTAATGTGTGACGACGGCACATTCTTTAGCAAAGCCTTCGACGTGTTCGGCCTCGCGGCATAAGAACGATTTCGGTATCAGAAGAGGGAAATATGCGTTTTGAACACCGGTCTCTTTAAACATACGGTCGAGGGTCTGTTGCATTTTCTCCCATATAGCATAGCCATAGGGTTTGATGACCATACATCCTCGCACGGCAGACTGCTCGGCGAGGTCGGCTTTGACTACAAGCTCGTTATACCACTGTGAATAGTTCTCACTGCGTTTGGTGAGGCCTTTGATTTCGATTGCCATTGTCGTTTGTGACTTTTATGATTGTTTGTTATTATAATCTCAGTATATAGTAGAACATAATAGAGTGCAAATTTAATCATTTATTCCGACTCGGCAAAATGATGTATTTTTCTCATCAACGGATGTCAACCGACTCAAAAAATATCCGAAAACATAAGTTTTGATTCAATTGATGATAAACCTATTGTAGATTGAGTCGTTTTTTATTAAAATGTTTGTATTTTTGCAATCTTAAAATTCATCGGACATTATGCCTTTAGCTGAAAATATTCTTGAGACCATCGGACGCACCCCCATGGTAAAAATCAATCGGTTGAACCCTAACAGCCGTGTCAATATCTATGCGAAACTCGAGGGCTTCAACCCGACGGGAAGCATCAAAGACCGTATAGCGGTAAGAATGATTGAAAGTGCAGAAGCTGACGGTCGCCTTTGCCCGGGGAAGACCATAATAGAGCCGACGTCGGGCAATACAGGCATAGGTCTTGCTATCGTCGGCATTGTAAAGGGTTATGATGTCGAAATTGTAATGAGCGAGGCTGTAAGCATCGAAAGGCGCAAAATCATACGCTCTTATGGAGCCAAAGTAATACTGACGCCCGCAGACCAAGGAACGGACGGAGCGATACGTCTCGCCCGCAAGCTCGTGGCTGAGAATCCCGACAAATATTTTATGCCCGACCAATTTTCAAACGCAGCCAATTATCTGGCGCATTATGAGCGCACGGCTCTTGAAATATGGGAGCAGACCGGCGGCAGGGTTGACTATCTTGTATGCGCTCTCGGCACCTCGGGCACTATCATGGGTATATCGAAGTTTATGAAAGCGCTCAATCCCGACATCAAGGTCGTATGCGCTCAACCGATAAGAGGCCATTATATTCAGGGCCTCAAGAACATGGAGGAGGCCATCGTGCCGCAGATCTACGACCCGTCTAAAATCAACATCCAGGAGATGATCGAGAGTGAGGAGGCAATAGATATGGCCCGACATATAATACGCGAAGAGGGTATATTCGCCGGTATGAGCAGTGGCGCGGCAATGCTTGCGGCGGTCAGGACAGCCGAACGTATCGATAGCGGCAATATCGTGGTGATTTTTCCCGATAGGGCGGAAAAATATCTGTCGACCTCGATGTTTGACGAATTTGCCGATTAGAACGGAGATCGCCGAAAGTCTTCGTTGGCTTCGACGAGTGACTGCGGCTTGCCGATGTCGTGCCATCGATAATCTCCGGCGGGCTGATATGACGAGATTTTAAGGCTATCACACGAGTCGACATAGAAAGGTATGATCGAGAACGTATGTCTGCCTTCACCATAGTTGTCACGGGAATATCCGGCGAGCGCATCGAATACGCGCGGTGATATGACGTGGATTCCTCCGAATGCAAGGGCGTCAAGACCGTCGGCAGATGTCAGTGATGCAGGCTTCAGCTCACCTGTCGATATGTTTTCCCAGCCTCTGAGGTTGCCGTCGTTGTCAAAAAGCAGGTAACGGCTTGTCTTGCGCGACGCGGTCAGAAGGCTGACGTCGGCGTTGCCGCGATTATGTGCGGCGACCATGTCGGAGATGTCGAAATCGGTTAGAATATCGGCATTGTGGACAATGAAGGGAGCGTCGCCGTCAAGCCATTCCCGGGCCGCGAGTATGCCTCCGCCGGTGTCGAGGAGGCGGTCGCTTTCGTCACTGACATCGATCCTGACACCGAAATTGCCGTTGGCGTCGAGATAGTCGGTTATCTGTGTGGCAAAGTGATGGACGTTGACAACCATGTCTGTGACGCCGGCGCGTTTAAGCTTTCCGATGACGAGTCCAAGCATCGGTGTGCCTCCGACTTCGGCGAGGGCTTTGGGGTGTCGGTCGGTAAACGGCTTGAGTCTTGAGCCGAGACCGGCCGCAAAAATCATGGCTTTCATTGTCAGTCTTTGACTGTGAAATTCTGTTCGATATTCTGCTCGCGGTGAATTAACTCGACCTTGACGTTGTGGATTTTATGGATGTGTTCGGCCATGTGTTGGGCGCAGTAGACAGATCTGTGCTGTCCGCCTGTGCAACCGAAGCATACCATCAGATTGGAGAACCCGCGTTCCTTATAGCGTTTGACGGTAGAGTCGACGAGCGAATAACAATGCTCGAGGTAGTCGAAGACTTCGCCGTCATCCTCCAGAAATTTTATTATAGGTTTGTCAAGGCCGGTAAACGGTTTGTTGCGCTCATATTTGCCGGGATTGTTTATCGCGCGGCAGTCAAAGACATATCCGCCGCCGTTGCCCGAGGCGTCGTTGGGGATGCCTTTTTTATATGCAAAGCTCATCACTTTGACCGTCAATGTGTTTTTGCCGAGGCCGTCGGTAAACTGTTTGAGATTGACAAGTTCATTAAGAAGCCGGTTGAGATAGGGGTATTCGGGGTAGGGATGTTTGAGGAGTGCGCGCAGATTGGCGATAGCAAAAGGCACGCTCTGCATGAAATGGGGCTTCTTTTCGAAATAGCCTCTGAAACCGTATGCGCCAAGTACCTGAAGTGTGCGGAAGAGCACGAAGTGGCGCAATTGTTCCATGAAGTATTGCTCGTCTATCGGCTGATATTTGCGCAGAGAGTCTATATATTCTTTTATGAGCTCTTCTCTGAGGCTGTCGGGCAGATTTGCCTTTGCCTGCCACAGAAATGATGCAACGTCGTAGTAGAACGGTCCGCGGCGTCCGCCCTGATAGTCGATAAACCAAGGCTCGCCGTCTTTTATCATGACGTTGCGCGACTGAAAGTCGCGATACATGAACGTGCCCGACTGTGAGCGCATGAGCACCTCGGCCATGGCCTGGAAATCGTCTTCGAGACGATCTTCCTGAAACTCGATGCCCGTGGCTTTGAGGAAACAGTATTTGAAGTAGTTTAGATCCCACATTATCGAACGCACGTCAAACTGCGACGACGGATAGCATTTGCTGAAATCAAAACCCACGGCGCCGGCAAACTGTATGTCGGGCAGCAGACGTATGGTCTTTATGAGCAATTCGCGTTCGGCGGCAGAGAAAGATTTGGTCAGTCGTCCTTTTTCTATGGCATTGAAGAGAAGGGTGTCACCGAGATCCTGTTGCAGATAAGTCATGCGGTCGTCAGAGACTGCCACGACTTCGGGGGTCGGTATGCATTTTTCTCTGAAGTGGCTGCTCATGTATATAAACGCCTCGTTTTCCTGTAGGTTTGTGCCGATGACGCCTATGAGGTCGGCTACGCCTGTGAGTCGGAAATAACGTCGGTTTGAGCCTGACGACGGCAGTTCGGTGATGTTTTCGGGCTGACTGCCCGTGTGTTTGATATATAAGTCGGTTAGTGCGTTGATGTTCATAAATAAGGTATGGTGTATGTTAGTGTGTCGGGGGTCGGTGGTTCAATTGCCGAGTTCAGACAGAAATTTGATTTTCATTAGTCTGATTTCGTCTTCGGAGTAGTCGGGGCAATATTCTCTGTAGACTTCGGTGAGATCGTCGTCGGGACAACCACGTATCATCTCGAAAATGTCTGACTGGTCGTCTTCGTCGATGATCTCATTAATATAATATGCGAGATTGATTTTTGTGCCGGTGTTGACAATGCCCTCGATCTCGTCTATAAGCTGACTGAAAGAGAGATTGAGCGAGCCGGCTATCTCTTCGAGATTTATCTTGCGGTCGATGGCCTGTATTATCGTTACTTTGTGTTTCGATTTGTTGGCGACACTTCTGACACGAAGGTCTTCGGGGCGTATGATTTCTTTTTCGTCTACATAGGCTTTGATGACTTTGACAAATTCTTCGCCAAAGCGTTTGGCTTTGCCTGCGCCTACGCCCGGCATATTCCTGAGCTCGTCGATGCTTATAGGGTAGTTTGTCGCCATTGCCTCAAGAGAAGGTTCCTGAAATATGACGTATGGCGGCAGCTTGTGTTTGGCTGCGATCTGCTTTCTCAGCGACAATAGAATGGCATAAAGTTCCTGATCGGCGGCGCAGGCTGCACCTGAGGCGATGCCGGCATTGTTGTCTTCTTCTTCGGTAAATTCCTTGTCTTCAACGATTTTGAATGATGTCGGGCATTCGATGAATTTACGCCCTTTGTCAGAGACGTGTATTATGCCGTAGTTTTCGATGTCTTTGACGAGGTATCCAGCCAGAACGGCCTGACGAAGGACGGTATTGAGAAATTTCGAGTCGTGGTCTTTGGCGCAGCCGTATGTCTCGACGGTGTCATGACGGTATGATTTTATCTCGTTGGTAGTCTTGCCAAGCATTACGTCGATGATGTGTTCGGCCTTGAATTTCTCTTTTAGTTCGATGACGGTTTCGATGATGTCGAGGAGGGTGTCGCGTGCTTCGACGCGTTTGCCTGCCGAAAGGCAGTTGTCGCAGTTGCCGCAATTATCGGCGTCATATATTTCGCCGAAATAGTGGAGCAATGTTTTGCGGCGACACACCGACGACTCGGCATATGACGCGGTCTCGATGAGAAGTTGGCGGCCGATTTCCTGTTCTGACACCGGTTTTCCCTGCATGAATTTTTCCATTTTCTGGAGGTCTTTGTGGGAGTAGAATGTCAGACAATAGCCTTCGCCGCCGTCACGACCGGCACGGCCGGTTTCCTGATAGTAGCCTTCGAGAGATTTCGAGATATCGTAGTGTATCACAAATCTGACGTCGGGCTTGTCGATGCCCATGCCGAACGCTATCGTGGCGACGATGACGTCGACTTTTTCAAGCAGAAAGGCGTCTTGGTTTTCCGAGCGTGTGGCGCCGTCAAGACCTGCATGATAAGGTAGGGCTTTGATGTTGTTGATGGTAAGCAGTTCGGCGAGTTCTTCGACCTTTTTGCGGCTCAGGCAGTAGACTATACCTGATTTGCCGCTTTGCTGTTTTATGAATTTGATGATCTCCCGGTCGATGTTTTTGGTCTTTGTTCTTACTTCATAGTAGAGGTTCGGCCGGTTGAACGATGATTTGAACACCGCGATGTTAGTCATGCCGAGATTTTTCTGGATATCATGCTGGACTTTCGGTGTGGCGGTTGCGGTGAGCGCAATCACGGGCTTGACTCCAAGTTCGTTGATGATAGGACGTATGCGGCGGTATTCGGGTCTGAAGTCATGTCCCCACTCAGATATGCAATGAGCTTCGTCGATTGCGTAAAATGAGATGTCGACTGTCTTTAGAAACTCGATGTTTTCTTCTTTGGTGAGAGATTCCGGCGCGACGTAGAGCAGTTTTGTCATGCCGGCACTGACGTCGGTCTTTACCTGATCTATAGCGTTTTTTGTCAGCGACGAGTTCAGGAAATGTGCTATGCTGTCGTCCTCGCTGTAGTTGCGCATGGCGTCGACCTGATTTTTCATCAAGGCGATGAGCGGAGAGATGACAATGGCAGTACCTTTGCTGATCAGTGCCGGGAGCTGATAACACAATGACTTGCCTCCGCCCGTCGGCATCAGCACAAAGGTGTCGTGGCCGTCAAGCAGGTTGGATATGATGGCTTCTTGGTTGCCCTTGAAATTGTCGAAGCCAAAGTATTGCTTCAGGGCCTTGAGGAGCGGAGGATGGTTGGTCATCGTATATCGGGGGTTAAATGTCAGACGGCGTTTGCTTCAAAATGTGCTTTGGCGAGTTTGTCTTCGGCATATTTGCGGGTGACGGCAAACTCTTTTATATTCTGTGATGGTATGTCATACATGGCGTCGATCATGATTGCCTCGACGATAGAGCGCAGTCCGCGCGCGCCGAGCTTATACTCGATTGCCTTGTCGACAATAAAGTCGAGGGCATCGTCGTCAAACGTCAGCGTGACGCCATCCATGGCAAACAGCTTCTTATACTGGCGTGTGATGGCGTTTTTGGGCTCGGTAAGCACTCGGCGCAGGGCGTCGCGGTTGAGTGGGTTGAGATGCGTCAGAATCGGCAGACGTCCGATAATCTCGGGTATAAGTCCGAATGATTTGAGGTCTTGCGGAGCGACATATCTGAGCATATCGTCTTTGTCGACACGGTTGCGTGTCGAGTCGGTCGAGAAGCCAACGACGTGGGTGTTCATGCGCTGGGCTATTTTCTGTTCGATGCCGTCGAAAGCGCCGCCGCACATGAAGAGAATATTCTTTGTGTCGACGGGAATCATGCGTTGTTCGGGATGTTTTCGGCCGCCTTGTGGCGGCACGTTTACAATCGAACCTTCGAGAAGTTTCAGCAGTCCTTGCTGGACGCCTTCACCACTGACGTCACGTGTTATCGACGGATTGTCGCCTTTGCGGGCTATTTTGTCGATTTCGTCGATGAAAACGATACCGCGTTCGGCCTTTTCGACATCGTAGTCAGCGGCTTGAAGCAGTCTTGTGAGCAGGCTCTCGATGTCTTCGCCGACATAACCGGCCTGTGTCAGGACGGTGGCGTCAACGATGGTGAAAGGCACGTCGAGCATCCTGGCTATGGTGCGGGCAAGCAGTGTCTTGCCTGTACCCGTCGGCCCGACGAGGATTATATTGCTTTTCTCGATGTCGACATCGTCGCTCGACTGGTTGAGGCGTTTGTAGTGGTTATAGACGGCAACAGATAGATATTTCTTGGCGTCGTCCTGACCGATGATATACTGATCGAGGAAAGCTTTGATCTCGGCTGGTTTCGGTACCTTTGTGAGATCATCTTTGACTTTCCCGCCACCCTGTGCGGGTCGGCCTCCTTTATAGGTCTCTAACATGTCGTGTATGGCCGCGACGCAATCGGTGCAGATATATGATTTGCCGTCGGACGCAGGCACGAGTGTATCGCACATGTCAGCCGGACGGCCGCAGTAGCTGCATTTTATTTCTTTTTTGGCCATTTTATTTCTCGATTTTTTTCGCTTTGACGAGCACTTGGTCGATCATGCCGTATTCTTTTGCTTCTTCGGCGGTCATCCAGTAGTCGCGGTCAGAGTCGCGCTCTACTTTTTCGAATGGCATGCCCGAGTGGTCTGAGATAATGGTATAGAGTTCCTGTTTGAGTTTCTTGATCTCACGTGCTGTGATTTCTATATCAGATGCCTGTCCTTGGGCGCCACCCATGGGCTGGTGAATCATGACGCGGCTGTGACGCAGGGCAAAACGTTTGCCTTTCTCGCCGGCGACGAGGAGCACGGCTGCCATCGAGGCGGCGATGCCGGTGCAGATTGTGGCTACATCACTGGAGATATATTGCATTGTGTCGTAGATGCCGAGACCGGCATAGACAGATCCGCCTGGAGAGTTGATGTAAATAGAAACGTCTTTGCCGGGATCTGATGTGTCGAGATAAAGCAATTGCGCCTGGATGACATTGGCTGTATAGTCGTTTACTTCCGTGCCGAGAAATATGATGCGGTCCATCATAAGACGGGAGAATACATCCATCTGGGCGATGTTGAGCTGGCGCTCTTCAATGATTGACGGATTTATATAGCCCGCAGATGAGGCGCTGACGGCCGACATATACTGATCGAGGGCGAGTCCGTTAAGGTTGCAGTGTTTTACGGCAAAATTGCGAAAATCGTTATTGTTCATATTATAATGTAGATTGTTTGCTTGTTGATATTTATCCAAAGTTAATTAAAAATGTTGATTATGCAAAATTCTTTATCGCAAAATTTTATGAAAAATATAAAATATTTGACCAAGGGGGATATGTGTTTAAAGTGCGCCATAGATCAAAAGAAGTATTCCATAGCCTTGACCGACGCTTCGGGATTTGTAACAACGATGTCAATGTGCGTCTGACATCGATTCGGTCGGTTTAGACGCGCGGGGATGTCTGCCGCAGTAGC
>CAJTKG010000041.1 GCA_910576935.1 uncultured Muribaculaceae bacterium
TGCTGATCCTCCACGCCCGCGCCGACATCCCCCACCTCCACCGCTGGCCCGGACTCAAAGAATACACCGACCCCACCTTCTCGCCCCACCCACCGTCCGAATCCAAGGCGTATGGGGCGATGGCCTCCCGGCCATCGTCTGAATCCACGGCGCATGGACCGAGGCGATATGGAGCGACGCTCTCCCGAGCGTCGTCCGAATCCACGGCGCATGGACCGAGAGGTTTAACCCTCGGATCAACAACCGACAACCTCCCCATCCTCATCCCCCTCAAACTCACTCCAATATAGCTACTGCGGCAGACATCCCCGCGCGTCTAAACCGACCAAACCGATGTCAGACGTACATTGACATTGTTGATACAAACCATGAGATAGACGATCTCACGATCGTCGTTATGGATTGAAGGTTTTGACCATCATATCGGTCTCTAACCACTTGAATCCACGGTGATTGATTGGACTGATTAGTCCCTGTGGGTCCAAATCGGTTTACAAACATTTGCGAACCCGGTTCATCTGTCGCGCCGCAAGACTCCGTCGGTCATGACGTCACCTGACGGCTTGTGAGTCCGTTGCCTGTGCCTCTGTTTCTCTCCCTCTTGAAATTTTCAAAACAAAAAAACTTGGAAATGTTTGGATATTAGCGCGATAATGATTAATTTTGTGGCGAATTTAAGGCACAATAGCGCCCTGCTATCGCTAAGTTATTGAAAACGACAACGATAGATGGCGCAATTTGTGTGTGAAAATGAAATTTGAAAACTAAGAGATAAAGTAAATTATTAAAGAAAACTAAAGAAACTAAGATGCCTACTATTCAGCAATTAGTAAGAAAAGGACGTGTAGCTCTTGAGGACAAGAGTAAATCACCCGCTCTCGATTCATGCCCGCAGCGTCGTGGTGTGTGTGTGCGTGTGTATACTACCACTCCCAAAAAGCCCAACTCGGCTATGCGTAAGGTGGCGCGTGTGCGCTTGACCAACGGTAAGGAAGTCAACTCATACATCCCCGGTGAAGGCCACAACCTTCAGGAGCACTCGATCGTGCTTGTTCGCGGCGGCCGTGTGAAAGACCTTCCCGGTGTCCGCTATCACATCGTTCGCGGCACGCTCGATACCGGTGGTGTCAAAGATCGTACACAGCGTCGCTCTAAATACGGAGCCAAACGTCCCAAGGCCGGTGCAGCCAAGAAGTAATCCTGTCGCGATACGATAGGGTGAAGTCGTTACTGAACGCACCGCGAGTAAATTATCAAACAATCAATTAACTCGTTTTTGAATTTCTTGAAAAGCTGGCTACCCCGGTTGAGTAAGCATGTCAGAGGACAATGCTGAAGAATGAAGAAGAAAGCAACCAAGCAATCAAAAACACAAACCAATCTTTTAAAATGAGAAAGGCAAAGCCCAAAAAACGGATCATTCTGCCCGATCCCGTTTTTAACGATGTGAAAGTTACAAAATTTGTCAATCATCTTATGTATGACGGCAAGAAAAACACAGCTTTCACAATCTTTTACGACGCGCTTGAAACTGTGAAGTCGAAACTGCCCAACGAAGAAATGACCGCCCTCGAAATCTGGAAGAAGGCGCTCGAAAACGTTACCCCGCTCGTTGAGGTTAAATCGCGTCGTGTCGGTGGTGCGACATTCCAGGTCCCCACAGAGATCCGCCCCGACCGCAAGGAGTCTATATCAATGAAAAATCTTATTCTTTATGCCCGCAAACGTGGCGGTAAGACCATGGCCGACAAACTCGCGGCTGAAGTCGTTGACGCTTTTAACGAACAGGGCGGCGCATACAAACGCAAAGAAGACATGCACAAAATGGCCGAAGCCAACCGTGCTTTCGCTCACTTCCGCTTCTAATGCAAATTTCATTGAATATAAATTTCTATCGTATAAAGCAAAATGGCTAAATCAGACGAATCACTTAAATATACGCGCAATATCGGCATTATGGCTCACATCGATGCCGGTAAGACCACTACATCAGAGCGTATCCTATTCTATACCGGTCTGACCCACAAGATCGGCGAGGTGCACGACGGTGCTGCCACTATGGACTGGATGGAACAGGAGCAGGAGCGCGGTATAACTATCACCTCGGCTGCAACGACAACGTTCTGGAAATATAACGACGAAAAATACAAGATCAACCTGATTGACACCCCCGGACACGTCGACTTCACCGTCGAGGTAGAGCGCTCGCTCCGAGTGCTTGACGGAGCTGTCGCTACATTCTGTGCCGTAGGCGGCGTCGAGCCCCAGTCTGAGACTGTGTGGCGTCAGGCTGACAAATACAACGTGCCCCGTATCGGCTATGTCAACAAAATGGACCGTTCGGGCGCGAACTTCTTTGAAGTAGTACGTCAGCTCAAGGACGTCCTTGGTGCAAACCCCTGCCCGATACAGATTCCTATCGGCGCCGAGGAAACATTCAAGGGCGTTGTCGACCTGATTATGATGAAAGCCATCTTCTGGCATGACGAGTCGATGGGTGCCGACTACTCTGTAGAAGAGATTCCCGCAAACCTCGTCGGCGAAGCCGAAGAATGGCGTGACAAAATGCTTGAGAAAATCGCCGAATATGACGACGACCTCATGGCAAAATACTTCGACGATCCCTCGACCATCACAATCGATGAGATCAAGAAGGCTCTTCGCAAGGCAACACTGTCAATGGATGTTGTGCCGATGATCTGCGGTTCTTCATTTAAAAACAAAGGCGTACAATGCCTTCTCGATTCTGTCTGCGCATATCTTCCCAGCCCGACTGACGCCGGTGCTGTCGAAGGCCATAGCGTTGATGACCCCGATAAGGTCGAAAGCCGTGAGCCCTCGAGTGACGCACCTATGTGCGCTCTCGCATTCAAGATCGCTACCGACCCCTATGTAGGCCGTCTGACATTCTTCCGTGTCTACTCGGGCGACGTCGTTGCAGGCACATATATCCTCAACGCTCGTTCGGGCAAGAAAGAACGCGTGTCGCGTCTGTTCCAGATGCATTCTAACAAACAGAACCCGATGGAGAAAATCGGTTGTGGTGATATCGGTGCCGGTGTAGGCTTCAAGGACATCCGCACCGGCGACACCCTCTGCGCCGAAGACGCTCCCATCGTTCTCGAGGCAATGGAATTCCCTGATCCCGTTATCGGTATCGCTGTAGAGCCCAAGACTCAGAAAGACCTCGACAAACTCGGTGTCGGCCTTCAGAAACTTGCCGAAGAAGATCCCACATTCCGTGTCGAGACAAACGAAGAGACCGGTCAGACCGTCATCTCGGGTATGGGTGAGCTTCACCTCGATATCATCATCGACCGTCTGCGTCGTGAGTTCAAGGTAGAATGCAACCAGGGCCGTCCTCAGGTTACATACAAAGAAGCCATCACACAACCTGTCGAACTTCGCGAGGTATTCAAGAAACAGACCGGTGGTCGTGGTAAATTCGCCGACATCATTGTTCGCGTCGAGCCCGTTGACGAAGGCTTCGAAGGAGGTCTGCAGTTTGTCGACGAAGTCAAGGGCGGTAACATTCCCAAGGAATTCATTCCTTCGATTCAGAAAGGCTTTACAACAGCTATGAAAAACGGTGTGCTTGCAGGTTATCCCGTTGAGCGCCTCAAAGTCACCGTTCTCGACGGTTCGTTCCACCCTGTCGACTCTGACCAGCTTTCGTTCGAGCTCTGCGCCATCCAGGCCTTCAAGAAAGCATCTGAGAAAGCAGGTCCCGTTCTTCTCGAGCCTATCATGAAGATCGAGGTTGTCACCCCCGAGGAATCTATGGGTGACGTCATCTCTGACCTTAACAAACGTCGCGGTCAGGTCGAAGGCATGGAGACAAGCCGTTCGGGCGCCCGTGTCGTCAAGGCCAAGGCCCCGCTCGCCGAGATGTTCGGATATGTTACAGCTCTGCGTACCATCACAAGCGGTCGCGCTACATCTACGATGACATTCTCACACTATGCCGAAGTGTCTTCGTCGATCGCCAAGAACGTTCTGACAGAGTGTCAGGGTCGTGTTGATCTCTTAAAGTAAAAACAAAATAAAACATCATAATCTTATGAGCCAGAAAATAAGAATCAAACTTAAATCTTACGATCACAATCTCGTCGACAAATCGGCCGAGAAGATCGTCAAGACTGTGAAGGCTACAGGTGCGGTGGTAAGCGGTCCCATACCCCTGCCGACCCACAAGCGCATCTTCACTGTAAACCGCTCGACCTTTGTGAATAAAAAATCACGCGAGCAGTTCCAGCTTTCATCTTTCAAACGTCTTATCGACATCTACAACTCTACAGCCAAGACTGTCGACGCTCTGATGAAACTCGAGCTCCCCAGCGGTGTTGAAGTCCAGATCAAAGTCTGATATATTGAAACCTGCCGCCGGGTGTCAAACCCCGACGGCAGGCTCAAACATATAAACAAATAAAACAAACAATTTTAAATTTAGAGAAATGCCAGGATTAATTGGAAAGAAAATCGGAATGACATCCGTTTTCAGTGCCGACGGTAAGAATGTACCGTGCACTGTTATCGAAGTAGGTCCTTGTGTAGTTACTCAGGTCAAGACAGCTGACAAAGATGGCTATGACGCCCTCCAGCTCGGTTTCGAGGAGCAGAAAGAGAAGCACCTCACACAGCCCGAGCTCGGTCACTTCAAAAAAGCCGGTGTGACACCCAAGAGACACTTGGCCGAGTTCAAAGGATTTGACGGTGAATACAAACTTGGAGACACCTTGACTGTCGACATGTTTACCGAAGCCGACTTTGTCGACATCGTAGGCATATCGAAAGGTAAAGGCCATCAGGGCGTAGTCAAACGTCACGGCTTTGGCGGTGTCGGCCAGTCAACACACGGTCAGCACAACCGCCTGCGTGCTCCCGGTTCGGTAGGCGCCTGCTCTTACCCTGCAAAGGTGTTCAAAGGCATGCGCATGGCCGGTCAGATGGGTAACCAGCGCGTGACAGTTCAGAACCTCCAGGTGCTGAAAGTTATCGCTGACCACAATTTATTGATGATCAAGGGTTCAATACCCGGAAGCAAAGGTTCAATCGTTTTAATTGAGAAATAATATGGAACTCGCAATATATAATGTAGAAGGTCAGGACACCGGTCGCAAAGCCGTGCTTAACGACGAAGTCTTTGCTGTTGAGGCAAACGAGCAAGCCGTATATCTCGATGTAAAGCAGTATCTCGCCAATCAGCGTCAGGGTACTCACAAGTCGAAAGAACGTAGCGAAGTGTCGGGTTCGACACGCAAACTCCACAAGCAGAAGGGCGGCGGCGGCAGCCGTATCGGTGACATCAACTCGCCCGTTCTCGTTGGTGGCGGCCGCGTGTTCGGTCCCCGTCCCCGTGACTACCGTTTCAAACTCAACCGCAAGGTGAAACAGCTCGCCCGCAAGTCGGCATTGACTGTTAAAGCTCAGGCAAACCAAATAATCATTGTCGAGGACTTCACTCTCGAAGCTCCTAAAACTAAAGATTTTATAAAAATTACTAAAAATCTTAAAGTTGATGACAAAAAGGTACTTGTAGTTTTAGCAGCCCAAAATAAAAACGTATTTTTGTCATCACGTAATGTGCCGAACGCTCGACTGATGAGTGCTTCGGATATCAACACGTATGCACTGCTCAATAACAACGCTATTGTCCTTACGGAGAGTAGCCTTGAGCTGATTAATAAACTTTAATGCCACAGGAGGAAAAAGTAATGGAAATTATGATCAAACCGGTAGTAACCGAGAAAGCCACCAAGCTGACAGAGAAGCTTAACCGCTATACATTCTCTGTCTCTCCCGAAGCAAACAAATATCAGATCAAGGATCTGGTAGAGAAGCTTTATGGCGTTAAAGTCGTCAGCGTCAACACAAGCGTCGTGCGTGGCAAAAACAAATCGCGCTGGACAAAGAGCGGTCTTCTCCGTGGCAAGACAACTGCCTGGAAGAAGGCTTTTGTCACAGTCGGCGAAGGTCAAACAATCGACTTTTATAGCAATATTTAATAGAAAATGGCAGTAAGAAAATTCAAGCCCACAACTCCGGGGCAAAGACACAAAGTTATCGGTGTATTTAAAGGTACGATCACTGCTACTACACCGGAGAAATCTCTTACAGTCGGTAAGAAGAGCAGCGGCGGCCGTAACGCCGAAGGTCACCTAACCACACGTTACCTTGGTGGTGGCCACAAACGCAAATACCGTATCATTGACTTTAAGAGAACAAAAGACGGAGTACCCGCAGTAGTAAAATCAATCGAGTATGATCCTAACCGTTCGGCTCGCATTGCTCTTCTTTACTATGTAGACGGTGCCAAGGCTTATATCATTGCACCCAACGGCTTACAAGTAGGAGCAACTGTTGTAAGCGGTCCCGATGCAGCTCCCGAGGTCGGCAACGCCCTTCCTCTGAGCAAGATTCCCGTCGGTACAGTAATCCACAACATCGAGCTCCGTCCCGGTCAGGGCGCTTTCATGGCGCGTTCGGCCGGCACCTTCGCACAGCTCGTCTCTCGCGAAGGCGATTACGCGATTATCAAATTACCTTCAGGCGAAACCCGAAAAGTACTCTCTGCCTGCAAAGCCACTGTCGGCGTTGTCAGCAACAGCGAGCACTCGCTCGAACGCAGCGGCAAAGCCGGTCGTTCACGCTGGCTCGGTCGTCGTCCGCGCAACCGTGGCGTCGTGATGAACCCTGTCGATCACCCGATGGGTGGTGGCGAAGGCCGTGCTTCAGGTGGACATCCCCGTTCTCGCAAGGGTCTTTATGCTAAGGGTCTCAAGACTCGTGCGCCCAAGAAGCACTCTTCGAAGTATATCATTGAAAGAAGAAAAAAGTAATCTGATTAATTAAGTAATTATGAGTCGTTCATTAAAAAAAGGACCCTTTATCAGCGTAAAACTCGAAAAGAAAGTCGCTGACATGGACGCAACAGGCAAGAAATCGGTCATCAAGACCTGGAGTCGCGCCTCGATGATTGCACCCGAGTTCGTCGGTCACACATTCGCCGTCCATAATGGAAACAAATTTATTCCGGTCTATGTAACCGAGAACATGGTAGGCCACAAGCTGGGCGAGTTCGCCCCGACACGTACCTTCCGCGGTCACGCCGGCAATAAGAAAAAATAATCGGGCCCTGAATTAATAATTTGATAAAAAAAGAATTAAATAAAATGGGTGTAAGAAAAAGATTATCAGCCGACAAAATGAAGGAAGAACGTAAATCGGTCGCTTTCGCAAAACTGACCAACGTTCCTTCATCTCCCCGCAAAATGAGACTCGTGGCCGACATGATCCGCGGCAAAGAAGTGTTCCGCGCAATCGGTCTGCTCAAATTCTCAAACAAAGATGCAGCCGCTCAGCTGTCTAAACTTCTGAGATCTGCAATTGCCAACTGGGAGCAGAAAAATGAGAAGAAAGCTGAAAACGGAGAGCTTTATATCAGCACAATCTATGTCAACTGTGCTCCGATGCTCAAACGTCTCCGTACAGCTCCGCAGGGCCGCGGATACCGTATCCGCAAACGTGCCAACCACGTTACCCTCATCGTAGACACTATTGACAACAACGCTAAAAACACTGAGGCATAACGATATGGGACAGAAAGTAAATCCGATCAGTAATCGTTTGG
This sequence comes from uncultured Muribaculaceae bacterium, assembly GCA_910576935.1. Classification (GTDB taxonomy): domain Bacteria; phylum Bacteroidota; class Bacteroidia; order Bacteroidales; family Muribaculaceae; genus CAG-873. Next base: position 7,631 of record CAJTKG010000041.1, read on the forward strand.
GCATCATCCGCGGTTGGGATTCCAACTGGGCTGATGGCAAAAAACAGAGTGACAAGATCCTCGAAGACTACAAACTTCGCAAATATCTCAATGTCCGCCTCGCTACATGCAGCGTATCGCGCATCGTCATCGAGCGTACCCTCAAACTCATCACAATCACAGTCTGCACTTCGCGTCCGGGCATCATCATCGGCCGCGGCGGCAAAGACGTCGAGAAGCTCAAGGAAGAGCTTAAAAAGATCACCGACAAAGATGTCCAGATCAACATCTATGAAGTGAAACGCCCCGAGCTTGACGCACAGATTGTGGCAGCGTCGATCGCCCGCCAGATCGAAGGCAAGGTGGCATACCGCCGTGCCGTCAAGATGGCTGTCGCCTCGACAATGAGAGCCGGCGCCGAAGGCATCAAGGTGCAGGTTTCGGGCCGTCTCAACGGCGCTGAAATGGCTCGTTCTGAAATGTTCAAAGAGGGACGTACACCTCTGCACACTCTCCGAGCCGACATCGACTACGCTCTTGTCGAAGCACACACTAAGGTTGGTGTTATCGGCATCAAAGTGTGGATCTGCCGTGGTGAAGTATATGGCAAACGCGATCTGGCTCCTTCGTTCGCTACAGCACAGAAGGAAGGCCGTCAGTCATCTGCCGCCGGCGCACCCCGTCGCGGTGGCTTCCGTCGTGCCAAAAACAATCGTTAACCTCAAGACAAAGCTAAACAACAATGTTACAACCTAAGAAAACCAAATTCCGCCGTCAACAGAAAGGCCGCATGAAAGGTATTGCCCAGCGTGGCAACCAGCTTGCCTTCGGCTCGTTTGGCATAAAGACCCTTGAATCTAAATGGATCACAGGTCGCCAGATCGAAGCCGCCCGTATCGCGGTGACACGTTATATGCAGCGTCAGGGTCAGATCTGGATCCGCATCTTCCCCGACAAACCCATCACCAAGAAACCGGCCGAAGTCCGTATGGGTAAAGGTAAAGGTTCGCCCGAAGGATTTGTCGCTCCCGTGACTCCCGGCCGTATGATCATTGAAGTCGAAGGCGTAAGCTATGACATCGCCAAGGAAGCGCTCCGTCTGGCTGCCCAGAAACTCCCGGTAATCACAAAGTTTGTTGTCCGTCGTGACTATGACCCAACTCAAAACGTGTAAATAAGCTATGAAGAAAGAAGAAATCAAAGAACTTAGCACGTCAGACCTTAAAGAGCGTCTGGCCGAGATGGAGAAAGACTACCTCCAGCTCAAGGTCAACCACTCGGTGTCTCCTCTTGACAATCCCGCTAAGATAACAGCTGACCGTAGAATGATCGCGCGCGTCAAAACAGAGTTGCGTCAGCGTGAACTAAACAATAAATAATCCCAAGAAATGGAAAAGAGAAACTTAAGAAAAGAACGTATTGGGGTTGTATCGAGCAACAAGGGTGACAAAACAATCACTGTCACAGTGAAATGGAAAGAAAAGCACCCTATTTATGGCAAATTTGTCAACAAGACAAAGAAATACCACGCTCATGACGAAAACAATGAGTGCAGCGTTGGCGATACCGTAAAGCTCATGGAGACACGTCCTTTGAGCAAGACCAAAAAATGGAGATTAGTTGAAATAATCGAAAAAGTTAAGTAATCATGATACAGACTGAATCACGTTTAACTGTTGCCGACAACAGCGGAGCCAAAGAAGCTCTCTGCATTCACGTCTTAGGCGGTACAGGTCGCCGTTATGCCTCGGTGGGTGACATCATCGTAGTGTCGGTGAAAAATGTCATTCCCAGCTCGGATGTCAAAAAAGGTACTGTATCTAAGGCAGTCGTCGTCCGCACAAAAAAGGAAATCCGTCGTGCCGACGGTTCTTATATCCGCTTCGACGACAATGCATGTGTTTTATTGAACAATGCCGGTGAACTTCGTGGAACCCGTATCTTCGGTCCCGTGGCCCGTGAACTGCGTGCCACCAACATGAAGATCGTTTCACTTGCCCCGGAAGTACTTTAACAATATAGTAAACTAACACTAATGAGCAAGTTACATATCAAAAAGGGCGACACCGTCTATGTTCTGGCAGGCGAAGACCGCGGCAAGACCGGTCGTGTGCTTTCAGTGCAGGCCGCCAAAGACCGCGCAATCGTCGAGGGATGCAATATGGTGACCAAAGCTGCCAAGCCCTCTGCCAAACATCCCCAGGGAGGTCTGGTGAAGATGGAAGCTCCCATCCATATCTCAAACCTCAGCCTCATCGATCCCAAATCAGGCAAGCCTACCCGCATCGCACTGCGTCGCGAGGACGGTAAGGTAGTACGAATTTCTAAAAAATCAGGAGAGGAGATTAAATAATGAGCACTACTCTGCAAAAAGATTACAAGGAGCGCATTGTTCCCGCTCTCGAGAAAGAATTCAAATATACGACGGTGATGCAGGTGCCCAAGTTGAAGAAAATCGTCATCAACCAGGGTCTCGGCGCCGCCACTCAGGACAAAAAACTCATCGAGACAGCCATCAACGAGCTGACAGCTATCACAGGCCAGAAAGCCGTGGCAACACTTTCGAAGAAAGACATCTCTAACTTCAAGCTCCGTAAGAAAATGCCCGTCGGCGTTATGGTGACTCTGCGTCGCGACCGCATGTACGAGTTCCTCGAGCGTCTTATCCGTGTGGCACTTCCCCGTATCCGTGACTTCAAAGGCATCGAAGGCAAACTCGACGGTCGTGGCAACTATACCCTCGGCATCACAGAGCAGATCATCTTCCCCGAGATCAACATCGACGCTATCAACAAACTCATGGGTATGAACATCACTTTCGTTACATCGGCCAACACCGACGAAGAAGGCTATGCCCTGCTCAAAGAGTTCGGTCTTCCCTTTAAAAACGCTAAAAACTAAACAATCCCACCTATATGGCAAAAGAATCAATGAAGGCCCGCGAGGTCAAGAGAGCCAAACTCGTCGCAAAATATGCCGAGAAAAAGGCCGCCCTCAAGGCTGTCGGCGACTATGAGGCTTATCAGGCCCTGCAGCGTATACCCAAAAACGCTTCATATATCCGCCTGCACAACCGTTGCTCTATCACCGGTCGTCCGAAAGGATATATGCGTCAGTTCGGCCTGTCGCGTATCCAATTCCGCGAAATGGCTTCTGCCGGCCTGATCCCCGGCGTTAAAAAGGCAAGCTGGTAATTTATCTCTCTATTACCGGCTAAGCCTTCTCCAGAATAACTACGAGAGTAATTAAATATTGTTGGGAATTCCCAATCAATTTAAACAAACAATAAAATGACTGATCCAATAGCAGATTATCTCACAAGATTGAGAAACGCGATCAAGGCTAACCACCGTGTTGTCGAGATCCCGGCCTCAAACTTGAAAAAAGAAATCACAAAGATTCTTTTTGAACAAGGCTATATACTTAATTATAAGTTTATAGAGGGTGAAACCCCCGCAGGTACTATCAAGATCGCCTTAAAGTATGACCCCGTTGACAAAGTCAACGCCATCAAAGACCTCAAACGCGTGTCGCGTCCCGGTCTGCGTCAGTATACAGGCTACAAAGATATGCCCAGAGTGTTAAACGGTTTAGGCATCGCCATTCTCTCGACATCACAAGGCGTGATGACCAACAAAAAAGCCGCAGAGCTTAAAGTTGGTGGCGAAGTGCTGTGCTATGTATATTAATCAACCATTAACAGAACCCAGTTATGTCAAGAATAGGTAAAGCACCGATCGCCGTTCCTGCCGGCGTGACAGTTAAGGTTGACGAAAACAACCACACAGTAACAGTAAAAGGCCCCAAAGGCGAACTTACCCAGGCCTATAACCCCGAACTCGGCGTTAAAGTTGAAGACGGCCACGTTATCGTGACCCGTCCGAGCGACGATCGCGAACACCGCGCCCAGCACGGTCTCTACCGCGCACTCTTTCACAACATGGTCGTCGGCGTCTCAGAGGGCTATCGCAAGGAAATGGAATTAGTAGGCGTGGGCTATCGTGCAACAGCTACAGGCCAGGTGCTTGAGCTTTCGCTCGGTTTCTCGCACGCAATATATATCAAACTTCCTCCCGAGGTAAAGGTCGAGGCCAAGTCTGAGCGTAACAAAAACCCGCTCATCATCCTCGAGAGCGATGACAAACAGCTTCTCGGTCAAGTGTGCGCCAAAATACGCTCACTCCGCAAACCCGAACCTTACAAAGGCAAAGGTATCAAGTTTGTAGGCGAAATAATTCGTCGTAAATCAGGTAAATCGGCCGGTGCCAAATAAGTAAATCGAAACAATCATGATATCTAAGATACAAAGAAGAAACAAAATCAAAACGCGCATCCGCGGCAAAATCAACGGCACCGCAGCCCGTCCGCGTATGACAGTCTTCCGCAGCAACAAACAGATCTACGTTCAGCTCATCGACGACCTCGCAGGCGCTACACTTGTAGCTACCTCATCGAAAGGTATCGAGGAAGGCACAAAAATCGAGATTGCGGCTAAAGTAGGCGAGGCTATTGCCAAAAAAGCTCTCGAAGCCGGTATCACCGAAGTAGTTTTTGACCGTAACGGATATCTTTTCCACGGTCGTGTTAAATCATTGGCTGATGCTGCACGCAAAGGCGGACTTAAATTTTAATAGACTATGGCAAAGAGAAATAACAGAGTAAAGACCACAAACGATCTCGAACTCAAAGACCGCTTGGTTGCCATTAACCGTGTAACCAAAGTTACCAAGGGCGGACGTACATTCACTTTTGCCGCCATCGTCGTTGTCGGCAATGAGAACGGCATCGTCGGCTGGGGTCTCGGTAAAGCAAACGAAGTGCAGGCCGCTATTGCCAAAGGTGTCGAGGCCGCCAAGAAAAACCTCATCAAGGTTCCCGTACACAAAGGCACAATCCCTCACGAACAGGTTGCCAAATTCGGCGGTTCGCGCATCATTCTCAAACCCGCTTCTCACGGTACCGGTGTTAAAGCCGGTGGTGCTATGCGTGCCGTCCTTGAGAGCGTGGGTATCACCGACGTCCTTGCTAAGTCTAAAGGTTCGTCGAACCCCCACAACCTCGTTAAAGCGACAATCGCCGCTCTCGACGAAATGCGTTCGCCCGCTATCGTCGCACAGAACCGCGGCATTTCTGTTGAACAAGTATTCAAAGGCTAACAACATGGCACAGATCAAAATCAAACAGATAAAGAGCCGCATCAACTGCCCGGCAGTGCAGAAACGCACTCTCGACGCTCTCGGCCTCAAGAAAATGAATCATACGGTTGTCAAAGAAGACACACCCTCTGTGATGGGAATGGTTAACAAAGTACGTCACCTCGTAGAAGTGACAAACGCTTAAAATCAATCGCAACTATGGAATTAAATAATTTACAGCCCGCAGTCGGATCGGTAAAACGCAAAACCCGTATCGGCCGCGGTCCCGGATCGGGCAAAGGCGGTACATCGACCCGCGGTCACAAAGGTGCTAAATCGCGTTCGGGTTATAGCCGCAAGATCGGTTTCGAAGGCGGTCAGATGCCCCTTCAGCGCCGTCTTCCCAAATTTGGTTTCAAAAATATCAACCGTGTAGAGTATAAAGCAATCAACCTCGCTATAATAGATGCTCTCGCAGCTGAAAAAAATCTCGAAAAGATCGGACTTGAAGAACTCCGTGCCGCAGGCTATATCAACAAGCACCAGCTTGTCAAGATTCTGGCCAACGGTGCAGTCAACAGAGCGCTCAAAGTAGAAGCTAACGCATTCTCTGCTGCCGCACAGGCTGCAATCGAGGCTGCCGGTGGTTCAATCAATAAAATCTGACAATAATGAGATTTATCGAAACCTTTAAAAACATCTGGACTATCGAAGAGCTGCGCAAACGCATCCTCGTCACGGTTCTGCTCGTGTTGGTTTATCGTCTCGGCTGTTACGTCGTTCTGCCCGGTATCTCACCCTCAGACATCGACGCCTTGGCCAGCTTTACCAATAAGAGCGGACTGATGCAGCTCCTCGACATGTTCTCGGGCGGTGCGTTCTCGCAGGCCTCCATCTTCGCCCTCGGCATCATGCCCTATATCACGGCGTCGATCGTGATACAGTTGTGCGGCATGATCCTGCCGTCGTTCCAGAAGATGCAGCGCGAAGGTGAGAGCGGACGTCAGAAGATGAACCAATACACACGCTATCTCACTGTCCTTATCCTTATACTTCAGGCTCCCGCTTACCTGATCAACCTTCAGGTGCAGGTCAACGGCGCCGCCAACGGCGCTGCCATGAGCTTCGGATTCTGGACTGTAGTATATCTGACGATCATCCTTGCGGCCGGCTCTATGTTTATCATGTGGCTCGGCGAACGCATCACTGACCGCGGTATCGGCAACGGTATCTCGTTTATCATCCTTGTCGGTATCATCGCCCGTCTCCCGGGAGCGCTCTTCTTTGAATTCACAAGCCGTCTGCCCGGTACGACAGCCGGCCAGGGCGGTCTGGTGATGTTCATTGTCGAGGTCGTTCTGCTCTTCGCAGTCACTGTAGGTGCTGTGCTTCTCGTGCAGGGAACACGTAAAGTGCCCGTGCAGTATGCAAAGCGCATCGTCGGCAACCGTCAGTATGGCGGTGCCCGTCAGTATATCCCCCTCAAGGTTAACGCTGCCGGCGTCATGCCTATCATCTTTGCTCAGGCAATCATGTTCATCCCGATGACGCTCGCGGGTTTCCGTGGTGCCGAAAGCGGTTTCCTACATGCTTTCACCGACATCAACAGCTTCTGGTATAATGCAGTCTTCTTCATGCTCATCGTCGCCTTCACTTACTTCTACACAGCTATCACCGTCCGTCCGACACAGATGGCAGAAGATATGAAGCGCAACAACGGCTTTATTCCCGGTGTGAAACCCGGTAAAAAGACAGCTGAATATCTTGATGCTATCATGTCGCGCATCACATTGCCCGGCTCTATCTTCCTTGGTATCGTAGCGATCCTTCCCGCTTTTGCCCGTTTCTTCGGCATCAGCCAGAACTTCGCCCAATTCTTTGGCGGCACATCTCTGCTGATTATGGTAGGTGTCGTACTTGACACCCTCCAGCAGGTAGAGTCTCATCTGACAATGCACCACTATGACGGTCTGATGAAAGAAGGCAAGATAAAAGGACGTACAACCGGTCAAGGTTATTAATCATTTTAAAAGCTTGAACGACTAAAGTCAGAAGCAAAGAATTTCAGAAATCAATGATCTATCTTAAAACACCCGACGAAATCAATCAGATGCGCTCATCCGCCACACTGGTGAGCCGCACACTTGGTGAAGTGGCCAAGTGGATTGAGCCCGGAGTGACAACGCTGAAACTTGACACCATTGCTCGCGAATTTATTCGCGACAATGGTGGCAAACCGGCTTGTCTGGGTTATGAAGGATTTCCCGGCACGCTCTGCATTGAAGTCAACGACGTCATCGTCCACGGTTTCCCGTCGAACTATGTCCTCCGCGAAGGTGATATAATCGGCATCGACACCGTAGTCGAGAAAGACGGTTTCATGGGTGACTCGTGCTATACTTTCCCCGTCGGAGAGGTAGACGCAGCGGTCATCAATCTCTGCCGCACGACCAAAGAATCGCTCTATGTCGGCATCGAGGCTTGCCGCCCCGGCAAACGCATAGGCGATATCGCCAACGCCATCCAGACCTATTGCGAGCACCGGGGCTACTCGATCGTCAGGGAAATGTGTGGCCACGGCATCGGCCGGGACATGCACGAAAGCCCTGAAGTCCCCAACTATGGCCGCCGCGGCATAGGCCCCGTCATCAGAAACGGCATGTGTATCTGCATCGAGCCCATGATCAATATGGGCAGCCGCAATATCATCATCGACCGTGACGGTTGGACTTGCCGCACCCGCGACCATAAGCCTTCGGCCCACTACGAGCACACGCTCGCTATCGTCGGCGACGAGGTCGAGATCCTCACAACGTTTGACTATGTCGAAGAAGTATTACAGGATAGATTTATTTAATATATGGCAAAACAAGCAGCAATCGAACAAGACGGCACTATCGTCGAAGCTCTCTCGAACGCAATGTTTCGCGTAGAGCTTGAGAACGGCCATGAGATCACGGCCCACATCTCAGGGAAGATGCGTATGCACTACATCAAGATCCTCCCCGGCGACAAGGTGAGAGTCGAAATGTCGCCCTACGACCTTTCTAAGGGACGTATTGCCTTTAGATACAAATAACCATTAACACTAAAAGATATGAAAGTTAGAGCTTCAGTAAAAAAACGTACCCCCGACAGCAAGATTGTCCGTCGCAAGGGTCGTCTTTATGTTATCAATAAGAAAAACCCCAAGTACAAACAACGTCAAGGATAATTTTTGTTATTTTTGCAGAAAAAATAATCAATATCAAATATGGCAGTAAGAATCGTGGGAGTTGACCTCCCCCAAAACAAAAGAGGTGAAATCGCCTTGACCTATATCTTCGGTATCGGACGCAGTGCGGCAAAGACCATTCTTGCCAAGGCCGGTGTCGACGAAAGCATCAAAGTACAGGACTGGACCGACGAGCAGGCCGCCAAAGTGCGCGAAGTGATCGGCTCGGACTACAAAGTCGAAGGTGACCTCCGCAGCGAAATCCAACTCAACATCAAGCGCCTTATGGACATCGGCTGCTATCGTGGTATCCGTCACCGTAACGGCCTCCCTGTTCGCGGTCAGTCGACCAAAAACAACGCCCGTACACGCAAAGGACGCAAGAAAACCGTTGCTAATAAGAAGAAAGCTACTAAATAATAAGAAACTATGGCAAAAAAGACAGTCGCAGCAAAGAAGAGAAACGTCAAAGTTACCGCTGAAGGCCAATTTCACGTTCACTCGTCTTTCAACAATATCATCGTGTGCTTAGCCAACAGCGAAGGCCAGGTCATCTCATGGTCATCGGCCGGTAAGATGGGCTTCCGCGGATCAAAGAAGAACACCCCCTACGCAGCTCAGATGGCTTCGCAGGATTGTGCTAAAGTGGCCTACGATCTCGGCCTCCGTAAGGTGAAGGCTTATGTAAAAGGCCCCGGCAACGGTCGTGAATCAGCTATCCGTACAATCAGCCAGGCAGGAATCGAAGTCGTCGAAATTATCGACGTCACTCCGCTGCCCCACAACGGTTGCCGTCCTCCCAAGAGAAGAAGAGTTTAATATCAGTCTCTCTGAAGCCCTAATGACATTTGAGACAGTAAACCCTTACTTTCGAGCTTTTAGTAAATAAACAAATTCTTATTACCGAGATTTTCTCCTCCGGAGTCATAAGAGCAAACGTGAATAGACCATAATTTTTATCACCTCTCTATGGTCGCGGCTGCACTAAAGGCCTTATGAAATAATCTCAACAAAACTGATTTAAACTACAATGGCAAGATACACAGGTCCTAAGACCAAAATTGCACGAAAATTTGGCGAACCCATCTTCGGCGCCGACAAAGTGTTGCAGCGCCGCAACTTCCCCCCGGGTCAGCATGGTGCCAACAAGCGCCGCAAAACATCTGAGTATGGTGTTCAGCTGCGTGAGAAACAGAAAGCCAAATATACTTACGGCGTTCTCGAAAAACAGTTCCGCAACCTTTTCAAGAAAGCTTCGAGCCTCAAAGGTATCACCGGTGAGATCCTCCTCCAGCTTCTTGAATCGCGTCTTGACAATGTTGTCTATCGTCTGGGCATCGCTCCCACACGTGCCGCAGCCCGTCAGCTTGTGCTTCACCGTCACATTACCGTCAACGGCGACGTTGTAAACGTTGCCTCTTATCAGGTAAAACCCGGCGATGTTGTTGGAGTACGCGAAAAATCAAAATCTCTTGAGGTCATCGCTGACGCTCTCGCCGGTTTCAATCACAGCAAATATCCCTGGATTGAATGGGACGAGACACTCAAAGCCGGTAAACTGCTTCATGTCCCCGCACGCGAGGATATACCTGAAAACATCAAAGAGCAGTTAATCGTCGAGTTGTATTCTAAATAATAAATTAAAACACAAAAAAGATCCATGGCTATTTTAGCATTCCAAAAACCTGACAAAGTCTTGATGTTAGAAGCTGATAACTTCTACGGTAAGTTTGAGTTTAAGCCTTTGGAACCCGGCTATGGCATCACTGTAGGCAACGCTCTGCGCCGTGTGCTGCTCTCGTCTCTCGAGGGTTATGCAATCTCGTCTATAAAGATCGACGGCGTTAAGCATGAATTTGATGTCATCCCCGGTGTTAAAGAAGATGTGACCAACATCATTCTTAACCTCAAAAAAGTCGATCTCAAACAGACTGTCGAAGACACAGACTTCGAGAAAACCACCATCACCGTGTCAGGCAAGGAGGTCTTCAAAGCCGGTGACATAGGCCGGGCCCTCACGGGCTTCGAGGTGATGAATCCCGAGCAGGTCATCTGTCATTTGGATCAAGACGCAAGTTTCACGATAACATTGACAGTCAATAAAGGCCGCAGCTGGGTTCCCGCCGAGGAAAACCAGACCCCCAACGACGATGTCAATGTCATCGCCATCGACTCGACATATACGCCCATCAAAAATGTCAAGTATGCTGTCGAGAACTTCCGTGTCGACCAGAAAACCGACTACGACAAACTGATCATCGAGATTACGACCAACGGATCAATCCTTCCCAAGGACGCGCTCAAGGAAGCTGCTAAAATCTTGATATACCACTTCATGCTCTTCTCTGACGAGAAAATCACACTCGAGGCTACAGAGACAGACTCAAACGAAGAGTTTGATGAAGAAGTGCTCAAGATGCGTCAGCTCCTCAAGTCGAAACTTGTCGATATGGATCTCTCTGTGCGTGCTCTTAACTGTCTTAAGAGCGCCGAGGTCGAGACTCTCGCCGAGCTTGTTGTCTTCAATAAGACCGACCTCCTTAAATTCCGTAACTTCGGTAAGAAATCGCTCACAGAACTCGAAGAGCTCCTGACGAGCCTCAACCTCTCGTTCGGAATGGATATTTCAAAATACAAATTAGATAAAGAGTAATAAACGATGAGACACAATAAAAAATTCAATCACCTTAGCCGCACCAAAGCTCACCGCGATGCTCTGCTCGCTAACATGACAACGTCGCTCATCATGCACAAACGCATTTTTACCACACTGGCAAAAGCAAAAGCGTTGCGTGTCTATGCAGAGCCGCTGATCAACAGAGCTAAAAATGACAACATGGCCAACCGCCGCCTTGTCTTCAGCTATCTTCAGAACAAAGAGGCTATCAAAGAGCTCTTCGGTGTTGTAGCCGAGAAGATCGCCGAACGTCCCGGTGGTTACACTCGTATTCTTAAAACAGGCAACCGCCTGGGTGATAACGCCAAAACTTGTTTTATTGAGCTTGTTGACTTTAACGAGAACATGCTCAAGGATAAAAAAGAGGCAAAAGCCAAGACAACACGCCGCTCGCGCAAAAAAGCAGCACCGGCAGCCACCGAGGCCGCTGAAAATACCACAACAGCCGCTGCCGAGGCTACAGCTGAATAAGCTAAAGTCACACGACATTATATCAGACGTCCCGATAGATTCGTTTCTGTCGGGACGTCAAGCATTCCGCCGTTGTAGCCGGGCGGCACGCGCTGCCGAAACTCTTAACTTAAATCCATTAATATTAAACATTAATGTTTTGTCGTGATGCAAATTATTTGTAAATTTGCGCTGCGTAAAACACAGAAATCCTTTAACAACAAATATTGATTCAATATTTAAATCGATTAAATTATGAAAATTGAAAAAATTATTGGTCGTGAGGTACTTGACTCACGCGGCAATCCCACTGTTGAAGTTGATGTAATCCTCGAATCAGGCGCATTCGGCCGTGCATCCGTTCCCTCGGGTGCATCAACCGGCGAAAACGAGGCTCTTGAGCTCCGTGACGGTGACAAAAATCGTTATATGGGCAAAGGCGTTCTCAAAGCAGTCGCTAACGTCAACGGACCGATTGCAGAGGCTCTTGTAGGCATGAGCGCTCTCGACCAGATTAAGATCGACGAGACAATGCTTGCGCTCGACGGCACAGACACCAAATCTAACCTCGGTGCCAACGCCATCCTTGGCGTTTCTCTCGCTGTCGCCAAGGCTGCGGCCGACTATCTCGATCTCCCCCTCTACAAATATATCGGCGGTTGCAACACATATGTTCTCCCCGTGCCTATGATGAACATCATCAATGGCGGTGCACACTCTGATGCTCCCATCTGCTTCCAGGAATTCATGATCCGTCCTATCGGCGCAACATCGTTCCACGAAGGCATCCGCATGGGCACTGAGGTGTTCCACAATCTCAAGAAAGTGCTTCACAGCCGTGGCCTCAGCACTGCTGTAGGCGACGAAGGCGGTTTCGCTCCCGCTCTCGACGGCACTGAAGACGCTCTCAATGTCATCATCAAGGCTATCGAGGCTGCCGGTTATGTCCCCGGCCGCGACGTCACAATCGGTCTCGACTGCGCTTCATCTGAGTTCTACAAAGACGGCGTCTATGACTACACATGGAAGCAAGGCGCTGACGCCCCCAAACTCACATCAAAAGAGCAGGCCGAATTCCTCAAATCGCTCGTCGAGAAATATCCTATCGACTCTATCGAGGACGGTATGGATCAGAATGACTGGGAAGGCTGGAAGATCCTTACCGACCTTATCGGCAACCGCTGCCAGCTCGTCGGTGACGACCTCTTCGTTACCAACGTCAAATACCTCAAAAAAGGTATCGAACTCGGTTGCGCAAACTCGATCCTCGTCAAAGTCAACCAGATCGGCTCGCTCACAGAGACACTTCGTGCAGTCGAGCTCGCCCAGCGCAACGGCTACACCGCAGTGATCTCACACCGTTCGGGTGAAACTGAAGACGCTACTATCGCCGACATCGCCGTCGCTACAAACGCCGGCCAGATCAAGACCGGTTCTGCAAGCCGTTCTGACCGTATGGCTAAATACAACCAGCTCCTCCGTATTGAGGAACAGCTCGGTTCAGCCGCAGTATACGGCTATGGCAAAAAAACCAAAATGCCCCAGGCTTAATCATATAGCACTATAAAAATTAAGGTCTCCGGCCGAATGGTCGGAGACCTTTGTTTTGCTGTATTTGTTGGTGGCTGCTGCGTGATAAAATGTCATTCTTTAAGACGTATGACACGGATGCCTATAAACTGGCGATTTTTCTTCATGAATTCATGTAGCGGCTGCGCGGTGATTTCAACTTGCCCGTGGGTGCTCGACGCGTGCAATACATGTGGTTCGCCGTCAATTATCACGATAAAGCCCATGTGTGTCACATCAAGGTCTTTGAGATTGCTGACGAAAGCTATGGCATCGCCGTCGCGCAGCGCGGCTTTCATTGTTTTGTTGCCCAGATCATTTGTCTTTATATATGGGAAGCGGTGATTGCGGTAGCCGATTTCAATATTTTTTATACGCTCGAATTCGGCCGAATCTTTTAGCGCCGGGTATCTGTCGCGGTGGTTACTCATGAAATCGATAGAACGTGTCACATAGAACACCTTCGGCATATTACGCGTGGCATCCTCGAGTGTACCGCGGTAAATATTGTCTGCCATCCAGTCGCAAATATAATGAAGGCGTGAGCCATAGCCGTTGAGCTCGCCTCCGCGATATCGTATACGCTCTAGATTGAAGACAAAATCATGCCATGACGTACGACGCTCATTTACTGTATAGGCCAGGGCCAACACAGTCTCGACGAAAGTTGTACAGTCAAGCCGGTCGAGGTCGACAGTTATCATCTCGACGCTGTCTTCAAGTGTATGTGCGACATAAGGCTTACCGATAAATTCGCGGGCTATTGAGCCGCAAAGATTACTCAGATTGTCATATTTTACTGCTGAGGCCTTGTCGAGTAATTTATTTATACGTGTTGTGTCGTTTGCGATATCATGAAACCTGACATCTCTTAGTGATGACGCATGGCCGGTCGCACTCAGAATGCATGCAAAAAGTATAGAGGTAACGATTTTTTTCATAATCGGGATTCTTGAAAAACTGTTACGAAATTACTAAAAAATGTCATATCGCGGGCTATGAAAAATGAACCGATCGTTATCTGCATCCAAAAAGAACAAAATAAGCAAACTTTTGACCATAATTTTTGCCTGATAGAAATATCGTTGAGTCAGCTACTTATCGAATCAGTGTTATTCGTCCATGAAAAAACCATGTTTTATAACATAAAAATAGTTGAAAAAATTTGGTTGGGAAAGAAAAAAGGCATAACTTTGCACTCGCTTTCGG
>CAJTKG010000042.1 GCA_910576935.1 uncultured Muribaculaceae bacterium
GTAAGGTTGCGGCCGAGGTAGCGTCGGAAGTGGTATGTGTAGACGGCGTTTTTCATCTGCGTTGCAAAGGTAAGGCCTCGCAGGGGCGGGTTTATCACTAAAATTGCACTCACGTGCAATTTTAGTGATAAATGCACAAAGCATAATGCACAATTCACAATTTTTGGTGTAGAAATTGGTCTAATTAGGCAGATTAGTCAACTTATAGTCAAAACATTAGTGGTTGATGCAAGGGTTAAAAACCCTTGCTCTATACGACGGTCAGAGACCGCCGCTCCATATCGCCTGCACAATTCTTTTGTGTTTACGGAGCGAAGGGGTGTGGAGCTACGGCGTATGGAGCTACGACCTCCCCGTCGTAGCTAAGCTGATGAAGATTAGGTGGTTGGCCGACGGCCGGGAGGCCGAGGCTCCATGTCGGCTGATTCTTGTCGATGTTTTTGGCCTAATTGGACTAATTGGTCAAATTAGACAGCGGGGAATCAATGTGTTAGAGGTTGATGCAAGGGTTAAAACCCTCGCTTCATGCGCCGTGGGTTCATGACGACGCTCGGGAGAGCGTCGTCCCCATGTCTCCTCGCTCCATGTCGCGTTGCTCTATGTGTCGTGGTTACGCGGCGTAGTTGCATAAAACACAATAGGGCTGCGCCGGAAGCACAACCCTATCTGTTATCGGGAATATGACGTATTGTTTATTTCTCGAATTTTTTGACGATGACGGTGGCGTTGTGGCCGCCGAAACCGAATGAATTTGACAGCGCTGCCCGCACGGGACGGTTCTGTGCGCGGTCAAACGTGAAGTTGAGGTTGTAGTCGATGTTCTCGTCGAGATCGTCGGGGGCATGGTTGATCGTCGGAGGAATTATGTCTTCCTGAACAGCTTTGACGCTGAACATGGCCTCAAGTGCTCCTGTAGCGCCGAGAAGGTGACCTGTCATCGATTTTGTCGATGAGATGTTGAGTTTGTAAGCGTGTTCACCAAAGACATCGATGATGGCTTTTACCTCAGAGACGTCACCTACGGGTGTCGATGTACCGTGGGTGTTGATATAGTCGATGTCGTCGGGCTGCATGCCTGCGTCTTCGAGAGCGCTGCGCATGGCAAGTATGGCGCCGAGACCTTCGGGGTGGGTGGCTGTGAGGTGGTAAGCATCGGCCGACATGCCGCCGCCGGCGACTTCGGCATAGATTTTGGCGCCGCGAGCGAGTGCGTGCTCGAGTTCTTCGAGAACAAGTACGGCCGAACCTTCGCCCATGACGAAGCCGTCACGCGATTTGCTGAAGGGGCGCGAGGCCGTCTCGGGGCTGTCGTTGCGGGTCGACAGGGCGTGCATCGAGTTGAAACCGCCGACACCTGCGGGGAATATCGCAGCTTCGGCACCGCCTGTCAGCATCACGTCGGCTTTGCCGAGACGGATGAGGTTAAAGGCGTCGATGATGGCGTTGTTTGATGATGCGCAGGCTGATACGACACCATAGTTGGGGCCGTGATAGCCATATTCCATCGAGATGTGGCCCGATGCGATGTCGGCAATCATCTTAGGTATAAAGAAGGGGTTGTATTTAGGGCCGTTAGCCTCGTTAAGGGCGTAATAGCCCGCTTCCTCTTCGAAAGTGTGAAGACCGCCGATACCTGCGGCGACAATTACGCCGACACGGTCTTTGTTGACTGCGCCTTCGCTTTCGAGGCCTGAGTCTTCGACTGCCTGGCGTGCTGCCACGATGGCATACTGCGCATAGAGGTCGAGCTGACGCAATTTTTTGCGGTCGAAGTGGGCCGCGGCATCGAAGTCTTTGACTTCGCATGCAAACTGGGTCTTGAATTTAGATGCGTCGAAGTGGGTGATCGGACCTGCTCCGCTCTTACCGTTCTTGGCGTTCTCCCATGTGGTGGAGACGTCATTGCCGATAGGAGAGATAGCTCCAAGCCCGGTTACAACTACTCTTTTTAATTCCATTTATATTATTTGGTGATTTTGCTTTTAAGGCTCTGACGTGTCAGAGCCCTGTTTTTTAAAAGACGACTTGTCAGAGCCGTAATTATTTCTTGGCAGCTTCGATGTAAGTGATAGCGTCACCTACGGTCTGAATCTTTTCAGCTTCTTCGTCGGGTATGTTGATGCCGAATTCTTTTTCAAAGGCCATGATGAGCTCAACGGTGTCGAGTGAGTCTGCACCGAGGTCTGTTGTGAACACTGCTTCGTTTGTGATTTTGTCATCTTCAACGCTGAGGTTGTCGGCGATGATGGCTTTTACGCGATCTGCAATTTCTGACATAGTAGTTTGAATTTAATATTAAGAATCAATTTTGCGGTGCAAAGTAAATCATTTTTATCGTAATAATGAAATATTTCACTAATTAATTTGCTAATACATGTTAACAGGGCTCGACTATCTATCACAGAAACAGCGCGTGAGCCCGATGGGATCTTGCATTGGCGCGGTTTGGACCGCGGTGGTTTCTGTCGCCGTTTTGTAATAAAGGAATCCCCTGACGACCGCAAACGGTCGTCAGGGGATTCGATATTGTCAATCGTTCAATCCTTATTTATCAGAGAACTTTCGAGAGGTTGAAGTTGGCGAATTCGAGATCGGTAGCGGCTTTCTTGGCGAGGCTGCTGTCGAGACGGATTGCCTGACGGAGGTTAGTGTTGAGCATCGACTCGTTGTTGGTGCGGGCGCCGAGGATGGCCATCAGATAATATGTGGTGGCGTCGGGGTTGTTGATGCCTGCGAGGGTCGATTTGGCTTTGTTGTAGTTTTTAGTGAGTATCTGCGCGAGAGCGGCGTTGTTTGTCTTGCTGTCGCCAAAGGCTTTGGCTGCTGCGGCGTTGTCGCCCATCTTGAGGTAATATACGCCGAGAGCGTCGTTGAGGTCGGTGGCACCGGCTGCTGCGCCGAAGAGTTCGTTGGCCTTGGCGTAGTTCTTGTCGAGGAGCTCGATAAGGCCGAGGTTCATCTTGGGCTCGGCGTTAGAAGGAGCGAGTGACGAGGCTTTGCGGAATGATGCTTTGGCCGCGCTGTAGTCGCCGTCGATATACTGAGCCACGCCGAGGTCGTTCCATGTGCGGTAGTCGTTGGGGTAGAGACGAGCGGCGGTGTCATAGATGTTGATGCGCTCGTTGTTGTTGTCTGTGAGGGTGGCGCAGTAGAGGATCTCGTCTACGCTGAGCGCCGAGGGATTGCTCTTGAAGAGGCTCTTTATCTCGCTGTCGCTCTTGCCTATGACGTCGATTGAGGCTGTGATGCGAGAGTAGCGGAGCTGGGGAAGGATCTGGTCGGCGAGCTGCTCGAAGATGTTCGAGAGGTTGCGGATCTCGGCTTCGCGCTGCTCGGGGTCTTTATACATCGAAAGAACGCTCAGGATGAGGTCTTTGTCCTGTATGTTGCTCTGCTGAACAAGTTTCTGGAAGCCTTCCCAGTCTTCGGCGGTGAACTGTGCGGTAAGATCGCCGAACTCTGTGATCTTGTCTTTTTTGAGCTGCCGGTTGAGGTAAGCGGTGGTGTTGTCTTCACGCTTCTGGGCGAGCTGGGTGTTGAATTCGAGGCTGCCGTCGGGTGATGCGTATGACTGGATGTTGATTTCTTTGATCACACGCGATGTGTCGCCGTTGGCGGCGATGAGTTCTTTCTTGAGTTCCTCCATGGCGTCGGTGTTGAGCTGGTTGGCGCGGATGTTGGCCTGATTGATGAGGAACATGATGTCAGAGGCATACTTTTCGTTGATGATGCGCTGGAACTGGTCTGGAGCGATGGCGGGGTTGACTGTGGCCGCTGTTGCGAGAGCTGCAGTGGCTACGACACCGTCGGCGACTTTGACGCGGGGAAGCACATATTGTTTATTGCCCTGCTTGACGTTGAAGGCGAGTTCAAGCTCGCTCTTGGCCATCTCGGGCTGATAGTTGTAGCTGACAGGAATTGTCACCGAACCGCCGTATTGGTATGAGACGACGGGGCTGTTACCGCGCACTTTCTCGCCCTGGAAGCGGTAGGGCTGCGAAGCGACTTCCGTGCCGTTGAAGACAAGATATGGGGTTACTGTTACCTCTGCGTTTTTAACGAAGAATTTGGCGGGAATGTGAGCGGTCACCGTCGCGGGTACTTTTTCGCCTACGACTTCGAGCGGCTGCGGGTTGACGCTGAAATAGTCTGATTTAAACTGGCCGAGTTTGCTGCCGCAAGAGCTCAAGGCTATGGCGGCGCCGGCTGCTACAAATAGACAGAGTTTCTGGTTCATGACAGTTTTTGTGTATTAATGATTGATTATATGTGATGTCAGTTATGGTTAAACCTCCGGGCATTCGCGGCCTGCCGAGCCGATATGCCTATCTGAGCGCAAATATATGAATTTTTTTTGGCAATTGCGACCT
Organism: uncultured Muribaculaceae bacterium; assembly: GCA_910576935.1. Classification (GTDB taxonomy): domain Bacteria; phylum Bacteroidota; class Bacteroidia; order Bacteroidales; family Muribaculaceae; genus CAG-873. The sequence continues at coordinate 4,371 of CAJTKG010000042.1, forward strand.
ATATTGGTATTAATAATGTGTAAATCAAAAAAAATATCGCGTGATGGAAATGTAGCCGAAATTATCACTACATTTGTAGCCGATTAATAATAAAACACAAACAAAGACTGTAATATAGAAGAAAATGAGAAGATGGCGTGTCGAAGATAGTGCCGAGTTGTATAATATCAACGGCTGGGGACGCAATTATTTCGGTATAAATCAGGAAGGTCATGTGACGGTCACTCCGCGCGAGGGATATGTCACTGTCGATCTCAAGCATGTGCTCGACGAGTTGCAGATAAGAGACATAACGTCGCCTGTGTTGCTGCGTTTTCCCGATATCCTCGATAATCGTATCGAAAAGATCTCAAACTGCTTCAGACAGGCCGCCGCCGAGTATGATTACAAGGCAGACAGTTATATGGTCTATCCGATCAAGGTCAACCAGATGCGTCCGGTGGTGGAGGAGATCGTCAGCTACGGAAAAAAATTCAACATCGGCCTCGAGGCCGGTTCTAAGCCTGAACTTCACGCTGTTCTGGCTACCAATATAGCTGAGAACGCCCTTATTATCTGCAACGGTTACAAAGACGAGAATTATATAGAGCTGGCCCTGCTCGCCCAAAAGATGGGACGTCGCGTATATCTTGTGGTAGAGAAACTCAACGAGCTGAAACTAATAGCCACAATAGCGAAACGAATCAAGATAAAGCCCAATATAGGCATACGCATCAAATTGTCGAGCTCGGGCTCGGGCAAGTGGGAGGAGAGCGGCGGCGATCAGTCGAAGTTCGGCCTCAACTCGTCTGAGCTACTCGAGGCCCTTGATATCATGGAACGCCATGACATCAAAGATTGCCTCAAACTCATACATTTTCATATCGGCAGTCAGGTGACGATGATACGCCGCATCAAGAACGCCCTGCGCGAGGCCTCGCAGTTTTATGTGCAGCTGTCGAAAATGGGCTTCGATATCGATTTTGTTGATATCGGCGGCGGGCTCGGGGTCGACTATGACGGCACCCGCAGCAGCGCAAGCGAGAGTTCGATGAACTACTCGATACAGGAGTATGCCAATGACGCGGTGTCGACATTTGTCGATGCGTGTGCCAAAAACGAACTGAGTCAGCCCAACATTATCACAGAGAGCGGCCGATCGCTGACGGCACACCATTCGGTGCTCATACTTGAGGTGCTCGAGACCGCTCAGCTTCCTTATTGGAAAGACTCTGAGGACATGGATCCCGAGTCGCACGAGCTCGCGCGCGAACTTTATGACATATGGGACAAACTCGACCGCGCCCGTCTCTTCGAAAGTTGGCATGATGCCCTGCAAATTCGCGAGGAAGCACTTGATCGATTCAGCCTCGGCATGCTCGACCTCAAGACGAGGGCTCAGATCGAGAAACTTTTTTGGTCGATAGCGCGTGAAGTCGGCGATCTCGCCGCGACGATGAAGCATGCGCCGGACGAGTTCCGCAAGATCGCCAAGATGATTCCCGACAAATATTTCTGTAACTTCTCGCTCTTCCAGTCGCTCCCCGACTCATGGGCGATAGATCAGATTTTCCCCATAATACCGATAGCCCGTCTTGATGAGAAACCCGCGCGTACGTGTACCATACAGGATATCACCTGTGACAGCGACGGCAAGATTGCCACTTTCATCACCAATCACGGTGTGTCGCCGTCGCTGCCGGTGCACACTTTCAAATCGGGTGAGTCATACTATCTCGGTGTCTTCCTTGTGGGTGCCTATCAGGAAATTCTCGGCGATATGCACAACCTTTTCGGCGACACTAATGTCGTTCACGTAAATGTCTATAAAGACCGCTATGAGATCGACCAGATTATTGACGGCGAGACGGTGGCCGATGTGCTTGACTATGTGCTCTTCTCGCCTAAAAAACTTGCGCGCAACGTCGAGACCTGGGTGACGGCGTCTATGAAAGCCGGGCGTATCTCTCCCGAAGAGGGTCGCGATTTCCTCAGTACATACCGCTCGGGTCTCTACGGCTATACATACCTCGAAAAAGACTGACCGCAGAAAGTGGTATGACGAAGCGTTATTTCATGCGTCTGGCCTACTGCGGAGCCAACTTCCACGGCTGGCAACGGCAGCCCAACGGCGTCACGGTGCAGTCTGCGGTCGAGGATGCCCTCGAAACGATATTGCGGCGACATGTCGCGATTACCGGAGCCGGGCGCACGGATGCCGGTGTCAACGCTCACACGATGATAGCCCATCTCGATCTCGAAGATGACACGGATACCGGACTGCGTTTTGTGGCTGCTCTCAATGCCTTGGTCGGCCGCGATATTGCTGTCTATGAGTTGCGCGAGGTGGCTTCTGACGCCCACGCCCGCTTCGACGCCACAGAGCGAACGTATCATTATTACGCCCACAAGGGCAAGAGTCCGTTTGACTACCGGCTGTCGTGGCAGATGCCCGAAGATATAGACATAGACGCCATGAACCGCGCGGCGGCGATGCTTGTCGGACGACGTGATTTTACCTCATTCTCGAAACTTCACACAGATGTCAAGACCAATATATGTGATCTCAGGCGGGCGGAATGGGAGAGTCTCGGCGACGGCCGTTACCGCTTTGTCATAACTGCCGACCGTTTTCTCAGAAACATGGTCAGGGCGGTTGTCGGCACGCTTGTCGACGTCGGTCGCGGCAAGATGAGGCCTGAAAATATAATGGAGATAGTCGAACGTCGTGACCGTTGCGCCGCCGGTACTTCGATGCCCGCTCATCCGCTCTTTCTATGGGATGTGAAGTATCCTTATTGAGAGATTCTTGGCAAATTTTAAAAATTTTGTGGAAAAATGTTTGTTGTGTGTCGCTTATTGTATATATTTGCGACAAAATGACACTAATCCCGATTTTAAACTTTCAAATTTATAAGTTATGAGGAAATTCTACACATTATTGTCAATCGTGGCGCTGTCGACGTCTGCGATGATGGCTTCGACGGTTTTGAAGCATCACTCTGAAATCAAAGCGGTGAACAAAGTCGAACTTAAAAATGTTGCCGCATCGGTAAAAGCTCCCGCCAAAGAAGCGGCAGGGATTACTGATTGGAAATCGCTCGGCATGGGCAGCATGACCGACGATATGCTTGCGCCGTGGTATCAGTATGAGCCGGTAAGCTATGCGGTAGAGATATTGCAAAGCGAGAGCACCCCGACGCAGTATCGAGTGCTCGCACCTTACGGCCAGGCATTTGCCGATGCAATGAGGTCAAAAAACAATGTGGCTCTCAAAGATACGCAATATGATAAGGCCGGTGCTAAGTTTATCGACATCGATGCTTCCAACCCCGATGACGTTATTTTCCGCAAGACGATGACCGGTTGCAACTGGGGCGAGGGCGAGATGTATATAGGCATCACGACTACCGGCACGGTCAAGCTCGTCGACGGTGTTTTTACGGCGTCGATCAACGGCCTGGCCGTAGGTGATGACGGAGGTGCTGTAGCGGCAAACCGCAGCGGCAAGTTCCGCATCGTGTTGCCCGGAGCAAAGGCTGCCGATTATTCGGTCGAAATCACTCCGGTGTCACAATGTCTTTATGATTTCAAGTTCTCGGCTACTGTTAAACTGGGCGCTGACGCGTCGAATGTAAAGTGGTATGTTTTTCCTGATATACAGGAGGATGAGATGCTGAGTATGGTAAAGCAGATTGCTGCCGAAGGTCCGGCATATCCGATGGTTGAGAAACTCGAGTATGATATGGATCAATTTGTCAAGAAAGAAACTCTTGTGATCGTGTCGCTCGACGCTGCCGGCGAGGTAGCCTCTTATGACTGGGTGACATATTATAATATGACCGACCGCGGTGAGACATGGAAGAGCATAGGCATGGGTAAGTTTACCGACGAGATTGCTCCCGGTATGCTCTCGATGCCTGTGTCGTCTGTAGATGTCGAGATCGAGGAGTGTGAGGGGCACCCCGGCTACTACCGTCTTGTCAATCCTTACGGCGAGGCCTATGCTTACTCTAAACCGGGCCAGTTCCACGCCGATCACAACCATTATATCTATCTCAATGCCATCGATCCGGCCCGTATCTATATCGAAGAGAGCCCTATCGGTGTCGACTGGGGTTACGGCATGGCGCGCGTATCGTCATATCCCGAATATTTCCTTGGCGCCGGTTTTGACATGGAAGAGGTTGATGAACTCGAATATTACGGTAGTTATGAGGACGGTGCGTTTACTTTTGTAGAGACAAGTCTCCTCTTCTCGATGCTCGGTTATGACAACGGCGACTGGTATGAGACCAACGAGAACGGAGAGACAAAGATCGAGTTGCCCGCCGGCTACCAATACAGTGCTTCGGTCAAGGATGAGGTCGTGGCTCCCGTTGATGCCGATGTGGTTTATTATAACCTTCAGGGCATACGTGTCGACCGGCCCGAAAAAGGTGTCTTCATCCGCAGTGTCGGAGGTAAGAGCGAGAAGGTAAGATTCTGACGAAAAATACCTGAATATAGTTTTTTCATGCCCGGACTTTATTGTAAAGTCCGGGCTGTTTGTTGACTTTTGCGATAAAATGAGGTTATTGCCGCCAACGGTTTTGAAATCGGAGTTGCTGTGTGACGAAAAAATTCGTAAATTTGCCAAATAATATGCAAACTTGTTAACGTAATACTGTTATCATAATTTTCTGAACGTGGAAACCAAATACATTTTCGTTACCGGCGGTGTCGTGTCTTCTTTAGGAAAAGGCATCATTTCTTCATCGCTTGCCTGTCTGTTGAAAGCGCGCGGCTATCGTGTGACAATCCAGAAGTTTGACCCGTATATCAATATCGATCCGGGTACACTCAACCCTTACGAGCACGGCGAGTGCTATGTTACCGTCGACGGCCACGAGGCCGATCTCGACCTGGGCCACTACGAACGCTTTACCGACATTCAGACCACCCGAGCCAACAACGTCACCACAGGGCGTGTCTATCAGAGTGTCATCGACAAAGAACGCCGTGGCGACTATCTTGGCAAGACCGTTCAGATCGTGCCTCATATCACCGACGAGATCAAACGCAATGTCAAGATGCTCGGCAATACCGGCAATTTCGATTTTATCATCACTGAAATCGGAGGAACTGTCGGCGATATCGAGTCGCTGCCTTATCTCGAGAGTGTGCGTCAGCTGCGCTGGGAGATGGGCTCAAACAGCCTCTGCATCCACCTGACTTATGTGCCCTATATAGCGGCGGCCAAGGAGCTGAAGACAAAGCCGACCCAGCACTCGGTCAAGAAACTGCAGGAGGTAGGCATCCAGCCTGATATTCTTGTGCTCCGCACCGAGAAAGACATCTCGCCCGAGATGCGCCGCAAGATCGCGCTCTTCTGTAACGTCGCTCCCGATGCGGTGATACAGTCGATAGACGTAGATTCGATCTACAAGGTGCCTATAAAAATGCATGAGCAGCATTTCGATGAAATCGTGCTGCGCAAGACCTGCATGCCGGTCGACGGCGAGCCGCATATGCAGCCGTGGCTTGACTTCATCAAAAAGATGGACGATGCAACCGAAACCGTCACAATCGGTCTGGTAGGTAAATATGTCGAGCTTCAGGACGCCTACAAGTCTATCAACGAGGCTCTTTTCCAGGCAGCCACCTATAGCGACCGCAAGCTTAAACTCATCTATATTCACTCAGAGAAACTCAACGAGAGCAACGTCGACGAGAAATTGTCGTCGCTCGACGGTGTTGTCATAGCTCCGGGCTTCGGTCAGCGCGGCATCGAAGGCAAGTTTGTGGCTCTCAAATGGTGTCGCGAGCATGATGTGCCGACCTTCGGCATCTGTCTGGGCATGCAGTGTATGGTCATCGAGTTTGCCCGCGATGTGCTCGGCCTCGATGAGGCAAATTCGACCGAGATGAACCCGACGACTCCCTATAATGTCATAGACTTGATGGAAGAGCAGAAGAGCATCTCCAACATGGGAGGAACGATGCGACTCGGTGCATATGACTGTCGTCTGGCCCCTAACAGCAAAGTGGCCGAGGCTTATGGCGTCAACGATATACGAGAGCGACACCGTCACCGCTTTGAGTTTAACAATGACTACCGTCAGCAATTCGAGGAGGCCGGTATGGCATGCGTCGGCGAGAATCCCGGTACCGGTCTGGTCGAGGTCGTCGAGATTCCCGGCAAGCGATGGTATATAGGCACACAGTATCATCCCGAATACTCAAGCACGGTGCTTTCGCCCAATCCCATATTCCGCAGTTTCATAAACGCGGCCATAGACTATAAGAAAGAAAAAAAATCATAACCTTCATCGTACTACGATCTCAATTACAAATCAACACCAATGGATAAGAATACGCTACTCGGATTGTTGCTGATGGCCGGATGTATCTTCGGGTTTATGTATATCAACAAACCTTCTGAAGAAGAACTTGCCGCCCGTCGCGCCGAACAGGAGCGCGTCGCAGCCGCAGCCGACAACAGTAACGCAACCATAACCGTGACCGATACTCTCGGCGCCGCCGACTTGTCGCAGCTTGCCGCCGTCGTCAGGACTATCGGTGTCAGCGAAGGCAACAACAGATACTCACTCGACAACGGCATCGTCGCTGTCAGCGCCGACAGCACCGGCGTCGACGGCGTTGTAAGAATAGGCGACTCGGATGTCAACATCGCCGACCTTACAACGCTTCTCAGTAGTGCTCTGACACCCGAGACACGTTCGGCGGCTGTGAAGGCTGTGAGAAAAGTTGTCGCCGACGCTCAGAAATACAAGAGTTTCGCCCGTCATCTTTCGGGTGAGAATGTCGAGAAGACAATCGAGAACGATATCGTCAAAATCACGTTCTCGAGCCGTGGCGGCATGATCTCGCAGGTAGAACTTAAAAATTATAACACCGAGCTGACCGAACCGCCTACACCTGTCAAGTTGTTTACCCCTGCTACAGACGGATACGGTTTCATGTTTAACACCGATGACCAGCGCATTGATACCCGTGAGTTTGTATTCACGCCGACAGTCGAGAATGACTCGACGATATTGATGTCGCTTGACCTTGGCAACGGCGCAATGTGGGGTATACGTTATCGTGTGCATTCAGAGAAATATTTAGTCTCGATGGAACTCGTGCAGCAGGGCATGAGTGCCATCCTTCCGGCAAGTACGGCCGACATAGCTTTCAACTGGCATCAGAAAATGGCCCGAAATGAAAAAGGCCGCACGTTTGAAGAACGCAACAGTACTATATTATATAAATGTGTAGGCGAAGGCCCTGATGAGCTCAGTGCCAACGGCGATGACAGCGAGGATCCCAAAGGCCGCATTAAATGGGTGGCTTTCAAAAACCAGTTCTTCTCGAGTGTCATAATCGCCCGCGATAACTTCACCTCGGCTCATCTTACTTCGGTTGATATCAAGGACAACCTGTATCTCAAGGACATGACGATGGCATCGGTGCTGCCCTACAGCAACGCCGACGGCATGCAGCTCGGCTTTGATTTTTATTTCGGCCCTAATGATTATCCCTTATTGTCGAGCATCGATGACACACTCGACACAGACGAAGGTCTGTCGCTTACGCGTCTGGTGCCTCTTGGTTGGGGTATTTTCCGTTGGATCAACCAACTGATTGTCATTCCGGTTTTCACGTTCCTCGGCTCGTTTATTTCAAACTATGGTATAATCATACTGCTTCTTACCATATTTATAAAACTGATACTCTTTCCCTTTACATTCAAGAGCTTTAAGTCGCAGGCCAAGATGAGGGTTCTCGCTCCCGAGATCAAGGAGATCAACGATAAATATCCCGGGCAGGAGAACGCCATGAAGCGTCAGCAGGAGACGATGGCCCTCTACAGCCGCGCCGGCGCGAGTCCATTCTCGGGCTGTCTGCCGTTGCTTCTTCAGATGCCCGTGCTCATTGCGATGTTCTCGTTCTTCCCGTCGGCCATAGAGCTTCGCGGCGAGTCGTTCCTGTGGGCCAAAGACCTCTCGGCTCCCGACGTCATTTTCACTCTGCCGTTCTCGATACCGTTCTATGGCGACAAAGTCAGCCTTTTCTGCCTGCTGATGACTGTGGTCAATATCATCTATACGCGTATCAACATGCAGAATCAGCCCGGCGGTAACAATATGCCGGGTATGAAGTGGATGATGTATCTGATGCCGCTTATGTTCCTGTTCTTCTTCAACGACTATGCGTCGGGTCTGAGCTACTATTATCTGCTTTCGCTCTTCATCACAATCATACAGACATGGATCTTCCGCCGTCTTATCGATGAGAAAAAAGTGCGTGCCGATATGCTTGCCAATGCAAAGAAGCCCCGCAAAAAAAGCGGTTTCATGGCCCGTCTCGAAGAGGCTCAGCGTCAGCAGCAGGCCGCTTTGCGCCAGCAACAGCAACGTCAGGGCAAAGGCCGTCGCTAAGATTCAGTTCCTTCCGACACCACAATTTATCTTATAAAACAGTCAATTAATCTTAAATCCTAAACTGATGAAAAAAATTATCATTCTGTCATTGGCAGCCGGCGCGGCACTCACCGCGTCGGCCTCAGCAGTCCATGACATCCAGGGCACAGAGTTCAGGGTCGATACTCTACAACATTATTATATGGGCCCCGGCGTGACCCACAGTCATCTGAGCTATACGTCAGGTGGTCGTGTATTTCATGTCTATGCCGTGACTTATGACAAAAATGACCGCACTCTTCTCGGTGACGCTGAAAAGTCGCCGGTCGAAATAAAGGTTGTACTTGGCAATGACTCACTCAACACCCGTGAGACGGTCTCGGCGATGGCTTTACGAAACACCAATGACAATACCCAGATACTTGCCGGTGTCAACGGCGATTTCTTCTGCATGCGCGGCGACGGCTCTAACGGCGACGGTATCAACGGCTATCCAAACGCCGCTTGTGTCATCGGCGGTAAACTCGCCAATACCGATCTGCTCGACTACAATTCGCGTGAAAATGCCTTTATGGTCGGTCGTGACGGTATGTGGATCGACGCCACAGACTTCCGTTATATCGTCAGCAGCGAGGACGGTTCAAAGACTGTCAACGCCTGGGCGGTTAATATGCCGCGCGGTTTTATAGGCTGGACTATAGACCAGGTCGACACAGACCGTCTGGTAGTCTACAACTCGCATGTAGGCAAATTTACCAAGACAATGGCGGGCGGACGCGAAATCGCAGCCGAGCTTGCCCCGGGCGAGGAATGGGCTATGAACAAACCTATGAAATTTGTCGTCAAAGGTGATTGGCATACAGGCGGCAATCTCGCAGTGCCGGCCAACGGCATCGTAATTTCCTGTGGCAAGGATTTCAAAAATGATTTTATCGACGGTCTCAAAGCTGGCGATGTAATAATGCACACTACCGAACTTTCGCTGCCGGCTTTCGGTGGCATCAAACCCGATGTGCGCGAAATGGTGGGCGGCGATGTGCGCATTCTCAAAGAAGGTGTCGTCACAACCGAAGCCATACGCTGGATCAATACTCCGAGCGCTCTTTATTCACGTTCTCTTGCCGGTTATAGTCAAGACCGTTCGAAAGCCGTGTTTGCCGTTGTCGACCATCCGGGCTATTCTTCGGGTGTCAGCTATTATGAGGCTGCCGATGTTATGCGCAGCCTCGGCTGCTATGACGCGCTCGACCTCGACGGCGGCGGCTCGACGACGTTCTACACCGAGGCTTTCGGTACGACCAACGTGCCTCGCGACGGTTCGGAGCGTACGATAGCCAATGCAGTCTACGTCGCTATCAACGCTCCCGACGACCGCACCGTGGCGTCGATAAGATTTGCCGACCCACATGTATTGCTGCCGCTTTACGGCTCATATACTCCTGTCATTTACGGATATAACAAATATGGCCGTCTGATCGACACCAACGTCAAGGGATTTACTCTTGAAGCGGCTCCCGAGCTGGGCACAGTAATCGATAATATCACACTCGAGGCTGCGGGCACGGGAATGCACGCGCTCAAGGCTGTCCTGGGTGACTTAAGTGCCGACATTGCGGTCAAAGTTGTCAATGATATGCCCACCGAACTGCGTCTGACCGATGTTCTCATCGACGGTTACCGTTCATGGCCTGTCGAGCTGCAGAGTCTTGTCGGTACGGAGTATCTTAAAGTTGCCCCGGCGGCTTTCTCTTGGTCGGTGTCTGATGCCGCCATCGCCACAGTCGATGACCGCGGTGTAGTGAACGGTCTCGAAAACGGCAGCGTGACAATCACCGGCCGTCGCGATGAAAGCGAGCTGACTCTCAATCTTACTGTCGAGAAACCGTTGTCGCGCCGGATGCCTCTGACCGAAGGCGTTGATGCGTCTGAGTGGTCGGCGCTCAAGAGCGGTGTATCTACGGCTACAATATCGACGCTTGCGGCCGGCGGTCTGGGTGTTGACTTCACGGTGTCAAACGCCCGCGCACCAAAGGTAGTGCTTTCGAGAAAACAGCAGGTATGGAGTCTTCCGGACGCGCTTGAGGTAGATCTCACCACCGGCACTCACACGCTCAAAGCTTTCAAGATGACAGTCGAGCCCGCTAACGGACGCGAACTTGTCATGAACTGTGGCGCTGTGGCAGCTTCAGCCGACAAGCAGACTATGATATTTGATTTAAGCGAATATTTTGATACAAAAGATATTGCGATATATCCCATCACGTTCAAGACCATGACAATCGAACCCGGTGACGGTAGAGGAGAATATCATATCGATGTCAACCGTTTTGAGGCTGTATATAATAGCGCTCCCGTCGACGGCATAGATGACATAACGGTCGACGCTGATGACAGTATGATTGATATCAGAGTCGAGAATGGTATGATTATAGCTGCTGAGGCTGTCGTCGGCCTGACTGTATATGATCTCAGCGGCCGAGTCGTGTCACAGACACAAGGCCATACCGTAGCCGCACCCGCACACCGCGGTATATATCTTGTCGGGGTTAAGACCGCCGAAGGCAGACTGAATACACAGAAGATTATCTTATAAAAACCAAATTCAACAAACAAAACAATTTTATGAAACAACTTTTAATGGCGATGATTGTCGGAGGCTCTGTCATGGGAGCCTCGGCAGGTCATCAGGAAGTGATTTACGGTACCACGTATAACGTGGACACTCTTGAGTCATATTATATCGGACCGGGTGTGGAGTATACTCATTATCGATTTGTAACGCCCAATGGAAAACGCTTTTTCCAGGCATATACGGTGATTCTTGACAAGACAGACGAAAGACATACGGCTTTCGACGGCACAAGACCCGCCGAGATGAAAGTCGCGCTCGGCAACGACTCGTGCTGTGTAACCGAGTCGGTTCCCAACATGGCCGCTTTCCATACCGATGAAAATACCCAGTATATAGCAGGATGTAACGGCGACTTCTTTGTCTGGCGTTATGGCGAGAATGCCGGTAAGAATGACGACTTTCTCGACGGATATCCCGGTTCGGGCAATATCATCGGCGGCCGTTGTGCGACGCCTAACTTATGGAATCATGGTGTCTTCATGACCGGCCCCGACGGCAGTTGGGTCGACTGGCCTTCTCGCAGCCACGTGATTGCCAGCGAAGACGGCTCACAATCGACCAATGCCACAGAGTGTAATTATCCTCGTGACTGGGCTGGCGATATGCTGCCTCTGCAGCCTTCGGCCCGCATGATTGTCTATAACCGCAACATCGGCGATTATACCAACACACTTCCCGGGGGACGTGAAATAAGACTGATGCTCGCCGAAGGTGAGGAATGGCGCACTAACAAGTCCATGAAATTTGTTGTCGACAGCGATTGGTATACAGGCGGCAACATGGCCGTGCCCGAAGAAGGTATAATCATCTCTTGCGGACAGTATTATAACAACGACTTTATCTACAGCCTTAAAAAAGGCGATGTGGTATATTATACATTTAATGTAACACTTCCCCATCACGGCAACATACAGCCCGATATCCGTGAAGCCATCGGCGGCAACGCCCGCATCGTAGACCGTGGCAAACGTGTCGATTTCGGTGGTGACAACAGCACTTATATGCGCGCTCTAATCGGCTATTCTGAAGATCAGACAAAGATTATTATGGCCACAGTCGACGGTGAACGCCAAAGTGATTATCAATACTCTTCTGGCCTGTCTATGGAAGAGATTGGCGATTTTATGCTCAACCGCGGCTGCTATGAGGCTCTCAACATGGATGGCGGCGGTTCTGTGACACTCTATGAGCAGGCTCACGGCGTTGTCAACAAACCGGCCGACCTCTATGCACGACGGGTTTCCAATGGTCTTTTCGTCGCAGTCAACGCCCCTGCCTCTCCCGAGGTCGAAACAGTCAGATTTCTTGACACGCATGCCACCCTGCCATTATACGCGTCATACACTCCGGTCATATACGGTTATAACAAATACGGTCGATTGGTCGACATCAACGTCAAGGATGCCGTTCTTGAGGCCGACAATGAGTATTGCCGAATCGAAGACGGTACTGTCACGGCGGTCAAAGCTGGTTCGTTTGCTCTCACCGCAGTTATGGGCGACAAGAAGGTTTCCATTCCTGTAACGGTTGAAGCCGGTTCTCAGCCCGAGCTAAAGTATAAACAGGTCGTTATAGGCAATCAACATGGCTACACCGTTGGTGTGCAGGCGCTTGTTAATGGTGCATATAAGGCTCTCGCATCAGATCTCTTCGATTGGAACAGTTCTGACAATGCTGTCGTAGAGGTTGGCGATGACGGCGCGCTCAAAGCTGTGTCTGACGGTTCGGCTATCGTTACGGGCCGTCTGAGCGACATCGAGCTGCCCTTGACTGTCAAAGTCGAAGAACCGACACAGCGCTATATGCCGGTTTTTGCCGATCCCAGAAACTGGAGCGTCTCGGGCAAAGGCTCGAAAAACCGTTCGATGAAACGTCTCGACAATGGCGCACATCGCCTCTATTTTGAGGTTACGGCGGCAAACTCCAACGTCAAGGCATCGAGAAGCGAGCAGATATGGAGTCTTCCTGACGCAATAGAGTTTGATGTCCTGCCCGAAGGCGACATGGAGGGTCTATATATCGAGTTTAACGTTCAGGCAGCCAATGCCGTATCGTCAAAAGCATTCCGTTTTGACAATCTTGTCGACGGCGAGGTCAACAAGCTTGTGCTTGATCCCGCAAAACAATTCGATGTAAACGACATAGGTATCTATCCCCTTACTTTCAAGAGTATAACCGTTACCCCCGCCAATGCTGTCAAAAGCGGCATCTATGCTTTCGACCTCGTCTCGGTCAATGGCGTCTATAACAGCGCGCCCCTCGACGGCATCGAGGATATAGCTATTAGTGACGGTTATGAGAGCCGTCTCACCGTAAAGATAGTGAACGGTGTGATTATAGCCGATGACGAGACTTCGGCTGTAGCCGTCTATGATCTCAACGGTCGTCTTGTAGCCGAGGCTCCCGGCAGAAGTGTCGCGGCTCCCGCAACCGGTGGGGTCTATGTCGTAAGAGCTACTGTCGGCTCTATGGTCAAGACCGCGAAACTGATTGTTAAATAAAATATCATGAATAAATTAACCGCGACAATTGCAGTGGTTTCACTGTTCTGTCTTCCAATGTCAGGCGAGACCTTGAAATCGCCCGACGGGTGTCTCACACTTGATTTCGGACTGACCGGCAACGGTCAGCCCGAATACAGTCTCGATTATGCCGGACGCGAAGTCATAAAGCCGAGCAAACTCGGTTTCAAACTCGTCAAAGGCGGTGATCTCGACAAAAATTTTGAAATTGTCTCGATCGATACCGCGTCGGTCGACGAGACATGGCAGACCGTCTGGGGCGAGGAGTCACAGATCAGATCGCATTATAACGAGATGAAAGTCAATCTGAAACAGAAATCGACAAATAGACTGATGTCAATAGACTTCCGTCTCTTTGACGACGGTCTCGGCTTTCGTTATGAGTTTCCGATGCAAAAGAAGCTCAGCTACTTTGACATCACCGATGAGCTGACAGAGTTTGCCATGACCGGCGACCATACGGCCTACTGGATACCGGCCGATTATGACACTCAGGAGTATGACTATACCCGCAGCCGTCTATCGGAGATACGCGGTTTGATGAAAGAAGCCTGGACTCATCACAACAAGTGGCAGGAGCTCGCATCGCCTACCGGAGTGCAGACTTCGCTGCAGCTAAAGACCGACGACGGGCTCTATGTCAACATCCACGAAGCGGCTTTGGTAGACTTCCCCTGCCTCCATCTCGAACTCAACGATACGACCATGACATTCAAGGCTCTGCTCACACCCGATGCCGTCGGCAACAAGGCCCATATGCAGACCGACTGTGTCACACCGTGGCGCACTGTCATTGTCAGCGATGACGCACGCGACATACTCGCTTCGCGCATCACCCTCAATCTAAACGAACCGTGTGCCATCGAAGACACTTCGTGGATCAAGCCGTGCAAATATGTCGGCGTCTGGTGGGAGATGATAACCGGCAAGAGCAAATGGAGCTATACCAACGATTTGCCAAACATCCATCTCGACCGCGTCGACTATACCAAACTCAAACCCCACGGACGTCATGGCGCCACGACAGAGAATGTCAAACGCTATATCGACTTCGCTGCCGAGCATGGCTTTGACGCCGTACTCGTCGAGGGCTGGAATACCGGTTGGGAAGACTGGTCAAACAATATGAAAGACGAGGTCTTTGATTTTGTCACGCCTTATCCCGATTTCGACCTCGCGGGCATACGCGACTACGCCAAGGCAAAGGGTGTCAAGATGATCATGCACCACGAGACTTCAAGCTCGGTCAGAAACTATGAGCGCCGTCTCGACGAAGCATACAAATTTATGAAGGACAACGGCTATGACGCAGTCAAGAGCGGTTATGTGGGAAATATTCTTCCCGCCGGCAGCAATCACTACAGCCAATGGACCAACAACCATTATCTCTATGCCATAAAGAAAGCCGCCGACTATAAGATTATGGTAAACGCTCACGAAGCTGTGCGCCCCACGGGTCTATGTCGCACGTGGCCCAACCTGATAGGCAACGAATCGGCCCGCGGCACGGAGTATCAGGCGTTTGGCGGCAGCAAGCCGTCGCACACCACGATTCTGCCGTTTACACGTCTCATAGGAGGTCCGATGGACTATACGCCCGGTATCTTCGAGATGGATATCTCAAAAGTCAATCCCAAAAAGAAATCATGGTGCAACACGACTATCGCCAACCAGCTGTCGCTTTATGTCACCATGTCGAGCCCGCTCCAGATGGCTGCCGACCTGCCTGAAAACTACGAGCGATTCCTCGATGCTTTTCAGTTTATCAAAGATGTCGATCTCGATTGGGACAACAGTTACTATCTCGAAGCCGAACCGATGGAATATCTGACAGTAGCACGCAAGACCCGCGGCGCCGACCGTTGGTTTGCCGGCGGCACTAACGGTGCCGAACCGCGTGAGGCTACCGTCGATTTCGGATTCCTGCCCAAAGACGGCAAATTTACCGCTACAATCTACCGTGACGGCAAGGACGCCCACTATCGCAACAATCCGCAGAGTTATGTCATAGAGACCAAGACGGTTACCCACAAGACAAAACTGAAAATACCCGAGGCTGCCGGCGGAGGCTTTGCAATATCAATCCTTCCCAAGTAATAATACGGTCAGGACATAATGTGGCGACGCGCTGTCAAAAACGATGGCGCGTCGCTGTTTTTATAGGTGCATGGTTTGTCGAGATTGAAAAGTTTTGTAATTTTGCGGTGTTACTGAAGATGAAAACGGCTTTTAGCCTCTATGCGCAAAAAATACAATCAGACCAAACGAGTATTAGACCTTATTTCAGCTATCGCATTGCTGACTCTGTTGTGGCCGGTGATGTTTGTGATAGCGGTAGCTGTCAGATTAGACAGCCGTGGCCCTGTGTTGTTCAAACAAAAACGTCTCGGCAAGGGCCGGAGATGCTTCACGATGTATAAATTTCGGTCTATGGTTATCGGCGCCGAGCGTCTGGGCACCGGCAATGTCTGTCTTCCCGGAGATGAGCGCATCACACGGGTAGGGCGCTTTCTCAGAGCCTCGAGTCTTGACGAACTGCCGCAGCTGTTTAACATTATAAAAGGAGATATGTCGCTCGTAGGGCCGCGTCCGCCGCTGACCTATTATCCAGCTTCGTATGACGAGTGGCAGAAGCGAATGTTTGAGGTGCGTCCCGGCATAACCGGTTGGGCTCAGATCAACGGCCGCAAGCAAGTGCCATGGCCTCAACGCATAGAGATGAATATCTATTATGTCGATAATGTAAGTTTCGCTTTGGATTGTCGTATTCTTGCCAAGACCGTTGTAAAGATACTCACCAATGCCAACAATCATAATGTCCCGGCTCAGTTGATAAAGAAAGACGGATGAAAGGCCGGTGTCTGAGATCATTATCGCCGCAAGTCTTCATTGTTGTGTCGGTTGCGGTCGCTTTGGCGTCGGCATGGACGCTATGTTACTATTGGCATCAATATGACGGCGATGACCTGGCTTATATGCTTGAGCTGACCGACAGTACCGGCGTCGGCCATGGAAGAAACAGTCTGTGGGAGCTGCCGTTGCTGGCGGCAAAACACTGGGTGCTGAACAACGGACGTGCGGCAAATATCATTTTTACAATACCGATGGTAAGCTTGTTGCCGAAATGGTTTAACGCTGTTGTCTGCGGGTGCTTTTTCTTTGTGATGCTGATTCTTGCATGTTGGAATACGGGAGCGGTGAAGCGTGACAGGCCGATTGTATGCCTGACCATGATGGTGGTTATCGCGTTGACGTTTCCATGGTGGAAGGACGGAATCCGAGGCTGACGAAGAAATGGGTATATTTTGCAGAGGGAACGAAAGGAAGCCTTTTTATCCTGTTGTGTTTTTTGGAAAAAGTCAACGCAGTCTATTCAAAAAAACGATGGGATTTTGCAAATCTGTCGTTTCAGATCCGGATAATGGATTCTCAAAGGCCATTTTGGCCCGGAATAAGCCAATCGGGGTCTTATTGGCAATTTTCAGACTTTTTGTCCGACAGTGCCCTGAGAATTTTCCTCATATTATAGGTGTAAAGCGATATGGCACATTGCAGGGTCATGTTCTGTAACCCCGGTGCCTGGGCTCTCCTCATCGACCGGTTCTGTTTTATGTCTCCGTTTAGCCTTTCGATTGCGCTGCGGGCCTTGT
>CAJTKG010000043.1 GCA_910576935.1 uncultured Muribaculaceae bacterium
CATAAGCCGCTCGGTCGAACCGTTGTTGCCCGACGGATAGGTATATGTGTTAATGATGCTGTCGCAGCCGTCGGAGACGGTGCGACGGGCTACAAGTTCGGTCCCGGGGATATACTCGACCCGCTCGGTGCGTTCGATCGCGCCGTTGTCGGTATAGGTCGTTGTCGTCTTGCCGATATATTTTTCGGTCTGTAGCATAAGGCCGTAGGAATGAAGCTTAAACCATGGGATATGGCTGTTTCGGTAAACCCTGCAATCGACTTTGAGATCAACCACCGGTTCTTCTCCGAAATCGGGGGAATATGTATCATCGATATATTGAAATTTCAGACGTCTGACGGCAATGCTCATCAGACAATTAGGATTGCCCGATGTGTTGTTATATCGTAGTGTTTCCTTTTCGACGGGGGTATATCCGCCTGAATCCTTTTTATAGACTGTTTTGCTTGTCAGCTGCGGCCCTTTTGAAAAGGCCGTATGGATAGTCGTCGGCTCAGAGTGCCCCCATTCGCGGTATACGACATTGTCAGGCAAAAGATTTTGGAAACGATATTCTGTCTTTCCTTCGTCGCATACTTCTGTGACACAGTCATACCATATATCGGGCATGCCGATTTGACCGGTCATATAATCTGATGTGCTGTTTATGGTTATCTGTTGAGGAAATATCGTAACATAGCCATCCCCGAGGGATACATCCCAGAAATCGAGGAATTGAGTTTTAGATATAAATGTCGAAAGAATTGGGGCGGCTGTACAGACAGCAAGGCCGTCGCCATTGTCGCCATAGATATATTGGTGTATCTGAGGATTAGTGTCGTTTTCGCCGTTTTTTAATGTCACGGACTTCACGCGTAATCCGCCCCCTCGGTCTAACGTTGTTTCTTCTATGCAACGGCTTGTGTAATAGTCTTCGCCTGTTACTTCGGGAAAACGGTGTATCTCATATTCCCATTCGGCTATTGCCCCGGTCGGGTATACGGCTTTTTTGAGCAGATTGCTCCTTATCAGCGACTCATTGACAGATCTGTCTACACCTGTTGTTTCAAAATCATATATTGCCTGATCATATTCATTGCCTTTTTTGAATTGGACTTTTGGCGAACGGCAGTCATCGGTGTTGCGACCGTTGTAAAAGCCCCACCAGTCGGCATTCGGGTGTGTCTCATGGCCATACTGATTGTATTCAAAACTATAGGTCTGACCGTTTATTTCTACCCGGGACAACAACATGCCTTCCTGCCGGTCTGATTTCACGTAATTGAAATCGGCATTGACGACGTCGTGGCTGTAAGGGACGAACACGTTTATCGACGAGAGCATATTGTCTCTGTCGTATACGAAATCGGCGCGTCCGCCGGGAAAGGTGATCGACGACAGATCGTGTGTGTAATCGAAATGAGCGGGATTTATAAGCTCACCGTCGACAGATTCGGTCTCGTATTGGGTATTGGGGGCACTCTCTTTGTCAATAATAAAAGCGCGCGGGGCTACCCGCCATAGTCCGCGGTCATCGTGATTGTTTCTTATCCAGGTGACGACAATAGTGTTGCCTGACGGCAGGATTATTTTTGACAGAAGAAATTCACTTACAAGAAATGTGCCTGAGATACATTCACCGTCGATGTCAAAAACATACTTAACGCCGCGAGGGTCTGTTACGTGGATATATGTCAGTTGCGCATCGTTTTCAAACTTATATTCGTCGCAGTCGACACCTACAAATTTGCCTTTGTCAAAAGCCATAGTCAGGGTCTTGTCAGGAAGGTAGAAAGTAAATATATCGTGTTCGGTATCAAAGCGGTCCATATAAGGTTTGTCAGGACGACCGCCAATTACATCCCTGCCTCCCGCATCGATCATAGTTACGGATCTGAAGCATTTGTTGTAGAAGCCATTCTCATCATCCTGTTCTTCGGGGAAATCAATCGAAAACGGGAAAAAACCGTCGGGACGCCCCATTATGCGGCGGGTGACGCGCAGGGCGGGTGTGAGAGTCCAGCCGTAGCCTACGGGCTGCGGGTCGTCGTCGACCTTTATGCCGTTCGAGCGGTATTTTAAAGCGACAGGTATCGACACCCCCTCGGCCTCGATAGTGTAGACAGGTATCTCAAACTCGACCGCACCCGTCAGCAATCCCGGCGTCGGCATCATCACCCGCCGCAACTGCGCCGCCCGCGGACTCTCGGGCCAAACCTGACGGTCGGGCCACGGTATGGCAGGAATGCTGCTGTCTTGCGGAGACGCAAGATTGGCGAAAAACAGACAGGAAACGACGGCAAAGAGCAGTTTCTCCACGGCAAGAAGGCATAATGCGGTTGTATCTGCAAATATAAACGCTTGGGCTTCAAATTGCAAATTTTTTTCACAAATTTATATGTTTAAAATCGGTGAAAAATATTCCTATGATTATTTTTGGCAGTTAACAAGCGATTGACTACATTTGTGAGATAAAGAACACAACCAAAATTTTCACTATATGAAGAAACATAATTTTTATGCCGGTCCCTCGATCTTGAGCGACTACACGATCAAGAATACGGCTGGAGCCATCATCGATTTTGCAGACACCGGTCTGTCGATACTCGAAGTGTCGCACCGCAGCAAGGAGTTTCAGGCTGTCATTGACGAAGCCACGGCCCTTGTCAAAGAGCTGCTTGAAGTGCCCGAAGGGTACAGTGTGCTATGGCTTGGCGGAGGCGCGTCAATGCAGTTCTGCATGTTGCCTTACAACCTCTTGAAAACAAAAGCTTCATATCTCGATACCGGCACATGGGCTTCAAACGCCATCAAGGAGGCTCGTCTCTTCGGTGAAGTCGATGTCGTGGCTTCGTCAAAAGAAGCCAACTATACGTTCATCCCTAAAGGTTATAGTGTCGATCCGGCTTCAGATTACTTCCATTTCACTTCAAACAACACTATCTACGGCACAGAGATGCGCGTCGACCCCGAGGTCGGATGCCGTCTTGTCGCCGACATGAGTTCGGATATTTTCTCACGTCCGATCGATATAGCCAAATATGACGCCATATATGCCGGCGCACAGAAAAACCTTGCTCCTGCCGGCGTTACACTCGTTATCGTGCGCGATGAAGCTCTTGGTAAGGTCGAACGTCAGATACCTACAATGCTTGACTACCGTACGCATATCAAAAAAGGTTCGATGTTCAACACGCCGCCCGTGCTGCCTATCTATTCGGCTCTCCAGACGCTGCGCTACTATAAGATGCTTGGAGGTATCAAAGAACTCGAACGTCGCGACCTCGAGAAGGCCAAGGTGTTATACGATGCCATCGACGAAAGCCGCATGTTCAGCGGCACGGTGACAGACCCGGCCGACCGTTCGATAATGAATGTATGCTTTGTCATGGCTCCCGAATACAAGGAACTCGAGAAAGATTTCATCGACTTCGCGTCAGGCCGCGGCATAGTCGGCATCAAGGGGCACCGCTCGGTAGGCGGCTTCCGTGCTTCGCTCTACAACGCCATGCCTCTCGAGAGTGTCAACGTCCTCGTCGAGGCCATGAAAGATTTCGAGGCCACAAGATAAAGGGATTTGTAACAAAGAAATCATTGTGATATGAAAAAGATACTTGTCGCCACCGAGAAACCCTTTGCCGCAGTCGCTGTCGAAGGTATACGCGAAGAAATCGAGAGCGCGGGCTATCGGCTCGTACTGCTTGAAAAATATGGTTCGCGCGACGAACTTCTCGCTGCTGTCGCTGACGCCGAAGGGCTTATCGTGCGCAGCGACATCATCGACCGCGAAGTTATCGATGCCGCTCCCGAACTGAAAATAATCGTCCGCGCCGGTGCCGGATATGACAATATTGATCTCGAGGCTGCGAAACAGCGCGGCATTGTCGTCGAGAACACTCCGGGACAGAATTCAAATGCTGTCGCCGAGCTCGCTTTCGGCATGATGGTTATGGCCATACGCAACATGTATAACGGCACCTCGGGCAGCGAGCTTAAAGGCAAACGCCTCGGCATACAGGCCTTCGGTCAGGTCGGCCGCAACATAGCCCGCATAGCCAAAGGTTTCGGCATGGAAGTCTCGGCCGTCGATCCCTATTGTCCGGCGTCTGTGATGGAAGAAGCCGGTGTCAGACCCTGTTCCACTGTCGTCGACCTTTATCGTGACAATAATTTTGTGTCAATCAATATTCCGGCTACGCCCGAGACTGTCAAATCGATAGGTTATGACCTGCTGACATCGATGCCACGTAACGCTGTTGTCGTCAACACCGCGCGTAAAGAAGTCATCGACGAAGACGGTCTCGCTCGCGCATTGGCCGATCGCGGCGACATCAAATATATTGCCGATGTCAAGCCCGGCAACGCCGACGAGCTTGTTGCACGTTTTGCCGACCGCGTCTTTTTCACCCCTAAAAAAATGGGTGCCCAGACGGCCGAGGCCAACATCAACGCCGGCATCGCCGCCGCCCGTCAGACAGTGGCTTATCTGCGCGACGGCATCGACCGATTCCGTGTAAACTGACATGTAAGAAAAAAACCAACATAATATAAAAATCAAATACCTTATGGCTACAAAACCATTCAAATATCAGCCGATGTTTCCCCTCGGCCCGGATACTACAGAATATTATCATCTCACATCAGATTACGTTAAAGTCGAAAACTGGGGCGGACACGAATTTCTCGTAATCGACCCCGAGGCGCTGACCGTGCTTGCCCGTCAGGCCACACACGACAACGCCTTCATGCTCCGTCGCGAGCACAACGCCATGGTCGCCAAGATATTGAGCGATCCCGAGGCTTCTGAAAACGATAAGTTCGTGGCTCTGACGATGCTGCGCAACGCCGAGGTCGCCGCCAAAGGACAGCTGCCGTTCTGTCAGGATACCGGCACGGCCATCGTGCACGGCGAAAAAGGCCAGCGCGTCTACACCGGTTGCGATGACGAAGAGCGCATCTCGGAAGGAGTCTATAAGACATACACCACCGACAACCTGCGTTACAGCCAGAATGCTCCTCTCAACATGTACGACGAGGTCAATACCGGCTGCAACCTTCCCGCCCAGATCGACATCCACGCCACTGAGGGTGACGAGTATCACTTCCTCTTTGTCGCAAAAGGCGGTGGTTCGGCCAACAAGACATACCTTTATCAGGAGACCAAGGCCTTGATCAACCCCAAGACCTTGCTGCCTTTCCTTGTCGAGAAGATGAAATCGCTCGGCACAGCGGCTTGCCCTCCTTACCATATCGCATTTGTCATAGGCGGTACATCGGCCGAGATGAATCTCGCCACAGTAAAGAAAGCATCAGTCAAATATTACGACTCGCTGCCCGACCACGGTAACGAGCTCGGTCATGCTTTCCGTGATAAGGAACTTGAACGTCAGCTTAAGATCGAAGCCGAGAATCTCGGCCTCGGCGCACAGTTCGGCGGTAAATATTTTGCCCATGACATCCGCGTCATCCGACTGCCTCGCCATGGTGCCTCATGCCCCGTCGGCCTCGGTGTCAGCTGTTCGGCCGACCGCAATGTCAAAGCCAAAATCAATCGCGAAGGTCTCTGGATCGAGATACTCGACAGCAATCCCGGCGAACTCATTCCCGAAGAATACCGTCGCCAAGGCGAGGGTGAGGTTGTCAAGATCGACCTCAACCGCCCGATGCCCGAGATCCTCGCCGAGCTAACCAAATATCCCGTCTCGACACGTTTATCTCTCAACGGCACAATCATCGTCGGCCGTGATATCGCCCACGCCAAGATAAAAGAACGTCTCGACCGCGGCGAAGAGATGCCTCAGTATCTAAAAGATCATCCCATCTACTATGCCGGACCTGCCAAGACTCCGGCAGGCATGCCCTCGGGCTCGTTCGGTCCGACAACGGCAGGCCGTATGGACAGCTATGTCGACCAGTTCCAGGCCGCCGGCGGCTCTATGGTGATGATAGCCAAGGGTAACCGCTCAAAGCAGGTCACCGATGCCTGCCACAGGCATGGTGGCTTCTACCTCGGCTCTATAGGTGGTCCGGCTGCTGTCCTGGCTCAGAATTCTATAAAGAGCGTCGAGCTTCTCGAATATCCCGAGCTCGGCATGGAAGCTATCTGGAAGATCGAGGTCGAAGATTTCCCCGCATTCATTCTCGTAGATGACAAAGGCAATGACTTCTTCACCGAGATTTCTGAGAAATGCAAGTCTTGCGGCCTGAATAAATAAGACGCCCAATCATAACCTCTAATCTCCGGCGGGATGTCGCACACCCCGTCGGAGATTTTTTATAGAAGCTAAACTTTTGTATTGTCATAGCGTCTAAAATAGAAACTCAACTATATTTATATATGAGAAAAACGATTTCAATTATTCTATTCATTGTTATGGCCGTGACACGATTGTCAGCAGCAGAGCCTGATTTTGCATATCCTCGTACGGTTATTGCCGACAGCGAGAAACGTCTGGCATCGCTCGAGGGCGTCACGGGACTTAAAGCCGACATAGATCGTGCCGAGTGTCTGCTTGATATGGTTTATGCCCGTGGTCTTGTCGACAGGCAAAACTATTTCAAAGCGCCCGCACTTGTCGACAGTGTCGCTCATCAGATCACATCGCCTGCCGTAAAGGCGCTTGTCGATCTTATAAGTGCTGACATTTATTCCGGCATCTATAATCATGACGCCTATCGTTACAATCAAGTCAATACACCCGACCAACCTCTACCGGCCGATATATCGGAGTGGAACGGTCGTCAGTTTCGCGTCGTCATCGACAGTCTTGTCATCGAAGCCGCTGCTCTTGACAGCGTTGCCGGACGTCAGCCGCTCGCAGATTTCTCAGCCATCGTAACCGCTGACGCCGCCGCCCGCTATATCTACCCGACTGTCTACGACTTTATCGCCCTAAAGGCATCCGAGCTGACAAGCAACGACAACGCCACAGTCTCTATGCGCCGCGCTCTTGCCCGCAGTTCCCATCGCTCGGCCCCATGGTTCAACTGGCAGGTGAAGTTACTGCAGAACAATAATGATAGATTAAACGGGATAAAAAAACTCTATTTTGACAATAAAGATTGCGAAGCCTCGGGAATAGCATTAATGGCCCTTACCAATTATGTCGACAGCTACGAGAAATCTTTCGACCCTGTTTATAAGGCTCTGAAAGATTACATTGCGGCTTATCCGCAATTTATGTTCATCAATAATCTGAAAAACAATCTCAACACAATAGGAGCAAAGGCTATTTCCATCCAAGGCAATAAATTTGTTTGTCCCGGCAAACCCTTTGATCTCGGGTTGCACTATTCGTTTGTTCCTCGCGTGGGTTATATAGTATATAAAATCCCGTCGGGAGATACGCTCGGCAATATCAAAGACCTGTCTATTTTTAAGATTGACAGCTTTTTTATTGATGCCGATGCTTCTGCGGGCGATTGCGACACGACATTGTCAGTCACGCTGTCTAAGCCCGGAACTTATTATATAGCACCGGCTTTTGCCGAGAACAACAATGGAAAAGAACGAAACGGCATCGAAGTAAATGCCGTACCCTTTATACCGTTTCTCGTTAAAGGCAATAAATCCGAGATGTGTTTTATGAGCCTTGATGACGGGCATCCCGTGGCCGATGTCGAGGTTTTTGCCAAACAGAAAAGAAAAATCGTCAGGCTGGGCAAAAGCTCTCCCGCCGGACGGTTTGTGGTAGACGGCGGTAAGATATCAATTAAAGATTGGAATCCGTTGATTTACAAGAAAGATGGCGTGACATACGACTGCTTTGACAGACCTCGTGCAATGCAATTGCCCGAAGACCTGATATATGCCGACGTCACAACCAAAACTTACGCCCGGATATTTACAGACAGGGCGCTTTATCATCCCGGAGATTCTGTCGGTTGGGCGATAATGGTCTATGACAGTTGGACTTCAAAAGAGAGATGCGAAGTCAAAGAAAACTATCAGACTGTAGTTTCGCTGTTTGACGTTAACAGTCAGTTGGTCGACACTGTTTCTGTGACGACAGACAATTACGGCCGTGCTTCAGGCCGTTTCAAGATACCTGAAGGCCGGCTGACAGGTAATTATTATCTTAATGTAGAGAAAAAAAGTAATAAAGATAAGTCAGAGGTCTGGATAGGTACGAGATACATAACTGTCAGCGATTTTAAACTCAAGACATTTAAAGTCACTGTCGATTCGGTCAAACGCGACAGTCCGGCACAAGGCGAAGTGACTATCAAGGGTAGGGCGGTCACTTACGCTGGTATGCCTGTAGCTTCGGCAGAAGTGCATGCCGTGATTGATGCCGGTGAGTTTTATTGGCGTTGGTTTGACGCAAATGAATATGTTGGCGAAGTTGATACAATAACAGATGCGCGTGGCTATTTTGAGCTGATTGTTCCAAAAGCGATGTTGGAAAAACAAGCCGATAAATTCTTTTCGAGCAAAATTTCGGTTACCGCATCAGATGGCGAGAGTGTCAGTGCCCGTAAAAATTTTACCATCGGTAAGCCCTATGTGATATTTTGTAGCGATGATCAGAAAATCAATACCGATATGATTGCAACCGTTGCGGTCAATGTCAGTGATGCTGACAGTCGGGAGGTCGCGATTCCGCTGCGTTGGTCTGTCAGACCCGATAAAAAAGGCGCTCCTGTCGAGGCATCAGGCGAATTTTCATCAGATAAAGGGCTGTCGGCTGACTTGAGCAGACTTGCCTCGGGTGATTATGAACTGTCTATATGGCCCGTTGATACGGCTTTGGCTGATACGGTCACAGTTGATTTAGCCCTATATAGTATTGCGCGCAATACTATGCCCGTGACAAAAGACGCATTCTTTGTGCCCGGCAACAGGAATATGGAAGCCGACTCAGACGGTTCGTTCACAATAACTGTCGGAACGGCCTCACCGGCTACTACCTATCTTTACTCGGCCTTCAATGATGGAAGCGATAATAATGTCATTGATCTTAAAAAGGTCGGTTATGGCTTCAATAAATGTTCGTTTAAACTTGCCGACGGCTGTGACAAAGGCAGTGTGATACTTTACACTGTACGTGACGGTGAAGTATATGTTGAGTCATATAATATCCGGCGCGTTGCGCCTCCGGCTCCGGCTGTGACCGTTTCGTCTTTCCGCGACAGACTCGTGCCGGGCAATGAAGAACGCTGGACGTTGAATTTCAAGGACAAAGGCCGTCCGTCGCAGGGCGCTTTCGTGGCTACGATGTATAATTCGGCTCTCGACGCCCTGACACTTTTTGAATGGGGGGGCATTAGGCGATATACCGACTCGCCCGATATAAGATATGTATACCCGCATAACTATCTTGACCGAGGCTATTTGAGACTCCTCGGAAAGCAGTTGGACGGTGTCATGCTTGTTTCTCCGCAGTTTGATCCTCGGCCTGATTACTATGGCGCGTCAAGGCTTAGAATCCGGGGAGCCAAGGCGATGGCAAAGAATTCGATTGCAGTGCCTCATGAAGAGGCTTACGACGGCGCCGGCTTGGATTTTAATGAATCCGTGACTCTTAATGAAACCGTGGCTGTAGCCTACGGTGTCGCAGCATCGGCATCGGCCGACGTTGCAGTCGAAGAGGAAAAAATGGCCGGAGGCGATGACACCGCCGGTAGCCCGGATGTCTTCGAGTATCGCGAAGGAGAAGTGTTGCAGGCTTTCTGGAAACCTGATCTTACTTTTGACGCCGAAGGAAATTCTGTCATCGGTTTCACCGTTCCCGACGCAAATGCCACTTGGAGTTTCAGGGCTTTCGCGTGGACCAAGGATGTCGCAACTGCACAGCTGTTCAAAGAACTTACATCAAACAAACCTGTGATGGTCACACCGCAGCTCCCGCGATTCCTGCGAGCCGGCGACAAGGCCAGTCTGATAGCCAATGTCTTCAACAACAGCGATTCGACTATTGTCGTCACTTCAGTCGTCGAGATTTTCGACGCCGGCAGCGGAACCGTGACCCGTAGCGTGACATCTACTGACACGGTCGCTCCTATGGCTTCGGCTCCCGTTTCGATTGAGGTCGTTGCCGATGGAAACGCTTCGGCGATAGGCTATCGTGTACGTTCGACATCGGGGCGTTTCAGCGATGGCGAGCAGGATTTTATCGCCGTGATGCCATCGACGTCAGACGTCATCGAGAGCGATAATTTCTATCTCAATCCGGGCGTGAGCGATTACAGTATCAAGCTGCCCAAGGGCAAGATGCAATCTGTCACACTCGAGTATAACGCCTCGCCCGCCTGGGAGATTATCAAACAGCTGCCGGCCCTTTCGGTTTGCGAATCTTATACGTCGGCCGGAGCTGCCCGTCGTCTCTTCGGCGCTGCTGTCAGTTCGGGGCTGCTGAAAAAATATCCCCCGCTCGCCCGCGTGGTCGAGACATGGAGTGCCGACAGTGTGTCGCAGGCATTTGTTTCACGCTTGAGCCTGAATGAAGAACTCAAGACCGCTGTCTTGACCGAAACGCCGTGGGTTCAGGCCGCACAAAGCGACAGCGAGCGCATGACCCGTCTCGTCATGCTTCTTGATCATAAGGCTGTCTCTCGCGACATAGCCCGCTCGGTCGAGACGCTCAAGCGTCTCAAAGCCGCCGACGGCGGATGGCGCTGGGGCGAGTGGGAGAGCAAAGGCAATGTATGGTCGACCCGCTCGACTCTTTACTCGCTCGGTCAGCTCAACGCCATAGGCATGATGCCTGCCGACACGGAGCTCGAGGAGATGATCGAATCGGCCTTCGCATTCCTTGATGCAAAAACGACCAAGATTTATCCCGATCTTGGTCTGTCGGCTATACTGGCAATGTTCCCCGACCACGAACTAAGTCTCAGAGAACGCCGCATTGTCAATGCTACGACGGCTTATATAAATAAAGACTACCGCAAATTCAGTACGTCCGACAAAGCCCGTGCCGCCATCGTGCTCGACACATTCGGTTTCAAGTCTATGGCCCGTCAGCTGATGGAATCTGTCGCGCAGTTTGGCGTAAGTTCGAAAGACAAAGGTACATCTTTCCCCTCGGTCACAGATGTCGACAATTATGCCGACCTGCTATTTGCTTTTGCCCGCATCATGCCGCAGTCTGACCTTATCGACGGTATGCGTCAGTGGCTTGTCGTCCGTGGTCAGGCCACATCGCGTCTCGGCTCATGCGACCCGACGCGTCTTATCGCCGCCTTCGAGATGACCGGCAGCGACTGGAATGTCATCGGTGCTACTCCCGTGGTGACTCTTGGCGGCGATGCCGTAGAGGTCGGCTCTGTCGAGCCTGTCACAGGCCACATGATAGTATCGCTCCCCGTTGAGGCTTCAGGCAAGAAACTTACAGTCGCGCGCGGCAATGTGGCCGGTCCTGCCTATGGAGCAGTCATCTCGCGTTATGTCAGCGCCTCGGCTGATGTCAAGGCTGTCAAATGCGACGGCTTGTCGATTGAAAAGCGTCTGACCGTACGGCGCGGTGCCGGATGGGAGTATGCCGACACACTTCGTCTCGGTGACCGTGTCAGAGTACTGCTTACAATCAAGGCAGACCGTGATCTCGAATATGTCACG
This sequence comes from uncultured Muribaculaceae bacterium, assembly GCA_910576935.1. GTDB lineage: Bacteria > Bacteroidota > Bacteroidia > Bacteroidales > Muribaculaceae > CAG-873. The sequence goes on from CAJTKG010000043.1 coordinate 11,540, forward strand.
GTGACAGACGAGCGTCCCGCATCGTTCGAGCCCGTCAATCAGTTGCCCGGATATGTCTATAGCGCCGGTCTCGGATTTTATCGCGAGAACAACGATACCGACACACGCCTCTTTGTCGGTTATATGCCCAAAGGCACCTATCAGATCACCATAGAGATGACCGTCGGTTTCGCGGGTGAATTCACATCAGGCATTGCCACGGCGCAGAGCAGCCTTGACCCGGCTGTCACAGCCCACAGCTCGGGACGCACACTCATCTGCCGGAGATAGCCGGCGAGACTAATAAACATAAAACCCCGAAGGTCTTAAGACCTTCGGGGTTTTATGTTTATATCTGAGGCTGTTATATCTGAGCCTTAGTTTTTGACATTGTCGGCAACTTTGTCAATCGACGAAGCATAGTCAATAAGAGCTTTGGTCTGTTCGGCAGGCAGATCGGGGTTTTCGGCCACGAATTCTTCGGCGGCTTTCTGCCGTATCGCAGCAGCACCCTGTGAATTGTCCCAATGGAACGGCACAAACTCGGTGCCCAGTGAATCCCACGATGCTTTCTTGAATTTCAAGATTACAAAAGGCAGAACAACAAACAGCAACGTGCCGCTTATAAGAACGGTAAACCATACGGCGTTAGAGCCCATGTCGATCTGGTTCGGGGGGAAGAAGCTGAATATGAATGCGGCAAGAGATCCGACAAAACCTACTCCGCCGATGAGCCACATCATACCGTTGCCTGTTTTACCGAGTCGGTAAGGTCTCGGGGCTTCTTTCATATTATAGCGGAGACGTATGGCAGATGCAAACATCAACAGATAAGCTATAAGATAAAGGATACATGTGAGCTGAGAAAGAATCTGATAGAAACTCTGCACCGAAGGCATCAACACCATCAGAAAAGCAAGAACAGTCACTATCCCGCCCTGAACATAAAGTATGTTTTTCTGCACACCGTTTTTGTTGGTTCTCTGAAAAAACTTGGGCAGATAACCGGCCTGACCGACAGCAAACACACCTTTCGAAGGGCCTGCGACCCAGGTGAGCACACCGGCAAGTACGCCGAATGCCAGAGCAATGGCGATTACCGGAGACAGCCAGTTGAGGTGTAGGATGCTTAGATAACGGTCAAAACCTACGAGAAGGCTCTGCACCAGATTGATGTCTTTGGCCGGAATGATGACACCAAGGGCATAAGTGCCGAGAATAAAAATAGCTACAGTGGCGATAGCTCCGATAATCACAGCCTTGGGATAATTGACTGTCGGATTCTTTATTTCCCTGACATGTACACCGCTCATCTCCATACCCGCATAAAACAGGAAAATAGAGACAGCCAGAACGATATTGTTGAAATTAGAGAAATCGGGAATAAAACTGCCGTGCCAGTCCATCTGCGACTGACCGCCGGTGGCGAGATATATGACGGCACACACCACAAGCAGACCGACGGGTATGATAGTGCCCACAAGACCGCCGATCTTTGACACTTTGCCGACCCAGCCCATGCCTTTAAGCGATATGAATGTCGCCAGCCAGTATATAGCCAGTACGACTACTATTGTATAATATTTATTGGCAGCGAGATGGGTGTCATAGACATGGTCGAGCCCGATAAAAGCCAATGATACGGCGCCGAATGTCAGTACGGTCGGATACCATATCGTACTCTCGATCCATTGTAGCCAGATGCCGAGAAATCCCGCCTTGTCGCCGAAAGCTTCTCCGATCCATCTGAACATACCGCCCTGCTGATAAGGAAACATCGCTGCAAGCTCGGCGGCCACCAGCGACACCGGCACAAGAAAGACCAGTGCGGCAAGAATATAATAGAATGCCGAACTTACTCCGTATTCGGCTTCAGCCGGCAGTCCCCTGAGTGAGACAACCGCGACAATGTTCATTATAATAAGGGTGAACACTCCCATTTTTGCGGCTTGCTTGACAGTCGCTTTTGTTTGTCCGGAAGAATTTGACATAATAGTAAGTGTTTAAGATGAATATTATCAGCTTTCGGTGATTGTCACTTTATCACCGTCGTAGATGCCCAGATTCAGTTTGTGCATAAAAAGTTTTATGGCCGTCTGAGCTTTGACGGAATTACCGGCGTCATCGAGTGGCGGAGCGAATGCCGCTATGCCGAAAAGACCTGGCATCACGCCCATGACTCCGCCGCCGACACCGGTCTTGGCCGGTATTCCAGACGTGTAGAGCCAGTCGCCGGTGTGCTGGTAAAATCCGACCGAAGCGATCATGGTTGTTATTTTAGCCGATATCTCGGGAGCGAAAACCTGTTTGCCTGTCACCGGATTGAGACCCTTGTTTGCGATGGTGGCGCCCATTACGGCAAGTTGCGACGATGTTATACCGAGAGAGCATTGTCGAGTATAAAGGTCGAGGCTCATGTCGACATCGTCGTATATGCGGTTATAATTTTTCAGAAGCCACGATATGGCGCGGTTATTGAAATTGGTAGCTGTCTCGCTCTCATATAGTTCGTCGATAAGCACCGGGGCTGAACCGCAAAGTTCGGTGATGTTGTCGGTTATGGCCTTCCATTTTTCGGGAGCTGCGCCTTGCGGGGCGATCATCGAGCAGGCCGAAATAGCACCGGCGTTGACCAGAGGCGTCGACGGATGGTCGTTTTCGAGAAGAATGGCAAAAATAGAGTTGAAAGGCAGACCTGTTGCGTCGGCGCCGATACGCTCGAGCACTCCCGCGGGAGTGTGCTGTATCATGGCCAGAATTGCAGTAGGTACTTTCGAGACAGACTCTATGCCGAATCTATATTCGGTGTCGCCGAAATTAAATGACGTGCCGTCGGTGAGAGTCACACTCAGACCAAACAGATTTTTGTCGATGTTGGCCAGATATGGTATATAATCGGCATTGGCGCCTCCGGCAACACTCTTTGCTTGGTCATAGGCTTCGGCGGCAGCCTGTTTTATCTCCGAAATGGTTATTTTTCTTTCCATAGTTAAAACGTTAGAGAGATGTTTATGCTAATTGGTGAGAATCATAAAACCAAGGCGGCAGGAGGCGTATGTCGGTTATACTCCACCTGCCGCTTTGTCTTATAGTCTGTCGCAAGCGGGATCTCCGGTTATTTGCCGGTGTGGTTGAATGACTTGCTTGCGAGAGGTATGTTTTTCTCCATGGCAATACGTGTCGTTGTCGGGTATTCGAGAGCGTTTAGCTCGGCCACGGCTGCGGTAATGTCGTGAAGAAGTTCGTCACACATGTCGCGGCTGAATCCCTGTTTGCAGAGCACGCGCATCACTACCATATCCTCGATGTTGACAGGCATTGCATAGGCGGGAACCATCCATCCGTGCTGTGCCAGCTTGTCCTGAAGGTCATAGAGCGTCCATTTTGCCGTTTTCTGTACTTCGGGTTTCATCAGCCATGTCACGATGGGGTTAGGCACTTCGGGCGAATAAGGCACAAATTCGGCAAACGACGATATCTGTGAATGAAGATACTTGGCTATCTGCATCGAATTGTACTGAACGTTCCTGTAACCCTCGAATCCGAGACGTATGAACTGATAATACTGACCGAGTATCTGGGCGGCCGGACGAGAGTAATTAAGACCGACCTGAGTCACTTCGGCGCCAAGATAGTCGACGGTAAATGACATGTCGGCGGGCAGATATTGTTTGCCTTTCCAGACAACCCAGCCGAGGCCCGGATATACAAGACCGAACTTGTGGCCTGAAGTACTGATCGAAAGTACCCATTTAAGTCTGAAGTCCCATTTCTTGTCGGGATTGATAAACGGCAGTATGAAACCGCCAGTAGCGGCGTCTATGTGGATGCAGACTTCGTTGCCTGTCTCTGCATTGTATTTGTCGACCGCTTTGTCAAGAGCCTCGACGTCATCGTTAAGACCTGTCCAGGTGACACCCTGTATGGCTACGACACAGAATGTGTTTTCGTCACACATCTTGATGGCCTGGTCGATGTCGAGGGTGGGATGTTCGGTCGACAGAGGCACCTGACGCATCTCTATGTTCCAGAGAGTTGCAAACTTCTCCCACACGACCTGATAGCCGGCCGAAATGACGAAATTGGGCTTGTCGTAGGGCTTGCCCGCTTTTTTGCGACGCTCTATCCAGCGCTTCCACGCTGCGATACCGCCGAGCATACAGGCTTCTGACGAACCGATGGCCAGAGCGCCCGTTTTCCATTTCTTCTGTTCGGGTGTGTTCCAAAGGTTGGCAACTATATTGATACACTTCTGGCACATGACGGCTACACGCGGATATTCCGTCTCATCGATATAGTTGATATTGATGGCCTCGTTCATAAGTTTGGTCGCATATTCGTCCATATAAGTGGTTACGAACGTCGCGAGATTAAGACGCGGCTGTGTCTGGGCAAAAGTTTCATCTTTTACCATTTGGTAAGCTACCTGAGGTGTAGTCGGTCCGTCGGGAATTTTTTCTACCGGTGCGGGATTAAGCATTGCGTCTTGTCCGAAAGGATCGCTTTTTACGTCGCCTTGACGATAATTAGGGTCAATCATTAGTATGGAATTTAAATTGTTGGTAATAATTACCGGCTGACAAGAGCGATCGTAGTCTTATGGCGGGGCTCTATTGACCGGGAAAATAAGCTCATTTGCTTACTATAACGCCCGGCAATAAGAATAGTTCCATACTTTGATTTAAAATAATATAAATGAGATTACCTGATATTCCTTTTATCAAGTGCCATGCGGTAGCGGCGCGCGTTGGCCTGATGACCCGAATAGTCGGTGGCGAAGTTGTGGTAACCCGAGAAATCCTCTTTGGCACACATATAGATATAGTCGTGCTCCGGAGCGGAGAGGACCGCATCGATGCTCGCACGTTCGACTATACGTATCGGTCCCGGGGGCAAACCCGTGTTGCGGTAGGTGTTATATGGGGAGTCAATTGTAAGATGTTTGTTATAAAGACGCCGCAACGAGAAATCGCCGATGGCGAACTTGACTGTCGGATCGGCCTGAAGCTTCATGCCTTTTTCAAGGCGGTTGAGATATAGACGTGCCACGCGGGGACGTTCGTCACTCTTTGCGGTCTCTTCTTCGACGATTGAAGCCACTGTGGCCACCTCGACAGGTGTCAGTCCCATGGCTTTGGCGCGTGAGCGGCGCTCCGTGTTCCAGAAATCGTTGCGTACACCTGCTATTTTGGCGACGACTTCGTAGGCCGGTTCGGTCCAGTAGAATTGGTAGGTATCGGGCAGAAATGCTGCCGGATATTGCGCCTTTTTGAATCCCATAGACGGCAGAACACTGTCACACGCCGCCATAAATGCTCCCGGCTCAAACTCCATGCGTGACGCAACGCGCTTGGCGAGAGCGTCGAGTGTGCGGATATTGTTGAATGTCAGATTTATCGGCGATTGACGGCCTTTTTTGATGCGGCGGCTTACCGAAAGAGCGCTTGCCCCCGGGTCGACTACATATGAGCCGTGCGCCGCCGGGAGTTTGCCGTCCTGTATCTTCCACAGACGGTACACGGCAGAACCGTAGTCGTCGCCAAGCGACGCGACAAGGCTGTCACGCAGGTCGGCTGTTGTCGCCCCGGCGGGAATATACACTCTCGTTTTATCACCCTCAAACGGCTGGCAGATGTATCTGTAGAGACAAAAGGCGGTGACGGCTGTAACGATGGCGATAGCCGACACAGACACAAATATGATTTTTTTTGTACCGATTTTCATAACGCAGACAAAAATATAAAAAATATCGCCAACTGATGACACTATGTCATATATTTGTGTATATTTGTGAATTTAAAACAAAAACTATGGAACAGTCTAAGAAATATCTCTTGTCAGAGAAAGATATACCGACGGCATGGTTTAACATCATCCCGTCGATGCCTGTCAAACCGCGACCCATGCTCAATCCGGCGACACACAAACCGCTCACAGTCGAAGATCTTTATCCGCTATTCTCGGAAGAAGCCTCTCGTCAGGAACTTAATTTCACCGACTCATGGATCGAGATTCCTGAGCAGGTGCGTGATCTATATAAAATATGGCGTCCGACACCGCTTGTACGCGCCCGCGGTCTTGAGAAAATGCTCGATACTACTGCAAAAATATATTTCAAAAATGAGAGCGTCAGTCCGGTAGGAAGTCACAAACTCAACTCGGCCATCCCGCAGGCATATTACTGTAAAAAGCAGGGTGTCACCAATGTCACGACCGAGACAGGCGCCGGCCAGTGGGGCGCGGCACTGTCTCTTGCAAGCCGCATGTTCGGCCTCGAACTGGCCGTCTACATGGTCAAGATCTCATACAACCAGAAGCCTTACCGCCGTTCTATAATGCAGACCTACGGCGCCGAGGTCATAGCCTCTCCGAGCATGTCGACCAAGGCAGGCCGAAAGATCATAACCGAGCATCCCAACTATCAGGGCTCGCTCGGAACGGCCATCAGCGAGGCGGTCGAGCTTGCCGTGTCGACGCCAAACTGCAAGTATGCTCTCGGCTCGGTGCTCAATCATGTGGCTCTTCACCAGACAGTCATCGGTCTCGAAGCCGAAAAACAGATGGAAATGGCCGGCGATTACCCCGACATCGTCATCGGCTGCTTTGGCGGAGGCAGCAATTTTTCGGGCATAGCCTTTCCCTTCCTGCGTCATAACCTTTCGGGTGAGCGTTCGACCGAATTTATCGCCGCCGAGCCCGCATCATGTCCCAAACTTACTCGAGGTGTCTTCAGTTATGATTTCGGCGACGAGGCAGGCTATACACCTCTGATACCGATGCTCAGTCTCGGTCACAATTTCTCGCCGGCAAACATCCATGCCGGCGGTCTGCGGTACCACGGCGCAGGTTCTGTTGTCAGTCAGCTCAAAAATGACGGACTCATAGATGCTGTCGACATACCCCAGCTCGAATCATTCGAGGCCGCCACGCTGTTTGCCAAAAGCGAGGGCATCATTCCGGCTCCAGAGTCGGCCCACGCCATCGCTGCGGCAATCCGTGAAGCTCGCAAAGCAAAAGAGGCCGGCACATCGCCCGTGATACTATTCAATCTCTCGGGCCACGGCCTTATAGATATGACAGCCTATGACCGTTTCCTTGCCGGTGATCTTGCCAATTACGAAGTGCCCGATAACGAAATTACCGACAATACCCGCGACCTCGAAAAACTCTGAATTACCACTGCAAAAATAGTCGTAATGTATAAAAAACCTGCCTGTCCGGTTTCGGAGGGGCAGGTTTTTTGCCAGGGCAAAAGCATGAGATTTAACATTCGTTGAATACCTTGGCAAGATATTCAATGTTCATGAGACATTTCTTTCGTCTGCGTTTGAGGCTGAGCTTGTCATCTTGTTTCTTAAGAAGTTCCAATGCGTACTT
>CAJTKG010000044.1 GCA_910576935.1 uncultured Muribaculaceae bacterium
CAAGAGCAGCGACAGAAACAGAACCAGAATCAACAGAAAAAGAGTATGTTAGATCTTAACTTAACCGCATTGGGGAGACCGTCGCTCCGTGTTGCCTCATCCCAGCCGCTTCGCGTCGTCTTATTATTGTCGCTACGAGCGGCGTCACTCAGCGTCTGAGGGGGTGTAGACATAGGCGCCGAGGTCGGGGGCGGCTCCGCGATCGAGGCCGTAGGCGTCGGTGCGTGCGTCGGGTGCTACGAGATCGGGGTTGCCGGCGCCGATGGCGGGCGAGTCGTCGCGCAGACGGTAATCGAAGAAGTAGTCGGTGCGCACGGTGTAGAAGAGCGGATCTTTGTCCCAGAGACATGAGATGAAGTTGTCATCGTCTGTGCCGGCGCTTCTTATAAGACAGTTGTTGAATGTCACGCCTGTGCCGATGAGGTCGCCGGGAGCGATGTCAGCACCGATGCCGTAGATGATAGAGTTGTCGAAGCGTGCGACGGTGTAGGGCAGGTTGCTGAGGTCGTCGGTGTCGGGACCGAGGTGACCGAGGGTGATGGCGGCGCCGCCGATGGCGGTAAACAGGTAGTTGTTTGAGAAGGTCGACTGGCAGAAGCGGTGTGTGCCGCCGGTGAGGGCTACCAGACCGTTGGCGGCTTCGGCAAATTCACAGCCGTAGGCCTCGATGTCGGCGTGTTCGGCCGTGAGGACGAGACCGCCCGAGTTACGTAGCCGTGAGTTTGTCATTTTGAGCGACGGCAGGCTGTTGCACTCGGGAGAGCCGTAGATGACGACGCCCCATGATGAATTTTTTATTGTGGTGAACGATAGCTCGTTGTGTGTCGAAGACGGTCTGAAGACGATGCCCTCCCATTGGCGTGACATAAGGTCGAAGGGAATGTCGGCGGCGACATTGCCGACGCGGTCGCCCGAGATGGTGACGGGTTGTTCGAGAGTGCCGCGGCTGACGAGGCGCCCCTCGACGGCGAGGTAGGCTTTGTCGTGAAAGAGGAGTCGTGCGCTCGGCTCGAGGGTGAGGGTGACGCCGGAGGCAACGACGAGAGAGTCGATGATGCGATAAGGTTTGCCGGCGGTGAGTTTTGTGTCTTCGGTGATTTTCTGCGCTTTGAGGCGTACGAAATCCTGACCCTCGGCGTTGATGGTGACGCTGCGGGTGACGCCGTTGGTGGTGAAATCGATGTCGGCGCATACGTCGAGGGGCGCGTCGCTGCCCGACTCGGGCAGGAGGGCGTCGACGAAGACGAAGATCGAGTCTTTAGCGCGTATCTCGACGTTATTGAAGTGTGTGCCGCTGAATCCGTCGACGTTGAGGCGGAAGTAGCGGGCGTTGTCGCCCGAGAGCGATATGTCTGAGATCGAAATAGACTTCGATGCACGGTTATAAACTGTAAAACGGTGAGTGGCAGAACGGTCGTCGGTATAGATGACGCCCATACCGAGGGTGTCGACAGAAAAAGTCGGCTGATCGGACGGCGACGACGAGAAGCTGTCTTCGATGCACGAAGTCGTTGCCGCAGAGGCGGCAAGAACGACGGTGAGGTATAAGAGGATATTTTTCATCGTAATAGTAACGCTGTGGCGCATATATTATTGTGATTTTTACTAATTTTGTGAAAAACAAAACATACAGGAACATGAAACGTCAGATACTGTCGGCTTTATCAGCCATGATATTGAGTATGACGGCTTTTGCCGCCAAAGTAGATACGATTACCGTCGCGTCGCAGGGCTATCTCGAGAGCCCGATGCGTGTGGCTGTCATCACGCCCGAGAGCGCCCGACCCGATGCCGGCTACCGCTCGGTCTATCTTCTCAACGGCTACGGAGGTGGCCATCGCGCATGGCTCAAGACGCAGCCTCGTCTGCCCGAGCTGGCCGACCTATACGGCATGGTCATAGTCATGCCCGACGGCCGCGACAGCTGGTATTGGGATTCGCCGGTAGACAAGGGAATGCAGATGGAATCGTTCATAACCAAGGTGTTGGTGCCTTATGTCAACGACAACTATGATGTCGATCGCCGGGCGTCACACCGTGCCGTAACCGGTCTGAGCATGGGTGGCCACGGTGCTCTGTGGCTGTCGATGCGCCATCCCGATATCTTCGGCAACGCCGGCAGCATGAGCGGCGGCGTCGACATACGTCCTTTCCCTAAAAGCTGGAAGATGGCAAAACGTCTGGGCGACAAAGAGTCGAATCCCGAGCTGTGGGAGCGTATGACGGTGATAAACCTCGTCGACTCTCTCAAGCCCGGCAGTCTCAATATCACCTTTGACTGCGGTCGCGACGATTTCTTCGCCAAGGTCAACAACGAGTTGCACAGACGTCTCGACGAGGCCGGCATAGCCCACGACTATACCGTGCGTCCGGGCGCTCACACCCATAAATACTGGGGCAACTCGATACTTTATCATCTGCTGTTTTTCAACGAGGCTTTCAACGCCAAGGATGCCGAGAAGAAATGAAACTCAAACATCTGAGTGTCACCAATTTCAAGAATATCGCCGAAGCGTCGCTCGACTTCTCTGACAATGTCAACTGCTTTTTGGGTGACAACGGAATGGGCAAGAGCAACCTGCTCGACGCGCTCTATTTCCTGAGTTTCTGCCGCAGTTTCAGCGGTGCGCCCGATAGCCTGCTCATCACCGGCGGCGAGACATTTGCCATTGTCAAGGGCACATATGAGCGACTTGGCGCCGACGAAGACATCGCGGCGTCGCTGTCGTCGACCGGACGCCGCAAGTCGTTTCGACGTTCGGGCAAAGAGTATCAGCGTCTGAGCGATCATATAGGGCTTTTGCCGCTGGTGATGGTGTCGCCCGCCGACAGCGAGCTGATAGCCGGTAGCACCGAGACGCGCCGCCGCTTCATCGACATGGTGATCTCGCAGGCCGACCGCGTTTACCTCGACGCCCTGATACGCTACAACCGCACTCTGACCCAGCGCAATGCGATGCTCCGCGACGGCGTCGCCGACGTCAACCTCTATGCGGCCGTCGACATGCAGCTCGACGGCGCCGCCGACTACATCACGCGCCGTCGCGAGGAATGGATAATGCGCCTGAGTGACATCTTCGGCCGCTACTATGCCGCCATTTCGCCGGGCGACGAGACGCCGGCGCTGTCATATGCCGGTTCGCTCGCCGGACGCAGTTTTATCGAGGCCGCCGAGCAGAATCGCCGGCGTGACGAGATTGTCAGGCACACCGGCGCCGGGCCTCACCGCGACGACATAGCCATGACACTCGACGGTATGCCGGCACGCACGACGGCCTCGCAAGGACAGGCCAAGACATACACGATTGCGCTGCGATTGGCTCAGTATGAGTTTCTCAAGCAATCGATGGATATGTCACCGATGCTGCTTCTCGACGATATCTTCGACAAGCTCGACGCCAAGCGTGTCGAACGTATCATGGCTATAGCGGCGTCGCCGACGTTCGGCCAGATTTTCATCACCGACACCAACCGCAAGCACCTTGACGAGATCGTAGGCGTCACCGACGGCGATTACCGCTTATGGAATGTTGATCGCGGCATCTTCACACCGATAGAGTCATGAAACGCAGCGAAGCCAAAAGTCTGGGACAGATTATCGCCGAGGCCTTTGAGGCCGCCGGCGCGACAGACAACTACAACCGTCAGCGGGTGTGCTTTGTCTGGGCCGACGTTGTCGGTCCTGTGGTAAACCGCTATACCACTCGACGTTATGTCGACGGACGCACGATGCATGTCTACATCTCGTCGGCCGCACTCAAAAATGAACTTGTATATCTTACCGATCGGCTTGTAGATAATTTAAACCGGGTCGTGGGGCAAAATGTTATAGATAAATTGATAATACACTGACAATGTCTAATTCAAGAATACCCGAAGCGGAGTATGAGTTCCGCCATCATCAGCCCGTGCAGATGCGTTTCAACGACATCGATATGCTGGGCCATCTCAACAATTCGATCTATCTGCAGTTTATGGATCTTGCCAAAGCTGCTTATTTCAGTCAGTTTATGGCCGGCGGCCGTTTTGACTGGGAGGAGGTTAGTCTCGTCATAGCTAACATCAACTGTGACTTTTACAATCCGACGTATATCAATGAGGAGCTTGAGGTGCTGACGGCTGTCGAATCGATGTCACACTCGTCGTTGCGCCTCGAACAGCGCGTGATCAATGCTGCTACTGGTCAGGTAAAATGCCGCGCGACGACGGTTATGGTCAATATCGACCCCAAGACGACGCGTTCGCGCCCCATCACAGACGAATGGCGCCGCCGCCTAAGCGACTACGAAGGCCGCGCACTCACTCCGGCACAGGGTGTGGAGTGAAACGTGGAGCGATGTTTGAGTCGACGATTTCAATTGTCGTCACATCAAAGTCTTAGCTATCGATGCAAGGATTGAAACCCTTGCTCCATGGCGCCTTAGATTCGTGCAACGGTCAGGAGACCGTTGTTTCCCATAGCGCGATGGATTCCAGTGAGCTTTTTGGCGGGTCGGGTTGTTATATTATATTGTTATATCATTCATCACGACAGGTTATGACTACTTTATATATTTCTGATCTTGACGGTACGCTTCTCGACGGTGAGAGCCGCGTGAGCGAGAGATCGGCTGAGATTATCTCTGCGCTGACACGTGAGGGTGCGCTGATAACGGTGGCTACGGCGCGGACGCCGGCGACGGTGGTGCCGCTGTTGGCTCAAACGCTTACAACGCCTCCGGCTATTGTCATGACGGGTGCGGCCATGTGGTCGCGCTCTGACAACCGTTTTATCGATGCGGTCCATCTCACGGCAACCGAGCGTGTGACTATCGACGGGGTGATGACGGCCAACGGCCTGAAGCCGTTTGTCTATATACGCGAGGGTGAATCTCATCTGAGGGTATATCATGCGGCACTGTCGCTGAGCCGCGTGGAGGAGCGTTTTGTCGACGAAAGGCGTAATCTGCCGCTTAAGAATTTCGCTCTTATGACGCCTGCGCCGACAGACCGTCAGGCGATGTTGTATTATGCGATCGACGATCGGGAACGCGTCTTCGCGGCGGCAGAACAGTTGCGTTCGGCGACAGATGCGACGGTGTCGTGTTATCCTGATATTTTCAATGACGGTATCGGCCACCTCGAGGTGTTGGCTCACGGTGTGTCGAAGGCTGCAGCGGCTCTGCGGCTGAAGGAGAGCATGGGCGCTGACCGCATTGTGGCGTTCGGCGATAATCTCAACGATCTGCCGATGTTTGATGTGGCTGATGTGGCTGTGGCCGTTGGAAATGCGATGCCTGAGGTGAAGGCAGCGGCGGATGTGGTCATAGGTCGCAACACCGAGGATGCGGTTGCGCGATATATAATGCACAACTATCAGTGCATGAGGCACAATGCATAATGCACAATGCACAATTCATTATGCACAATGCATAATGCATAATGCGCAATCGGGGGATTCTTAGTTTTTAACTTTTAGTTTTTAATGATGATTGCTGCGGCTTCGGCGGCGATGCCTTCACCGCGGCCTGTGAAGCCGAGCCGCTCGGTTGTGGTGGCTTTGACGGATACGCGGCTGATGTCGAGACCGAGGTCTGCGGCGATGTTGGCCCTCATCAGGTCGATATATGGTGACATCTTGGGACGCTGTGCGATGACGGTCACATCGACGTTGGAGGGCCGGTAGCCTTCGTCGGCGATGATTTCGACGACACGACGGAGGAGTGCACGCGAGTCGGCTCCGCGCCAACGATTGTCGGTATCGGGGAAGTGGAAGCCTATGTCGTGCATTGCCGCCGCGCCGAGAAGAGCGTCGCAGAGGGCGTGGAGGGCAACGTCGGCGTCGCTGTGGCCGAGGAGTCCTTGTGTGTGGGGTATGTCGACGCCGCATATGATGCAGCGTCGGCCGTCGGCGAAACGGTGTACGTCAAAGCCTGTGCCTATGCGTATATCCATGGCGATGAGTTATTTGCGTTTGCCGAAGATGTCTTTGAGACCGTCCATGTCGAATGTGAGGGTGAAGCGCAGTGTCTGGTCGAGAGGCGATGTCTGGGCCGTGGCGAGCATGTATGATGCGTCGAGACGGACGACGTTGAGAGAGAAGCCTGCGCCGAAGCCGAAGTACTGGCGGTTGCCCTTGAATTCGTTTTCGTAGAAGTAACCCATGCGGGCGAAGAACTGGTTGTTGTAGCTGTATTCGGCGCCGAGCGACCATGTTATCTCGCGAAGTTCTTCTTTGAAGCCGCCTGGGGCGTCGCTGAACGATTTGAAGATGCCGGTGAAGGGCGACATGTTTTCCCAATTCTCGAGGGCGTCGATGTATTTCTGCTGTCCTTCGGTTGTATCGGTGTCGTAGTCGCTTTCGCGCGGACGGGTGGGGACGAGCAGTTTGTTGGCGTCGAGGTTGATGGAGAGGTTGTGGTAGTCGGCCAGGGGGAAGGTGAACGAGGTGCCGAGGCGCAGGTTGGTGGGCAGGAAGGCAGGGTCTTCGCCGTTGTTGTATGATACTTTCGTACCGATGTTCGAGATGTTCCATCCCCAGGAGAACTGGCATTCGTTGCGTCCGATCATGGGGTAGGTGGTGTAATAGCCTGCGATGTCGGCCGAGAAAGCCGATGCGCCGGTGCTCTGGTCGCCGGCATATGAGTCTGAGAAGCCGAGGTCTGAGTAGATGTAGCGGAAGACGACACCCATGGAGAATTTCTCGGACAGTTTGCGCGAGTAGCCGACGTCGATCGACATTTCATACGGGTTGAGGCTTTGGCCGACAGAGCCTTCGGCTTCGTTGCCCGTGTTTACTTCGCCGAGCGAGAAGTATCGTAGCGAGGCGCTGAGGGCCTGGTTGTCGCCCGAGCCTATCTTCCAGTAGCCGGCAAGGTTGGCGAGGAAGATGTCGTTGACGAGTTTGCGAAGCCACGGGGTATAGCTCAGCGAGACAGCTGCGTTGCTGTAGGCGAAAGCATATTTCGAAGGGTTCCAGAACTGCGAGTTTGCGTCGGGGTCGGTTGCGGCGCCGAGGTCGCCCATCGATGCGCCGCGGGCGTCAGGGGCGATGCCGAGCGATGTCACACCGGTGGTGATGGGGTTGAATTCATTCTTGCCGTTGTCGGCCGCCGACGCTGTGAGAGCGATGGCGAAAGCCACGACGGCCATAGCATATCTTAATATTTTCATTTGTCAGAAATTGGTTGAATCTAATAACGTCTAACAAATATAACTGACAACAGGGCTATTTATTGCCCTGCGGCGTAAAAAACAATGCACAATTCACAATGCACAGTTCATAATGCATAATTCACAATCGGGCAGAAGGACGGAGTGAGGGGGAGTATACTTAATTTCGGGTATTAAGTTTCACTATTTTAGGGTATTGCGGGGGGATGGCGGAGGAGGTAATTTTGCGGTGTGGAAATTCAGCAAGCCAAACCTTAAAAAGATTTTCAAACCAAACCCTAAAAAGATATGATAAAGATTTCTGTTTTATTTCTGTTGTTGCTGTCAGCGGCTGTGGGTCGGGCGGCCGGTGTGTCGCTGAGGGTAAATCTCAGTGACGGCCGCGCGGAGACCTACAGCCTCGACGAGCATCCGCGAATCAGTTTCGACGAGACAAATATGCTCGTCGGCTCAGACAAGTTGTCGACAAGTTACAGCCGCGACGAGGTCAGGTCGTTTGATTTTGTCAGCATATCGACGTCAGTCGCTGACATCGTCCCGGGTGAGGAGACTGTCTACAGTTTCAGCGGCGGTGTGTTTACGTGCGAAGGCAAGGCCATCACGGTCTACAGCGCGGCCGGTGCAGCCGTAGCCGCCGGTGAGGGATGTGTCTCGCTCGAGTCTCTCGGTCGAGGCCTTTATATTATAGTGGTAAACAATAAATCAATCAAATATATCAAACGATAATGAAAAAAAGTATCATAGCCGCAGCTTTTTTGTGCGCTCTGACGGCAAGCGCAGAGACCGAATATCTCAAAATAGAACTCAATGACGGCACGGTAAGCACTGTCGCTGTCGGCGATATCAAAGAGATGACTTTCACAACCGAGACGGATTCACCGGCCAAGGAGCTGGCGGGGACATATACAGGGACAAATACTGTCGTTGTCGGCGGACAGTTTACCTACACTGCCGAGACCGATGTCGTCATCACGGCAAACGAGGACGGTACGGTAAATTTCACATGGAATGAGTATAAACTCCCGGGCACTGTGATGGGCGACCTGACACTGGGGACGTGTACGATCAGCAATATCGCATATGATGAGGATAAGGGCGGCTTCTACCGTGACTACAGCAACGACGGCCTGACGCAGCATTTCAAGGCAGAGCAGGGCGGCGCGGCGACTATGGACAAGGATTATGCTCTCGGGTCAACGAGCACGATTCTGATCGAAAAGACCGGAGACGGTATCAAGGTTAGCAATCCGTTTAAACTCGGCGCGATGCCTTTCCCGATCACAGCAAGTTACGAGGGCCGGCGATGAGATTGGATTCAGGATTAAGATGCCTCGGCATGTCGGCGACAGTTATATTGCTGTCGGCATGCGAGGGTATATTCGGCGGTATTTATGACGAAGTGCCCGACGAGGTGAGCCCGACGGTGTCGGGCGAGTTGTATGTCGATGCGTCAGACTGGAAGGAGTGGCATTATATCGACCTGCCGTCGCTGAGCGAGGCTGTCGCTGCCGATCCGGGCTATAACACGTCGTCGGCTTGGGAGACATATGCGATAGATATGGACGAATCAGCGGGCGCTGACGGTTCGGGCTGCGGGATATATACCTACTGGTATGATGTTTTCGGCGCGGGTATATCGCGGCGCGAATACCGCGGCCACTATCCGACGGCACCACAGGCCGCTCCCGAAAAGTGGACCTTGGCGGTGCATCGCAACAATGTGCGCACCAACGGCTGTGGCGTCGCCGCGACAGGTCTCGCCTCTATCGAGGAATTGCCAGATGATGAAAATTTCTACAAAAGCCTTGAGTTCAAGGATGACGAGTGGAGTGAAAGCGATGTATGGGTCGATCAGGACCGTATGCTGCAAGGTATCATCGGCAATCAGGGCATAGCCGTCAACAGAGTGCTGTCGTCGTGGCTGACGATAGAGATACCGCCGATGCCTCCGGCTTTTACGCTTGACAGCCGGGTGTTTGTGCTGCGTCTCGGCGACGGGACCATGGCCGCGTTGCAACTGGCGGATTATCAGAGTGCGGCGGGTGTGAAGTGTTGTCTGTCGATAAAATACCGTTATCCGCTATGAGACTGAGACAAATGGCATGGGCTGCCGTCGTCGCGGGTGTGACGACGCTTGAGGCAGAGGAGCCTGACAGCATGTCGGCGCGATATTTTGACCTCGACGAGGTGGTGGTGACGGGTGTGCGAGTGCCCAAGTTGTTGAAAGATACGCCTGTGCAGACGCGCCTGATAACGGCGAAAGAGATAGAACGCAGCGACGCCACCGATATACAGGATCTGCTGACGCAGGAAATGCCGGGGCTGGAATTTACCTACGCCATGAACCAGCAGACGCATCTGAACTTCAACGGTCAGTGCGGTCAGAGTGTGCTGTTTCTTGTCGACGGCGAGCGTATGGCCGGAGAGACTATGGATGACGTTGATTTTTCGCGTCTGACGATGTCGAATGTCGATCACATCGAGATCGTCAAGGGTGCGTCGAGCGCTCTCTACGGCAGCAATGCCGGCGGCGGTGTGATAAATATCATCACCCGCAAGGCTGTCAAGGCGCTGCGTGCGGCAGCCGACGCACGATTGGGGCGTCACGGCGACCGGCGCTACAATCTGTCGCTGACGACGCGACGCGGGTGTCTGAGCAACGTACTCACGGGTCACTATCACACGACAGACAACTATGATGTCGAGAGTGCTGCCGAGCCGGTTACGCGTGTTGTGACGACGATCTACGGCAACCGGGTGGCCAATGTCAACGAGCAGCTGACCTACGCGCCCTCCGACGGCCTGAAGCTTACGGCGCGCGCCGGATTTTTCTACAGGCAGCTCAAACGGGTCGAGGATACTCCCGAGCGCTACCGCGATTATACGGCCGGGCTCAGGGGTGAATGGCTGATGACCGAAAACGACGTGTTGAATGTCGCGTATGCGTTCGACCAGTATGACAAGTCGGACTATCGCCGCATCAGCGGTCTCGATGTCAGGAGCTACAGCAATGTCAACAACAGTGTGAGGGCGCTTTACAGCCACACGTTTGACGACAGCCGCATACTGACCGCGGGAGCCGATTTCATGCACGACTACATGCTGAACACAAAGCTGTCAGAGCCGCGGCGGTCGCAGAATTCGGCCGACGCCTTCGTGCAGTATGACCGCATTATGGGCGAGAAGTGGGAGGCTGTCGGGGCGTTGCGATATGACTATTTCTCAGACGGGGGCATGTCGCGGGTGACGCCAAAATTGTCGGTTCGCTACCGTCCGCGCCATAATATCAACATCCGCGCCGGTTATGGCATGGGTTTTCGCGCGCCGACGTTGAAAGAGAAATATTATGACTTCGATATGGCGGGTATATGGATTGTCAGGGGCAATCCGTCGCTCAAACCCGAGAGCAGTCACAATTTCACGCTGTCGGCCGACTACACCGAGAGCAACTACCATATAACGGTGTCGGGGTATTATAACGACATACGCGACCGCATAGCCACGGGTGTGCCTTACTGTCTTACGGATAACAGCCGTCAACTTTATCTCGACTATGTCAATCTGCGCCACTACACCGTCGCCGGTTGCGAGGCGGCTCTCAAAGCACGTTGGACCAACGGGCTGTCGGCGTCGCTGACATACGCCTACACCGCCGAGCGTCTTGCCGAAGACCGCGATGGCAACACGATCAACAACCAGTATATCCCCGCTCGACCCCACTCTCTGACGGCCCGAGCCGACTGGGACAGGACATTCGCCGAGGGCTATGCGCTGACGGTGTCGCTCAACGGACGGGTGCTCTCGGGTGTGAGCAACGTCGAGTATCGTGACTATTATGACATCGCCGCCGGGACGGTCAGGGTCGACTATCCGGCATATACCCTGTGGCGACTGGCAGTCAGCCAGACATTGAGCCGTTATGTCAAGATCAGTCTGACGGTAGACAATCTGTTTAATTACAAACCCAAGTATTACTATCTCAATTGTCCGCTTACCGACGGCACGGCCTTTATGGCGGGCGTGAGTGTCGATTTATATTGATTATGACAATGAAAAAATATCCCGGCAAGGCAATTGCCTCTTTTCTTTTGGTGCTGTTTACGATGCCGTTGGGACATGCGGCGATGATATTGATGGAACATTATCTCTCGACGGGCGTGCTGCATGTATGCGCGTTTCTGCTCGGGCTGGCGGGTCTGTCGGTCACCGTCGCGGGCGTTTTTGTCAAAGGAGATCTCAAACAGACACTCTGCGGACTCTTCGGCGGACTGCTTTTCTGGACCGGATGGGTCGAATTTCTCTTCCAGTATTATGCCGATCGCTATGGTATGCAGCCGTATGTCGACGAGCTGACCGGCAAGGTCACGCAGCCCGAGTATCTGATACTGCCGGCGACATTCGGCCTGATGATGATGTTCATGCTGCTCTATCTGTTCAGCATACGATCGGGCTGCAATTTTTTCAACTGGTGTCAGAAAAAGCTTTTCGGCAGCCGCCGCGACATCATCGTGGCTCGCCCGGTGACGCGTCATACGTCAATAGTGACCTTTATGGAACTGAATCTGATGATGTGGGCATGCTATGTGCTGTTGATGTTCTGCTACGACAGCCGGTTTCTCGGCGACACACATCCGGTGACGCTCGCGATAGCGGTGGGCTGTCTCGTCGGCGCGATGTTTATATTTCTGAAACAGCTGCGCATAGCCTCGTGGGGCGCGAATATAAGGATGTCGATAGCGACGGTGCTGACATTCTGGACATTTGTCGAGGTGCTCGGTCATATCGGCATAATGAAAGAGATATGGGTCGAGCCGATGGAGCATGTCGGTGTCATGTCGGCTCTTGCCGTGCTTTTTGCGGGGCTCGGGGCTTATACGGTCTATGCCGCGTTTAAAAAGAACTGACAATCGGGTTGTTTATTTATGAGCGGAATCGTCCGGGTATTCGTTGAACCAGGCGCGTTCGCCGAAGGCTTTCTTTTCGGTGTTGACACGGGTCGGTTCGGCGGCGACGCCGACCGGAAGGAGGCATATGAGACGGTATGGATCGGGCATTCCGACAACGGCTTTAAGAAGGTCGAGGCAGTTGCGTATGCCGCCTTGATACCAACATGATTCATATCCCATGGATTTTATGGCGAGAAGCATGTTTTCGACGGCAGCAGAGAAGTCTTCGATGTTGTAGTTGTGGCCGTCGATGCCGGGAATCTCACGGGTGAATACCATGATGAAGGTCGGGGCAGTGTCGCATGACGGACGCTTGAATATCTGTTTTATCCGGGCGACTTTGGCGGGGTCGTCAACGGCGACGAATGACGGTGTCTGACGGTTGCATCCCGACGGTGCTGCGATGCCGGCGCGGAGGATGATCTCGAGGTCGTGGCGGGGCACGGGCGTGTCGGCGAAAAGGCCGCGGTAGCTCGAGCGGCTGAAAATAGTCGACAGTGTTTCGTTTGTGTGTGGTGTATCGGTCATATTATCGCGAAGTTATTTAAAAATTTCCCGAATACCAAATATATTTTGCAGCCCATAGATATGATTTTTGCAGTTGTCGGTTAACAGGCTATGCCGGTCGGCGGCGTGGGCCGACAAGGGTGCTTTCAAGAGATCAGTTGTTTGTCTCGAGCCATTTTGTCCTCACTGCATCCGGGAGATGTTTGACCGAGAAATCAGAGAATGTAACTTTGAATCCATCACCGTCGGGACAGGCGCCCATCAATCCGACCTTCACAGGTCGATTTGCTTCCATCCAGGCGTTGCGCATAAGGGTATATTCCTTGTTGTCAAATGAATAGAATATTTCAATGGCATCCATCCGACGCACGGCTTTGATCCAGACCGACGCGACGGGTTTGTCCAATGCAATTACGCTCCAGTCGGAAGTATGGTGGGTGACCACTACGCTTAAATTGTATTTGCCGTCGACGTATTCTATGCCGGCTTTGATATAGTTTTCATGGTCTAAGCGTATCATCATCCCGGCTTGGTCGAAACGCACTTTGTAATCGCCGGTCACTTTGACTTTGGCTTCAAATTCACCGCCGTATTCGCTGTAATAAAACGGAGCGTCATCGACGGTAAACCCGTAGTGTGATATGCGCCAATAGTCGCTTTTGGGTGTAACGGTCATTGACATCCGATTGTCGGTTATGCTCCAGTTTTTCGGTTCGTTGAACCAGTTCATCTTTTCAAGAGTCTGGGCGTTGAGCGGCAGACTTAAAAGCAGGAGATAGGGTAAAAAGGATACTTTATTATTCATATGGCAGATTGTTTTTATTGTCGTTTTGTTTGATGTTATAGCGATATAACCATGTAAAATAATTAACTTTGCAAAGTTAATCGATTGTTCAGCAAAGAACAATGGCTATAAATAACCATTTTTTTTATGAGTAATAGACCGAAACTTGACAAACTTCTGAAAAATCAATCATCGAGCTCACGGGCCGCAGATCTACAGGGATTGCTTTGCTATGCCGAGGGCATATCGAAGATAGAGAATGTTGTAGCCGTTGTCAGTGACTTGAAGAATAATACAAGCAGGATATATTCAGGTAAATTCGGTGCGCTTTTAGGCATTGAAGGCTATAGGCATGAAAGTTCAATATGGGAGAAGATGATTCTTGATTTGATGACAGAGGAGGAGCGGGAAGAAAAATATCTTGCGGAGTTGAGATTTTTTAATTTTTTACGTCATAGGCCGCGGAATATGCGTGGAGATTATTATCTCGCTTCAAGGTTGCGTGTCATGACTGTCGGCGGGAAGTCTATAGATATCCTTCACCGGATGTATTATGTGTATTCTGCTGACGGGGAGACGGTTTGTTATGCCGTGTGCCTTTATGGATGCATGGCATTTGATTTTACCGGCAGTAGCGTTGTCGTTAATTCTACGACTGGTGCGACGGAAGAGCTTGCGGCGGACAAGGATGTGTCAATTCTCAGCAAAAGAGAACGACAGGTGCTGAAACTTATCGATTGTGGCAGGACAAGCGCCGATATAGCTGAGTTATTGTCAATAAGCAAACATACCGTAAGTCGTCATCGTCAGGATATTCTGGCAAAACTACAGGTCAGGAATTCGGTTGAGGCCTGTAAAATAGCAAAGTCTATAGGGTTAATTTAGAGTATGTTTGAATTTGCGCAAATTATTTGAAGGGTGTTTCACTATAGATTCTTTCTACCTCCCACACACATCACCGAAAGTCTCTATTAGGTTTGTCGCGAGTCGGTTGTCAGTGGGTTGAGCCGGATGGCCGCTCTGTTTGATCATGCCACGCCGATGAGTTCTATTTCAAATATCAGTGTCGAGCCGCCGGGGATGCCCGGTTGATTGATTTTGCCGTAGCCTTGTTCGGCGGGGATGTAGACCTCCCATTTGTCACCGACATGCATCTGTTGCAGGGCGATTATCCATCCGGGGATGAGGTCGCGCAGTCGGAAGGCCGGAGCCACACCCCCGCGGCTGCTGTCGAAGACTTTGCCGTTGATGGTTTTGCCTATATACCTGGCTGTCACCACGCTCCCGCGGTTGGGTTCCGCCCCGCCGGGGTTGCCGCTTTTTATCACTTTGTATAGAACTCCTTTGTCAAGAGCTTTTACGTCAGGCTCATTGGCTTTCGCTTCGAGCCATTGGCGGTTTTTCGCGATATATTCAGGTTTTGCCATGTTGTTTGTAGTTTATTTCTTCGTTGAAGATTCGGTTAAATAGCTGTGTGATATGGTTTTGGTTGGTAATGATTTTGCGAAGTTCGTTGAGCCGAGTGGTGTTGTCGCTCCACGGAATCCATATTTTAAGATAGCCGTCGGGGCCGTATTTTTCGGTGAGGTGTTTGAGGGTGCGCCGATAATGGCCCTCTCGGTCCAAGCCGGGATAATGCGACAGACCGTATTGGATTGTGCGGCGGACTATTGTATCGGGGTCGATGAAACGGTCTGCTTCTGCGACGATGAGGCCGTAGGTGTTGCGCGGCACATACTTGTTTGATGCTCGATGGTCTTCGACGGCTTCGCCCATAATTGTGATTTCTTCCGGCGAGAAATGTAATTTGACGAAATCGTCTGCTTCAAGGATTTTTCGGGACTCGGTGTGATGATTCTCGCGTCCGTTTATCAAACCGAGGTCATGAAATGCTGCGATGATATAGACCATCGACTGATTCACTCCGGGCATTTTTTCGGCTAATTTCATGCTCTGCTCAATCACCGATCTGACGTGATCTTCGCGGTGAGCCTTGTCGAATGCGGCATAGCGGGGGATGATCTCACGCTCTACATAGTCTGTGATGTCATTGTCGACCATATTGTTAGTCTTCAGTTATTATTTCGGAGTTATGGGTTTTATTGCGCTCCCCTGAAGGGCTTTTAATGACAAAGATAGTGATAAATCTCCAAAAAGGTTGTGCAGACACAACGTTTTATTGAGCGAATCATTTTCAAAGTTGACAAGGATTGTGCATTAAGATTATGCCATAGAGAGAATGAGTCGTCAGTGTTGTCACTAACAGGCATAGAATTAGTTCGGATAAATAGCGGATTTATGTTTTTAGATTGTTTATGGGAAATATTAGCTTTTTAATGCAATTGAAGTCTTTTTGTGAAAGTGTATTATTGATTAGTTTTTGCTCAAGATATTTACAAAATTCGATATTTGCTTCTTCTTTAAGGTGAGTATTAAGAACATTAATATCTTCAAGCCAATTTAGAATTTTAGGGAAGACTTTATATATATTTTTAAAATTTAGTCGGGTTATGTCTTGAACGTCAGAGGGAATTTGTACTCCGTCTTCAGCAATAATCAAAACATGTTTTTTCCCTAAATGCTTCATTAGATAGCCTAATTCAATGTATACATTAGGACGAGAATAATATATATTCCTCTTTACTTTAATGTCTTTGGTCAATAAAATTATTGCCGACTCAGCTGCATTTAATGAGTCGTATAATTGACGCGTCAAAGAATCTCCGGTTACTGCTTCTAATATGCGAGTATCCTTTTTTATACATTTTGAAAAAACACGTTGTATCTCTATAGCAACCTCATGAGGTGCAGAAACGTCATTTTCGTCAGTTATCCAAGAACAGGTTATAAATATGTTATCAGGGGTGTTTTGAAATAAGTTTACATCGCAAAAACGATTTTTCAGCTGATGTGTGACATATGACACCCAGCGGCGTTCTAGTCGATTGATGTTGTTTTCAGATCTTTCTGTAGAAGTCGCCGTCAGCGTTTTTTTTATGCTTTTGGACTTATGAGTGTATTTAATGCTTTGTGGTGGCAAAATTTGGAGCTTACCATTTACAACCTCCATAGCATCATCTTCTTCTATTGTAACATCGTTAAGCCATAAATATCTGAAATTATCCTCAAAAACCTTGCGTTTAGATTCATCATCAATTATAGTAATTGGTGTTGCAACAGAGCATCGTCTATTAAATCTCTGATTCTTTGCATAAACATAAGGTTCAACGAAAACGAGATTATTTATTTGTATATAATTTATATTTATGTGAGTTGGAGTATATTGAACTGTAAACTGATTCTTTGAATTTTTCCATGAATCAGTTTTTGAAATAAGTTCACGTAATTCTTGAATTTGAGAGATAACTGTCTGTTGTGTAATATTAAATGATGCGCCCCAGAAAGTTCTCTCTGTAAATTCATCTAAAATACTGAAACTCCGAGTATATGCTGGTTCGGTTATTGATGAACGATTACTTGAAATTTCGGCGTTCATTCTTGTCAAAGCTGATATGCAAAAAGGATATAATAGAAGAACCCTAATTTTTATAAATATTCCTTTTTTATTAAGCATCTCGGATTGTTGAATCAGGGTTTCTAATGTAGAATATAGATCAAACTGAGTAACTTCATGAGAACGATCAAAATATAATGATGCGCACATACCCATTATGTCGATTCGGATGCATTTTGTGTATGTTATACCATTAACTGCTTCAGGCTCCTTAATTTCAATCGCAGTCTCTAAAAGCGATTTAACACTCATTTTCTCAGTGATAAAGCTGTGAAATTCTTCACAGTTCCGATCTAAAAAGACTTTCATGAGATCAATTATTTATAATCATTAATGATATGACAAATTTTATTTTATGAGCGTAAATTTTATATGAAAAAACAAAAAAATAAGATATACCGATATTACGACTTTAATTAATTGTTTTAAATGCAAAATTAATTAAATAGATCTTTTTCTCCCTAATATTTTAAAAATTATTTTGGAGACTTCGCCCTCCTTTTTGTATTGCTTGTTTTTTCTGCTCAGAGCCGCTCTTGGGGGCGCACTCGGACGCCCCCAAGAGCATTCCCTCTCGAGGAGAAGGAGGAGAGTCATAGCGGCTATGCTGTCGCACTTAATCTTTAATTTACGTTCGGACTCACGGATATAGGGATTTTTTCGGCTCACGGTGCAAAATGGTGCAAATTGCAGAAATCGGCTTCAAAAAGCGGTTTGAGCGGTGAATTATAGTTAAATAATATTTCAAGAGTTAAATAATGTTTGGCAACTCCAAAAATTGCGACCTCAACCGGGTCAAAGGTTCGTTCCCATGCTCAAAACCCCACTTTGTGAGGCGTGGTGACGGCTTAACTTTCGGTGTTTCAGCCGACTCACTGATGATTTCCGCCAACCGTGAGTCGAATTACTTACAAACGTGAGTACTCACTAATGGCTCACTCACAACCTCTGTATTCTGCGCTATTCTGAAATTTTGGTAAAATAAAAAGCACTGAAAATCAAGAGATTTCAGTGCTTTGCGGCGTTTTGCCATTTTCAATTGTGACCCTGGAGAAGCTGAGGCTTATCACTGTAACTAATTGGTATTCAGATTGTTGTAATGCCGTAACTCCGTTTGTTCACGAATTGCACATGGCATTATTTCAATGTTCTTACCCATTATTCCGTTTGGGCATTACAAAATTACAAGTTTTTAGGTGCTATTCCTAATTCAGTCTATTAAAATTCAGGGCAAAAGCATGAGATTTGCCTAAAATTAAGCAAAAAATGGGTCCAATTTAGCCAATAAATATTTAAGTTCTTGCATAATCGTTTGTAATTGGCTAATTTAGAAGTATGCGAAATGAAATATTCTATATGGTCAAGGATCCTCGGGATTTGGGAAAGGTAAAACATATATTGGAAGATGTCCTTCGGATAGCGATGCTGGGTACAATTTGTGCATGTGATGATTACGAGGAGATACATGATTTTGTCTGTGAGCGTCACAAGGAATTGCGAGAGATGGGATTTTTGGAGCTGAGCAACGGCATACCCTCGAAATATACGATAGAGAGAGTTGTGGAGTCGGTAAATCCCAAACAGCTACGGAGTTGCCTTGACGCCTGCCGCGATACCATCAAAGAATCCCTAAGCGGGAAGCACGTA
>CAJTKG010000045.1 GCA_910576935.1 uncultured Muribaculaceae bacterium
TTTAACACTTTACTTCCTGAGACTAAAGTTAATACAAATTCTTGAATCGACCAAATTTTTGTCTGCAAATTGTCTGCAAAATGACTTTCATTGTATTCAATAAGTATCTTTGACGACAAATTAAGTATTGCAGCTATGCATATATAACATACTGATAAGCAGTAGAATAATATTGATTTTCACATGGTTTTACCATGAAACTTTTTAGGTAAATTCAAGTAATATTCGTGTCGCTGTTCTGGGCACCCCAACCCCTTGGTAATCGACAGATTTTCAAGGGGTTTCTTGTTTCTCAGGTGTACTAAAAGTGTACTCAATGAGAACACATTTCAAAATCACAGTTCTTACTGTCTTCTGCTTATATCCATCTGACTTAATAATCATGAAATATGAATAACATATTCTGCCTTGAAACCGAATGGACTCAATCAATTCACGATTTGAAAGATGATTCCTCTGTTTTACCACTCCTGGAATATATTAAAAGAGTAAATAGAACAAAATTGGTTTTCCGTCAGGTTGCTACAATGACTGACTTTGATTACTATCTCAGTCATTTGCTCAAAGATTCATACAACACATTCGACATTGTTTATCTTTGTTTTCATGGGGCAAGTAATACTATAGAATTTGCTAACAAAGAAACCATATCGTTGACACGAATTGGTGAACTTTATCCAGGTGTTTTCGATGGGAAAAAGGTTCATTTTGGATCGTGTAGTACGCTGAGTACAACTAGAGAAGAAGCCTATTCATTCAAAGAGGCTACTGGCGCTAAACTCTTAACCGGATATTCAAAAAAAGTTGGATTTACAGAGAGTTTTATATTCGAGTTATGGCTCATGAATGTATTAACATCATTGAAAAGCCTAGGTCCAATTAAGCTTGAGGCAAAGATTATGAAAGAGATGCCGTTCTTTAGGGATCGCCTTGGCTTTAAAATTTACTGACTCGAACCAATGGGTCTCAAATCACTTTCCTGAAAATTCATGCACCATAATTTCGGCTTGGGCCGCTATTTACACTTTTTTATTCATATTTTTGATGTTTTCAGACATCAAAAATACTGGAAATTAAGATGAAAGAATGGAAAGCAGCCTACTTTTTTACAATTAGAAAATTTCGAGATTTATTGGGGCTCCAAAATATTTTCAATTGGTATAAGTCGTTATGAATATGTGGATTTCTACATGTTTTAGCTTACCTTTTTACAATTAAGCCCAGTTACTGTGTAGAAATGAGTAGAACCGGTGTACTACACGAAAAAAGGGACAGTAAAATGTAAAATACTTTCTACATCCTTTTTGAAACATTTTACCTTTTGCGCTCACGTGTCGCTTAAGGCAGATTGCCCCAATATCCTCTGTCAGTTCCTCCTGATTCTGTATGGTACGGCCTAATACATTGACCAACTGACTCAACTCGTCATACTTTGTGTGGCAACTCGCTCATTGATGGCATAGCCTTGTAAGAGGTATTGTTTCAATACCTGATTCGCCCAAATGCGGAATTGGGTACCACGTTTTGATTTGACGCGATAGCCTACGGAAATAATCACATCAAGGCTGTAAACCTGTGTGGGCTTGAACTTTGAGAAAGTATTATGCAAAATTTGCATATTACTTTCTTTCTCCAATTCCCCTTTCTTGAACACGTTTGAGATGTGGCGGGCAATTACGGACTGATCTTTATCAAAAAGTTCTGCCATCTGTCCCTGACTTAGCCACACGGTATCATTCTGAACCGTTACGTCAATCAACATGTTCCCGTCCGGTGCTTGTTATATCACAAGTTGAGAATTATTTACATCCATGTTACAAAAGTAATACTTTTAATTTGATTTATAGTTACATGCACTCTCATTGATTTAAAGTGAAATATCCGGCAGCGTGAGATGGCTTTGCTCCCCTCTTTGTGACCGCTGAGTGGACCGACAAGATTGAGATCCTTGACTTTCTTATAAAGATTGCCGATGAAAGCACGTCGCACCCGATGGCTTTTGGTAATTTCATTCAAAGGCCGGTTACTTTCTGTCCCGGTCGTAGGATTAGAATCTGTTGCCATGCCCGTTATACCATAGGTGGTGAATATTATTCTAACAATCTACTATATTTGTGTGCGATTCGTCCTATATGGATACAATTAGATAATATTTCTCGATGAGAAATCTCAACAGTCCGTTGGTGTATTATGCCACCATATTAATCCCATAAGGAGGCAGATGGTAACGGGTCGCCACCTCCGTGAGCAGGGGTGCTTCAGAAACCGGCAGAGTAATGGGAAAGGCTGACAAGAATAGAAAACCCGCATCGTTATCACTTCAAGAGTTATAACGGTGCGGATCTGATATTAAATCAATACTTAAACACACATTACTTTGGGATTTTGCGTTTGTCCCATGACGGATGGGCGGGGTCCTCTGCATTGAGAGCCTCAACCAGATCTATTGACAACTCGCGGGCGAGCATACTGCCGTATTCAGGATCAGCATTATGACATGCTCTCACATGGCGCTGCTTGATGAACAAGGGTATTCCTTCCATCTGTGCACAAGTATTACGGCATGTGGCCAGCTTATCTTCGTCACTCATCAACCTCCAAAGTTTTCCCGGCTGAGTGTAATAATCGTCATCATATTGACGCTCGTCATAATTGAAGAGGTCGCCATTGAGTTGCATCGGTGGCTCTTTCAACGATGGTGTGTCGTGCCATTCACCGAAACTGTTTGGCTCATATGCCACAGTATCTCCATAATTGTCATCGGTACGCATCTGCCCGTCGCGGTGGAATGAGTGGAACGGACATCTCGGCCGGTTTACGGGGATAAGGTTGTGGTTAACCCCAAGCCGATAACGCTGAGCGTCTCCGTAGGAAAAAAGACGTCCCTGAAGCATCTTGTCGGGAGAAAAACCTATGCCGTCGATGATATTGGTCGGGTTGAAGGCCGCCTGCTCTATTTCTGCAAAAAAGTTTTCAGGGTTGCGGTTGAGTTCGAGAATGCCGACATCACGCAAAGGGAAATCCTTGTGATACCAGACTTTGGTGAGATCAAACGGGTTGATGTGATATTTCCTTGCCTCGTCTTCCGTCATAAGCTGAATACGAAGCTTCCAACGCGGATAATCGCCTCGCTCTATAGCCTCAAACAAATCACGCTGATGCGACTCGCGGTCTTTGGCGATAATGGCTTCAGCCTCTTTGTCGGTAAGATTCCTAATACCTTGCAGGGTTATGAAATGGAATTTTACCCATGTTCGCTTGTTATCCTTGTTTATGAAGCTGTAAGTATGGCTTCCAAATCCATGCATATTACGGAATGATGCCGGTATGCCGCGCGGCGACATTGAGATGGTGACTTGGTGGAGAGCTTCAGGCAGTAGGGTCCAGAAATCCCAATTGGCAGTAGGGTTACGCATACCCGTACGTGGATCGCGCTTTATGGCATGATTCAGATCGGGAAACTTCAGAGGGTCGCGAAGGAAAAACACAGGAGTATTGTTTCCTACAAGATCCCAATTACCGGTATCGGTGTAAAACTTCATGGCAAATCCCCGTATATCACGCTCAGCATCAGCGGCTCCACGTTCTCCTGCAACAGTCGAGAACCTTACGAGGCATGGGGTCTGCTTCCCGATTCCGGCAAAGATCGAGGCACGTGTAAATTCGGTAATATCATGCGTAACAGTGAATGTACCAAATGCGCCCGAACCTTTGGCATGCATACGTCTTTCCGGTATTACTTCACGATCAAAGTGTGCTATTTTCTCAAGATACCACGGGTCTTGGGCTGAAAAAGGTCCTGGACGGCCTGCAGTCTGAACATTCTGGTTGTCGGCGATTGGGCGTCCGTTTTCTGCGGTAAGTCTTTTCTTATCCATACAATCACAATGAATTAATTAGAGTTATAACGGTATCTAAACAGATTTAAGGTGGAAAAGGTTTAACTGACGACATCAACAAGACCTGCCACAAACTACCCCGAAAGCACGTCAGAGAGCATCGCCGGTGCATCACGGTTGCATAAATCTTCCACGTGCCCGAAACTGTAGCCGTGGAATCAAAATTTACGCAGAGATATATGCCAGCCAAAAATGATTGATGGAAGATGAAATAAAATGATGTTATCCTTGAACGCTCTGGACATCAAGTTCGGCAGAATGGCCAGGGTGTGGTTGAAGTCGCGGCTATTGATGCGGCAATGGCAGCCGCTCGGTCTCTTACTTGCTTGCCTGTAGGTCCGGAGAGAGCTTCTTTTAGAAGAGCGTTGAGCATCACCTTACCTTTATCGAGGTCGTATACACCCGCGATGTAACTCTGATCCCATATTGCAGGGGCGCGTTCGACAAGGTGGACATATGGCGTCATTACAATTTCGTCGATCTTGCCTATAATACACATCAATACCGTTTCTTTGTCGTCATTCACAATTTCGCACGATAGAATAGCAATAAGCAGCAATTCGGTCACCCCCTTAGCCAGCATACGGGCATAATAACCGCCTGCATAGAGCGACTTTAATCCGTAAAGCATTTTGACAAAACTCCTTATCGCTACATCGTCAAGTGCAGCCAAACTTTTGCCAAGCATGCAAAAGGCAACCTTGCTTTGCGGTGCATCAAACTGCAACGATGTCAGTTTCGAATGGCCGTCACGCCGTGACAATATCTCCGGAAATGCCGCGACCTCATTCTTAATGGCTTCTATCACCCGATTTCCCAAAGTTTTAAGCACCCCATCAGTCATCTGCTTTGATGTCATCGTGCTTGCGAAATAGAATATTATCGGCATCTCTCCGGCAATGTCGAGCAAACCTATCCAACGCCGTGTCGCATCGTTGTCGGCAGTAAGCATATTCACAACCGCCCGGCGATAATACTTCATAAGTCTAATCTGCTGTAATGTAAATTTAGCCGGCTGAGGGCGATATATCCACGCTTTGCGTAACAACGTCAATCCCATTGCCGGTTTTTCGTCAGCAATCATCTTGTCGACAAATGCCTGCGAGAACCATGCAGGCACATATAATTTGTCATATGGATATGTTAGCGCCAACGCACAAAGCAACGAGAGACACCGCGGCTCTGTCACCTTCAACGCATCAGCCGGTGTCAATGACAGACGGTAGCCGCCAAAAAATACCAATGCTCCGATAAGGCTCGGCGGTAATTTGAAAAGCGTATCTATATCAATCGTGCGATCTTCTCTGACAAGTTCTACGATTGAATAGGCTAAATCATAGACATTTGATGCGTATACAGATTGAAGTCGCAACCAACCGTTAACTGTCGTCGGATAAGTATTTTCACCACCATAAACCACAGAAACAGCCGACGAGGTAATAATCTCAGAGACTCGACGACGCTGCCACTCCGGCAGCCGCTGTTTAAGATGCTCAAGTAAACAATCGTCCTCTTCCATATTTATCCTTCGTGCGAGAATCCACAAATTCGCGACAGCCATATCGTCGTCTTTCACATACTCGTAAACATCATCAATCATAGCCGCGACATCATCATACGATGCCCCTACGAATTTGATAAATCCCTGATGCCTGCCTAATGGCAAATCACGCCCACGCCAATCATCAAACAAATTGAATTCCAGCCGCAAATCCCCGTCGTCAACTCCATGCAAATGTCTCACAATCATCCAGTCGACACGTCCGACACTCACAAGTTCATCAATTATCATATGCCGTATATCCTGCGCTATCATATCTCTGCAAATAGATCAGACTTACGTATTATATTGTCATATCTTGACGTCACCGTGTTATAATGCTCCTGTGAATCTATACCGCAGAAATCAGCCTCTATCATACCCGACAGACTGTTCGACACTATAACAGCACGGCTTCCATTGATATAACCGTTGCCGTCACCCTCAAACCAATATCGGTTGTGAAAATCGGTCTGTGCCCTGCGGAAAACCATTTTCCACGGTTTTATATGCTCGAAAAGTTTACCATCGAAAAAATTGCGCCACAAGCATTCATATTTGGCTTTAAGCACGTCCATCTTCGACTTGTCATCGGTCGCTTCCTCTCCGTGATTGTTCATTCGCGAATTACCCACGACCGTCACGCTGTCGAGCCCATAGTCAACCGCTACTATCACGAGAGCGTTTATAAACGCACGCTGTGTCGGTTCAAGCATAAGATTGCCACGATCATCCTGACGGATAGTGCCCATAAAATAAGGGTCGGCAATGACGACATCCGGCCCGAGTGTAGCCAGCACTCTGACAAATATCTCCGACAATTTCGAGTAGGCATCACTACTACCGACCGAAGCAGCCTCATACCAGGTAGTTTCCTCAAACACTTTAGGACGTGACTTACGTTTGCCAATCATCTTTTCATTTCCATACATGTCTTTTATACAACACGATGCAGCATCAACCCTGATGTCAAACCCGAGAATGAGGCCAAAATCCACCGATGCCACCGGGCAAACCGTCTCAAAAACCAGCATACCGTTTCTTACCGGATCAGCGGCACTCAGGCTGAACAGTCCCGTCGCCGGATCTATGTCCGACTCCGCGATAACCGCCTTTGTATCCCTGTCAAGCAAACGACATGAGTCATTTTCGCCCCGACTGTCAGACTGCTCAAACCCGATAATTTCCCTGCAACCGCGACCGGCTACAGCAGTCGTCACTACTCCATGGAAACCTATAAAAGGTTGTCGCTCTTCTCTTATTGCAAAAATACTATCGCGTATTTTGCCGTAAAGCCATCCCTTATCATATAACCCTGCCGGATAGATAGGCTTTACCTTATCGTTGATGGCGTAAGCGCACAATGCGTCGAGAAGGCCCGAGTCTAACATAAACTCCGGAAACCACGGTTTCTTATTAGGTCGATACAGCTTATCGACGTGATCATTTCGGCCTTCCGTATCTGCCACAGACTCCTCCACAGAATGTGCTGACGGGAGCGACAGCTTCAGTACCTTGTCGGCTTTTTTATCTTTATACCGAATCTCGCCGGAACCAATGCATCTGTCGAACATTTTGGCAATTACTTCTGACCTGCCTGCAAGACACGTCTCATATACAACGGAGCCGGCCAACTTCGTACACTCCCTATGCGACACCAAGGCAAAAACATCGTCAGACGATTCATAATCGGGTATCACCTTTGAATGAAGAAACAGCAATTTCTCGCCGGTCGCCCCCGACGCTTTGAGCGTCAGCGCCACCAGCAGACTCATATTTGGATATCTTCTTGTCATTTATTCGCTACAAAAATAGCAAAATATTCCTGACTCTCGTATATAACACTTCCGATTTACGCCACGGCCAATTTTTTTGCCGCTAAATGCCGGTCGACTGAGTTTTTTTGATTAACTTTGTAGCGTTATTAATTCCTTGATGCGGCTGTAGCTCAGTTGGTAGAGCATTGGCTTCCCAAGCCGAGGGTCGCGGGTTCGAGTCCCGTCCGCCGCTCAATTCCCATAAACAATTCGCAAATAAAGAGTTAACTCTTTATTTGCGTTTGCTTTATAATTATAATAATTTCTCAATCGGGAACGATATATTCTGTCCGATTTCAAGGCTTTGGCTTTAGCCTCAATTTTTCAACTACAAAAGTTGAGTTCTTCAAACAAATCGCTATTTTTGCACTCGTCAGTTGAACCTGCAAATAACCGATGCCAGTAATAAGTGGAATAGAAACAACTGGAGTAATACCGGCCGCGATTGTAGTCGGGCTGATAGTAGTCGCTCTGATATGGTGGTATCGGCACAACAAAGGCTGCCGGATAGAGTTGCCGCGACGTTGCAATATCGAGTCGGCCGAGGCGTCGCAACTGATCAGAGCACTACGGTCGATGTTAAATAGACGCAATGAAAAGATATTGCTTGATGTAGGAGGAGTCGATTATTTCCCGTATGAAACATATATGACGATTTGTGCCCAGGCGCAGAAAGCGTCAGATAGAGGCAAGACAATAGCGCTATATTCGTCCGGTCCATTGTCACAGAGTGTCAGACATACACTTCAAGTCTCGAACAATGCCGCCAAGACTTTGCATTTTCATCTGACGGGAGAAAGGACACGTTTCACCAAAGAGTCGACCATAACGCCTCATGTAATACAGATGATAACACGGGAACTTGAGAAAATCGGTATCAGAAACTATTATGATCTGAATACATTGGTGACAGAGATTATCGGTAATGCGCTCGAGCATGGCATAAAAGACCGTAATATCAATTGGTGGATGTACTATAAATTAGAAAATGAAATGTTAAAATTAGTCTTTGTCGATATGGGTATGGGTATTATATCGTCGTACAGAAAAGCACTGATAGGGTTGTTTTATCCCGACCGACGTCTGATACGAAAAGCAATCGAGGGTAAAATCGGGTCATCGACAAAACAGCCCAACCGTGGCAATGGCTTCCTCCAGATGAATCAGATGATAAAAAATAAATATATTTCTGATTTTACATTAATAACAAATTGCGTAACTTTGCGTTATAAAGATGAATATACTGTAGAACGCCACACCAATTTCGTAGGAACATACTATTCAATGACCATTAATTTTGACAATTATACCAAATGGCAAACATCATTAACATCGCAAAAGACTATGGTACAACCTTAGGCGGTCGTTGGATTCGCCTTGGCCAATATTCAGGAGAAGAATTTTACGACCGCATTTTAAAACCGAAATATCTTGAGGCGAAAGACAACAGTGAAAAGCTTATAGTCGAACTTGACGGCACAAACGGATATCCGAGCTCTTTCCTTGATCAATCATTTGGAGAGCTCGCCCGTAAGTATGGCGTCAAGGATGTCAGAAACACTATAGAGTTCAAAACATCTATATTTTCATGGATTGTTGATTTTATCAATCGAGAAATATGGGACAAGGCAGAACGATAAGACCTTTTTGGCTTGTTGTATCCATTGCGGTTTCATTTGCCTTGGGATTTGCACTCAGCCGGATGCTGACCGATGAATTCAGCTTTGACAACAGGATCTCTTTAGCAGACGTCACTACTATCATTGCAACAAGCCTTGTCACAGTGTTTGCAGCATGGTATCTATCAAAAAAACTGAACGAAGACCGATACGCTAAAGAAATGCACATCGAAGACCTCAAGAAAATCGAAGAAAGCATATCATCGGTAATAGACAAAGCACAGCAAATC
The DNA here is from genome assembly GCA_910576935.1 of uncultured Muribaculaceae bacterium. Taxonomy (GTDB): domain Bacteria; phylum Bacteroidota; class Bacteroidia; order Bacteroidales; family Muribaculaceae; genus CAG-873. Next base: position 9,166 of record CAJTKG010000045.1, read on the forward strand.
CAAGAAACCACCGGAACACAAGATGATATAACGGACATTGTCACAAAAGTCAACCATCTGCACACTCTATTGCAACGACTCAAACGCACAAGCCGCATACACAACAAGGACATTGAAATGAATAGCGTGACCAATTCTTTTCTGTGCTTTTATGGATGTGCGACGAATTTCAGTGACACATCTCCGAATCTCTCGTTAGTCATGTCATATGGTGACGATTTGATTGTTGAGATAAGGAAAACAATTTCTAACATAAACAAACTATAGTTTTTCCATCCTGCTGTCCGGCAACCACCCATTATAAACCCTGACCACCATAAAGACCATATCAGATACAGAAACAAATGACAGCAACATCGCACCCGCTCTGGCATGTTCCACCGGGTCAAAAATGCACAAATGTTTGACCTAAAACAAACCAAGCCAATTAATTATCAGCTATATGAAAACATTATTTAAGATCCTTGCGATAGTCATAACCTTTGCCGCTGTATACCTGCTTCCTCCGACCGTTTATATACTGACACACAGAGATCAGCCCGACCCCGACGACATCTGGTTTATAGTTTCGTTTATCGCCGCTCTGGCGGTTGCAGCCTTTGTCGGCTATCGTCTGTTCAGGAAGCCGAATAAATAAAGCGTCACAGATCCACGCCGAGATGCGGCCAAAGACAGTCGGGTATGACGCGCCAGAGACCGCTGACGACTCTCCATCGTGAATCGATTACAGCCACGCGGCGACGCTTCATGATAGCCCTCTCGATGCGTGGCGCCACATAGTCTATGCTCATCAGCATCGGATAGTTGCGTTTCTTGTCGAGAAGATCGGTGTCGACAAAGCCCGGACGTATATCCGTGATTGAAACATTGACGTGCTGCATATGGGCGAGTTGGTCGAGTGCTTGCAGATAGGTCCATTGGTAACGTTTTGTCGCCGAATAGGCCGCCGAGATCCCGAGGCCTTTGACGCCGGCGACAGATGTTATGACAGCGATACGCCCCCGGCTGACATTTGCCGTCGCCTTAAAATAGCGATAGGCGGCGTTGACGATGCGCGTGAATCCCTTGACATTGACATCAATCGTGGCCAAATCTTTTGACTCGTCAAGGTCGGGATTGCTCCAGCCGCATCCGGCGGCATATAGCAGTATGTCCATGCCGTCGATTGTTTCGATGAGGTCTTCAAATTTTTCTACCGCATCCTGAGCCGTGACGTCTATTGCCGAGCACGCCACTCTGTTGGGATAAAGCTCTTTTATTTCCTCGAGACGGTCGAGGCGTCGGGCTGCGACGCCGACACGCCAGCCCGCGCGGGCAAAATCGGTGGCAATTCTCATACCCATACCCGACGAGGCGCCGATGATGATTATCTTTTTCATGATTACCTATTCTTCGCTGACAGGCGGAAGCATCTCTCCCGTTTCAGGCAGCTTTTCTTCTATAACCTCGGGAGTCTTGGCTTTGTTCAGAGACAGCGTATAGCTTATAGAGAAACTGCCGCCGAGCGCTGACCCGCGTGTGCCGAAGCCCGGGATATACCACGGCTTGCCGTTGGCGCTCGTGCTGCAATGCAGCAGGCTGCCGTACTTTATGGTCCAGCCGGCCGAAATCGGCCCCCACAACTTCACTTTGAGACCAAAGACAACTTCGAGCCATCCGGCGGTAGCGTTGCGCGACGGTAAGTCGAAGCCGACGGTCTCATCCCAGTAGGGCGAGTCGACAGTGATGTTTGTAACCGAGTATGAGAACGGAGAGAAACCATAGCGCAATCCTCCGAAAAACTGATAGTCGGGCGACGAGTTATACAGGAAGTTATAATTGGCGCCGAGTCTGAAATAGACGCTTGTAGGTGTTTTGTAAGTATAATTGCCGTCTGACGGTGTATATTTCGCCTGACCGAGGCCAAACTCGAATATAGGTTTGTAGCGGTTGTGCAGACTCAACTCTACCCATGCGTCGGCAAGCCCGTAATGCTGCCCGAAAGCCCGCATAACCGGATCCCAGATGTTAACGCCGACAGCTCCTTCGAAAATCAGGGGATACTTCATCTTCGGCAGCGACATGACAATTGTCGAGTCGCGCCACTCCTCGCCTGTAACAGTGTCGAGATAGACTACATTGCCGGCGTCGTCGTGATAGTGCACCGAGCGGGCGCGGCGCGCAGCGTTGATGCGGGCGGTGTCGTTTCTGGTCTCGTTGACAGCCTGCGTCATTGTCGACGGATTGTCGACCGGTGTCATGCGGCGACGCTGAGCCGTCACGGGCATCATGACAGACAAAGCGACAACGGCCAAAATAATCGATATACTCGTCAGGCGGCTATTCATCCGATTCTGAAACTTTAAAGAATATTCTTATATAAACCTTGTCGATGTTTGTTATCATCGAATCGACGACGGCGACAGAGTCGATAAGCCTACGGGTATAGTCCATGCGGTCTATCCGGTAGCGGTATGTCGCACCACACTCCTCAGACGTAAAATATGGTATTGACGTATAGGCGAATGTGATCGTATCATTAAGACGCGGATCGTCGAGTGCTTTCCATCGGTAGGCAAACGACCAGGCGGTCACGTCGGCGGTCGGCCGCATAGGCAGATAAATCTTCGACACCTCTGTGCCGGGGGCCGACAGCACCGAGTCGCGCGGAGCGCTGACGCCGACAATCTCGAGCGAGTCAAGCGTTATGGTCTCCTCGCTGCCGGCGGCAAAAAACTCGGCCTGCGGTATGGCATTGCGGTTTTCGGTACACCCTGTCGAGTTACACGACGGCAGGAGAGCCAGAGATACTCCGGCTGCAGCAATGGCCGATATGAGTGTGCCGCGCCCTATCATTTCACAGTGGCGTCGAATCCTACAGTGCCGTCTATCTCATAGTCGTTGCGCTTGGGCGAATTTCTAACGACAAGCTCCCCGACAAATCCCGCCAGAAAGAGTTGTGACCCTAGAAGCATCAGCACCAGCGACAGATAGAAATACGGCGAATCGGTCACAAGTATATAACTGTGGCCCGAATACATATGATATAGCTTCATGCCCCCGACAAATGCCACGGCGATAAAGCCGAGTATAAACATCAGGCTACCGAGCAGACCGAAGAAATGCATCGGCTTACCGCCGAACTTACCTGTAAACCAAAGTGTGGCCAAATCGAGATATCCGTTGACAAACCTGTCGAGGCCGAATTTTGTCTTGCCGTATTTGCGGGCCTGATGGTGAACTACTTTCTCCCCTATGCGATTGAAGCCGGCGAGCTTGGCCAGATAAGGTATATAGCGGTGCATGTCGCCGTAGACCTCAATCCGCTCGACGACTTTGCGACGATAGGCTTTCAGCCCGCAGTTGAAATCGTGGAGGTTTTTGATGCCGCTGACCCGGCGCGCCGTAGCGTTGAAAAGCTTGGTCGGTATCGTCTTCGACAGAGGGTCATAGCGTTTCTGTTTGTAGCCCGAAACGAGATCGTAGCCGTCTTCGGTGATCATACGGTAGAGTTCGGGGATTTCATCGGGACTGTCCTGCAGGTCGGCGTCCATCGTGATGACGACGTCACCTTTGGCCGCACGGAAACCGGTGTTGAGCGCCGGCGACTTGCCGTAGTTACGGCGAAACGATATTCCCTTGACATTCGGATTACGCTTTCTGAGCTCCTCGATTACGCGCCGCGAACCGTCGGTCGAGCCGTCATTGACAAAAATTATCTCGTACGAGAATTTATGCTCGTCCATGACCCGGGCTATCCACTCCTCGAGTTCGGGAAGCGACTCCTCTTCATTATATAGCGGTACTATTACTGAAATATCCATCTGCAAACGGTTAAATATGTTTTAAGTCCTCTTTTTAAGAGGCACAGCCCTGACTATCAGCGAAAGCAGCAACGACAACACCGACCCTGTGAACGACACGGTCCATATCATGTCGACAGCCACCATTATCGGCGACGGCAACATCTTGCCGTCAACAAGCTTCTGAAGCATGTCGGCAAACTCGACAGCCTCGGGCGAGCCGACAGCGCGATATGTCTCAACCGCTTGTCCGACCACAGCGTAGATATATCCCGGCTCTATGAATTCGAGGAAGATATATAGCGCCACAGCCATTATAAGACTGCCGAAGAAAAAGGTGCAGATGCCCTGCATCCACAGCTCCGAGAAACGCGTCGTACCGTAATCGGTCCTGTAGGCGCGTCTAAGCAACATATACGTGGTGACGGGCACACAGACCGCCATCACCAGGCCAAGCATGCCTGCGAGCAACGACTTGATCGACAGCAACAAGGCAATTACGAGCACCGACAAATAGATACCCGCCCACAAACCGTCGTCGGCGCCGCGTTTAAACACTGACTTTCTTTCTGTTGTCATATATCATGCAAAATTACATATATTATCTAAGAGTATGTTTGAATTTAACACAAATTTTTTGAATGGTATTGCTCAATGGTTTATTTCTATCCCCTCGAAGGTCTTTTTTGGCTGTATCCGCCAAGATTTCGTCGGTTGCGATGCCCGCATCGCGCCCTCCTCAACTTGCGGATACATCTCAAAAAATCCTCTTCAAGTGAATAGAAGTTAAACCCAAACATACTCTAAAAACCGACCGCCGCAATGATTTTATTTCAGTTTTGCCGCGAGATATTTAAACGTATGGCCTTTGCGGGCTTCGACTATCTCTTCCGGAGTGCCTGCAGCAACGACTTCGCCACCGCCTTCACCACCTTCCGGACCGATATCGATGACATTGTCGGCACATTTGATGACCTCGATATTATGCTCGATGACGACGAGAGTGTGGCCGCGCTCAAGCAAACGGTCAAAGGCTTTAAGCAATATGTTGATATCATGGAAATGCAGACCCGTCGTCGGTTCGTCGAAAATAAACAGCGTCGGCCGAGGCTTTTCCTGTGCCAGAAACCACGCGAGCTTGACGCGCTGGTTCTCGCCGCCTGATAACGTCGACGACGACTGTCCGAGTTTTATATATCCGAGTCCTACATCCTTAAGCGGCATAAGGCGGCGTACGATGCGACGTTCGGTCGCGCCGTCACTCTCGCCGAAAAAATCGATGGCCTCGTCTATTGTCATCTCGAGCACATCGTAGATATTCTTGTCTCTGTAACTTATCTCAAGCACCTCGGGCTTGAAACGTTTGCCGTGGCAACATTCGCAAGGTACGACAATGTCAGCCATAAACTGCATCTCGATCGAGATCGAACCTTCGCCCTTGCATTCCTCGCATCGGCCGCCCTCGGCGTTAAACGAGAAATATGCCGGCTTGAAATCCATCTGTTTGGCAGCCTGCGTCTCGGCAAAGAGCGCGCGAATCTCATCGTAGGCCTTCAGATATGTGGCCGGATTAGACCTCGTCGACTTGCCGATAGGATTCTGGTCGATAAACTCGACGGCATCCAGACGGCTTATGTCTCCTTTGAGCGACTTGAACAGACCCGGCGCGTCGCCCGGATTGCCGAGCTCGCGGTTGACAGCTTTGTAAAGTATATCTCTGACAAGAGTTGATTTACCCGAGCCACTGACACCGGTGACCACGGTCATCATTCCGAGCGGAAATCTGACATCGATATTCTTCAGATTATGTTCGGCTGCACCCCTGACCTCGATGTAGCTCGACGAGCGGCGGCGCACACGTGGCGTAGCGATTGTCTCCGATCCTGAGAGATAGCGCATAGTGTGCGACAGCGGGGCCTCGCGTTCGGCCGACGCGGCATCAGACGGTACCGGACCATTGTAGACTATCTCTCCTCCGCCGGTACCGGCGTCAGGACCTATATCGACAATGCGGTCAGCCGCGCGCATTATCTCTTCGTCATGTTCGACGACGACAACAGTGTTGCCGAGACACTTCAGCTTGCCGAGCACGCCGATAAGACGGTCTGTGTCACGCGGATGCAGACCTATCGACGGTTCGTCAAGTATATAAAGCGAGCCTACGAGGCTGCTGCCGAGCGATGTAGCCAGATTGATGCGCTGGCTCTCGCCGCCCGACAGCGAGTTTGACAGACGGTCGAGTGTGAGATAGCCCAGACCGACATCGAGCAGGAAGTGCAGACGGCTCTTGATCTCCACGAGCAGTCGTTCGGCTATGCGGCCGTCTGTGTCGTTCAGTTCGAGAAGGTCAAACCAGGCGACAGCATCGGAGACGGGCATTGTCGTGATGTCGGATATTGTCTTGCCCGCTATCCTGACATACGCCGCGTCGCGTCTCAGACGCGACCCGTGACAGTCGTGGCATGTGGTCTTGCCCCGGTATCGGGCCATCATCGCACGGTATTGTATCTGGTAACGCTGGCTTTCGAGCCACTCGAAGAAAGCGTCGATCGAAACCGAGCCGTTGCCGTCGCCGTGCCAAAGCAGATCGAGTTGGTCGTGTGTAAGGTCGGCATAGGGTACGTGTATCGGGAAATCGTGTTTGGCCGCTACGGCTATAAAGCGGCGCTTCCACTCGCTCATCAGCTCGCTGCGCCAACAGGCCACCGCGCCCTCGAAGACCGTCAGCGAGCGGTCGGGCACGACAAGCTTGTCGTCGATGCCGAGCACACGCCCGAAACCTTCGCATGTCGGACACGCGCCATAAGGATTATTGAAGTTGAACATCTGCTCGCTCGGCTCGACGAAAGTCATGCCGTCGGCTTCGAAACGTTTCGAGAAATCATGACGGGCAATATTGCCATCGTGCCAGACGATAAGTCTACAGCAGTCGCGTCCTTCAAAAAAGGCGGTCTCGGCAGATTCGGCCAGACGCGAGAGCTCGTCGCCCTCGCGTGCCACGGCAAGCCGGTCGACAAGCAACATCACCTCGGCGGCATTTTCAAGTTTTCCGTCACCCGAGACTATATCGGTTATGTCGACAAAAGTGCCGTCGGCAGTCACGAGGCGGCTGAAGCCTTCTTTCAGATAAATGTCGAGTTGGGCCTCAAACGTGCGTCCTTCGGGCAGCACGACCGGAGCCGCCACGGCGATGCGCGTACCCTCGGGATAAGACGCGGCAGCGGCGACAACGTCGTCGACTGTATGCTTTCTGACCTCGACACCCGACACAGGCGAATAGGTGTGACCTACACGACCGAAAAGCATGCGCAGATAGTCGTAGATCTCTGTCGATGTGCCCACGGTCGAACGCGGATTACGGGTGTTTACCTTCTGCTCTATGGCGATTGCCGGCGGAAGTCCTCTGATGTAGTCGCACTCGGGTTTACGCAACTTGCCAAGAAACTGACGCGCATACGACGAAAGACTCTCGACATAGCGGCGACGCCCTTCGGCATAGAGCGTGTCGAACGCAAACGACGACTTGCCAGAGCCCGACAGACCCGTCACAACGATAAATTCGCCGCGCGGCAGATCAATGCTTATATCCTTGAGATTGTTGACACGCGCGCCTTTTACTGAAATATATTGTTCTGACATAATTCTCATTTTTGCAACTTACAAAGATACAAAAATTATACCAAACCGCCGCGCATCGACAAGTCTGTGACGAGCCGATAACATTCAATAACCATTTTGGACGTTTTTAACCAAATTCGCGATTTCTGCATTTAACAGGTGCAAACAAGCCGCTATAAAGGCTATTTTAAAAACAAAAATTCGGTTAACATATCATAAATATTGTTCAGCAAATTACCCGCCCAAATACCACCACCCTGTTATCTACTGATTCCCAAAGCATTACAAACATAATACTCTTTTAGTTCATTTGTGGCAGCAATATGACAATAATTTGAATGTTATGCATTTTTTTCGTTCCTTTGCACTACTATAATCTCAGACCTGAAACAACAATGGTTACACAACTTATCAACGGCAAAATATTTACTCCCACCGGTTGGGTCGAAAACGGCTCACTCATCATCAAAGACCACTATATCAAAGACATACTCAACCATAGCAATCGTCTGACTATGGTTGACCGCATCATCGACGCCGAAGGGGCATACGTGCTACCCGGCGGCATCGACATGCACGTACACGGCGGTGGCGGCCGCGACTTCATGGAGACAAGCGCAGACGCTTTCATGACAGCCGTCGAAGCTCACCGTTCTCACGGCACGACATCGATCTTCCCCACCCTCTCGTCATCGACGACAGAAATGATCTCCGATGCCGCCGTGACCTGTGAGAAACTGATGGAGGACCCGATGAACGGCATCCTCGGTCTACACCTCGAAGGTCCTTACTTCAACCCCAAGATGGCCGGCGGCCAGATGCGAGAGAACATCCGCATCGCCGACCCTAACGAATATGTGCCTTTGGTCGAAGAATTCCGATGCATCAAGCGTTGGGACTCCGCGCCCGAGCTTCAGGGTTCTGAAGAGTTTGCCCGCTATCTGCGTTCAAAAGGCATTGTCGTTGCCCTTGCCCACACGGCCGCACAACTCGACGACGTCGAACGCGCCTACCGTGCAGGCTACTCACTGGCGACACACTTCTACGACGCAATGACCGCATCACACAAAGAGGGCATGTTCCGTCACGCCGGCACTGTCGAGGCTGTTTACCTCACCGACGGCATGAACGTAGAGATGATCGCCGACGGCATACATGTACCGCCAATCATTCTGCGACTTATCCATAAATTCAAAGGCACGGCGCGCACAGCTCTTATCACCGACGCTCTCGCATGCGCCGCATCTGACAGCGAGACCGCTTTCGACCCACGCGTCATAATCGAAGACGGCGTCTGCAAGCTATCTGACCGCTCAGCCATCGCCGGCAGTATCGCAACGATGGACAGACTCTTCCGCGTCGCCGTCAACAAGGCCAAGATCCCCCTCGAAGACGTCGCCCGCATGGCATCGGAAACTCCGGCACGCATAATGGGTGTATACGACCGCAAGGGCAGCCTCGAACACGGCAAAGACGCCGACATCATAATCATGGACTCAACGCTACATCTCAAAGGCGTAATACAGATGGGCCGCGACGTCGAAGTAGCCAAAACAACAATCGAATAATACACCTTTCACGACAATATCATGCAGGCGCCTGACTTCAAAGTCAGACGCCTGCTGTTATTTGCCGGATACGAAAAGGTCGCCGATACGTGAGCGACGGTCGATGGTTTGTAACAACGATGTCAATGTGCGTCTGACATCGATTCGGTCGGTTTAGACGCGCGGGGATGTCTGCCGCAGTAGC
>CAJTKG010000046.1 GCA_910576935.1 uncultured Muribaculaceae bacterium
TAACTTTATTGAAGGTGGTGCCACCAGGAATCGAACCGGGGACACAAGGATTTTCAGTCCTTTGCTCTACCAACTGAGCTATGGCACCATCGTTGCTTTTTGCGTTGCAAAGGTAGGGCGTTTTGTTGAATTGTGCAAGTGTTTTGCGATTTTTTATTGACCAATCGGCTTTTTTTATTTCACAACATTATGCAACATCCATTACAATCATTTAATTGTCAATATATTGCTATCAGTTTCACCAGTTTGTTATTTTTTATTCTCGACGGCTTGGAGGAGGCCGGTAAGTTTTGTGCGGATGTCTTTAAGACGCTCTATCGCGCGGTAGCGGCGCGTTACGCCGGTGCGATTACGACGGATCTCGGCTTCAGCGGCCTCGAGCTTGAGGCCTTTGTCTTTGACAAGATAGAAGATGAGACGCAGTATCTCGATGTCGGCAGGAGTGTAGAATCGCGTGCCTCCTAAGTTGCGACGGGGCTTGACGAGGGTGAATTTACTTTCCCAGAAGCGCAGGGTCGAGGGCGGCAGGCCCAGTATATCGGCTACTTCGCGTATTTTGTAATATTTTTTTTCTATGTGGTCCATGGCGGGAATGGGATTGGTAGATCAGTCCATGACATGTCCGGCATTTTCGGCCTGACGTATCATTTCGGCGTATTCATCGGGGGTAAGGTCGTAGAAGTAGTAGTTAACGGGGTTTTGTGGCACACCCCGCAGGCGTACTTCGTAGTGTAGATGTGAGCCGGTCGATTTGCCGGTGTTTCCGACTTTGCCTATGAGGTCTCCGCGTTTAACTTGTTGACCGGGGCGTACACTTATTTCGGAGAGATGGGCATAACGGGTTGTATACGAGTATCCATGATCGATTTCTACAAGGTTGCCGTAGCCGCTGTTCCAGGCAGCTGACGTCACGCGGCCGTCGCCGGTGGCGTAGACGGGTGTGCCGACGGGGGATGAGAAGTCCATGCCTTCGTGAAATTTAGTTGTGCCATAGATAGGGTCGCGGCGATAGCCGTATCCGGAGGCCATAGCGCGGAGATATTTCTCCGATATGGGCTGTATTGCCGGAATATGGTTGGTGCGGTCTTTAAGTTGATGGGCCTGATCGGCGAGGAAGTCGAATGATTTTATCTGTGAGTAAATCATATGATCAAGACGGTCGAGACGGTCGACGGTGGCTTTGGTGAGGTCAGCGTCACCCATGCTGTCGATAGTCTCGTAGTTGCGACGTCGCTCGAGGCCTGCATAGCGGCGTGCGTCAGTGATCGGGTCGGCCTGCATCATGACCCGGTAGAAGTTGTTATCGCGTGCGGCAATCTCTTCCATGACGGCGATGGCTTCATCGGCCCGACGGTCGAGGACATCAATTTGGGCCGATACGCGGTCGAGCTCGCGGTGGAGGCGTTTCTCTCGCGGGAGTTCGAAGAGGTTGTAGGCAAGGATAAGCGCGACGACGCCGACGACAATGCCGACGACCGATTGCCGGAAGTATGCCCGATAACGCGCGCCTGTCGTCGGATAGACGCGGTCATAGTTCTCCGTAGCGGGGTTATAGCGATAGAATGCTTTCTGACTCATCCGGTTTATATATGGCTTGGATAGGCATATAAGTGGAATTTGTTTTGCAAAAATAATAACTTTAGACTAATTTTGCAGATTATTTTAGAATTATTAAAAGTAAGACTATAACTACATCTTCCGAAATGCTTACAGCTAAAGAGATCAGAGAGTCATTCAAAGACTTTTTCAACAGCAAGAACCATCATATCGTACCATCGGCGCCGATGGTTATCAAGGACGACCCGACGCTGATGTTTACCAACGCGGGCATGAATCAGTTCAAGGATATAATTCTGGGCAACAAAGAGCCTAAGTTCAGACGTGTAGCCGACTCGCAGAAGTGCCTGCGTGTCAGCGGCAAACACAACGACCTCGAGGAGGTGGGCATGGACACATACCACCATACTATGTTCGAGATGCTCGGCAACTGGTCGTTTGGCGACTACTTCAAACGTGAAGCTATCGACTGGGCTTGGGAATATCTTGTCGACGTGTTGAAACTCAACCCCGACCGTCTTTATGCCACTGTCTTCGAGGGGGCTCCCGACGAGGGTCTGACCCGCGACGACGAGGCTGCCTCGATCTGGGAGAATCATCTTCCCGCGAGCCACATCATCAACGGCAACAAGCACGACAATTTCTGGGAGATGGGCGACACCGGTCCCTGCGGTCCGTGTTCGGAGATACACATCGACCTGCGCAGCGACGAAGAGCGTGCCGCTGTTGACGGCGCATCACTTGTCAACAAAGACAATCCCCAGGTGATCGAGATATGGAATCTCGTGTTCATGCAATATAACCGCAAGGCCGACGGCTCTCTCGAGCCTCTGCCTGCAAAAGTCATCGATACCGGCATGGGCTTCGAACGTCTATGCATGGCCCTGCAGGGAAAGAAATCAAACTACGACACCGACGTCTTTACTCCGCTGATCGATAAGATTGCATCACTCTCGGGCAAAAAATACGGTGAAGACACCAAGGTCGACATCGCCATGCGCGTAGTCGCCGACCACGTGCGCACGATCTCATTCTCGATCGCCGACTCACAGTTGCCCGGCAACGCCAAGGCCGGGTATGTCATACGCCGCATCCTGCGCCGCGCCGTCCGTTACGGTTATACTTTCCTCGGTCAGAAAAACGCTTTCATCTACCGTCTGGTCGACACACTCATCGACAGCATGGGCGACGCCTATCCCGAGATCAAGAGCCAGCGCGATCTTATAATGAAAGTCATCAAAGAGGAAGAAGACGCCTTTCTGCGCACTCTCGAGAACGGCATCAAAATGCTCGACGACGCCATGAGTGCCGCCCGTGCCGCCGGCAAGGACATGATCTCGGGCAAACAGGCCTTCACACTCTACGACACATACGGCTTCCCGCTCGACCTCACGCTGCTCATTCTCAAAGAAAACGGCATGACGCTCGACCGCGCCGAGTTTGACAGCGAGATGGAGGCACAGAAGCAGCGCGCCCGCAACGCCGCCGCCGTCGAGGCCTCAGACTGGGTCACCGTCAATGAAGGCAACCAGGAATTTGTCGGATACGATCTCAACGAAGCGACGACCAACATACTGCGCTACCGCCATGTAAAGCAGAAAAACAACGAATTTTACCAGATAATGCTTGCCGAGACGCCCTTCTACGCTGAAATGGGCGGTCAGGTCGGCGACCGTGGCACTCTGACCGACACCGCCACAGGAGAGGTCATAGAGGTCTACGACACCAAGCGTGAAAACGGCTCGGCCGTCCATCTTACAAAGAGATTGCCCGCAAATCCGGCGGCCGTGTTTACAGCTGCCATAGACGTCGAAGCCCGCGAAGCCACGTCACGCAACCACACGGCGACCCACCTGATCCACGAAGCCCTGCGTGAAGTGCTCGGCACACATGTCGAACAGCGCGGATCGTTTGTATCACCCGAGGTGCTCCGCTTCGACTTCTCTCACTTCCAGAAACTCACACCCGAGGAAATCAGCCGTGTAGAGCGTCTCGTAAACCGCCGCATCCGCCAGGCTGTCAGCCGTGAGGAACACCGCAGCCTACCTATTGACAAAGCGCGCGAGATGGGTGCCATGGCACTTTTCGGCGAGAAATACGGCGAAGAGGTACGAGTCATACGCTACGGTGACTCTGTCGAGCTCTGCGGCGGCACCCATGTTGCAAACACGGGCAATATCGGCATGGTCAAGATCATCAGCGAGAGCAGCATCGCCGCCGGCATACGCCGCATCGAGGCCATAACCGGCGAAAACGTCGAGAATGCCATCGACGAAATGAAATCCGTGCTCAAAGCCGTCAGTTCAATGCTCAACAACGCGCCCGACGTCATCTCGGCCCTCAGGAAGTCAGTCGACGAGAACGCCGACCTGCGACATCAGGTCGAAGAATACTTCAACGAACGCGTCAATGCCATAGCCGACCAGCTCATCGCCGGCGCCAAGACCGTCGGCGGAATGCGTTTAGCGGCCATGAAGGGTGTCCGCATCCCCGATATCGTCAAGAACGTCGCTTTCGCAATCCGCAGCCGCGTCAGTGAACCGTTTGCCTTCGTCGGCGCTACATCCGACGCCTCCGGCAAACCTCTTCTGACCGTCATGCTCACCGACAGCCTCGTAAAAGAAGGCAAAAACGCCTCTGTCATCGTGCGCGAGGCAGCCAAAGCCATCAAAGGCGGCGGCGGCGGACAACCGGGCTTCGCACAGGCCGGCGGCAAAGATGCCGAAGGTCTCGAGAAAGCCTTCGACACAATGATCAATACTCTCAACAGTTAAACAACAAATACCTGAAACCAAAACTTTAAAGTATCACAGTCAAATGAAAATCAAACACATTCTCGCCTTTATGGTCATGGCCGTGGCTCTGTTGTCGTGCAGCAACGGCAAAGAGGAGCAAACACCGGCCCGATTCAATCTCGCCACATACAACCTGCGTCTCTACAACAGCGGCGACTCTATGGTCGGCGACGGTTGGGAAGCCCGTTTCCCCGCTCTTGCATCTCTCGTCAGATATCACGAGTTTGACATCTTCGGCACTCAGGAAGGCCACCGCAACCAGCTCGACGACCTCAAAAAAGCCCTGCCCGGCTTCGAATATATCGGCGTAGGCCGCGAAGACGGCAAAGAAGGCGGCGAGCATTCGGCCATATTTTACAACACCGGCAAATTCGATCTCGTCGAGCACGGCGACTTCTGGCTTAGCGAGACTCCCGACGTGCCCGGCAAAAAAGGCTGGGACGCAGCTTGTCCCCGCATCTGCACATGGGGTAAATTCCGCCACAAAGACTCTGGTCGCGAATTCCTGTACTTCAATCTCCACATGGATCACATCGGCGTTCAGGCTCGTCTCGAGAGCGCAAAGCTAATCCGTCAGAAAATGCAGGAGATCGACAGCACCCTGCCGGTCTTCCTTACCGGCGACTTCAACTTCGATCAGAACGAAGAAGGCTATAAGACCATCACCGGTGACGGGACATTCCGTGACTCTTATGTCATCAGCGACATAACATACGCTCTCAACGGCACATTCAACGACTTCTCGGCCGAGAACTACTCTGACAGCCGCCTCGACCACATCTTCGTCACTCCGGGCATAGACATCGAGAAATACGGTATACTGACCGACACCTACCGCAGCGACGAGGGCAAAGACTCGACTTTCACCAGCGGCAACGCCCCTAAAGAGCTCGTGCTCCACAAATATCGCGCACGCACGCCGTCTGACCACTTCCCCGTCGTCGTCCGCGCCGTCGTCGAATAAAACTCGTCTTTCAGCGGCAGTTTTAACATTCGTTTGACAACAAGCCGCCTGCCGGGAGTGTTTGACTATCATAACGCGAGGTTTACAACCCCGTCAATAATATTGTCAACGATTTAAACACTCCAAATTATGAAAGACCATTGTCTCGGCCATAAAGGTCACTGCAAACGTTTTCTTATCCATCTTGCCCTCGAGGTTGTAACACTTGCGGCCGCAGTCGCCACAATCCACGAAGTCGAGAAAGTCCGTCGGGCCGTCAAGCGCATCGAACGCCGATAAGGCCACAGAACAAAAACGCTCAAAATCCCCGCCATCCGGCACTGACCGGAGGGCGGGGATTAATCTTTTTAAACCGTGATCACGCGTGTTCTCACATATCGGTCAAAACGGCTCGATCGCCGATAAGGGCAACCCGCACATATCTTTAGGCGAAAGTATCATCTCATCGCGATCCAAAGGCCATTCGATAGCCAGCGCCGGATCGTCGAAAGCGAGCGTGACCTCCGACGCCGGATCATAGACATTATCGACCTTATACTGAAACTGAGCCAAATCGCTTATTACGGCAAAACCGTGGGCGAAACCGCGGGGAACAAACATCTGGCGCCCGTTTGCCGCCGACAGTGTCACCGCAAGATGACGCCCGAACGTCGGCGAATCACCACGCAGATCGACCACAACATCGACGACCTCGCCCTGCGACACTCTGACAAGCTTGGCCTGAGACGAGGCACCGCGCTGAAAGTGAAGGCCTCTGACCACTCCGCGCCTCGACAGCGACTCGTTGTCCTGAACAAAATCAACCTTGCCGACCTCGCGTTCAAACTCCTCGCGCTTGAATGTCTCGCAAAAATATCCTCTGTCGTCACCAAAGCGGCGCGGCTCGATGATGACAACGCCATCTATTTCCGTTCTTATAAAATTCATATCTAAAAGATTTGAAGCAAAATTACACAATTTTGACTAATTTTACAGCGAGTAAAAAAATATATGGCACCGACTATGAATATAATACTTTTCGACCCTCAACCGGCACGCGACAATCTGCTGCCGCTGACATATACACGCCCTGTAGCCGAACTCCTCATCGGCATCATGACCATACGCCGCCGCTGGGAACATTTTATTCCCGGCAACTACAGCTATGACACCGTCGATTATCTCAAAGAGCTCTTTTCCGCGACCGACGGCTGCGACAGCCTGCGCATAGCCGGCAATATCGTCGCCGACTCCGCCTTGGCCGATGCCGTCATGAATCTCACCGACGGTGAAGCGCTCTATAGCGGCGATCGGCTGATAGCCGTGCGCGGCGACGAGACATCGCGACGCGACTACAGCGGCGAAATCACCGCCGTCGATCGCCTGTATGACATCTTCCTGCTCAACGGCCGCGTCATCGAAAGCGATTTCGCCCTGATGACAGCAGGCCGCACCGGCGCATCCATACCCGACAGCGTCACTGTCATAGGCGACAGAGCGCGGCTCTTCATATCGCCGGGCGCCTCTGTCGAAGGCTCTATCATCAATGTCAAAAACGGGCCAGTCTATATCGGCAGTGAGGCCGAGGTCATGGAAGGCGTAACCATGCGCGGCCCAATCGCCGTATGCGATCACGCAACAGTCAACATGGGCACGAAAATCTACAGTGCCACAACAATAGGCTCACACTCAAAAGTCGGCGGAGAGATAAACAATGCCGTCATATTCCCCTACTCCAACAAAGCCCACGACGGATTCCTCGGCAATGCCGTCATCGGTTCGTGGTGTAATCTCGGTGCAGGCTGCGTGGCTTCAAACCTGAAAAACGACTATACTCCTATAAAACTGTGGAACTATCCGGCCCAGCGTTTTCTACCTACGGGATTGCAATTCTGCGGACTCATCATGGGCGACCACTCAAAAGCCGGAATCAACACAATGTTTAACACCGCCACGGTCATCGGTGTCGGCGTAAACATCCACGGCACAGGCTTCCCGCGCAATTTCGTGGCCTCGTTCAGCGAAGGCGGTGCGGCAAGCGGCTTCTCTGACGTATCAATGACAAAATTCTTCGATATCGCCACACGCGTCATGGCGCGCCGCGGCATATCACTCACCGAAGCCGACCGACGCCTGTTCCAAGCTATCCGTCTTCAGGCCGAAAACTATAAATAATCAGCCCGGCATACACGCAGATACCGCCGAGCGAGAATCCGAGGGTTGAAACCCTCGGTCCATACGACGGCCGGAGGCCGTCGCCCCATATCGCCTTGGGGCTGCAATTTCGGGAGAGGTTGACGAGACTATGGCGTAATTATTGTTTTGCGACTCGGTATTATTTGCGTAGAGGGCGCTTGATTTCGCCTTTGATATAGAACGACGCATACGCGTCATCGGTGGAATTGCTGCGCACTCTCAGAGTGCGGCGTATTTTGCCCGGGGCGTGACCGCTGCCGTCATATTCGACGGTGACCGTGGTCGAGTCGCCGGGAGCAATGACACGTTTATCTATCTGTTGCCTTGTGCAACGGCAATCTGTAAAGATATTTATAATCGACAAGTCGGCGTCGCCGCGGTTATATATCTTGACACGGACGGTCTGCACCGAGTCGGCATCGAAATAACCGAGGTCGACCTCCTTGTTCTCGAAGCGCAGCAGCGGTCCCTGATGTATCGGCCCGGTCTGTGCGGCCACGCTGATGACCGTGGCCGCAAATATAAC
The DNA here is from genome assembly GCA_910576935.1 of uncultured Muribaculaceae bacterium. GTDB lineage: Bacteria > Bacteroidota > Bacteroidia > Bacteroidales > Muribaculaceae > CAG-873. The sequence goes on from CAJTKG010000046.1 coordinate 8,018, forward strand.
CGAAGCTATAAGTATGTTTTTCACTTGACTATGATTTTGCTTATGAGGGAGTCTTCGACATCTGTAGACTCAACAATATAAATGCCGCGCTCGAGATTGAAGTCGGCTTTGTCTGCGCCGTCGTCATATGAGGCGACTTCGACGCCCATTGTATTGTAAACACTGACGGCAAGACCGCCGGCAAGAGATCTAACGGTAAGTCTGCGGCCGTTCAGCGACACGGCCAGGCTGCGGATACCGTCAGACATGCGGCTGTCGACAATGAACAGCCGTCCGGCAGCAGCGCCCTCGACACGCACCTCCACACCGTCTTCAAGATCGGTATAGCTGTCGTGCGCGGCATCATAAAGCATGAGGCCGTTTTCGCCGTCGAGTCCGTCGAAACGCAATGTCGTAACGGTATTTTCATCGGCGATGACACCGACTTCAGTACCGTTCACTTCGGGAAGCCTGTTGACGGTGAGAGTATGATCGCCGCCTTTAGTATATACCATCGAAGCGAGACCCAGAGAATTATCGCATAAGAGCATGGCGTCTTCAGCGCTGTCATAACCGGCGGAGGCCAACGCATCACGCAACAACAACGCGGTCGAACCGCTCTCGACGGCCGTGACACGGATACCGCGCACCGATTCGGCTGCACTGCGGCTATCGCCGCCGGAAGAACCTTTGGCGGTCACGACGCTTGCCATGTCGGGACTGAAAATCACCGAGAGATTCTTGGCTGCCGTCTTTGCCTCGACAAAGAAGCCAGTCATCGGCGGAAGATAGTTCGGGTCGTCACCGACCGAGCCGTCAATCGTGCCGTCGGGCGACATGACGGCCGCACCCTGACGCGTTGCATCGAGAACCCAATATTTAGGCTCGATGACACCGCTGTTGACGCTGAGGAACGCAGCCATGTCGAGATGACTCATAAACGGATTGCCGACAAGGAAATATTTGTTGTCGGCCGTGAGAGCCTCGATGACGGCGGTTATATCACCCGGCGTCTTCTCGTCGAGATTCAGGCGACCGGGTGCCGTGCGGTTTATGTCAGTGTGGTCGCCCGAAGCGCCTTTGTCAGTGTAATAGTCATAAGAGGTATCGGCCTTTGGCAGGCGGAAGAGCACCTTATCGGGTTTGGCACCCGCCATCGATGTCAGATCGGCCTTGACCGAGAAGCCGTGGCCGGCAGTATAGGGCACCGTGACGTCGTTATAGACGTTACTCCACGTGGTCTCCACCTTCACGTCGACCGTGTTGCCGGGCTGACCCTCGTATCTGTAGACGAGAGCCTTGGCCTGATTCCACGAGCGCTGGAACACAGCAGGTTTGAAGCGGTTATACGGGCCGTCGACGCCATATACAAAGTTTATGTCGGTGAAATATTCATTCTGCTGCCGCGCTCCGGCTGTCGGGAGATACATATCGCCGGCAACGGTCGAGCGCAGTGGCGACGAAAGCGTGAACCAGAGCGAAGGCGCTACTTCCATGTCGACCCAGGCGCGGTCATAGTGTAGATACTGCTGGGCGGCGATCTGCGAGCCCGGTTCGAAATGTACCTCGCGGCAGGTGTTGGCATACCAGGGGCGACAGAAAACACCGGCTACACCCGGGCGCAAGGCCTGAACCATATCATATTGCACGAGCGGCGTAGCATCGCCGGCTATGGCATTTTCCGACGGGTTCGACGCCCATTTAAAGCCTTTGACATCAACGGTCGACTCGCCAAAAAGCTGAGGATAGGCATTGTTCTCGGGTATTATCGTGTTGGTGAAGTCAAGCGGGGCGTAGCTGAACGTTCGGTCATTCGAGCCGTCATTGGTGAAGTCGGATGCACCGGCGGCGAGCATTTCGCCGGATGCCACGCGACGCCAGTTGCGGTCGTTGTTCCAGTTGAGATTCACGCCGCCCGTCCATTTCTGATACCGGGGCACTACTTTGAGCGTGAAGACATCATGGCCGGTGCAGACATCCTCGTCTGCGACCGCTGCGGTCGAGTTCTCCTCATAGTTGAATCTGAAACTGTATTCATAGCCTTCTCTGAAGTTGATCTTGTCGGCATAGAACACGGCACAGAAGCGGTTATTGTCGCCGCCGCGCGATGCGTCGAGAGTGACAACCTCGCCGACGGGATCAAATGTGAGGGTTTTATACTGCGGGTCGTCTGTCGAAGCGATATAAAGCGGTGAGCCGCCGCCGGGACGTCGCATGTCGGTGACACCCTCGGTGACCGGTACGACAGAGTAGATCGGCACTTCGAGACGGTCGGGGTGCGATGCGGCGGCCGATGCTGTCGCGGCCGAAACCTTGCGCAGCTGCTCGAGGCTTATGCGTAGCGGCACATCATCGATAGCCGGAGGATAGACTATATTTTCATCGGCCAGACCGTGACGCAGACGAGGAGCACGCTGTCTCACCGTGACATTGACCTCTGTAGGTTGTGTACAGATTTTAAGATTCTCTTTCTTTAACGGAATAGGCACGGCGAGCACATAGGCGGCCAGTTCTTTCATGCCTTCGGGCAGGACAAGAGGCGGGAACACATAGCTCGTGCGTCCGAGTATAAGCCGGGGCTTGGTCTGTCCGGTAGGATCAATGCGTGAATAACGGTCTATAATGATGCTGTCGGCAGCGGTATAATCACCTCCCACCCGGTCTGACAGATCATCGTCCAAGGGATAACGCTCGCGGAAATGATTGAGCGCACTCCACAAATCGACACCGGTCTCTTCATCCTTGATTTCGGCAAACTCCTCCATCGACCCGGCAAACCAGTCAAAGCGGGCGTTCTCTTCGATAAGCTGCGGAGTGTCGCCGTCATCAGTCTTGCCATAGAGGTCAACCTGCACTATAGGCGACTGGTTGCGGCACGACTCGATAATATCGTTGGGATTGACGACTTCACCGTCGATCTTGATCGTGTGGCTGGCCATGACCCTGAAGACGCACGACTTCGAGCAGTCTTTGTCATTGTCTGACACGCCGAGCTGATAAAGAGCCGCTGTCGGGCCTTCTTCAGGATTAAAGCCGGTGTCGCCGTTGGGCAGGTAGAGCACAATCATATATTCCTTGCCGCTAATCATGGCATTGTCGGTCGGACGGGTGTTGAACGCTATTATACGCGTGCCGCGGTCCATATCCTTGAAGGCGTGGTCTGAAAGCGTCGCGCCGGCGGCATGATACTGCTCGTTCGACTCGAAGTGGGTGTTGAAGCCTATGCGACCGAAGTGTGTCACCTTCTCGCCGCCGCGGTAATTATAGCGCAGCACCGCCGCATTGAAAGCCTCGTCTGTCGTTGCGCCCGAGGCAAGTTGTGCGTCATATTCTTTTTTGTCGATAAAAGAGTAATATATGTCTATTATCCCGCCGTCGGCGCTTGTAGCGGCCTCGGCCTGACCGAGCGACTGCAGAAGCACGTCGAAAGGCGCCGATATCTTCACATCGGTGTAATTTGTCTGCTCGCATATAGGCTCGGTCTGGTCGGCATATACAACCGGCTTGACCAGATATACGCGTATATCGTCGATGGCATAGTCGGCGCCGCCCGAGTTCTTACAGTTGTTGTCGAGCTCGATTTCATAGTGATGAGAGCGACTCGTATCGAAATCCTTGTCGGTCAGAATAGGCACGAAACTTGCATAGAAATATTGCCACATACCCATGGTCGCCTGGTCTACATAGCCTGTTGTATGGCTGTGGAGCGGTATACGCTCGCCATTGTCATCATAGACGGCGACGAAATTGAGAGTCAGGTTGGCGCGTTCACTACCCGAGAACTCGTTTAACCAGCCCGAGACATGTATTGTCGAACCGGGACAGAAGTCATCGAGCGTAAGATAGCCCATGACACCGGGGTCGGCGGCGGCATTGACCCAATAGTAGAAGCCGCGTCGAGCGCCCTCGGTCTCATAGAACAGGCGGTCGAACGCGCCGCTCGTGCCGGTTCCATAGTTTTTATCCGGCGTCATTTTATAATCGGCTTGAGCATGATATACCACATGACGCGAATGACTTACCACCTGATACATATTGTAGTCATGGTCGACGCCATAGGCAAACGAATAGTTTGACTGATTCCATGCCACAGGCCACTTAGAGCGCGCCGTACCGCCATTTGTAGGATCCATGTAGAGGTACCGGCCGCGGGTAGCCTCGTCGAGCTCGTTGAAAGCCATATACTCGTCATAATCGATCTTATCGCGGGGTGCGCCGTAGTTTGTCTCAAGCCAGGCGTTTGTAGCCTTTTTATATTCGGGATTCTTCAGCGTCTCTTCGCCAACGAGCACAGCAGCCGTCTTTGGCAGGAAGGTGATGACCATCTCCTGAATCAGGAGTTCGGCACCGCTGCCGTCGGGAATGATGATGACATTGCCATTGTAGTCGCGGCCTATGAGCTGCACGGTATATGTGCCCTCGAGCGTCCTGTCGGCGTTACAGGCCAGCATGCGGTAATAGCTGCCTCCGCCACCGCAGGCGTTATAGGTGATGTCGTCGATGACGCGCGAGCCATAACCTTTGAAAGTCTCTGACGCATAGAAAGACTTCTGATCACCTATGCCGTCATTTATATCCTTTATGATATTACCGTCCTTGTCTTTCACGCGCAGGCTCATCGAGCACACGCGACGGTAGTCGCTCTCGTCCGGGAGAACTTTATAATAAAGCCGCGAGCGGGTAGTCTGCTCCACCGGCACGGGCGAGTCAAATCGTATCTGAAAATATCGTCCCGCCTCAGCCGTGATGTGGCGGCGGTTGCGGCTGATATATTCGTCGTTTTTTTCCTTTGTCGCAAAGTTGTCATCGGCAAATTTCTTGCCGTCTTTGATGTGGAAGATATGACGGAAGTTGATCAGCGGCTCGCGTATGGTTTTACTTTCGTTGTCGAAGTAGTTGCCATAGTTCATATCCTGGGCGAAATCGACGGCTACATAATATTCCTTGTCGAGATGCTGTAACTGCCTCTCTTTTACATCGCGCGGATAGAAGAAAGTAGCCACTGTGCCGTAGGTCCGGCTTGCAGTAAACAGACCTTTGCTATCATTGAAAGCGCTTTCGTATCTCGTTGACGGGAAAACGCCTCCCTGTTGCCAGTTACCACCGACTTTGGCGATAAAGCCGGGAGTGTTGGCCTCGTCGGCCATCATTTTGTAGACTGTCTTGTCTGCGCCGCCGTTATAGTCGTCTACGCAGTAACAGTTGATAAATCTATAGTCGGTGGGATCAAGACAGGCAAATCTTATCCCCCAGGTGCCGCCGTTTATAGTCCCCGTACTGAAACAATTCTTATATGTGACGAGAGTATTGCCCTGAACATAACCCGATATATGTCCGTTGGCCTGATTGCCGGTGATAGTGGCGGTAAAGGCACAGTTGCTGAATGTCATCGTCACATTACCGCCTGAGCGCACCGACCCCAGTATGCCGCCGCAACAGCTGTCAGGGCCCGTGCCGGTTATGTTGGCGTGATTGACGATGTTGACAAAGTTGGCCGTATTAATAGTCGGATTATTCAGACGCATATCTTTGTATGCGCCTATGACACCGACATACTCATAACCAGTAATCGAACATGAGCTATCGACTATAAGATTCTGAACGACCACACTTGAGCTGACCCAGCCGAATATGCCGATACCGCGGTCTGTTTCTGACTTGAACGAGATATTGAGGTTTCTGATAGTATGGCCGTTGCCTTCAAAAAAACCCATGAAAGGCATATCCTGAGTGCCTATGGGCACAATGTCGGTCTGTCCCGCAAAATCGAGGTCGGTATTGAGGACGGCTATATCACCCTGGTAGGTGCCGTTGTTTGCGGCGGTGACAAAAGCCCGATAGTCTGCGACGCTATTTATCTCGATGCGACGGCGCTTGTGTGAGTATTTGAGCGCCTGTCCGCCGAAATAACCGTTATTCTTACTTATATAAATACCTGCCGGATCAACCAGAAAGTCAAGCACTCTTACGCCGTTGGCATCTTCGACATTGCCGCCGGTCTGATAGTTATACCAGTGCGTGAATTTTTCATGATATGCCGTCTGATAGTAGATATCATAAAACGGGTAGAGAGCCACGGCATCGCCGGGGATAACGTATAACTCATGCTCGGTGACGTGTGCGGGCTGATATTTGATGTCCGGATTTGTTATGCGGCTGTCGTTCTGCGACGTCACCTGAGTATAATCGGGCTTTTTAAGCTGCGGATATTTTTCAAAGAAATCGGCATCGGCGGTCCACTTGCCGTCGGCGTCGAAATGAGGCGTGCCTATCCAGCCGTCAAGGCCGTCTACACCCCTTCTGACCTCGGGATCGAGAATACCGCCGGTACGCATAAACTCATAATCATAGTAGTCGTAATGGCCGTCGGTCGTCAGATGGAAACGGTCGCGAAGACCGTCGGGATAATTGTCGCCGGTTTTGAGGCGGTAGAGCTGAAACTCTGCCATATTCATAAATCGCACACCGGCAGCTGAGAACGATTTGGCGTTATTGGACTTGAGAGTGAAGCGCAGGCGATAATAAGTCTTGCCTTGCTCCATAGGGATACGGCTGGAGTATTCTTTTGTAAGCGGTCCACGATATACAAAATAGGCATGCATGCAGAAGCCGGCATCCCAGGTATACCATTGTCCCTGAGCGGCTGAAGCAGGATCGGTGCTGGCTGTGATTTCAAATGCCGTAGGCTGTGCATGTGTGGCATTGCGACGCTGCGTCATGACCACAAGCTGCTCGTCGCCCGCGAAGGTGATGCCTCCGGGAAATATCACATCGAGATAATGCTCGGTTGTCACGGTGCCTTTATAGTCAGAATGCCAATGGGTATTGCCATTGCCGTCGATAAGAACAGATATTGGTTGGCTGTCACCGGTGCCGGGAGCGTCGCCCGTATATCCGCAGTCGCTCCAGAGCTGCGAAGCGTCGTTTATAAGTTTGTCAGGACCGGCATATAGGGCTATGCCGGCAAATATATATGTAAAGAGAAGTGTCAGTGTTTTTTTCATCGTATGATGTATAGTTTTCGAGTGAAAATGTGCTTTATTACGTCCTCTTTGACTTTAAACTCAAGTTTTATCACAGCCGTGCCCGTGACATTGTCGGCTATCTCGCCTATTATTTCACAAGTGGCGTCGACCTGCGGCGGGCGCGAGAAAATCTCGCTGCCGCTCTCGACGGTGAGAGTCACCTCGCAATCGGCCGGAGCGACAAGCGTGCCGTCGGTTAGACGACGCACCTGCGGTACTATCGCGAAGCTGCCCGACGAACCGAATGTGGCATAGAATTCATCGCCGCGCTGCTCGACCAGGTAGGCCGGATATCCGCCGATGGGCGGATAAAACCTGACATCCAGCTCAATATTCCAGTCGGTGAAAGTGACCGGTATGACAATCAGGTCGTTGCGGGTGATATGGTCAAGTTCGTAGGCCAGCGCCGTGGTCCGGTCGGGCTGACTGTCGGAGCGAAGAAAATCAAACGACAGCACGTAATGGCCCGTAGGATGCGTCGACCGGGTTTCGAGAACATATCCTTCGAGAATGAGAGGGTTCGACGGGTCGCCTACCGCCACACCGCCGCCGTCGGGAACAAACACGAGGTCGGTCGACGTCACGCCCTCGGGAAGGGTCGGAGCTTTTGAGCGCACGGTCTGCGTGCCGAGTATGTTGTAATCGGGCAAAAGGTTGACTGCTGTCGATGACGCGCCCGACATGGTGGCGCGCTGCAACACCTGTGAGCTGACGACCGTCGAATGCGATCCTAACTCGAAACGCACCTTGGCATAGAGACGCACAACCTCGACGATGATGTTGCGGCTGGCGAGATCGGTCAGGGGCACGTCGCGCAGTACGCCCGTCATAGGCACAAGGTCGCCGATGTTAATGGTCGAGCTCCATCGCTCCGTGTCAATCGACTCGGGAGCGGGCTGACCGACGACAAAGCCGAAGTGCTCTGACGCGGTCGTGTAGTTGCCCATATTGGCAAAGGCATATATGGTGTAGACACCCGAGTCGAGATTGGTGCGGAACGATTCGGTCTCGACGGGAGTAGAGGGCAGACGTGTGCCGTCGAGGGCCGAGGCCTGCGAGCGGTCGATGATCTTGACCACAGTGCCGCGGGCGTCGACAAATGCCATCCACCAGGTGTTGATTTTTTCAGTATCAAGAGCCTGCGGGTCGGCAGCGCGCGAACTTATCGACACCGATGCCTCAACCGGCGATACGGGTATTCCGTTGTCGTCGTCTTTCGAGCATCCGGCCGATATGACCGCAAATATAGCTGTCAGATAAAGGAGAATATTGTTTGCTTTCATCACATTATTATTTCTGAATGGCGGAAAAGACTCCACGGTCTGACCATTATGGTACACTCAAGGTTGTCACGTTCTTCGATCACGACACCTTCACGCCCGATGCCCTTGAAGCTGAATGCAACCTGATAGACATGGTTTCGCACGATGCCGAACTCCATCGGGAATGTTCCTGCCGGACGGTCGGGATCGTTGTCGGCGACCGTGTGGCGTATCCAGGTGTAATAATAGCATATGCCCTGAGGGAAGAGACGTATCTCGGCCTGATCGTCGGGATTCATGGCGCTATAGGCCTTGGCCGCCTCCTCGGTCTCGAAATAGAGCACGTCGGCCTCGCCGGTCGAGATGCTCTGAGGTGTGTAGCGCCAGATGTCGTCGCCGTAAACTGCGGCGCGCGGGTTGGTGAGGTTGGCGTTGTTATGGAGCTGATAAGGCACGTAGTGGGCGCGAAGCACCAGGCCGGTCATACACGACGAGTTGGTGTGGTCGACGTGATGTGTGTTCTCGTCGGCATAGTCGAGCACGAAGCAGTTGTCGGCGCGTCGACCGCCGTCGCCTGTGACAGCAGCCAGACTGCGGGACTGAGTGAAATAGCCGTGACTCTGTTCCGAGATCAGGGCAGCGCGGCTGTCGCCAAACCAGGCTTCGGTCGCTGCGGCGTCAGACGTGGCCGAAGACTTGGCGAGCGTATGAGGCTCGATCACATATGACGTCGGGCGTCCGTCGGTCTTGGGGAGTGTGCCGGTATAGGTCCAGCTGTCGAAACAGCTTGTGCCCGACGAGGCCGGGCCGCTGATGCGCTTGAGAGCGTAAGACGGCTGCTGCATGACGTTGAACGGACACACGTGACTGACATATACGTCGGCAACGGCTCGTTTGTTGCGATCTACGGCCGTGTAGCGGTAATCGTTATGTGCGGCGTCCCACGTAGCGCCGGCGGGGTCATAGTCGATGCGGGCAACGGTGCGCTCGATCTCGACCTTGACATCATAGTTCTTTATCGGATTGCCGTCGGCATCTGTCTCGCCGGTATTGATTATCGTTATGCGTTCGCCATTGTTGGCGTTGGCCATCGTGAAGCGGTTATATTGGTCAAAGCTGCCGGCACGCGTGAATGTTGACTGCGGTATATGATTCTGCAACCGGCCGAGTGTGGTAAAATCGGTCAGATCGCCCATGTTGGCCACGACCGCCATACGGGTGTTGTTGTTTATCGCATAGCTGCCGACGTTAAACTGCAGGGTCAGAGCCTTGTTTGTCTGGATAAAATCGGTATAGGTGAAATAGCGCGAATATTCGAGCAATGTCGAGGCTTCGCCGTTGAGGCCGTTGGCCGACGTATAGAAAAATACCGTCAGATCAGATACTTCATTCTCGCGGTTTATTGCACCGAGGTCGGGATGAGACTCGGCACGACTCGACACCGGCATGGTCAGACTGAGACGCACAATCGACCCTCGGGCGTCATCGGGCAGAGGCACGTCGGCCTCACCGCTGCATGCGGCAAGCGACGCAACGGCGATAACGTATGAGATTATATATTTGAGTCTGTGCATCATTGATCGTTGATTGTGTATGATAAACATCATCGTATCACAGATCTGCGTCCTGGAGGACGACCTGCCATGAGTTGATGTAGATGGTGGTGTTGATCCAGCGGTTGC
>CAJTKG010000047.1 GCA_910576935.1 uncultured Muribaculaceae bacterium
CGGGTTTATCACTAAAATTGCACTCGCGTGCAATTTTAGTGATAAATGCACAAAGCATAATGCACAATTCACAATTTTTGGTGTAAAAATTGGTCTAATTAGGCAGATTAGTCAACTTATAGTCAAAACATTAGTGGTTGATACAAGGGTTAAAAACCCTTGCTCTATACGACGGCCAGAGGCCGCCGCTCCGTATCGCCTGCACAATTCTTTTGTGTTTACGGAGCGAATGGGTGTGGAGCTACGGCGTATGGAGCTACGACTCCCGGTCGTAGCTAAGCTAGTGAGGATTAGGCGGTTGACCGACGGCCGGGAGGCCGTCGCTCCATAGCAGCTGATTCTTGTCGATGTTTTTAGTCTAATTGGACTAATTGGTCAAATTAGACAGCGGGGGATCAATGTGTTAGGTGTCGATGCAAGGGTTAAAACCCTTGCTCCATGCGCCGTGGGTTCATGACGACGCTCGGGAGAGTGCCACTCCCGGCGCCGCGGGATCAATAGGCGTTTTTTTCGCCCTGAATGGCATTGATAACGGTGCGGGCTATGATCTTTAGGTCAAGCAGAAGGGTCCAGTTTTCTATATACCAGACGTCATATTCGACGCGTTTTTCCATCTTCCACAGTTCGTCTGTCGGTCCGCGATAGCCATTGACCTGGGCCCAGCCGGTGATACCGGGGCGCACGGTGTGACGAGCCATATACTGCTCGATGAGTTTTGAATAGTCGCGGGTATGTTTCAACATATGAGGGCGTGGACCGACGATCGACATGTCGCCTCTGAAAACATTGATGAGCTGCGGCAGTTCGTCGATGCTGGTGCGGCGCAGAAAGTCGCCAAAACGGGTCTTACGCGGGTCGTTCTCGGTCGCCTGCACACTGTCAGCCGAACTGTTTACGTGCATAGTTCTGAATTTCAAGCATTCAAACGATTCGCCGCGATATCCCGTGCGTTTCTGTCTGAAATAGACCGGCCCGGGCGAAGTGAGTTTGATGGCTATAGCGACGGGGATATAGACAAGCGGATAAAAACAGAGTACGACCGACGAAAAGGTAATATCAAATGCTCGTTTAAGCGCGCTGTTGAGACGACTTTTCAATGGGTTTCGACGGTTTGCAAGAACAGGCATCTGGCCTATTGTGCGCAACTCGAAACTTCGTCCGAAGAAATGGGGTACGCGGGGCACGAAGAAAAATTCGCACATCGCGCTGTCAGCTATTTTCATCACCCGGGCAAGACTGTTGCTGTCGGGGGCAATAAGAGTATAATATATCTGTTTTATGCGGCCGTCCCTGACATATTTTTCGAGGTCGTCAAGCGTACCGAGATACTTTCCCTTGCTTCGGAAATCAGGTTCACAATTATCATCGAAGAAGCCTTCGATATGATATCCGTAGCCGGGGTCGACTTCGAGTTCGGACATCAGGCGCAACGATGTGGCATTTGTACCTACAATAACGACACGCGTGAAGTTATACCCGTGGCGGCGGCGATGTTTTACAAACCACCGCGAGACAAGCCACCACGAGGGCAGACACACCGTCATGAGTGCATAAAATATCAGATAACCATTTAAGGTTATGCCTCTCAGACCGAGAAAAGCTATTAGCGACAGAAAGAACAGCGCGTGAAAGCCGACGGTTATGAGACTGTCTCGGACGACCCGATCCATCACGATGGCGCGCCAGCGATGAGGGTCGCCGGCCGACCAGATTATCACAGGGAGATAGCTCACGCTGACAAGCAGCCAAAGCTGTCTGATGTCGCCGGAATTTTTAATCTCGGGACATATAAGTATCGTTATCCAGAAAAGCAGATTGACCAACACCAGGTCTGTAAAATTGAAACATGCCTGGAGGTATCGGTCATAACCTTGTCTGCGGATAGAATCTGTCATTGACGGGAAGTAGATAGTGGGTTATCGTCCGGGTGTCGACTACACCCGGACGCATATGTTGATCATGAGTCTGAAAGCTGTAAAAGCAGACTCTTCAAAGTTTGCTGTCGATCAGCTTCACCTTATCCTCAAGATCCTTGATATCTTCTTTGAGACGGTCGGCGCGACGTTCGAATTCCTTTAGCATAGAGTCTCCGGATTTCGATTTAGAACTGAGGAAGCCGAGGTTATTCTCGTAAGTACGCAATTCGTTGCGCTTTACCTCGAGGGCGCGTGTCAGACGCTCGCGTTCGCGGTAAAGTTTGTTTTCGTCGCCTTCGATTTCGGCCACCGCATTTTTAAATCGTTCCTTACGGGCCTGCACGCCGTTAAGGTCGAGGTCGCTGCGAAGCTTTTCCAAGCGAGTGCGATATTCGTCATAGACCTTGTCTTTTTCTTTATAGGGCACATGTCCTATCTGCTGCCATTGACGATGTATATCCCGCAACATCTCGACAGCCTCTTCTTTAGGGGTGTCTACTGTTATAAGGTCAAGCCCGGCGATAAGGTCACGTTTGGCCTTGAGGTTGGCGGCTTCAACGCTTCTGACACTGTTGCCGGCCTGTTTTTTCTGCTCGAAGAAATGGTCGCACGCAGCGAGGAAACGTTTCCAGACATTGTCGCTATATTTCTTTGCGACAGCTCCGACAGTCTTCCATTCTTTCTGAAGCGCCACAAGCTCTTCAGTGGCACGACGCCAGTCTGTGCTGTCCTGAAGAGCCTCAGCACGCTCGCATAGTGATACTTTCTTCGCAAGGTTATCGGCGAGACGGTCGCGTGTAGCCTTGAAATATTCGGCTTTGGCAGTGAAGAACCGATCACATGCAGCTCTGAAGCGAGCGAAAAGCTGATTGTTGAGTTTACGCGAGGCGAAGCCGTAGTTTTTCCACTCAGTCTGAGCCTCCATGATTGTCTTTGTCATCTCGTCCCATGCAGCAAAACTGTTTAGAGTCGAGAAGTCAAGGGCTTCGACACGCTCGCAAATAGCAGTCTTTCCGGCTTCGTTCTCAGCCTCACGGGCTTTACGGGCTTCAAAATATGTCTGATAGCGTTTGTTTATCTCGGTTGAGGCGTTTTTGAAGGCATCCCAGATCTCTTCGCGCAGTTCCTTTGCCACCGGGCCTATGCGACGCCATTTGTTATGGAGTTCCTGAAGGCGGCGGTATGCAACTATTACATCCTCCTCGACTACGAGCTTGCGAGCTTCATCGAGAAGCAGCTGCTTGCTGTCGAGGTTCTTTTTGAAGTCATAATCACGCAACTCCTTGTTTATCTTAAGATTGTCAGAGTAGCGTTCGCGAGCATCCTGAAAACGTTTCCACACAGCGGTCTCGTCGACGGCCGGCACATCGCCTACCTGGTTGAATTCATCCTGAAGCTCACGATAGCGTGGAAAGGTGCGGTTGACGTTGTCAGTATCCTCAGCCAAGGCGATTATCTCGGCAATGATGGCGTTTTTGCGTTCGAGATTAGCCTGACGTTCGACTTCTTGCTCGGCCGCCCGTGCGGCTTTGCGTTCGCGCATGGCGTTGAGGCGATTTTTAAGTTCCGCTTCTTCCTGGGTCTCGGTTTCATTGAACGTAGCGAGGTCGTTGCCGTGCTCGACCCACAAGGCACGCTGACTGTCTATATAAGCTTTATGGAGCAGATTAAGCTGCTGCCTGAGTCTTCTGATCTCGTCGCTCGGAACATCGGCCGGATCCTTGGCTTCAAGCTCGGCAAGCACGGCGCCGAGTGTTTCATAGCTAAGGGGTTCTGACACTTTTTCATCGTTTTCTTCCTGATCGAGAGCTTCTGTCATTTCATCTTCGGCAGCTTTCTCGGGATCGACAGCGTCATCACCGACGGTTTCAATGGTTTCAGATTCAGAGACAAGATTTACGGCTTCAGTATTGCGGGCCGTTTCGAGAGTTTGGTCTTCAGCCGGGAGGTTTGCCGAAGACTTTTCAGGCATTTCCATAATTACAAGGTTATTAGTTTTATATAAAAGACAATCTGACACAAATCGGATTGTACCGCCAAATTTAACAAAAAACTTTCAACCAACAGCCAAATTGTCTGATAAAATTCCTCATCGTCGCTGCGGGACGGCCGAAAAAGACTATACGGCAGGAGTTTTTTTATTAAATTTGCGAAAATTTAACTCTGTGCGAACAAGACCGACGGTCTGTCGGTTAATATGTTACTAAAGTATAACAATAGAATACAATGGAAAATTTCACCTACTATTCTCCAACCTTATATGAGTTCGGCCGCGGCGCCGAAGAGAAAGTCGGGATGCTTACATTTCTGACCGGTGCCAAACGGGTGATGCTCGTCTTCGGCAAGCGTTATGTCAAGACAAACGGACTCCTCGGACGCATCGAGAATTCGCTCCAGACCATAGGCATCGAGTATGTCGAGCTTGGCGGTGTGGAGCCTAACCCGACCGACACGCTTGTATATGAAGGTATACGTCTGGCACGCGACAAGGTCATCGACGGACTTATCGCCGTCGGTGGCGGCTCTGTCATCGACACCGCCAAAGCGATTGCCGCCGGAGCATGCTACGACGGTGATTTCTGGGATTTTTTCATCGGCAAGCAAACCGTCACAAACGCTCTGCCCGTCGGCGTGGTGCTCACCATACCCGGTGCGGGCAGTGAAGGTTCGGGCAACGCCGTGATCACCAAAAGCGACACACTCCAGAAGCTCAGCCTACGCACAGACAGCATACTCAAACCGCGCTTCGCCATAATCAATCCCGATCTGACCTATACCTTGACGGCCTATCAGACCGCCTGCGGCATCGTCGATATGATGTCACACATCATGGAGCGCTATTTTTCGCCTACAAGCAATGTCGGAGTCTCAGACCGTCTCGCCGAAGGCCTTCTTCTGGCGCTCGTCGACGAAGCGCCCAAAGCGCTTGTCGACCCGACCGACTATCAGGCCCGCGCCAACATATGCTGGGCCGGCACACTCGCCCACAACGGACTCATCGGCTGCGGACGCCGCGAAGACTGGGTGTCACACTATATGGAGCATGAGATCAGCGCTCTCTACGGCGTCACCCACGGTGCGGGACTTGCCGTGGTCATTCCGGCGTGGATGGCCTTTATGGCCCACCACAAGCCATCGAAAGTCGCACGCTTCGGACGCCGCGTCTTCGGTGTCAAAGCCAATGACGACCGCACCGCCGCCATCGACGCTGTCGCATCTCTGAGAGCTTTCTTCAGCGCCGTGCTACGCATGCCACTGACATTCAAAGGCCTCGGCATTGAGAACCCAGACATCGACCTTCTTGTCGAAAACCTCCACAAAAACAAAGGTGAGACGATAGGCGGTTATTATAAACTGACATCAAAAGAAACCCGCCAGATCTACACGCTCATGCTCGACGAAACCGGCGAGAGCATACAAGCTTAATCTTCAAACACGCCCTTTCCCTCTCTTATGATCTCGGGCGAGGCAGAGTCGAGCAGGCTGACCACGGTCGACGCTTCGGCAATGCTCTCGCCTCCGTCTATTATCAGGTCGGCCATGTTATCATAAGCCACAGCTATAGCCTCGGGGTCGACATTATTATATATATCGCTGTCGACAGTAACCGACGTCGACAGCAGCGGGCCGCCGACAGCCTCGGTCAGCGCCTGTGTGATCGGGTTGTCGGGTATGCGTATACCTACCGTCTTACGGCCCTTGAAGACTTTGGGCAAGGCCGATGATGCCGGCAGAACAAATGTGAACGGTCCCGGAAGATACCTCTTTAAACAAGCAAACGCACGATTGTCGATGCGGGCATATTCCGCCGCCTGTGATAATGATGAGCAAACTACTGAAAGCTGCTGCCTGTCGGGGTTGATGCCCTTGAGACGGCAGAGTTTTTCGACCGCCTTGTTGTTGAGGGCATCACAACCCAACGCATAAAGCGTGTCGGTGGGATATATAACTATACCACCCGCGCGGATAGCTTCAACGACTTCGTCGATAAACCGGCTGTTGATCGAACCTGGATATATTTTAAGCATTTTCATGACGACGGACTATTACGGTTTCAAAACTTATGTTGGTTGCGGCGGCATAGTCTTCGAGCAGACGGCGCGTCAGGGCCATGATTTCATCATCAGGCATCTCTTGACGATATATGTTTATTGTCATTACAAGATGTCGGGTGTCATCAGAGAGCTTCGTGCGGTCGTTGTCACTCGTAGGAGTCCCTACCCCGCCGATATCATCTCTGAACACAGGCAGACAAGCGATGTTCAACTGCCCGCGTCCTATGGCCTCATAAGGTTCGCCCTCGCGCCCGACGCCGAGGGTCAGGTTGTCGCCCGCGATCTTGTCGCCGTCGAAGCCGCCGATTGAATGCCCGCAGCATACCGACAGCAAATTAATGAGATCAACCAGAGCCGTCGAGCGATAGAGCCCGAGCCCCTTGACCATTCGGCGACACATAGCCTCGGTTGAAGGTCTGTAGCGATTGGGTTCTTTGCCGAGCCGTTTGTATGCCTCACGTGTGCCGGCTATGCCGGGACGCTTGTTGATGTCGGCCATCTCGTGCAAATCCTTGAAACTCGAAGCAAACGACTCGATCTCGCTCCATAGACGGTCGTCGGTCGGCCGGTTTGTCACATCGGCGGTGACAAGTATCACCTTATAGTCGGGAGCCGCCAATGCTATTTCATCTTCTATATTTACTTTCATAGCTTGCTTTTTCTGCAAATATAGCACATTCTCTTTGTCCGTTGACAGCTTTGAAAAAAATTTCGGCCCTCAACTAATTTTTTAGTCGAAAATATTTGCATAACTAAAAAATTAGTTCTTACTTTGCGCCATACTACTTCTTCGCCACGTTATGGGATATCTGTTAAGCTATACATTATATTCGAGTCTGTTTTTGCTCGCCACCTATCTGATTTACAAGATCATGCTCGCCGGCGAAAAACAGACGGCCGCCAATCGCCTGATCATTTTCGGTCTATATGCCGCAACCCTCGCCGCACCGTCCATACTCACACATATCGGTGTGACCGGCACAACAGACATACCGACCACCGCAACAGATGTCGACTTCGGCGCACCCGAGCTGACACTCATCGCCAACACACCGACAAAGTTTTTCAATGTGCTCGTCCTTTTATATATCGCAGGTATGATTATCTCGGGCGTTCTCACTCTCATATCCGCCGCCAATATATTCAACATCATCAGGCGCGGCCGCAAGACGGCATGTGACGGCTATACACTCGTCACCGTCGACGGCAAAAAGACCGCACCGTTCAGCTGGGGCAGCTATATCGTCGCCACAGAAGACGATCTCGCCGAAGCCGGCGACATGATCATTGCCCATGAATTAGGCCACATCCACGGCCGCCACTGGCTTGACCTCATTTTCGCCAGAGCGGTCTGCATTTTGGAGTGGTATAATCCCGCCGCATGGCTTATGTTTGACGAGCTCAAGGATGTCCACGAATATGCCGCCGACGAATACGTGCTCAGCCGTGGCTATAACGCCCGCCAATATCAGATGCTATTAATAAAAAAAGCTGCCGGCACTCGTTTCCAGTCGCTTGCCAACAGCTTCAATCACAGTAAACTTAAAAAACGTATCACTATGATGTACAATCAAAAAAGTCGGGGAGTGCGGCGCTATCGCGCACTGGCCCTCATTCCGGCACTCGCACTGGCAGCGACCATAGGTCAGCTTCCCGCAGTAGCCTCAGTAGTCAGCAGTATCGAAGCCGCCTCGGCGGGCATGCTATTCGCCACCGTCCAAACCAAGGTCGTGGCGATAACCAATGCGACCGGCGACGGCGAAGTTACTCAAAAAAAATCAACCGGGCAAATAGCGACATTCCCCGGCGGCGAATCGGCTATGTATCAATATCTGGCCAAGAATGTCAAATATCCGGAAGAGGCAGCCAGGAACAACATTCAAGGTAGAGTTACGGTGAAGTTCACGGTCAAGACCGACGGTTCGCTGACCGACTTCTCGGTCGTCAGAGGCATAGACCCATCACTCGACAAAGAAGCCGTGAGGGTAATAAAGATTATGCCCGATTGGAACCCGGCCACTGTCGACGGCAAAGCCGTAGAGTCGACCTACACCCTCCCCGTGACATTCAAGCTTACAGGCGACAAAGCCGTTAAAAACGACACAAAAGGACAGGCCGGCTCTGCCGACAACATTCTGGCCGAATTTCCGGGCGGCATCGACGCCATGTATCGCTATCTGGCCTTGAACGTCAACTATCCCGAAGAGGCAATCAAAAATAACGCTCAGGGTAAGGTCACAGTGCAGTTCACGGTCAAGGCCGACGGCTCGCTGACCGACTTCTCGGTCGAGCGAGGCATAGACCCCTCGCTCGACAAAGAAGCCGTAAGGGTTATAAAGAGCATGCCCAAATGGAATCCGGCCACCGTCGGCGGCAAAACGGTCGAGTCGACTTACACCATCCCCGTCTCCTTCAAGCTTTCATCTGAAAAAGCTGACTGACAATAATCTGCAATAATAGAAACAGCATGCGAGAACGCCGTCCGGGCGAGAATGTCCGGGCGGCGTTTGCATTTTTCTACGGAGGTAGCGGAAGGGAGGTGGTTATTTGTCAGTATCAGGGGCTTTGTCGATCAGATCGAGAAACTGGTCGAGTTTTGGCGTGATGATGATTTCTGTGCGTCTGTTCTGCTGACGTCCCGCGGGTGTGTCGTTATCGGCAACGGGATTATACTCGCCGCGACCGCCGGCTGTCATGCGCGACGGGTCGACGCCAAAGCGGTCCTGAAGCACCTGCACCACCGACGAGGCGCGCAACGTACTGAGATCCCAGTTATTACGGATATTCGTACGCGAAATAGGGACATTGTCGGTATTGCCCTCGACGAGCACGTCATAGTTCTTATAATCTTTGATGATTTTGGCTATCTTATCAAGAATCGCCATCGCGCGGTCGCTGATCTGATAACTGCCCGACTTGAAAAGCATGTTGTCGGCGAGCGAGATATAGACGACGCCTTTGAGTACCTTTATGTTGACATCTTTCATGTCTTCGGGCGAAAGCGAACGTGTAAGATTTGTTGTCAGCACCATATTGAGCGAGTCTGATTTAGATTTGGCCTCGACAAGCTGACGGATATATTTGTTCGAGACATTGATCTCGTCGACAAGTTTCGAGATATTTGTGCCACCTTGATTGATGCTCTGCTCAAGAGCCGACTGGAGTGCCGTCACATTCTTTTTCAGATCTTCATTCTGTGACTTGCTCTGATCAAGAAGAGCCTGTAGATTTTTGGCATCGGCACGACCGGCTGCAAGATCATACTGCGATTGTGCATAATCTTTTGACATCGCATTGTATTTGTCTTCGAGACGTGTATAGGTCTTTTTGCTTACACAGCCCGTCAGAGCCACGACCCCGGCGACTGCAAACAGCATAATTCGTATTGCTTTCATAATCATTCGGTTTTTGTTTCAATATACTAAACAACAACAGAATATATTAAGTTTACCGAAAGTACTTCTAACATTTTTATATATTTTTGCATCAATTCAAGACATTTTGCTTATATTTGCCACATAATATCAAACATAAAGACAACAACCATGTCATTAATCATACCAAAACGCTATAAAAGAAAGCTATTGCCCGAAACGACGGAGGTAGCCATCAAACTCATAAAAGATGATTTTCAGAAACATCTTTCCGACGCTTTATGTCTGCGCCGTGTCACCGCTCCATTGTTTGTATTGTCAGGCACGGGCATCAACGATGACCTAAACGGCGTCGAAAAGCCGGTTTCGTTCAGCATACGCGCTCTCGAGGGCCGACGCGCCGAAGTCGTCCACTCACTTGCAAAATGGAAACGCCTGAAACTCGGACTTTATGATATAGCACCCGGCTTCGGTCTATACACCGATATGAACGCCATACGCACCGACGAAGACCTCGACAACCTCCACTCGCTCTATGTCGACCAATGGGACTGGGAACGCACAATGACCGAGGCCGACCGCAATCTCTGCTTTCTCAAAAAAATCGTCAGAAAGATCTACATATCAGTCAAAGAGACCGAAGCCATGGTCTATAAATATTTCCCGCACATCACACCCCGTCTTCCTGAGGAAATCACATTTATACACGCCCAGGAACTACTTGACGCCTATCCGACGCTATCGCCAAAACAACGCGAACTCGAAGCCGTGCGCCGCCACGGCGCCGTGTTTGTCATCGGCATCGGCGCGGCTCTCTCCAACGGCGAACCCCATGACGGACGCGCTCCCGATTATGACGACTGGATAACCGAAAACGCTGACGGCTACCGCGGTCTCAACGGCGACATGCTGTTTTACGACAACATCCTCGACGCGTCGTTTGAACTTTCATCCATGGGTATACGCGTAAGCCCCGACTCTCTTACACGTCAACTCGACATCGCAGGATGCTCTGACCGCAAATGGCTGCCGTTCCACCGCGATCTTCTCGCCGGACAGTTGCCGCTGTCTATCGGCGGCGGTATAGGCCAAAGCCGCCTTTGCATGTATTTGCTGCAGAAAGCCCATATAGGCGAAGTACAGGCATCGCTATGGCCTCATGATCAGATCGAAGAATGCCGGCATGCAGGTATCGAGCTTCTTTAATCTCCATTAGGTTAAATTCTCATTTACCACAAACAAAATCAGTTCTGCAAGGTTTGTTTTATAACGGGCCGGACGTAAAAGCCCGTCAGATTACCTTTCAACTGATTTATGATGAGCAAATATTTATCCGCGCTAATCATTCTCCTCACCGGGTTTTCGTTCGACACCCCTGCGAGGGATAACAATAAGCCGCCACTCGACTTTACATTGCCCTCGGCATGGTCATCACAGCCTGAGGAGACAGTGACCGGGGGAGACTGCCCTCAAAAGTGGTGGCAGACATTCGGCGACCGTCTTCTCGACAGCCTCGTAACTGTCGCCATCGAAAACAACTACGACGCCGCAATGGCCGCCGGACGTATCGCCATGGCGCGTGCCGCCCTCAGTAGCGCCCGCGCCGCATATTACCCGCAAATCAACGCCTCGGCCTCATATACGCGCGACAAAAGCTACGGATTGATGGCCGGCCGCACATCAAACAGCGCCACGGTATCATACTTCGGGGCATCGCTCTCGGCCAACTGGGAGATAGACCTATTCGGCAAAATCACGGCGCAGGTAAAGGCCGCACGCGGCGAACTCGCTCTGTCGCGCGCCGAACGTGCCGCCGTCGAACTCTCTGTATGCGCCGAGACGGCAAGCGCCTATATCGGGTTGCGCGTCCATCAGGCATGCCTCTCTGTCGCCCGCGAACACGCGGCCGCCCAACTCAAAGTGCTCGATATCGCCCGCACCCGCTTCGAGACCGGCCTGGCATCGATGATGGACGTCGATCAGGCCGAACAGGTCTACTACTCGACCCTCGCCTCAATAGCGCCGCTCGAGACATCGGTCCACGCCGACATCAACGCAATAGCACTTTTGCTCGGAGTCACCGCCGACAGCATTGCCACGGTTCTCGACACAACAAACCGCCTGCCTTCCTACAGGCAGATCATCCGTGCCGATGTGCCGTCGGCTCTTCTGAACCGGCGTCCTGACGTGGCTCAGGCTGAAAAGCAGATCGAAATCTGCGCCGCCAGACTCGGCATAGCTAAAAAAGAGTGGCTGCCTACGCTAAGCGTGACGGCTTCGGCGGGAACTGTCGCCCACGATACCCGAGACCTCTTTTCGCGACAGAGTTTCGGATACACAATCGCTCCTACTCTGTCGTGGACCGTTTTCGACGGTCTTGCACGACGTTATAATATCAAATCGCAGCAACAAGAGCTCAAAAATGCAGTCGACAGCTACAACCTGACAGTACTCACGGCTGTTAATGAAGTCGACAATGCCATAAACAGCTATATCAACACC
Source organism: uncultured Muribaculaceae bacterium (assembly GCA_910576935.1). Lineage (GTDB taxonomy): Bacteria > Bacteroidota > Bacteroidia > Bacteroidales > Muribaculaceae > CAG-873. The sequence goes on from CAJTKG010000047.1 coordinate 11,848, forward strand.
TTGAAATACATCGACGCGCTTGACAAGGTCGTCAGATCGTCGGAAAACTACGACCGGCGCGCTATCGACAACTATAAAAGCGGACTCAGTCCGTTTATCAACGTGGCCGACGCCCAGATTTCTTTTCTTGAAAACATCAACGCTCTCATCACAGCCAAAGGCGATGCCCTCAACAGCCTTGTCAGCATATACAAATCGCTCGGCGGCGGATGGAATTCAGACCAAGCAGGCTTATGAACACACAAATCAGATTCTCATTGATCATCCTCGGCTGTATCGCAATGGCGACAGCCTCGTGCACACATAAAAAGAGTGGCGTATCAGACGAAGCGCCCGTCATCGACGTTGCCCGCGTCACCGTCGACTCGGTCACCGTACACCGTTCGTTTCCTGCATATCTCACAGCCGACAAGAGTGTCGATCTCGTCGCCCGCGTCAACAGCACCCTCACTTCCCGCCGGTATAAGGAAGGTGATTTTGTAAAAGCGGGCACTGTATTGTTCACTTTCGACCCGACCCAATATGCCGAGGCCGTCAGTCAGGCACGAGCCGCCCTCGATGACGCCGAAGCCACCTCGCGTTATGCTGCCGTACACTATGCCGCCGTCGAGAAAGCTCTCGAGAGCGACGCCGTCTCACGCATGGAAGTACTCCAGGCCAAAAGCGCCAAAGAGGCCGCCGAAGCCAATGTCACGGCAGCCCGCGCACGTCTTAAGACTGCCGAGACCACTTTGTCGTACTGCACGGTGCGCGCACCCTTCGACGGCCATGTCTCAATGAGCGAATATAGTGCCGGTGCATATCTCGCAGGCGAGGCTTCACCCATAAAACTCTGCACCATATACGACGACGCTATTGTACTTGTCAACTTCTCGATTGACAACAGCGAGCTGTCAAAACTGAAGGCAAAGGCAGACTCATCGGGCATCGCCGGTATGTTACACAGCATCCCCGTCGTCTTCGACAGCCCGACACGATATGACTATACCGCCGATATATATTATATGTCGCCGGTGATAGACAAGAGCACCGGTGCGATGCGCATGCAGGCAGAGATCGACAACCGGCACGGCGAACTGCGCGCCGGCATGTACTGCACTGTCGACATGCCCGTCGAAAATCTCGACAGTGCCATTCTCGTCAGAGACGCGTCGATCGCAACCGACCAGCTCGGCAAATATCTCTACGTGGTCAACGACTCTGACCGCGTCGTATACACACCCGTCAAGACAGGCGAAACCGTTGATGATACAATGCGCATCATCACCTCCGGCATGAAGCGAGGAGACCGCTATGTAACCTCGGCGCTGCTAAAAGTACGCGACGGCATGGCCGTCAATCCGCGAACCGTCAAATAGCCTAACGCCATGTTCTCGAAATTTTTCATTGACCGTCCGATTTTCGCCACCGTACTGGCCATCATCATGTTGCTCATCGGTTTCGTGACGGTAAAGACGCTGCCTGTAGCACAATATCCCGACATAACACCGCCAACCGTCATGGTCAACGCCACTTATCCGGGTGCTGATGCGCAGACCGTCGCCGAGACTGTCGGCGTTCCCATCGAAGAGCAGATAAACGGCATCGAAAACATGATGTACATGAGTTCGACATCGGGCTCCGACGGTTCCTACAGCCTCACAATCACCTTTGAAAACGGCACGGATCTCGACATGGCTACCGTCAAAGTCCAGAACCGCATATCCATGGCCGAGGCCTCGCTACCCGGCCCTGTAAAACAACAGGGTCTACAAGTCGTCTCCGAATCATCAAGTATCGTGCTTTTCATTGCCCTACGCAGCAATGACCCGTCGCGCTACGACGCTCTTTATCTCACCAACTACGCCAAACTCAATATCATCGACGAACTTGCGCGCGTCGACGGCGTCGGCGGTGTCGGAGCCTTCGGCGCCGGCGAATATTCGATGCGCATATGGCTTGATCCCGACAAGATGCAGGTGCGCGGTCTCACCCCGGCTGACATCGTCAGTCTCATCGAGAGCCAGAACATGGCCGTCTCGGCCGGTTCTGCCGGTGCCCCGCCGTCAAAGGCCGCATCAGACTTTCAGTATACCCTTACAAGCCAGGGGCGTCTGAAAACTGCCGACCAGTTCGGCGACATAATCCTGCGCACCAATCCCGACGGATCGATACTCCACCTCAGCGATGTCGCACGTATCGAACTCGGCAGCGAATCATACGGACAGATCTCGCGGGTCAACGGCGACGAGGCGGCCCTTATAGCCATACAGCAGCTTCCCGGCGCAAATGCGCTCGAAGTCGCGAAAAATGTACAGGCCCGTCTCGCTGAGCTCGAACAGTATTTCCCCGAGGGCGTCCGCACCGAAGTTGTAATGAACACCACCGAGTTTGTCGACGCCTCGATCGATGAAGTGCTGTGGACTTTCGTCATGACTACACTGATCGTCATGGCCGTCATACTGTTGTTCCTGCAGAACTGGCGCGCGGTCATCATACCGATGATCACCATTCCGGTATCGCTGATAGCCACTTTCGCCGTGATGAAACTACTGGGTTTCACCATCAATACCCTTACACTGTTCGGTCTTGTGCTGGCAATAGCTATTGTGGTAGACGACGCTATAGTTGTGGTCGAGGACTGCTCGCGCATACTCGACAAAGGAGGTGTCACCCCGCGTCAGGCGGCGACCAAGGCGATGGAAGAACTTCAAGGCCCTGTCGTGGGCGAAGTGCTCGTGCTGCTGTCGGTCTTCATCCCTACCGCTTTCATATCGGGCATCACCGGACAACTTTACAAACAGTTTGCGTTGACAATCGCCGTCTCGACGGCCTTCTCGGGATTCAACGCCCTGACGTTCACGCCCGCGATGTGCTCGCTGTTCCTGCGTCCCACACAAGCCCCGAAATCATTTATCTATCGCACGTTCAACAAAGTGTTCGACCGTTCGCTTCACATCTATGACAGCTGGGTCGGCCGTATGCTTCGGCGTCCGTTCGCCGCTCTCGCCGCCTTCGCCATAATCATCGCCATAGCATTCTGGGGCTTTGTCAAATGGCCTGCAAGCTATGTGCCCGAAGAAGACATGGGCTACTTCATGACATCGGTGCAGCTGCCTGTAGGCGCCAGCCTCGAGCGCACCGACTCTGTGATGCGGGCCGTCGGCAACGAAATCGCCTCTCTGCCCGAGGTAAAAAACATCATCTCCGTCTCAGGCCAAAGCTTTATAGCCGGAGGTGCGGCCTCAAACATGGGTTCTTTCTTCGTCGTACTCAAACCGTGGAACGAGCGACGCGGCAAATCACACTCGATCAACGCCGTCATCGATCGTCTCGACGAAAAGACGTCGGCGATACAGCAGGCCGTCGTCTTCTCTATCAACCCGCCGGCCATCTCCGGTCTCGGCATGACATCCGGCGCGCAGATGCAGATTCTCGACATAAACAACCTCGGTCCGGCAGAAATGGGTAAAATAGTGACAGCCATGCAGGACGCAGCGTCCAAAGATCCGCGCCTCGCATCGATAACATCAGTCTACGAAGGACTCGTGCCACAATATCGCGTCACCATCGACCGCGACCGCGTCAAGATGGCCGGTGTGACAGTCGAAGACGTCTATAACACGCTGTCGCTGTATATGGGCGGCAGCTATGTCAACGATTTTGTCGAGTTTGGTCGCGTATATGAAGTGCTGATCGGCGCTGAAGGCTCGAGACGTGCCAATCCTCAGGATGTGCTCGATCTGAGTGTCAGGAACGCCGACGGCGAAATGGTAAGTTTCAGCGTCTTCACCAAAGTCGAACCCGTCATGGGCCAGGCTACCGTCAACCGCTATAACATGTATAACACCGCCTCTGTCACCGGCACTGCCGCCAAAGGCGTCAGCTCGGGAGCGGCCATCGAGGCCATGGAAGAAATACTACGGGACGTCGGCGGCAACAACTACTCGTTTGCCTGGACCGGCGAGGCTTATCAGGAGACTCAAGCCGGCACGACCATCACAACCGTACTGTTATTTGCAGTCATCATAACCCTGCTTGTACTTGCCGCACAATATGAGTCATGGACCGATCCCGTCGCCGTCGTCATCACAACTCCGACCGCGATACTCGGCACCGTTCTCGGCTGTATGATAATGAATCAGAGCATCAGCATCTACACGCAGATAGGTATAATACTGCTTCTGGGCATGGCGGCCAAAAACGCCATCCTCATCGTCGAGTATGCCATGGACTACCGACGTGCCGGACAGCCCATACGCCGGGCGGCCGTCGATGCCGGCCACGTGCGATTCCGTCCTATCATGATGACAGCGCTGGCCTTTGTCTTCGGTGTGATGCCTATGCTCTTCGCTACGGGCGCCGGCGCCGAAAGCCGTATCAGCCTGGGCACGGCGGTCGTCTTCGGCATGGCGGTCAACGCTGTCGTCGGCACTCTCTTCGTGCCAAACTTCTGGGAGCTTTTGCAACGCTTCCGCGAAAATACTCTTTCTCGCGTTTTCGCCTACAAGCCGAAAAATCCCACCGAGGGCAACGACACAACGAAAACCCGATAACCGATATAAAGCGCCGAGTCGTAACTCACCATTTCGACTCGGCGCTTTGTTTAATTGCGCGCTCAAGGCGCATAGAGCGACGACTTTAGTCGTCGTAATATCAAGGCGTTGACCGCTGATTCAAGGGTTTGAATCCTTGCCCATCGCCGGAGATTCAAGCGACGGCCGGGGTTAACAGTATGATCATCTTACAAGACCGCGACCATATGCTTTGCCGAGGCGGGCAGGTCGGTTGCGAGAGTGACGATATAACGGCCATGCGGCAGAGCGGTGACGTC
>CAJTKG010000048.1 GCA_910576935.1 uncultured Muribaculaceae bacterium
GGCGGCTTCGGCGCGGGTGAGGTTGCGGCCGAGGTAGCGTCGGAAGTGGTATGTGTAGACGGCGTTTTTCATCTCCGATGCAAAGGTAAGGAACGATTGGGGCGAGTTTATCACTAAAATTGCACGTGGGTGCAATTTTAGATGTGTTAAATGCACAATGGACAATGCACAATTCTCAATTTTTGGTGTAAAAATTGGTCCAATTAGGCGGATTAGTCAAATTATAGTCAAACCATTAGTGGTTGATGCAAGGGTTAAAACCCTTGCTCCATGCGCCGTGACCCCCTCGGTCAATAGCGCGGTGGATTCATGACGACGCTCGGGAGAGCGTCGCCCCATATCGCCTGGTTCTTGTCGATGTTTTTGGTCTACCGGGACTAATTGGTTAAATTAGTCGGCGGGCAATCAATGCATTATCTGTTGATGCGAGGGCTGACCCCCTCGCTCTATTGTGTCGTGGATTCGTGGGTAGTGATGGTTCAGAAAGGAGTGTCTTTGACGGGAAATGAAAACGCAGTTCTTCGATGATGAAGAACTGCGTTTTGAAGCAGGGTAGCCCATAGGAGAGTCGAACTCCTCTTTCAAGAATGAAAATCTTGCGTCCTAACCGATAGACGAATGGGCCGACATTCTCGACCGGAGATGTTACTCTCGCGGTCGGGTTACTTTTTTAGGCGGCAATCTTAGCGATGTGTTGAGCGAGTTTGCTCTTGAGGTTGGCTGCTTTGTTTTTAGAGATAGCCTTCTTAGAAGCGAGGCGGTCAAGCATAGCGCTGACTTCGCGAAGTTTGGCTTCGGCTGCAGCTTTGTCTGTCATCTTGCGCAGGTTGCGAACGGCATTGCGAGCTGTTTTAGCATAGTAGCGGTTGCGCAGACGGCGTGATTCTGTTTGGCGGATTCGTTTGATTGATGACTTATGGTTTGCCATTTTTAATAAGTTTCTAATTTTGTTATTTTTTTGATTTGTAGCCCATAGGAGAATCGAACTCCTCTTTCAAGAATGAAAATCTTGCGTCCTAACCGATAGACGAATGGGCCTTAGGTGCTTAAAGCGAGTGCAAATATAGGCACTTTTTTTAAATTGAGCAAAAAATGAGCTTATAAAAAGCGTAATTAAAGTTTTTTTAGTAATTTTAGTTTCAAAATCTTTGAATAATGTATGTCAATTCACGCTGTCTCGCATTGCGGACTATAAAATATAGTGATGCCAAGTCGATAGTGTCGGTCTGGTCTGATGCGTTGGGATTTATCACGGTGTCAGTATCGGCGGGTGCAGGTCGCGAGGCCCGCCGTCGTCGCGCTCTGATGATGCCGATGTCGGTGTTTGAGGCTGTTGTCGATGCAAAGCCGGGTCATGAAATGGTGACTTTGCGTGATGTGAGGTCGGTCGGCGTTGTGGCCGGGATGGATGGCGCGCGCACGATAGTAGCTCTGTTTATGGCTGATTTTTTCGAGCGGGTCTTGCGTAATTGCCAGCCTGATGTCTCGCTTACGGCATATGTATTCAATACAGCAGCGCTGCTGAGGTCGGTGTCGCAGGCTGCATTGGCGAATCTGCATCTTTTTGTTATATACAGGCTTACGGGAGTATTGGGCTTCGAGCCGGATATGTCGACATGGAGAGCCGGCGCTTGTTTTGACATGCGCGATGGCCGCTGGCGTCTCGTGCCACCTTCTGACGGCAACCGTTATATTGACTCTGACCGCAGCGAAGGTCTGATATTGCTCGACAGGTTGAACATACGCAATATCGGTCGCGTCAGGCTCAGTCGCGACAGGCGTAACGAGTTGCTCGACGGTCTGCTCGAATATTATACGATACATCATACGCCACTGACGGGTTTGACGTCGCTCGAGATTGTCAGAACTCTTTTCTGACTATTTCTTCGGCAGTCATTCCGGTTACGGGGTCGACCCATGTCGGGTCGAGGCTGTACAACGGTATCATGACGAAGTCGCGCCGGCGCATTCGCGGATGTGGAAGCGTCAGCTCCGGGGTGTCGACTGTGAGGCTGTCTACGGCTATGAGGTCTATGTCGATCTTGCGGTCGATATATTTGCCCCCGCTGTCGCGGTGTGGCGCAGGCGAGATGTCGCGCTCGATGGCCTGAAGCCGATGCAGTATGTCGACAGGGTCGACGTCGCCGGCTGTCTCAAGCATCAGCCCGAGGTTGATGAACGGGTTGTCAGACTCGAACCCCCATGGCTCGCTTTCGAAGAGGTCTGAGCGCCGAAGCCGCGCTTCGGGCCATTGCTGTGAAATCAAGGCGACCGCCGACTCGATTAGAGTCAGGCGGTCGCCTTGATTTGATCCGAGATTTATATGTATGCGGTGCATCAGAGCGAACGGTTGATGGCCACTTCCTCGAAGCCTTCGACGAGGTCGCCGACTTTGATGTCGTTGTAGCCCGAGATCGAGAGTCCGCAGTCGTATCCCGATGTGACTTCTTTGACGTCGTCTTTGAAGCGTTTGAGCGAACCGAGATCTCCGGTATAGCGCACGATGCCATCGCGTATGAGGCGCACTTTGTTTGAGCGTTTGATCTTGCCTTCGCGTACGATGGCGCCGGCGATGGTGCCGACTTTCGAGATATGGAATGTCTCGAGCACTTCGGCCGTGCCGGTGATCTCTTCTTTCATTTCGGGTGCGAGCATGCCCGACATTGCGTCTTTGACCTCTTCGATGGCCTGATAGATGACGGAGTAGAGGCGTATCTCGACACCTTCGCGCTCGGCTGCTCGGCGTGCTGCCAAAGACGGACGTACCTGGAAGCCGATTATGATTGCGTCTGAAGCGGCGGCGAGGGTGACATCGCTCTCGGAGATCTCGCCGACGGCTTTGTGGAGCACGTTGACCTGGATTTCGTCGGTCGAGAGCTTGATGAGCGAGTCGGAGAGGGCCTCGATTGATCCGTCGACGTCGCCTTTGACGATGATGTTGAGTTCCTGGAAGTTACCGATCGCACGGCGGCGGCCGATGTCCTCGAGGGTGAGTATCTTGGTCGTGCGCAGACCCTGTTCGCGCTGCAGCTGCTGGCGCTTGGTGGCGATTTCGCGGGCTTCCTGCTCGGTCTCCATTACGTTGAAGGTGTCGCCGGCTGTAGGAGCGCCGTTGAGGCCGAGGATAAGCGCCGGAGTGGCGGGGCCGGCTTCTTTGATGCGTTGGTCGCGTTCGTTGAACATGGCCTTGACTTTGCCGTAGTGGTTGCCGGCGAGGACGATATCGCCGACACGGAGTGTGCCGTTCTGCACCAGAACGTTGGCAACATAGCCGCGGCCTTTGTCGAGAGTTGACTCGATGATGGCACCCGTGGCCCGGCGGCTCGGGTTTGCGCGGAGCTCGAGCATTTCGGCCTCGAGGAGCACTTTTTCCATCAGTTCTTCTACGCCGATGCCTTTTTTCGCCGATATGTCCTGCGACTGGTATTTGCCGCCCCATTCTTCGACGAGATAGTTCATCGCGGCGAGTTCTTCCTTGATTTTGTCGGGGTTGGCGTGAGGTTTGTCGATCTTGTTGATGGCGAATACGATAGGCACGCCTGCGGCCGACGCGTGGTTGATGGCTTCGACGGTCTGCGGCATGACGCTGTCGTCGGCAGCGACGATGATGATACAGATATCTGTGATTTTGGCGCCGCGGGCACGCATGGCTGTGAATGCCTCATGGCCGGGAGTGTCGAGGAATGTGATATGACGTCCGTCGGCGAGGGTCACGCTGTAGGAGCCGATGTGCTGTGTGATGCCGCCGGCTTCGCCTGCGATGACATTGGCGTGACGGATATAGTCGAGCAGCGATGTCTTGCCGTGGTCGACGTGGCCCATGACTGTCACGATTGGCGGACGTGCCACGAGGTCTTCCTCGTTGTCTTCCTCCTGATGTATGGCGTCGGCGACTTCTGCCGATATATATTCGGTCTCGAAGCCGAATTCGTCGGCGACGATGTTGATGGTCTCTGCGTCGAGACGTTGGTTGATTGACACCATCACACCGAGGTTCATACACGTTGCGATGACGTTGTTGATTGGAACGTCCATCATTATGGCGAGGTCGTTGACGGTCACAAATTCGGTGAGTTTGAGTATTTTACTCTCGGCCATTTCGGCTTGCATGGCCTCGCGTTCGCGTGATGCGTTTGCCTCGCGTTTTTCTTTACGCCATTTGGCACCGCGTTTCAGGGCTTTGTCTTTGCTTGTCAGGCGTGCGAGGGTCTCTTTGATCTGTTTTGATACGTCTTCGTCGCTGACCTCGGTGTGCTGTGGCTGACGGCGTTCGTTTTTTGTTTTTTTATCTTTTGGGGCGGCGTTTTTGTCGCGACGGTTCTGGTCGCGGCCGTTGCCCTGACCTCCGTTGCGTTGTGAGCCGCCACGTTCGTTGCCTGCCTGCTGGCCGGTCTTTTCTATGTCGATTTTTTCTTTGCCGGATATACGTTTACGCTTTTTGCGGTCGCCTTGGCCTGAGTCGCCCGAAGCGTTGTTGCGGGCGTTGCGGTCGGCACGTTTTTCTTCTTTTGTTTTTTTCTTGGGGCGAGTCGACTGGTTGATGGCGTCGAGATCGATTTTGCCGATGACGTTCAGTTGCGGGGTGACATGAGTGCGCTCGGGCACGAAGATGCTGTCATCATTTGTTTTGTCCGCTGTTGTCGCTGACGTGGTTTCGGTCTTTGCGACGGTTTTTTCGTTGGTTGCTGTCATTTCTTTCTTTTCGGGCTCGACGGCTTTTTTGACTTCAGGCTGAATTTTGGCCGGCTCGACGGGCTTTGATGTGGCCGTTTTCTCGGTTACATTTATTTCAGCTGTCTTGACGGTTGTTTTCTCGGCCGGGGTCTGTTTCACCTCTTCGGTCGTTATGTTATTATGATTGGTTTCAGTCTTATTGTCGGGTTGGGTGGCTTTATTTTCGGGATTGACTGTTTCGGCGGCCACCGTTGTCGTTTCTTTTTTTGCAGCCGTGTCGGCGGGTTTGTTCTCGACGGGCTTGCGTATGGGATTGCCTTTTGAGTCGAGCTCGATTTTGCCGAGGATGCGTGTCTTGTGGACTGTCGTCGTCAGCGGGGTGTCATCGGCTTCGCGCACAGGCTGTTGCTGGTTTTTGCCGCGGTTGTTCTGGCGTTCGGTCGAGAATCGGTCTGACTTGGTTTTGAGATCTTTGTCGTGTTTGAATTCACTGACCAATAGGGCGACGACATCTTCCTCAACACGGGTGTTGGGGTTTTCGTCGATGTTGATGTTTTTTTTGCGCAGGAAGTCAATGACTGTCGGCAGGGCGACATTGAGTTCTTTTGCGACTGTACTTATTTTTGTTTTCGGCATAAAAACTGTGCTTGTCGGGGCTGTGTCGTTATTATGGGCATCTCGCCCGACTGAATTATAACTGTTTTTCGTTTATTATTAATCTGCTTTTCACCTGACTGGCGTCGCCGTTGGTCGTCTGACTTTATCAGTCTTCAAACTCAGCCTTGAGGATGGCGATGATATTGTCGACGGTAGACTCTTCGAGGTCGGCTTTTTCGATGAGCATTTCGCGGGGAGCGTTGAGGACGCTCTTGGCGGTGACGAAGCCGATGTTTTTGAGAGCGTCGATGACCCAGCCGTCGATTTCGTCTTTGAATTCGTCGAGGTAGATGTCTTCTTCGAGATTCTCTTCGCTGTCACGGTAGACGTCGATGGTGTAGCCTGTCAGCATAGATGCGAGCTTGATGTTGAGGCCGTTCTTGCCGATGGCGAGTGACACTTCTTCGGGACGCAGGAAGACTTCGGCTTTCTTCTCTTCTTCGTCGAGGCGTATCGATGAGATCTTGGCGGGCGAAAGGGCTCGCTGTATGAAGAGCGAGGGGTTGGCGGTGAAGTTTATGACGTCGATGTTTTCGTTGCGGAGTTCGCGGACGATGCCGTGTATGCGTGAGCCTTTGACACCGACACATGCTCCGACAGGGTCGATGCGGTCGTCATAGCTCTCGACGGCTATCTTGGCGCGTTCGCCGGGGATGCGTGCGACGGCGCGGATGTTGATCAGGCCGTCGTGGATTTCGGGCACTTCAAGCTCGAAAAGGCGGCGCAGGAAGTTTTCGTTGGTGCGTGAGACGGTGATCTTGGGATTATTGTTTTTGTTGTCGACGTTGGCGATGACCGCACGCACTGTCTCGCCTTTTCTGAAGTAATCGCCGGGAATTGATTCGCTTTTGGGCAGGATAAGCTCGTTTTTATCGACGTCGAGGAGCAGGGTCTCTTTCGACCATGTCTGATAGACTTCACCGCTGACGAGATCGCCCTCGAGGTCTTTGAATTTGTTGTATATGGCTTCTTTCTGAAGGTCGAGAATCTTTGACTGGAGGGTCTGGCGCAGGTTGAGGATGGCGCGACGGCCGAATTTCTCGAAGATGATTTCTTTGGTGTGCTCTTCGCCGACTTCGGCATCGGGGTCGTTGTCGGCGCGGGCGTCGCTCAGCGCTATCTGGGTGTTGGGGTCGGTGACTTCGCCGTCGGGTACGACCTGAAGGTTCTGGAAGATCTGTACGTCGCCTTTGTCGGGGTTGAGAATAACGTCGAGGTTTTCGTCCGTACCGAACATTTTGGCAAGTACGTTGCGGAACGATTCTTCGAGCACGCTGATCATTGTGGTCTTGTCGATGTTTTTGAGTTCTTTGAACTCGGCAAACTGTTCGACCATATTGGGGGTTTCCTCTTTCTTAGCCATGGGGAATTGTCTTGTCGGGGGTTTATGATTTATTTGGTCTTATTTGAATTTTATCTCGTATCTGACAGATTTGCAGTCGTCAAATCTGAATGTCTCCGGCTGCATGACGGTTGTAGCTTTTTTTGCGCCCGGTTCTTTGATTTTGACGGGAGTCTCGGCTGTGAATCCATCGTCGCCGACGGCGGTCAGCGTGGCGTGTATCTTGCGGCCGTCACGTGTCAGTATCTCGATGTTGTTGCCGATGTTTTTTAGATACTGGCCTTTGACTTTGAAAGGCGATGTGAGACCTACCGAACCGACTTCGAGCGAGTAGTCTTCGTTGTCACGGTCAAAGACGTTTTCGATCTTGCGGGTGATGTCGGCGCAGCTGTCGATGTCGACTCCGTCGGGCGAATCTATCTCGACGGTGATGTCGTTGGTCGGTGTGATTTTTATGTCGACCAGAAACAGGTCTGTGCCGGCAATGGCGTCTTCAACTGTTTTGGTGAGGAGCTCTTTGTCAATCATATTTATGGTCTGTTGAGTAAAAAATAAGAGGAAGCCTCAGCTCCCTCCGGTTCTTTGTTATGCAAAGATACATAAAATTTACGTAGATTGGCACTCGATGCCTCTCTCTTATATAAATAAGTGTTGATATTTAATAAAATTTAACCACTAAACAGCATTATTTAACCATTGCCGAGAACGCCGGAGGCATTTGTGACGAGAAATTCATGTCGCGACCGGTGACGGGATGAATAAAACGCAGGGTTAGTGCGTGAAGGGCGACGCGGTGGGCCGGCGATGTCTTTGCGCCGTATTTGCGGTCGCCTGCTATAGGATGGCCGATGTCTTTGAGGTGGACACGTATCTGGTTTTTGCGGCCGGTCTGAAGCTGCAGTTCGACGAGGGTGTAGCCGTTGGCCGACTTCAGCACACGGTAGTGGGTCACGGCGAGTTTGCCTTCTTCGGGGTTGTCGGTCGAGTATACTTCGTGCTGTGAGTTTTCGGCGAGGTAGCTGCGTATGTCGCCCTCGGACGTTTCGATTTTGCCTTCGGTGACGGCGACATAACGGCGTTCGATGACCATATTGTTCCAGTTGTGCTGCATCTTGTCTTTGGCCTCAGCGTTTTTGGCGAACATCATCAGGCCGGATGTGTGCTGGTCGAGTCGGTGGACGATGAAGATTTTGTTTGCCGGATTTTTGCGTTTGACGTAGTCGCGCACGATAGAGTAGGCCGTGCCTTCTTTGACGCGTTCGTTTCCCATCGACAGCAGTCCGTAGCCTTTGTTGATGATTATGATGTCGTCGTCTTCGTAGACGATAGACAGCCTGGAGTGGCGCAGCACCTGAAACTCTCGTGAGGTGTTGACCTTGACGGTATCGCCTTTATCGAGCGTTTGGTCAAACTGTGTTGTGATGGCGCCGTTGACCATTACCTGACGGTGTTTTAGAAAGTCTTTGACCGTCGTGCGTTTGCGGTCGGGCATGACTGTAAAGAGGTAGTCGAGCAGTTGAGCCGGCTCCTCGGGCTCGTATGTGAGTATGTTGTCGGGTTTGAAACGCGAGCGCTCGGCTCCCGGCTTGACGGCTAAACGTTTGGCTGACATATATGTGCTATTTCTTTTTTGCTGATGTACGACGACCGGTTTTCTTCGGTGCGGATTCCTGGCTGTTGACGATTTCCATCGCGGCTTCGTAGTCGAGCGATGACGGATCGGTCACGGTCTTGGGTATCTTGTAGTTGGATTTTTTATATGCGATGTAGATGCCATAACGCCCGTTAAGAATCTTGAGTTCGGGGTCGTTGTCGAAAGTTTTTACGACGCGGCGGCGTTCTTCGTCGCGTTTGTCGTTGATGAGTTCGATGGCTTCGGCGAGAGTCAGCGATGCCGGCGCTGTCTCTTTGGGGATGGAGATAAATTTGCCTTCGTGACGCACATATGGACCGAAACGTCCTATGCCGACGACTATGTCATGGTCTTCGTATGTGCCGAGTGTGCGCGGGAAGTCAAAGAGTTTCAGGGCTTCTTCAAGTGTGATTGTCGAGACTGACTGTCCCTTGAGCAGTGAGGCGAAGAGGGGCTTGTCGTCGCCGTCGCCATGGCCGATCTGTACGAGCGGGCCGAAGCGGCCGATTTTGACACTTACTTGTTTGCCGGTCTTGGGGTCGGTGCCGAGCACTCGTTCGCCGACTTTGTGCTCGAGTTTGATATTGAGCGCCTTGTCGACTTCGGGATGGAAGAGTGTGTAAAATTGGCTCATCTCGGTGGTCCATCCGAGTTTGCCTTCAGCGATCTCATCGAATTTTTCCTCTACGCGGGCAGTGAAGTTGTAGTCAAGTATGTCGGGAAAAAATTCGGTCAGGAAGGTGTTGACGACGACACCGATATCGGTGGGTATGAGCTTGCCTTTGTCAGAGCCGACGGTCTCGCTTTTTGCCTTCTCTGTGATTTTTCCTTTTTTGAGGGTGATTGTGAGGCAGTCGCGCGATGAGCCGGATTTGTCACCTTTCTCGACATATTCGCGTTGCTGTATAGTCGATATTGTCGGGGCGTAGGTCGACGGGCGGCCGATGCCGAGTTCTTCCATTTTCTTCACGAGGGTGGCCTCGGTATATCTTGGCGGCTGAAGCGTGAAACGCTCGGTCGCAGTGATGTCGGTCGGTGTGAGACCTTCGCCGCGGGTCATGAGCGGCAGTGTCGAGCCTCCGTCTTCGGTCTCGGTGTTGTCGTCGTCGCGGCCCTCGATATAAACGTTGAGAAAACCGTCGAATTTGATTACCTCGCCTGTGGCTACGAAGTGTTCGGGCCGCGTCGACGGCATGATCTCGACGGTGGTCTTTTCAAGTCGGGCGTCGGCCATCTGCGAGGCGATGGCGCGTTTGCGTATCAGTGTGTAGAGACGTTTTTCCTGGGCCGAACCCTCGATGGTGTCCTTGCCGATATAGGTCGGACGTATGGCTTCGTGGGCTTCCTGGGCGCCTTTTGAATTTGTGTGATATTGTCTTACTTTGAGATATTCGGGTCCGATCTTGCTTTTTATTTCTTCCGAGATGGCTGAGATGGCTTCGTTAGAGAGATTGACAGAGTCGGTACGCATATATGTGATATGTCCGGCCTCGTATAGACGCTGGGCCACCATCATGGTCTGTGAAACCGTGAAGCCGAGCTTGCGCGAGGCTTCTTGCTGTAGTGTCGAGGTTGTGAACGGAGGTGCCGGACTTTTGTGGAGCGGCTTGACGCTGATGTCGCCGACGGTAAACGTGGCATCCTTGCAGGCGTCGATGAAGCCGCGGGCTTCATCGACGGTCGAGAGACGCTTGTTGAGTTCGGCCTTGACGGTGGTCGGGCTGTCGGCAGGGGTGAATGCCGCCGTGACTCTGAAATATGGCTCGGGAGTGAAGTTTTTGATTTCATCCTCGCGCTCTACGATCAGGCGCACGGCCACCGACTGCACGCGACCGGCCGAAAGCGCCGGCTTGATCTTTTTCCAAAGCACCGGCGACAGCTCGAAGCCTACGATGCGGTCGAGCACGCGGCGAGCCTGTTGGGCGTCGACGCGGTTGATGTCGATTGTTCGCGGATTGGCGATGGCGTGGAGTATGGCGCTTTTTGTGATCTCGTGGAAAACGATGCGGCGGGTGTTTTCGGGCTTTAGTCCGAGCACTTCATATAGATGCCAGGCGATTGCTTCTCCCTCGCGGTCCTCATCGGATGCAAGCCATACGGTCTCCGCTTCGGCGGCGTTCTTCTTTAGCTCGGCCACGAGTTGCGTCTTGTCGTCGGGTATCTCATAGATGGGTGTGAAGCCGTTGTCTATGTCTATGCTGAACTTTTTCTTCTGTAAATCACGGATATGGCCGTAGCTCGACATGACCTTATAGTCTTTGCCAAGGAATTTTTCTATTGTTTTTGCTTTTGCCGGTGATTCGACTATAACGAGATTTTTCAGCATAGTGGTTGTGTTTTTTATTTACGAGCGACAAAAGTAGAAAAAATTTTTCAATCGTCCTCTATATTATATATTTTTATATAATGTATGTCGTATCTCAAAAGTTTTGTGTGTCGATAAAAATACTAACTTTGTACTATTATATTCAGCAATAATGATAATAAAAGAGACAATAGAGGCGCGGCGCTCGGTACGCCGCTATGAGGCCGCGGCGCTCGACGGCGTGACAGTCGGGTGTCTGCGTGCTTTGATCGACGAAGCCAATGCCGCCGGCGGCACGGCTCTGCAGCTCGTCGTCAATGAACCAGATGCCTTCGGCAAGTCGTTTATGGCCCGCTACGGTCACTTCAAGAATGTCAGAAACTATATTGCCGTCATAGCGCCCGACAGCGACGAAGGTGGCATCGCCGCCGGTTATTATGGAGAGAAAACAGTTCTCGAGGCCAAAGCCGCGGGACTCGACAGCTGCTGGGTGGGTATGACATTCAAACGCGGCAAAGTGCCTGTTGTGATAACTCCCGGCATGAAACTATATGCCGTCATAGCCATCGGTTATGGCGCCGAAACGCCAAAGAGGCAGAAAAGCAAGAATCCGGCAGACGTCAGCGAAGGTTATGGCACGGGAAACGAGGCTTTCGACCGCGGAGTCGATTGCGCTCTGCTTGCGCCGTCGGCCTTAAACCGACAGAATTTCAGATTCATTCTCGGTCGTGAGGGTGAAGTAACGGCATCTGCTCGCCGAAGACATTATGCGGCGCTCGATCTCGGCATAGCAAGCCTTCATTTCGAGTTAGCATCGCAAATGAAAATCAGTCGGCTGTCTATTTCATAAAGACGAAGTAGACAGCGAGTATCAGGCAGACAAAGGCGGCGAAGTGATTCCATTGCAGCGATTCGCCTTTGAAAAAGACCACCGTGAATAAGGTGAAGATAACCAGCGTTATCACTTCCTGTATTACTTTGAGCTGCATCAGCGAGAAAGTGCCGCCGTTGCCCGAGAAACCAATGCGGTTGGCCGGTACTTGAAAACAGTATTCGGCCAACGCTATTCCCCACGACAGCAAGATGATGGCATATAACGGCGTATTGTCACCTATTATCTTGAGTTGTTGTAGTTTGATATGGCCATACCAAGCGAAAGTCATGAAGACATTGGCGATGACAAGCAGCAATATAGTGGCAAATGCATTCATTGTTCTGATTCTGAATAAAAATTCGCGGCAAAATTAGCAAAAGCTCGCGAATCAGACAATAGAAGTTTGCGCCTTGGCGGGGAGGTCATGCATGAGGCCTCCTTTTCATACGCGGTTTTATTTCAGATATTCATTAAAAAAGTTCTCTATCTCTTTGAATGGTATGATGTCCATACGGTCATAGAGATCGGTGTGGTTGGCGCCGGGGACAATGTACAGCAGTTTGTTGTCGGGCGTGCCTGGTTTCCGGTTTTCCGTCAGTTTCTTATAAGTGTCGTTGCTGAAATAGAGTGAATGGGCTTTCTCGCCGTGGACCAGCATCACGGCATTACGTATTTCGCCGGCATAAGCCAGCAGCGGAAAGTTGATGAACGGTATCGGCGATGTGGCATTGAAGCCTCCGTTTGAGTTGAGCGAACGTTGATGATAACCCCTGTCAGTCTTGTAGTAATCGTAATAATCTTTGACAAACTGAGGTGCGTCGCACGGGAGCGGGTCGACGACACCACCGCCGAGGGTGTAGTAGCCGTTGCGGATGTCGGCAGTGCGTTGAGCCGCGAGTTTCTCACGAAGAGCATAACGCTCGTCAGGTGTTGTCGCATCGAAGTATCCGTTGGCACTGACACGGCTCATGTCGTACATGGTCGACGCAAGCGTTGCCTTGATGCGCGGGTCGTTGGCCGCGGCATTTACGGCGAAGCCTCCCCAGCCGCATATTCCGATAATGCCTATGCGTTCGGAATTGACATCATCGCGTGTCAGAAAATAGTCAACGGCGGCGCTGAAATCTTCGGTGTTTATATCGGGCGACGCCACATATCGTGGTGTGCCGCCGCTTTCACCTGTAAACGAGGGGTCGAAAGCTATTGTCAAGAAACCGCGTTCGGCCATTTCCTGTGCATATCTGCCCGAAACCTGTTCTTTGACAGCCCCGAATGGCCCGCTGACGGCTATTGCGGGCAGCGGGACGCCGGCATTTTTAGGAATATAGAGGTCGGCGGCAATGGTGATGCCGTAACGGTTTGGAAAGGTCACTTTGCAGTGATCCACTTTTTCGCTCTTGGTGAAGGTCTTGTCCCATTCGGTTGACAGGCTGAGTTCTTTTTTCACGATTTTGTTGTCGTTATCGCTCATAGTCGTTGGTTCTTTTGTGTATGCCGGCGTTGAAAGGGCCACGGCCAGCATCAATGTTAAAAATTTATTCATTTACGGTCATACTGTGCCTTGTCGGGGCTGTTTTTTCATGATGCAAAATTATACCCGAATATTGTGGCGGCCTGTACCAATCTTACGGATAGAAATACCATGATTACATATAATTCAATCAAACGGTGGCGGTATATTTGAAAAAGTATATCTTTGTATCAGATATGATAAAGCGATATTACTATGGAAATATATCATGCAGACACAATAGAGAAATACAACCGCTATTTCGGCTTTGAGACACGGCATCCGTTGGTCGGGATTGTTCATTTCGACAGTTCCGTGCCGCAAAACAGCCACATCATGTCTTTCGGCTTTTATGCCTTGTTTTTGAAAAAGACAACAGGGTGTCGCATAAACTATGGCAAGACAACCTATGATTTCGATGATGAGACTGTCGTGAGCTTTGCTCCCGGTCAGACGGTGGGCATATACCGCATTGAAGACGGCCCGGCTCCGGAATCGACCGGATTGTTATTCCATCCCGATTTTTTACACCGCACACCCTTAGGGCAGAAAATCAAACAATATTCCTTTTTCTCATATGCCTCTAACGAAGCCCTCCATCTGTCAGTCGACGAGAGGCTGATATTACAGGACTATATGGATAAGATAGCCCGTGAGTTGCAACATCCTATCGACAAATTTTCAAAATCGCTGATTATCTCCAATATCGAGGTATTGTTGAATTACTGTATGCGCTTCTACGAGAGACAATTCATAACCCGCGAGGAATTAAATCAAGGCACCATGGGCAGGTTTGAGCAACTCATCGACGATTACCTCGACAAAGGGCTGGGGATAACTGAGGGAATACCCACTGTAAAATATTTTGCCGACAAAATATGTCTTTCGCCAAACTATTTTGGAGATCTGGTGAAATCCGAGACAGGCAAGACCGCGCAAGAATATATTCAGCTTAAAATGCTCAACTTCGCTAAAAGCTCGCTTTTAGATCCACAGCTAAACACCAAGCAGATAGCAGAGTTGCTCGGATTCCAATACCCGCAGCACTTCATACGCTTCTTCAAAAAACAGACAGGCATCACTCCGAGGGAATACCGCCTGAAAATATGTTGAAAACTCTTTAATTTTTGCAAATTAGCCATCAGCATTATATATTTGCAAATAATAAATTACATTATGCTCTGCCGCCATGAAAAGACCGCTCTCAATCATAATTCTATGGCTGTGTTGTATCATTGCAGCATTCTCACAAGACAGCAGCATTCCTGCCATACCGTGGCCCGACCGTCAGGTTTGGCCCGAGAGTCCGCGGGCGGCGCAGTTGCGGCGGGTGATGATGCCGACGCCGGGATTGCTGACGGGTGCGGTCGAGTTTGAGATACCCGTCTACACAATCGAGGCCGAGGGGGTATCGATACCGGTCGCTCTAAAATACCGCTCGAACGGCATAAAGGTCGACGACGACCCGCAGCCCGTCGGCTACGGCTGGACTCTGACACCCGCCCTCCGCGTCAGCCGCCGCATAATGGGCCGCCCCGACGGCTATTATCCTTTTTCACTCGATTTTCCTTATATCAATTATAATGACCCGGATGAGGACGTGAATGAAGACAAGGACGGTTTTTATATGAAATGTTTCGGCTCTATAACTATGGTCGGAACGGGTTGCAGTCACGGACAAGGCTCACGACCGAAAGGGGGTAGTGACTTTGACCGCTATGATACCGAGCATGATATTTTTACATTCTATCTGCCTGACAAGATCCTGACGATGGCTTTTGACAAGGGTAAATTTGTCGGTGTCGACTGCGACGAATATAAGTTTGAAAATGATGCACAACTGACATATATCCACGTGACCGACCCTCGCGGCGTGAAGTATGTTTTTGATGTCGACGGTGAATGTCTGGAGGAAGGATATTTTGTAACGGAGCTTTTGATGTCAAAGATTGTTTTGCCCTCAGAAAATTCAATAATGATAAACTGGCAGAACAACCCACACCTTGACCGTGGTCTCTGGTGTTCCACTCCGCAAATAATAGTTCACAATAACGAATCCATACCGTGCGTTTATGAAGTGCCGTATGAAGACTACGGCGACGGTATGCTTTATAATCCTATTCATTATAGTTATACCAAGGACTTATCCTCAATCACTTTCCCTGGCGGTAAGGTTGCGTTCAACTATCGTCGCGATAATATGCTGGAGTCTATAAAGGTATCGGATTCAAACAATCTAACAATCATCAACGCGTGTTTTGAATATGACGACCAGCCGTCATGGAAAGGATTTTTATTAAGCAAAGCAATTATATCGGAAGATAAGATATATAGTTTTGAATATCATAAAACCACACCTCTCGAGGATGTGCCCAAGATGGACTGGTGGGGCTATTTCAACGGTCATGCCAAATTCAGCCATCGCTCGCCATATTTCAAGCCTAAAACCAAAGCCGGTCAATGGAGTGATCTTCGTTGTGCAGCCGACTATATACCTCGTGAATATCCGATATTGGGAGATAGCAAAGAAATAGACGAGACGCTGATGAAATGTAATTTACTGAAAAAAGCCGTCTATCCGACAGGTGCTATAGCCGAATGGGAGTATGAAACTCATCGATTTGCGCCATATGCCTGTACAGACAGCCGCATCACCGATCATCTCTACGATACAACTCTTGATCGCGGCGGCGGTCTGAGAGTCAAATCGGTAACGTTAAAGAACGGCGAAAATGACGAGCATCCTCAAGTGCGCCGTTACATCTATGGCGAAAACGGCAACGGTTTGGCTGAATGCACAGCAGCCCCGGTGCTCTCAACTTTCGTTTCAGTTACCCGTCTTTTGGTACATGGTGGATTTGAAGATATTGACACCAGACTTCCACAACATTTTGTCACAACTCTTAACAGTAGGTCCGACTATATGACAGGTCAAATAGGAATTCCGGATTTGTGGTATAGCTGCGTGACAGAAGTGTGCGATAAAGGAAAAACTGAATATCGTTTTAAGAGTCTCTGTAAACCCAATGATGTCAGCAGAGGTTGGGGCTATGCATTCCCATTTAACAACTATACTGCATTCTCAAAAGGGCCACAATTGGTTAGCAAGACAATATTCAAAAGTGCGAATGGCCGGTATTTACCCGTAGAAAAGGATAGCATTAAATATGAAATGGCCCAGAATAAAACATTTCTAACGAGTATTGCTATCCAAAGATTGTTAACTCAAAAAATGAACGACGACTATGCTCCCGATTTCGGTATATCCAGAGAAATGGGCATATACGGTGTTACCGCAAGACGATGCGATTATGATTGGTTTTGTTTACATCAATACGATTATGTCATGCAGACCGAAAAATATGTCGGCAAGAAGACAACGACCTA
>CAJTKG010000049.1 GCA_910576935.1 uncultured Muribaculaceae bacterium
GCTACTGCGGCAGACATCCCCGCGCGTCTAAACCGACCAAACCGATGTCAAACGCACATTGACATCGTTGGTACAAACCATGGAGCGACGACTTTAGTCGTCGTTTTTAAGTGAGTCGACATGGAGCGACACTCTCCCGACCGTCGTCACCCCACGTGATTACTACAAGATTATCTCTTCGGTGTCATGGCGAGGGCTGAGAGGCGGTGTTCAAGTTCGGTGGTGGTGAGTTTGGTGTAAAGACGACCTCGATGAGCGAGCGATATGTTGCCGGTCTCTTCCGAGACAACGATGGCGGCGGCGTCAGTGGCCTGGGCGATACCCAGGGCCGAACGGTGTCTCAGACCGAGAGCTCTCGGCACATCGCTGTCGTGGCTGACGGGAAGGATACATCCGGCTGCTTTTATGCGGTCGTGCGCGACAATCATGGCTCCGTCGTGTAGCGGGGAGTTCTTGAAGAAAATATTCTCGATAAGACGCGTGTTGATGTCAGCGTCGATGATATCACCTGTCTTGGCATAGTTATCGAGGGGTATCGACTGCTCGATGACGATGAGTGCGCCGGTCTTACTTTTAGACATCGACATACAGGCGTAGACGATAGGCATTACATAGCGACGCGCGTCGGCATCCATCTCTTCTTTGTGATGATGAAAGAGTCCGGCAAGAAAACGCCAGCGCCGGTGTGAGCCGAGTTCGACAAGAAAACGTTTGATCTGGTCGACAAAAAGAATAACGAGAATCAGCAGGCCTATGCTCATGAATTTGTCGAGGATGGTGCCTATAAGACGCATCTCGAAGATCTCTGAAGCGAGAACCCACACGACAATAAAAGACATGACGCCATAGAAGATATTGATCGTGCCCGACTCTTTCATCAGACGATAGATGTAATAGAGCAGTACGGCGACTAGAAGGATGTCGATGATGTCTTTTATTCCGAATTGCAGGGGCATGGCGAGGAAAGGGGGTAATGTTTATTGATTTATTGAGCCGAAATCGGTAGTGGCGGTGAAGATGTCGACAGCCTGACGGGCGGCGGCCACATCGTGGACTCGCAGAATCGATGCACCGCGGTCAAGCGCCAAGGTATTGAGGACGGTCGTGGCATTGAGGGCTTCGGCGCTATCAATACCTAACAGTCGAGTAGCCATCGACTTGCGCGAGAGGCCTACGAGCAGCGGGCGGTGGAAGAGCGCGAACAGCGGCAGCGAGGCAAGCAGTTCGTAGTTCTGGGACAGCGTCTTGCTGAAGCCGAACCCGGGGTCTACTATGATGTCGTTTACGCCCATCAGCGTGAGCCTGCCGAGACGTTCGCCAAGTTCGGCGAGGATATCGGTGGCGAGGTTGTCGTAGTCACATCGCTGCTGCATGTCGGCGGGAGTGCCGCGCATGTGCATCATTATATAAGGCACACGGAGGTCGGCCACGGTCTCAAACATGTATTCGTCAAGCGTACCGCCGGAGATGTCGTTGATGATGACGGCGCCGAAATCGCTGACAGCCTTGCGGGCTACTGAGGCACGGAAGGTGTCGACCGACACTACCGTATCCGGAGCGACACGCCGCACAACCTCAAGACCTCGCGAGAGACGCTCCGACTCTTCATCGGAGCTTACGTCGGCCGCACCGGGCCGTGACGAATATGCGCCGACATCGATGATATCGACGCCTTCGTCGAGCATGGCGGCGACACGGTGAGAGATAGCATCGGCATCGACTGTGCGACTCGCGGCATAGAATGAATCGGGCGTGACATTGACGATGCCCATTACGGCCGGTCGGCTGTACTCGACAAGCCGGCCGCCGATGTTGAGGCTAAACGGTATGAATTTCGGTGCGCAGTCTGTCATTATCTGTTGGCACGTTTGCGTTCGAGTTCGTCAAGGATGATTTTGCGCAGGCGCAGATGGTGAGGTGTCACCTCGACATATTCGTCTTCTTTGATATATTCGAGCGCTTCCTCGAGGCTGAAAACTACTGGAGGGACGATGCGGGCTTTGTCGTCGGCACCCGAAGCGCGCATATTGGTAAGTTTTTTGCTCTTTGTGACGTTGACGACGATATCGTTGTCTTTGGCGTTTTCGCCGACGACCTGCCCGGCATAGACCTCTTCCTGAGGGAATATGAAGAAGCGTCCGCGATCCTGAAGCTTGTCTATCGCATAGGCATATGCCGTACCGGCTTCGAGAGCTATAAGCGAACCGTTGGTGCGGCGCTCGATCTCGCCCTTCCAGGGTTGGTATTCGAGGAAGCGATGGGCCATGATAGCCTCGCCGGCTGAGGCAGTCAGCACATTGTTACGCAGGCCGATTATGCCGCGTGAAGGTATCTGGAACTCCATGTGGACGCGGTCGTTCTGGGCAGACATCGACACGAGATCGCCTTTGCGGCGTGTGACCATGTCGATGATGCGCGACGAATATTCCTCGGTGACGTTGATGGTGAGCAGTTCGACAGGCTCGCATTTTACGCCGTCGATCTCTTTTATTATAACCTGTGGCTGACCGACCTGAAGCTCATAACCCTCGCGGCGCATGGTCTCGATGAGGACAGACAGGTGAAGGACACCGCGGCCGTAGACTGTCCAGACGTCTTCATGGTCGGCCTTGCTGACACGAAGAGCGAGATTGCGGTCTAACTCCCGGGTGAGACGGTCGCCGATGTGGCGCGAAGTGACATATTTGCCGTCACGACCGAAGAAAGGGCTGTCATTGATGGTGAATGTCATCGACATAGTGGGCTCGTCAATGGCAATGCGCGGCAGAGCCTCGGGGTTGTTGATATCGGCTACCGTATCGCCGATCTCGAAACCTTCGATACCGACAAGAGCGCATATGTCGCCGCTCTTGACACTCTCGACACGCTTGCGTCCCATGCCTTCGAAGACATGCAGCTCTTTGATGCGCTGGCGCGAGACGCTGCCGTCGCGGCGACAAAGAGCCACATCCATTCCCTCGCGGAGCTCACCGCGATGTACACGGCCGATGGCTATACGGCCGACATAGTTCGAGAAATCGAGCGATGTGATAAGCATCTGGGCGTCACCTTCGAGAGTCTCGGGCTCGGGTATATATTCGATGATGGCATCAAGCAGGGGAAGGATGTTGTCGGTGGGCTTGCGCCAGTCGGTGCTCATCCAGCCTTCCTTGGCCGAGCCGTAGATGGTCGGGAAGTCGAGTTGTTCTTCGGTGGCATCGAGGTTAAACATAAGATCAAAGACCATCTCCTGCACCTCATCGGGGCGGCAATTCGGTTTGTCTACTTTGTTGATGACTACGACGGGCTTGAGTCCAATCTGTATTGCTTTCTGAAGCACGAAACGGGTCTGGGGCATAGGCCCTTCGAAAGCGTCGACGAGCAGCAGACATCCGTCGGCCATGTTGAGCACTCGCTCAACCTCGCCGCCGAAGTCGGCGTGTCCCGGGGTGTCGATGATATTGATTTTATATCCTTTATAATTTATCGAAACGTTTTTCGACAGGATTGTTATGCCGCGTTCGCGTTCGAGGTCGTTGTTGTCAAGAATGAGTTCGCCCGCATTCTGATTTTCTCTGAAAAGATTGCCGGCAAGAAGCATTTTGTCTACTACCGTCGTCTTGCCGTGGTCGACGTGGGCGATGATAGCGATGTTTCTGATTTTTTGCATACACTATTGGATTTACTTTCAACCTGCAAAAGTAAGCAAAAATCAGCATAATTTTGTCCTCAACCGAAAAAAAGTGATTCAGACCCGGCGGAATAATTGCCAAGTTATATTATCTTTGTGATTATGAACCTGCCAAAGCATAAATTAACCCGGACACCCGTCGTCAGTGACAGTATGCGCCGTATGCTCGTCATCGGCGCCAACGGCGCGGGCAAGACTCTTTTTGCCGACAGCCTCGCCGCCTCTTTGGGCGATAAGGCCTGCCGCCTCTCGGCTCTCGACGGCCTCTACAATACAGACAGTCATTCGTCGCTCGAAAAGCTGATGAGCCGTCTGCTCCATGACGAGATGATCAACCTGCTCAACTACAAGTTGCGTCGCGCCTCGGGCGACAGCAATCCGACTCTCGAGCCAACGCGTCTCGACACTCTGATAAACCTTTGGCAGGAAATATTTCCGGGCAACCGCATCACTGTCGATAGCGGCAGCTTCGAGTTCAGCCGCGACAACGACAGCGACCTATACTCGGCAAAACGTCTTTCTGACGGCGAACGCGCCTCGATCTACTATATCGCGGGAGTGCTATATGCTCCGGCCGACGGTGTGATCTTCGTCAACAGTCCCGAGATGTTCTTCCACCCGACGATGATGCTCTCACTGTGGTCCCGCATAGAACTTTTACGGCCCGATTGCCGCTTTGTATACACGACCCACGACCTCGACTTCGCCTCGTCGCTCAACCATGCCGGCGCGATATGGGTCAAGGCCTACGACCCGGCGACCGTGGCATGGGACTATGATGTCATCGAAGACGCCTCGACACTGAGCGAAGATGTCTACAAGACCATCATCGGCGCCCGCAAACCCGTGCTGTTTATCGAAGGTGACGGCATACACTCTATCGACTCGAAGCTTTATCCGCTCATTTTCAAAGACTACACCGTCAAATCGCTCGGCAGCTGCAACAAAGTCATCGAAGCCACACGCACATTCAACGACCTCAATGCACTGCACCACATGGACTCGACGGGCATCGTCGACCGCGACCGCCGCGACGAAGGCGAAGTGGCTTATCTCAGAAACCATCGTATCATGGTGCCCGAAGTGGCCGAAATCGAGAATATACTCATGCTCGAGGATGTCATCAAGGCCGTCGCAGAGGCTTGCGGTCATAATGCCTCACGGGTGTTCGACCGTGTGCGCAAAGCCATAATAAACCAGTTTGCCGGCGAGCTCAAAGATCAGGCTCTGATGCATACACGCCACCGGGTCAAACGTCTGATGGAGTGTCGCATCGACCGCAAATTCGCCAACATAGTCCAGCTTGAGCGCCACCTCGACGGCATACGCGACGAAATAGATCCGCGGGGAATATACGATAGTCTGTGTCTGAAGTTCCACAGCTTTGTCAACAGCGGCAATTATGCATCGGTACTCAAAGTCTACAACCGCAAGTCGATGATACCGGCAAGCAACGTCGCCCCGCTCTGCGGTCTGAAAAACAAAGAAGAATATATAGCAACCATAATAGAAATACTGCGCACCGAAGCGCCCGGCGCAACGCCTATACGCAACGCCGTCAAAAAATGCTTCGGACTTTGAATACGTATCATACACCCGACTATATCGAAACCAACGTGGCCCGTTGGGCCAATGACTGCTTTTATATATGAATACTTACAAAACCACATTTCTCAGCATATTCACCGCGCTGTCATTGACGGCTTTTGCCACCGACGGTGACGCGGCCCGGTTGTTGAAATCGGCCCGGACGGCAGATGACGCCGGAGACTATGCCACCGCCCTGTCTCTTTATCTAAAAGCCGACAGCGCTTTCGTCGCCGACGACATGGACCATGATACCGCATACGCGCAGGCGCTCCACCTCACCGGACGTGCATTCTTCAATACCGGCGACATTGAGAAAGGTAGGAAATACACCCTCGAAGCAGCCCGACTGCGCGAAAAACTTTTCGGTCGCATCAGCAAAGACTACATAACGTCGATGAACAACTACGCCCTGTCGTTTCTCATGGCCGGCGACGCCGACAAGGCACTCAAACACCAGACCGAGGTAATTGCACTGTGCCGCAAGATGAATCCGCCCCACCCCGACGAGGGTATGTATCTCATAAACCTCGGGCGTGCATGGCAAGCCACGGGCAACGACAGCGAGGCGGTGAAATATATCGAGGAGGCTCTCGGCAAAGTGGAAAAATTCAGTTCCAACTATGAATACGCGCTCAATTTCCTGGCCAACGCTTATATGGAGGCCGAAGACAACACCAATGTAAACCGCATCATGGGGCTGATGGACGAGCACAACCGCCACGAACTGACAAAAGAGTGCGACGCACCCGAATGTCATCTCGAGCGCGCAGAATACTACGGGACAACAGGCGACCACGCCAAGGCCAAAGACGAATACATGGCTGCATTCGCTATGTCTATGAGCGACAGCCTCAAGGCAAAGGCATGCCTGCAATATGCCAAATTTCTTGCCTCACAGCATGATTACGCCCGGTCGGCCGAATATTACGCCACGGCATCGTCGACACTAAGAAACATCTCGGGCGAAAGCGAGGATGTCGTAAACCTGTGTTACCATGCCGGCATATATCATTATCTGGGCAAAGAATACGACAGGGCCATAGCCGCCCATCTCAATGTAATCGACGCTGTAGACCGCAACGCGTATCCCGAGAAAATCAAGGGATCGGCTCTTCAGGGACTCGGCAACGCCTACAGTGCAAAAAAAGATTTTGGCGCGGCAGCCGAAACATACCGCGATTGGGCCGGTCATCTCGAGAAATACGGCCACGCGGCAGAAGCAGATTACGCCAAGGCATATGAGCGTATGGCTTCGGCCGAGAAATTCAACGGCGATTACGACCGCAGTCTCGCCGACTACGACAAAGCCATAGAACTGTACGACGCGCTCGGCATGTACGACGAACAGGAAAACGCGCGTGCCGGCAAAAAAATGTGCCTTCTATATGCACACAAAACCGACAACGGCAACGGTGACAACAATCTTGCCGACAAACAGCGCGACGATAAGCTGCGCGAAATAATACGCTCGAGCGAAAACACACTCGAACAGGCCGGTACCTATCTCGGCAACCTGTCGACCGCACAGACCTTAGCGACGATCGCCGGCTCTCACAGCCTGCTCGGCGAATACGACAAGGCGATCGACTGTTACCGACGGTATCTCGAGCTGCTGCGACCGGCCATCGCCGAAGATTTTCTGCTCAAGAACCGAAAAGAAAGGGCTTTGACATGGACTCATGAACTTGGCAACATCAATGAGATGAATGCCATGATTTCCTCACTGCCCCGAAATTCGCCCGATCTCTACGCCAAGCTCTCAACCCTCATCTACGACGGTCAGCTGCTGTCGAAAGGCATACTTCTGTCGTCTGACATCGAATTTGAAAGAGTACTCGAACGATACGGCACCGACGCCATGAAAGCCGAATACGACGACATCAGACACAACCTCGCCCTCATCGAAAAAATGCGTCAGGAGAGACAGCCGCTCGACCGGATTCTTGCGCTGACACGCGAGACCGACGCCATGCAGCTCGCCCTCGCCCGCGAGTCGGCTCAGTTTGCCGACTTCACAGACTATCTGAAAATTTCGCGCGACGACGTCATAAATGCCCTTGATGACAAATCGGCCGCCGTAGAGTTCGTGACACTTCATACCGGCATCATTCCGAGCCTCGACATGGTCGCCGCCGTCGTTGTCAGCAGCGAGTTTCCCGGCGGCATCACCATACCCGTCGCAACTGTCAAAGAACTGAGCGACATAATCGAAGACTACGACAAATTCATAAAAGAAGAATACACCGGCAAGATCTGGGGCAACATACTGAATGCACTCCCGGGCAAAGAGAGAATTTATTTTGCGCCCGACGGCATCATCCACAATCTTGCCGTAGAATATCTGCCCGTCGACGGCAAGCCCCTCTCAGACATCGTCGACATCGTGCGCGTATCTTCGACAAAAGAGTTGTGCCGCCGCCATAACAAGCATCCAATACGCTACGCCGCTCTCTTCGGCGACATCGATTATGCCGGCGAAGACCTCGCCGCCGCAGACAAACGCGCCGGCGCACGCAGGGCATCAGACGCTCTGTGGTTTATGCCTCTCGACAGTACGAGGCGCGAGATAAAGGAGATAGGCCGGCTGCTTGAAACGACCGGCGACAATGCGTCGGTAAAACTCTTCACCGGTCGCTCGGCCGGTAAAAGCGAATTTCTGTCTCAAAGCCGATCGGATGTAAACCTGATACACATAGCCACCCACGGCAAATATCTCGACGAAGACAATAATACTGACACCGATGCCATGAACCGCAGCATTCTTGCCTTTGCCGGCGCCAATCTCTATCACGGCCCTGAAGACAACGCCGCCATTGTCAATGCCGCCGAGATAGCAGGCATGACACTCTTCGACTGCCGGCTGGCTGTGCTATCGGCCTGCGAGAGCGGACTCGGCAAGCTCGGCACCGACGGAGTCTTCGGCCTGCAACGCGGATTCAAAAATGCCGGCGTCAAAACACTTCTCGTCAGCCTTAACGAAGTCGCCGACGCGGCAACAGCCGACATGATGGTAGCGTTCTACCGTCATTTTCTCAATGACAGAGGTATCACAAAACGCGAAGCCCTGCACAAAGCGCAGTCAGAAATACGTGCCAAAAACACCGGCGACGACACATGGGCGTCGTTCATTCTTATCGACTCATTCGACTGAGTTAATCAAAAAGTCGACAAAATCAAGATTTTTTCATACAAAAGCGTCATATTTTTTGTCAAATAAAATTAATTTGCATACATTAGCGGCGCAAACGGCATCATTATGCCAATGCAAAGCACTTCCAAAATCAATTAATTTAAAACCTTTAATGATGAAAAAATTCCTGATTTGTTTGCTGGCATGCGCAGCTGCGGCCTCAGCATCGACATCCGATGCAACCGTCATCTACGGCTATCAGGCTTTTGAGCCTCTGGAATCGCCCAAACGCGGCCCTGTATTTTTTGACACGTCCGACCCGGCGAAATTCAATTTTATCGCCGACAACACCGACGAAAGCATCATCTATGCCGGTTACTATCTCGACTACCACTGGTATGGCCAGGCGATACTGCGCGGCACCACATCGAGTGTAGAGGGTCTCTATGACATCGATATGACTACAGGCAAACGCACTTTTATCAACAAAGGCGGCTCAAAACTCATTGACATGACCTATGATTACTCGACGGGAAGTGTCTACGGTATACGCAACGGCAGCCGCATCCTTGCCAAATTTGATCCCTTGACAGGTGAAAACTCGGCTATAGGCATCTTCAAATATAATGGCACGGAACTCTATCTCATCGCCATTGCAGCCGATCTTGACGGCACACTCTATGGTGTCAGCACTGACGACCGTCTCTTCAAGATCAACCCTGCCGACGCATCGCTCACTCTGATCGGCAACCTTGAGGCTGACGCCGCCTTTGACCAGTCGATGGCTTTTGACCACAATACAGGCACACTCTACTGGGCCAATAACGGCGATTACAGTCTCTACACTATAAACAAGGCTACCGGCAAGGCCACCCTAATCGGACATCTCGGCGAACACGGTGTGTCGAGCATGGCATCGCTATTCATTCCCTATATCAATGTAGCCAAAGGCGCGCCCGACCGAGTAACCGACCGCAAGGCTCAGGGAGCAGAGACATCGGTCGCCCTGACATGGAAGAATCCTTCTGTCGACGCCCAAGGCAACGGGCTCAACGAACTCAAAGGCATAAAAATACTTCGCGACGGCAAGCAGATCGCCGATATCACGGCAAATGTCAAAATCGGTGCGGCAATGAGCTATAGCGACAATAATCTCGCTTCGGGAACCGTATATAAATACAGCCTTGTCCCCTATAACAGCAAGGGTGACGGCGGTGTCGACGGTATCGCGATAGAAGCCCGCACGGGTAAGGATCTTCCTGCAGCTCCGGGCTCGCTGACAGCCACACAGGGCGACAACGAAGTCACTCTCACCTGGACAGCTCCGACCGCCGGCATGAACGGCGGCAGTTTCACTCCTGACGATATCACCGGTTATGAAATCAAACGCGGCGAGACTCTGCTCGGCACTGTCGCCCCGACGCAGCTGAGCTATACGGACAAATACAACTTCGGACGCTACTCATATACTGTCACCGCTGTCAGCGCTGCCGGCAAAGGCGTGCCTGCGACTATCGCCGATGTCATCATAAAGCCGGCGGGCTGGATCGTGATGTGCAACGGCGAAGCCAAGGTCGAACAGGGCAAGGTCTATAAATTCTACGACGAGGGCGGTCCCTCGGACAACTACCGCAACGAGCTGAAACAGACACTCGTAATGCGTCCGGCCGTTGCCGGCGACTATGTGTGTGTCAACTTCACCAAATTTGTCATCGACGACTTCGGCGACTTTCTGTATGTATATGACGGACCTGACACGGACAGCCGCCTTATCGGCGAGTTTGCCTCATCATCAGTGCCGTCGGGGCTTAAAGACATCGAAGCCTCGACAGCCTCGGGATGTCTGACGTTTGTCTTCACCTCTGACCTCATCTTCGCCGAATCGGGATGGGAAGCTGACGTAACAGTAAAATCACGCGCGGCCAACGACCTCGAGGCTACATCTGTCATGGCCCGAACCCTGATAGCCGCCGAGAGCGAATGCA
The DNA here is from genome assembly GCA_910576935.1 of uncultured Muribaculaceae bacterium. Classification (GTDB taxonomy): domain Bacteria; phylum Bacteroidota; class Bacteroidia; order Bacteroidales; family Muribaculaceae; genus CAG-873. The sequence goes on from CAJTKG010000049.1 coordinate 10,376, forward strand.
CATACACTGTCACGGTCACCAACAAAGGCATCAACACCGCCTCTGACTGGGGTGTAACTCTCCTTGACGGCGACCGCGCACTCACAAGCGCGAAGGGCAACACACTCGAGCCCGGCAAAAACACCGAAATAAAAATAGCCTATAAGCCTACCGAGACAGGCACACTGAACATAACTGCCCGCGTCGACTTCGCCTCAGACAACAATAAGTACAATAATACCACCGCCACACTTGTGCAGAATATCATGGCTGCAGGCACCACATTCCTCAACCTTGAAGCGGCCGCTGATGTCTCCACTACGATCGAGGTCATGCCAATGTCATTCCTTGCCTTCGAATCTCTCTCAGAAGTGCTCATCGGAGCAGACAAGCTTAAATCTGTCAAGGGTATGTATCTCACAGGCATAAGCTTCCCGCTGGTAGAGGCGACCGAACGCTACACAGACGTGCCGGCACGCATCTGGGTCGGTAAGACCGATCTCGCCGATCTCAAAGGCACTTTCGTCCCGGCCAACCAGATGACACTCGGCTTCGACGGCAAGTTTGATGTCAGCCCGGGTAGCTCCGCGCTGGATTTCTTCTTCAACAAAGACAGCTTCGAGTACAAGGGCGGCAACCTCGCCGTGATGGTGCACAAACTCATGTCTGAGACCAACAACCATGGCGTGGTGTTCAAGGGTGACTACGGCTACGGACACACCCACGACGACATCTCGCGCTTCGACTCACGCTGGATCGCGGATGACGACCGCACGTTGGATCCCAACGAACTCTTCGGCTACAGCTCGGGCAACATCATACCCGATATGGTTCTGCTTTTCAGCAAAGACAACAGCGGCGTCAATGACGCGGCGATAGACCTGACAGGCGCCGGTATACGTGCTGTAGCCGGAGGCATCACCTCTGACATTGCAGCCGACGTCTATACTCTCGCGGGCATGCGCATAGCCTCACTCTCTCCGGGAGAGACCGCAGCTCTCGCCAAGGGCATATATATCGTGCGCACAGCATCGGCATCGGTTAAAATAGCTGTAAGGTAGCCATTTTAATTCTTCGTATAAATGCCGCGGCCCGGATCTTCAACAGATTCGGGCCGCCTGTATTTTATATGAATAATGTTTTACTCTGTCATCTTGACGATCATGGCTTTGACCGAGTCGCCAAGCTGTCGGGCAGCTTCGGGCGTATGGGCCTCGGCATAGACGCGGATTATGGGTTCGGTATTTGATTTGCGCAGGTGTACCCAGCTGTCCTCAAAATCAATTTTGACGCCGTCGATGTCTGTAATCTTCTCTCCGGCAAAACGCTCTTTGACTGCGGCAAGCAGAGCATCAACGTCAAGCGACGGCTGAAGCTCTACTTTGGTTTTGTAGATGTCATAAGGAGGGTAGGTCTGACGTAGCAGGCTGACTTTTTTGCCTGACTTTGCGAGGAGTGTGAGGAAAAGTGCTACGCCGACGAGAGCGTCACGACCGTAATGGGCCGCGGGATAGATGACGCCGCCGTTGCCTTCGCCTCCGATGACGGCGCCGGTGGCCTTCATCTTTGTGGTGACATTGACTTCACCGACAGCTGATGCCTCATAGCTGCACCCGTGTGCCGCGGTGACATCACGCAGGGCGCGGCTCGAGCTGAGATTGCTGACGGTCGGACCCGGAGTGATGCCGAGTAGATAGTCGGCGACCGAGACAAGGGTGTATTCCTCACCGAACATCTCACCGTTTTCCATAACGATGGCAAGACGATCGACATCGGGGTCAACGACAAAACCGACATCGGCACCGCTTTCGCGTGTGACACGGGCTATGTCAGTGAGATTGGCGGGGATGGGTTCGGGGTTGTGGGCAAATTTGCCCGTGGCCTCGCAATTTAGTTCTACGATGTTTTTCACTCCGAGAGCGCGCAACAGTTCGGGAATGACCACACCACCGACAGAATTTACGGCGTCGACAGCAACAGTGAAACCGGCTTTGGCGATGGCGTCGCGGTCGACAGCGTCGAGAGCGAGAACCATGTCGATATGGCGGCGGTTGTATGTGTTGTTGATATACTCATGACCGAGGTCGTCGACGGCGGCGAAATGGTATTCGTCGGCGGCTGCGATACGCAGCACCTCCTTGCCTTCTGCGTCACTGAGAAACTCACCGTTTTCGTTGAGAAGCTTGAGGGCGTTCCACTGTTTTGGGTTATGCGAGGCTGTGAGAATCAATCCGCCGCAGGCATTCTCGGCTACGACGGCGATTTCAGTGGTCGGAGTCGACGCGAGCCCGATGTTTACGACGTCGAAGCCCATCGAGACGAGTGTGCCGACGACGATGTCTGCGACCATCTTGCCCGAGAGACGGGCGTCGCGGCCGACAACGATGGTGTTGCTCGTGCGCGTTGTTGTCTTTTTGATGAATTCGGCATATGCGGCCGTAAACTTGACGATGTCGATGGGGGTGAGTCCGTCACCTGCCTTGGCGCCGATGGTGCCGCGGATACCCGATATTGATTTTATAAGTGTCATGATGATTATATCTTAGGACGATAATATCTTAAATGGTATAGAAAAGGAACTACGTTGGCGATTTCGCTTGAGAAGCCATACTGCGATTTGATGACGATATTGACCTCGCAGTCGACGGGAAGATAAGTCAGTGGCGTCTGTATGCCGGTGCCCCACTGGTAGCTGCTCTGTAGCTGATAGTTGCCATACCTGAAGCTGGAGTTGAGGTAACCCATATCGGTCTCGTTGCCCGTTCCTGAAGGCAATTTGCCGTCAACGTAGTTGTTGAGGTTGTAACGGGTAAAACGGAAGTATATGAGTTCGTCATCCTCGACACGGTTGTCTTTTGTACCCGGGTCAAGGACCTGCATATACAGCATGCCGTCTTCGTCGAGGCGATAGTAAGGCGCGTCGGGTCCGGTGATGAAGACCGTATCGGCCGGAATCTCGGCCACAACCATCTGGTCGGCGAGATAGCGGTTGACACTCTGATTCTCGGTGTCAAGCAGCTCGGCGTATGTCTTGCCGTCGTCGCAAGACACTGATGTGAGGACAAGCACGGCTGAGAATATGGCGATGATGATTCTTGATAATTTCATTATTGTTTGGTGTAATGGAATATTTTTATTTGTCAATGTATTTCTTTTTATTTTCGTCGATAAGCGATCGGAACAACCGCGCCGCTTCATCGAGTGTGCCGTCAAACTCGCCGCCGGCGGCATTGAGATGACCGCCTCCGCCAAAGTGATCCCGGCAGAGCTTGTTGACGGGGAAATCGCCTTTGCTGCGCATTGATATCTTGACGTAGTTGTCTTCTTCGCGCATAAAAGCCGAATATACTATGCCGGGGATCGCAAGAGGCTTGTTGACGAGGCCCTCGGTGTCGCCTTTGGCATAGTGGAAGCGGTTGAGTTCCGAGCGGTCGAGACATATGAGGGCAGCCCCACCGTCGGCAAACACTTCCATTTTTTTTGACATTGCATAGGCGTTTAGGCGCAGACAGTTTTCAGAATGGGTGTTGAACAGGCGCTCGTATAGCATGTTTTTGTCGACGCCTTTGCGTATAAGCTCGGCCACAATGATATATGCGTCGGGATCGTTGGCGTTATACGAAAAATTGCCCGTATCGGTCATCATGCCGGCGAGAAGACACTCGGCGGCATAGCGGTCGATGAGGTTGAACAGCTCAAGACGGCAGAAGACCCTGAAGAGCAGCGCGCATGTCGACGACTGGTCGGGATGCGAGAACACGGGGTCGGCGAAGTCACCGGGATTGAGATGATGGTCGATAAGTACCTTCTCGGCACTGCTTGCGTCTATGGCGTCGGCAAGCGCGCCTACGCGTTTGAGCTCGTTATAGTCGAGACAGAATATAAGATCGGCGTCGGCGATAAGACCGGCCGCGAAGTCGGGATATTGCTTTGCATCAATCATCTCTTTGGCTCCGGGCAGGAACATCAGGTTTGACAATGCCCTGTCTGGCAGGATGACTTTGACATCCTTACCTAAAGTTGTCATGACAGCCGCCATTGCCAGAGACGAGCCGACAGCATCGCCGTCGGGTGACATGTGTGTCGTGACGACAATCTTGCGGGATTCGTCGACCAAACGCTTGAGACGCTTGACGTCAGCTTCTTTTATTATTCGTGTCAACATGTTACAGAAATGTTTGCAAAGTTAACATTTCTCGGCATTAATCCAAAGCGACGCCTCAGGTTTTAAGAAAGTTTTTGATTGTGTTTTATCGCGGGATGAGTAAAACAGAAGCGCACACCGCGTTTTACTGTCGACGCGGGCGTACGCTCCAATTAATTTGTCTACAATCTTGATTATATGATCAAGTCGCTTGGTTAAATTCTTTTTTCAATTAAATTCTTTTTCAAGCTGACGACACCATGCCTCGACACGCTTTTCGGTCAGCTCGGGGTGGTTACCCTGATCTATGGTCAGTCCCACCATAGAGCCGTCGCGGTAAGCTTTCGATTCTCCGAAGTCATAGCCTTCGGCGTTGAAGTGCCCCACCATGGTGGCTCCGGTCGCGCTCATGCGGTCGTAGATCTGACCGACAGCATCGCAAAATGTGTCATACATCGTTTCGTCGCCACAACCGAAAACCGCTATTTTACTACCCTTGAGGTCAAGTGCCTCGGCACCTGCAATGAAATCATACCAGTTGTCTTCAAGATCGCCCGACCCCCATGTGCTCGACCCGAGAACAAGGTTGTCATAATCGCCGAGGGCCGAAGGGGCGGTGTCGGCAACATCATGGACGTCGGAGCCGGCTACGCCGAGACGCCCGGCTATCATGCGTGCTACATCGGCCGTGTTGCCGGTGGCCGAACCGTAGAATATACCTGTTTTTTTCATATCACCGTTGTTAATTGAATCTTTATGTTAACGTGAGTTCGATGAAAATAATTAAAAGAGTGTCAATTGCTTATCGTAAATACGTTCAAGATTTATCATAGGTTTCTTCGGGAATAGGCAGTATGCAGCAATTCCCCCGATTAAATTGACGATGAAATTGGGGAATGAACGGTGGCGGGAGTGTTCTATCTGGGCGATATTTTTCAGTTCATCGTTGATGGTCTCGATGATGGCCCTCTTTCTCAACAGGATTCTGTCATACATTGATCTCAGACCGCCTTTCATGTTGTTTTTCAACTTTGTAATCAACTGTATGCCGTCAATGAACAGCTTGTTGAACAGGTCTTTGGCGATATATCCCTTGTCACCGACAAGTTTTCCGTAGATAAACTCGACAAAAGATTTCATTTTCAGAGGTTCGCGGTCATCGACATCCCCCGGAGTAATCATGAA
>CAJTKG010000050.1 GCA_910576935.1 uncultured Muribaculaceae bacterium
TGGTGTAAAAATTGGTCTAATTAGGCAGATTAGTCAACTTATAGTCAAACCATTAGTGGTTGATGCAAGGGTTAAAAACCCTTGCTCCATAGCGCCTTTGAAATCTTTGCTCCATACGACGGCCGGAGGCCGCCGCCCCATGGCGCCTGATTGCCGTCGCCTCATGCGCCGTTTGCGTTCCGTAAGCACAAAAAATCGTGCGTTGTGAATTGTGCATTATGCATTAAATAATTATCTTTGTGGGTTAAACAAGATTGATGTTATCATGAACCGATTTATAGCCCGCTTCAAAGACCCGCAAGTTTGGGGTTTCTTCCTGTCTGTTGCCGTCATGGCAATCATCTCTATCGCATTCTTCTACCCCGACGCTGTCGAGGGCAACACCCTGCGTCAGGCCGATATGCAACAGGGTGCGGCCAACGGTCAGGAAGCTCAGAGCTTTTATGAAGCTACGGGCGAAAAAGCCTTGTGGACCAACTCGCTTTTCGGCGGTATGCCCACATTCCAGATCTCACCCACCTACCCGTCAAACTCTCTGTTCGACTGGCTCAACAGCGTGTATGGCCTCGGGCTGCCGTCGCCGTCGAATCTGCTGTTCATGATGATGTTCGGTTTCCTGATACTTCTCTACGTGATGAAGATGCGGTGGTATTATGCTCTCGCCGGCGCCATAGCCTGGGGCTTCTCGTCGTATTTCATCATCATCATAGGTGCAGGCCATATATGGAAGTTCGTCACCCTGAGTTATGTGCCGCCGACAATAGCCGGCCTGATACTTGTCTACCGCGGGCGCTATGTAATGGGCGCGGCGATGCTGTCGCTCTTTGCCATGCTTCAGCTCAATGCCAATCACCCGCAGATGAGCTATTACTTCTTCTTCGTCATGCTTGCTATGGTCATAGCATGGTTTGTCACTGCCTATAAAGAAAAGACCCTGCGCCGCTGGACCATCGCCACGGCCGTCACCATAGGCGCGGGCATGCTTGCCGCGGGTGCCAACCTTCCGAGCCTCTACAACACCTATGAATATGCCAAAGAGACCAAACGGTCGCAGTCAGAGCTGACCCCGACCGACGACGAGGCCCGGGCCACAACACCCGACGCCGCGCGTCCGACAGGCGGCATGCCCCGCGAGCAGATCGTCGGCTGGAGCTACGGCATCTCCGAGTCGTTCTCACTTCTCGTACCCGACATCAAAGGGGGCGCCTCGGCCCGTCCCGAAGGCGGTCAGATGGCCTATCTCGGCCTCGACAAACTGCCCGAGGCCGCCGGCTTCGCCAACAGTCAGTCATCGGCCATACTGCCATATTTCCCGCAATATTTCAACGACTCGGAGGGCACAAACGGTCCGGTATATGTCGGCGCGATAATATTCGCCCTCTTCCTTTTAGGCTGCTTCATTGTCAAAGGCCCGATGAAATGGGCACTTGTCATCATGACCGTCATCTCGATACTCCTCGCATGGGGACGCAACTTCGAGACCCTGACCGACCTGATGATCTATAATTTCCCGCTCTACAACAAATTCAGGGCCGTCGAGAGCATCCTCGTGATAGCCGAGTTTACGATGCCTCTACTGGCGATTATGGCCCTCCATAAGCTCTTTACCACCCCCGAGGCTCTGAAGCGCTACAGCAAGCCCTTAGCGGTCTCATTCGGCATTCCGGCAGCCATCTGTCTGCCGGCGATGCTCGCGCCCTCGGTTTTCGGCGACGCCATCACCGCCACAGACCGCGCCACGGCACAGAGCATACAGCAGCAGGTCATCGACATGGCCGCCGGCTACGGCATGAGCCGCGCCGACACCGACGCGATGCTCTACCAATACTCTCTCACCAATCCGGCCAACGCCTCAGTCATCGAGAGCCTGCGCTACGGCATGGTAAAGAGCGACGGCCTGCGCTCGCTCATATTCATAGCCTTCGCCGCCCTTGTGATTTTCTTCAGTCTCCGCGGCAAGATCAAGACACCCGTCGCCATCGGCCTCGTCGGGCTGCTCATACTCGTCGACCTCTATAAAGTCGACAAGCGCTATGTGTCGACCTCGAGCTTCTGTACCCCCGAAGTCGCCGCCACAGACCCCTTCGCTCCCGACGAGGTCGACCGTGTTATCCTCGGCGACACCGCCGGAGTATTCCGCGTCATGGATATTCCCGGCTTCGACAGCCCTCACCGCTCATACCACCACAAGATGATAGGCGGCTACCACGCCGCGAAACTCAACCGCTATGAAGACATGATCAACCGCCGCATCAACTCTGTCAGACAGGTCGGCTATTGGCCCGAACTGACCGACGACAGCGTCGTTGCGCGGTATGACGCCGCGGTGCAGCCCGTAATACGCCGGGCCGTCGACAACTACAAAGTGCTCGACATGCTAAACGCCCGCTACATCATAACAGGCGACAAAAACGAGCCTATAATCAGAAACGACAACGCCCTGGGCAACGCATGGCTTATAGACAACATCGTCACCGTCGACGGCGCTAACGCCGAGATGGACGGCATCGACGCTATCGATGTCAGACACGAGGCCGTCGCAGACCGCCGCTTTGCCGAAATCCTCGGCGAAGCCCCCGTCCTCGCCCCCGGCGACACCATATACATGACCTCATATACGCCCAACACGCTCAAATATCGGGCCACAACGGCCAACGGCGGTATAGGAGTCTTCTCGGAGATCTACTTCCCGTGGGGCTGGCACGCCACGGTCGACGGCACACCCGTGCCGCTCGCCCGCGTCAACTATCTGCTCAGAGCCATGCGCATTCCCGCCGGCAGCCATGAGATAGTAATGTCATTCGACCCCGAGTCGATACACTACACCTCGGCCATCGCATATGCCTGCGTGACGCTGATCTATCTGCTCGTCCTCGCCGGACTGTTCTTCGACTACGTCAGATGCAAGCAAAAAGACTGATACCCAACTCATATCTGCGCTGGCGTCACGGCCGCGGCTTCGGCATCCACTCACCCTTTGCCTACAGTTTCATCTGTCTGACACTGCGCGAGCGGCTACCCTACTACGCCTACCCCGCCCTGCGCGAAGAGCTCGGACGCAGCGGCGCCGACATATCGACCCACGATCTCGGACTCATTTTCCGCATCGTCACACGCTTTATGCCCGAGAGCGTCACCGTCTTCGGCGAACGCAACGCCGACATCGAGCGCACCGCCGTCAAGGCCGTCTCAGAGCATATCACCTTCGGGCCGTCAAACTTTGTCATCATCAACGGCGACTTCGACAACGCCGGCCGACATCTCGAGAGCCTCACGGGACATCCTTTCGTCGCCCTCTTTCCAGACGGCGACGACAATTCGACAGCCCTGTGTCGCAAGACCCTCGACAGCCTCGACTACGGCATGAGCTTCAGAAACCGCAAAGGTTTCGCCATCATCGCCGCCCTGCCCCACCTTCCCCGTCAGGATTTCGATGTCAGATTCTGAAATAATTGAAAAAAAGCGTAAGAGTTCGTGATGAATTACAATTTTAATTGTATATTTGCACAGACACACAATTAAAGAACTGCACCATGATTGAAGAATTAGCCCACATCGACACTCCGGCTCCGACGGCATCGACTGTCGACCGTATAAAATATCTTATAAAGATCTCACGGCGGACACAGGCGCGGTTTGCCGAACTCATAGGAGTCGACCCGTCGCACGTCTCCAAGGTGCTTTCAGGACGCCTTCCGGCGGGTGAATCGTTTCTCAACCGCATGGTCGTCAACCTCGGCGTATCAAAACGCTGGCTTGTCGACGGCAGCGACGTACCGTTTCCACGCAACGCCGAGAGCGGCATCCACGACAACGCCGACAAACGCCGAGGCGCACCGGTCTACAACATCGACGTCACGGCCGGATGCACCGAGCTGAGCCGCATGTTTACAGACGAACGCATACTCGGATATCTCGACCTGCCCAATGTCGACCCGTCATATCCCATCGTCAAGGTAACGGGTGACTCTATGTCGCCCAAGATCGAGAACGGCAGTTTCATATCGATCAGGCGTGTCGGTAACGATTCGCCTATATGCTGGGGGCAAATCTATGTTGTCGTCCTCGAAGACTACCGTCTGGTCAAATATCTGCGCCGAAACGCCGACCCGGCAAAAGTGACACTACACAGCGCCAATCCCGAGTATGACGACATGGAAGTCAGACGTGACCAGATTCTCGGTCTCTATCTCGTCGAAACGGTAATAAACTATGACACGATAAGCTGATGAACCGCCAACCCGCCAATCCGCTGCCGGCATGCGACTGCCGCGGCGTCAACGAAGCCGGCTGTGACGAAGCCGGACGCGGATGTCTCGCCGGACCGGTCTACGCAGCCGCCGTCATACTCCCCGACGACTTCTCGCACCCGTGGCTCAACGACTCAAAACAGGTCGGCGAGAGTCGCCGCTATCAACTGCGCGACATCATCGTCGAGCGGGCCGTCAGCTGGGCCGTGGCCTCGGTAAGCCCTGAAGAAATCGACAAGATAAATATACTCAACGCCTCGATTCTCGCGATGCACCGCGCTCTCGACGGCCTCGGCACTCGCCCCGGCGCCATAATCGTCGACGGCAACCGCTTCAAACCCTACGGCACGACACCCTGGACCACCTTTGTCAAAGGCGACGGACGCTACGCCAACATCGCCGCGGCATCGATACTCGCCAAAACTTTCCGCGACGACGAAATGAAACGGCTTGCAAGACTCTATCCGCTCTACGAATGGGAGGTGAACAAAGGCTACCCGACGCGGGCCCACCGCGAGGCCATAGCCGCCCACGGCGTCACGTCCCACCACCGCATGACCTTCCGCCTGCTCGACCCACAGATGACTCTCGACTTGTAAAAGACGAGGCCTGCTGTCTTACCCCTTGAGGTTGCGCGGATGGAATGTAAGAATCTCGTCGCGCAGACGCGTATTGTCGAGATGAATGTATATTTCAGTAGTAGAGATGCTTTCATGTCCGAGCATCTGCTGTATGGCTCTGAGATTGGCGCCGCCCTCGAGCAGGTGTGTGGCGAAAGAATGCCGCAAGGTGTGCGGAGAGATGACTTTCTTTATGCCGGCGGCCTCGGCAAGATCTTTGACGATATAGAAAATCATGACTCGGGTCAGACGACGTCCGAGACGGTTGAGAAAGAGAATGTTTTCCTCGCCTTTGCGCGGAGACGGGCGTTGGTCGCCACGCAGATACTCCCTGACAAGGGCGAGCGAGATATCGGACACGGGTACCACGCGCTCCTTATTGCCCTTGCCGACAACTGTGACAATACGCTCGTCGAAATTGACATTATTGATCTCAAGGTTGACAAGCTCGCTGACACGCAGGCCGCAGCTGTAGAGCATCTCGATTATGGCACGGTTGCGCGGCCCCTCGGCTTTCGAGATGTCGATGGCGGCTATCATATCGTCGATTTCGCCGACACTTAGTATGTCGGGCAGCCGGCGACCGAGACGCGGTCCGTCGATAAGCAGGGTAGGGTTGGTCTCTATCAGCCGCTCGAGCCGCAGAAACTTGAAAAAAGACTTTATGCCCGAGAGTATCCTCGCCTGTGAGCGAGGAGCGATGCCAAGATCGTGGAGATCTCCGAGAAAGGCCTCGATGTCTTCAGGCGTGATAGTATCAAAATCGCGGCCGGCGCCAAAATAACCGGCAAAGCGGTCAATATCCGAGAGATAACCCACCCGGGTATTGTCAGAGAGACCACGCTCGAGCATGATATAGGCCTCGTAGCGTTTGCGTAAAGCGGTATAGTCGATGCCTGCCATCAGAGCCTTCCCTCCTCGACGGCTGTAGCGATACGTTCGACAATGGCGTCCTCGCGGTCTTTGGCGGGGTCATATCGGCTCTTGAGGCTGACGCCGAAGAGTTTGCCGAAGCCCTGCCAGAAAGTGGCTCTGAAGCCTCCCAAAAAGGCCTTGACGATGTCATAGCTCGACTGATTGGTCTCGCGCTGGATTAGTTTGACGAGAAGGCGGGCCTGTGTCTTCGAAAATTTCTTCAACGTCGGTTTGTATTGCTCGAAGAGAGCCTTTTCCATCGACTTAAGATAGGCTTCACGCTCTTTTTGCGTCGGGAATGTCTCGATATACTCATATGTCTCGACAAGTGTCTCGGCGATGAGTTTGGCATAGGGCAGGGTGAGCTTGACATTTCTGACAGTGCGCCAATAGAACTGCTCTTCTTTCTTGTTCTTGAACTTGAGTGGCGGGTAGACCGTGATATTGTTCAAGGCGATGACAAGAACCGTGTCGCCTTCGTCGTCGACGCGGTATGAGTAACCGCGCACAGCCTTCCGTCTCGGCGAGGGGAGTTCGTCGAGTGGGGCGGCCGCGAGTGAGGTAGCCGCAACAAGCGCAATCAATATGGTCGTAAGCGGCTTCAGCATCTGATTTGTTTAACGCCGTGTCAGGCCTCTTTGTTCTTTGGCGGATAGTCGAGGGTGTAGTGCAGGCCGCGCGACTCGTGACGCTCTTTGGCCTGTCGCATGATTAGATAGCCGACGTTGATGATATTGCGCAGTTCGCATATCTCGCGCGAAGCTTTCGAGCATTTGAAAAGTTTCTCTGTCTCTTCGTAGAGTATGTCGAGGCGATTCCAGGCGCGGTCGAGGCGCAGGTTACTGCGGACAATGCCTACATAGGTGCCCATGATCTGATTGACTTCCTTTATGCTCTGAGTGATAAGCACCATCTCTTCGGGATGGCGTGTGCCTTCGTCGTTCCATTCGGGAACGTCGTGACGCAGCGAAATATGGCCGATGGCTTCGCGGGCATGGCGCGAGGCGGCGTCGGCATAGACGACAGCCTCGATCAGCGAGTTGGATGCCAGACGGTTGCCGCCATGCAGACCGGTGCATGAGCATTCGCCGAGAGCATAGAGATGCTTGATCGACGACTCGCCGTTGGTGTCGACCTTGATGCCGCCGCAGAGATAGTGTGCGGCGGGAGCGACGGGGATATAGTCTTTTGTGATATCGATGCCGAGCGACAGACACTTCTGATAGATGTTGGGGAAGTGACGGCGCGTCTCCTCGGGGTCTTTGTGGGTGACGTCGAGATAAACGTGATCGTCGCCATAGAGCTTCATCTCGCTGTCGATGGCGCGGGCGACGATATCGCGGGGCGCGAGTGACAGACGCGGGTCATATTTGTGCATGAACTCCTCGCCTTTGAGATTGCGCAGCACGGCGCCATAGCCGCGCATAGCCTCGGTGATGAGAAATGAGGGACGGTCGCCGGGATGGAATAGGGCGGTAGGGTGGAACTGGATGAATTCCATGTCTTTCACCGTGCCCTTGGCGCGGTAGACCATGGCAATACCGTCGCCGGTGGCGACGAGCGGGTTTGTCGTGGTCTGATAGGCAGCGCCGCAACCGCCGGTAGCCATGATAGTGACCTTGGAGAGGAACGTGTCGACCCGGCCGCTCTCCTGATCGAGCACATAAGCGCCGTAGCAGGTGATGTCGGGGGTTCGGCGGGTTACGATCTTGCCAAGATGATGCTGGGTAATTATCTCGATGGCGAAATGGTTTTCATAGACATCGATATCGGGATGCGATCTGACAGCCTCGATCAGGCTCTGCTGTATCTCATAGCCGGTGTTGTCGGCATGATGGAGTATACGGAACTCCGAGTGTCCGCCCTCACGGTGGAGATCGAAGTCACCTTTGTCGTTTTTGTCGAAATCGACACCCCAGCCGATAAGCTCTTTGATCTGGGCCGGCGCGCCCTTGACGACCATCTCGACGGCAGCCGGGTCGCTGAGCCAGTCGCCCGCGACCATCGTGTCATGGATATGTTTATCGAAATCATCGACCTCGAGATTTGTCACCGAAGCGACACCGCCCTGAGCAAGAGCTGTGTTGGCTTCGTCGAGAGTCGTTTTACATACCAGCGCCACACGGCCGCTACCGGCCACTTTAAGCGCAAAACTCATGCCGGCGATGCCGGAGCCTATCACAAGATAGTCATATTCCTTAACCATGGTTCAGATATATGTTTTATGCTTTGCTTATTGTCAGAGACATTTATCGCTGCAAAAATAACAATTATCATCACACCGAACAAAAATTTATTTTTACAGTATAGTCATAGAAATCTGTCTGACGGCACTCTCTGTATTTTGCAACCCTAAAAATTATTGACGATGGAAACGACAATCTTCGGTTTTAAAATCAATCCCGGACGCCGCCGCGTCGCCTATACCGACGCTCTGGCCCGACTGTTTCTCTGCGATTGTGTCGACTTCGATTATGTCAGAGATCAGGTGTCAAAACTTGTCAAAGGCGATATCGGTGTCGACGACATAAACATGCTCACCGACGCCTGGGGCATCTATAAGGCTGACTCATATAAGTCGCAGTCGACGTTTCTAAATAATTCGCGGACCAAATTTACCGATTGGTTTGCCAAAGCAGGCATACCGTCTGAACGAGACTTCGATTACCTGAAAAAGAAATTCGGCATAGACACTACTGCCATACGGACAATGGCCAATGACGTACGGCAGAACCATATATCAAGTGCCAGATGTCTGGCCAAACAGGTCAAACGCTATATAAAGGGGCAGGACGAGGCCATAGACCGCATGGCTGTCAACTTTTTCCTGCATCTCGAAAGTGTGCGCACGGGCAAATCAAACCGCATCAAGACACCGGTGCTGCTCATGGGGCCGACAGGCGTCGGCAAGAGCGAGATCTACCGCCGCTTCGGCCAGCTCTGCAACTGCCCGATCATACGAATCAACTCGAGCGAAATCGTGCCCACTTCATGGCGCGGGACCCATATCAGCGATATATTGGTGCGCAATATATCCGACTCGTCTGATGTAGACCGTTTGCGCCACGCCATAATCGTCTTCCATGAGTTCGACAAGATAACGGCATATAATCAGAACAAAGTCGGCACAGCTTCGTCTGACATTGTTGATGCGCGACATAATGCGCCTGTTCGAGACCGGCCATTCGCTCAAACTCGAAAACCAGTATACCCAGAGCACCTACGAGCTGCCTGTCGACGACCTTATGATTGTCTTCGACGGAGCTTTCTACGGCATCGAGAAGATAATAGCCAAACGTCTGGACATCAATCGCGGCGTCGGCTTCACCACAAAGGCCGACAAAAGCGTCGACACTGCGTCGCTGATGCGGCTCGCCACAGCCGACGACCTTATAAAATGGGGATTTATGCCCGAACTTATAGGACGTATCGGCAATATATGCGTTCTCAATCCTCTGACACCCGAAGACATCTACAATATCATGACCGAGGCCGAAGACAACGTGCTGTCGGCACATATCGACTACTGCCGCAGCCATAACATCGACCTGCGTTTCAACGATGGAGCCCTGCGCCTTATCGCCGAACGAGCCCACAGCTCGGGGCTCGGCTTCCGCAACGTCAAGACGCTTCTGGCCCGATGTATGAACAGTTTCTATTTTGATCTCGACTACTCAATTGATTTGACTGGCAAACAAAAGACCGTCACCATCAACAAAGACTTCATAGCCCGCCAGCTCGACCGCACCGCCTGATAAAACCCATCAATCACCGCGCCGATGAGGATGCGGTGATTTTAGTTTCTGCTATTAGCTACTGTTCGGCAATTGTTAATTCGGACGATTTATTTTGAAAACCGCCCTTCGATTGCCTATATTTGCAGAAATGTCAAACGTTAGCGAATTAAAAAATAACAGGTTTACACCGTACATAATACTCGCGGTTCTGACGACTGTTTTGTTGCTGTTTCCGGCGACTCCGGGATATTGTATAGACTTCATTACCGTCAAAGTTTTTGGTGCTGAAATTATAAAAGGTCGATTGGTGGCACTGAGTGTGTTGTTGGCTTATTATTTCATCACCGCTCATTCGCGAAGCGTTAAAGACCGTGTCATCATTGCAGCCAATCTATTTGTATTCCCGCTTGTGCTGTTTATCATGCTATTACCGGGAAACGGGCTTAATCTGATTCCATATTGCATATGTATGGAATATGAACATCTGCCTGAAATGGAAGTTGTTGCTGTTTTTGATTTATTCATTACCGCAATCGTGGGTTATCGGACAGAAATAGGTCTTCTTGCCGGATTTGGGTCGAATGGCGAGTCAAACACCCCGAATAATCTATAAGAAACAAGCCATATCAGAGAATTGTCATACTTACATACAACTGGCAAATATTGGCAAATATATCGTAATTCATCGCATTTTATTCTTTTATATTTGCAAACAGCAACTAAAATGCTTATATTGCAATCCGAGTAATTACCTTAAATTCTTCGGCTATGAAGACAAACAGATTTATGATGGTGGTTTTATCTGCTTGTATTTTATCAATAAGCACTTTCGGGGAGGATAAAACTTACGCACCGCGTGACTATTCGTTAGTGCCGCCCGCTCCGACTGTGGCATCTTTCCTCGATTTTCAGGAATATCCCGTTGATTATTTCCATGGCATACCCAATATCAGTTTTCCCATATACACCCTTAAGGTAGGTGCTATCGAAGTGCCGATCGTCTTGTCATATCATGGCGGCGGCATACGAACAACTCAGAAATGCGGTAACGCGGGACTTGGCTGGACAGTCAGTTTCGGCGCTGAGATAGGTCATAATGTCTGTGGTGCTCCCGATGATGCAAATTGCAAAAGCAATGGTAAAGACAAGATACATGGATTATCACACCTTGATAACACAGAAAAAAGCTTTCGGAAAAAGCTTATTTCCAAAATTGGCGACTATGATCCGACAAATGCAGATAAGTTTGCCGAAGAGCGATCATGGCAGGTTACAGAAGGCGACAGATATTATCAAGGGCTTACCGATGTTGCCAATGATACTTATTCGCTCTATGGTCTCGGACTTTCGGCTGTTTTTGCATATGATGACAGTAAAAAGATAGTTATATCGTCAGAGCAACCTGTTTCCATAGTACACAGCGCTGAAATTCCCAACATAACCGACGGTGGCTGTGACGGTTGGGGTTATTTGGTAAAAGATCAGACCGATTTATCGTATCTTTTTACCACACAGGACCGTACCAAGTATGAATATTATTACGGGAATCCGGCAATACCGCAAAGCATCGACAGTGTCTATTATGCCTCAGCGTGGCATCTTGACAAAATCACTGATCTTAGTGGAAATACGGTAGTGTATAAATACCATGCTGCTCCAACCATGGCTGCTGATTATACCGGCGGCAAAGTTTATCGATATTTTACTGATGACGAAGCTCAAAAATCCAATTTAACTGAAGTACTATCCGTAAGTTCAGTTATCTACCGACCACAAATACTTGAAAAAATCAGTGGAGGCGGAATTGATATAACATTTAATTATGTTCATGAAATAAGTAATTCCAAGTCAGTACCTCTATTGGAAAGTATTGAAATAAAAAGTGCCGACAACAAAACGCGCAAAATAGAATTTATATATGAACAGCACGCGGTACAACTCTTAAAGAGAGTCGTTGATCAATCTGACACTATTCTCAATTTTGAATATGAAGTAGCCGAAGACGATGACTTTACTTTCTATTTCGATTCGCAGGATTTTGGTGGCTACAACAACGGCAAAGATAATGGGAATCAGCTAATCCCGACCGTTTCAGGCTTTGGCAGAGGGGCAGACCGCAGTATAGATCCTTTTGCATGTCGCAAAGGTGTATTAACCAAAATAACATATCCCACAGGTGGTTATACTGAACTAATATGGGAAAGCAATAGTTTCAGTTATCTCAAGACTATAAAATACGAGGGAGACATCGACGACAATAGTCAATTCACCCCGATAAGTAAAATCGATGTAGATACACTGAGAATGTGTCTTGATGCCAATTACGCGAAATTGAAAATATCAGACTATCTCATTGCTAACCGACAGTTTTTAACGTTAGATCTCAGCCGGTATTATAATATGAATCCCGCTAATCTGATGACTACAGATTACGAGCATAGTCACAGCTTTATAACGCCTGATAATTATAATACCGCCAATCCATACCCGTTTCCACATGTTACCATTAAAAAGAAAGGGCAAAACAAAATAGAGCGTGTTATTTTCTTGGATAAAGAAACTCTTGAACAAGATGGTGCCAAAAGCCCCATATATATTGGCCTTGAAACGGGGTATTATGAAATAGAACTTGTAAATCCGCTCGAAATTGACGGAGCCCGTGATTTTCTTGAAGCAAATATGCGCTATCACGATTCGCCGTCAGGAAGAATATATCTGATAAAATCGACAATTGATCCTATTGCCGATAAAAAAGACAGACATTACTGGTGTGGCTTACGCATCAAACGCATCGTATCATCAACCGGCGACAATGATGATGAGCCTATACGTAAGCATTTTTATTATAATGATTCAGGGAATCCAAATGAAACAAGCGGCACAATTCAACAACTTCCTCAATATTTATATACCTACTATATATGGTTTGCAACTCAAATTGGGGCACTCGGATATCACGGCAGCACGGTTTTCTCAATTGGCGAAACAGCATTTTCTTGCAGCCCGAACGGCAATATGTCGGGGATCGAATATCCGGCGGTTCGCACAGTCTTAACAAAGGAAGATCCTTTGGATCCATCCTATTATCTCAATAGTAAAAATGAAATTTACTATTATTCAAGTTCGAGGACATATGATTATTGTGATTATAACAACACACAGTTCCTATCTTTTCAACCTATAGGAGCAAGGATGTACACATCTCGCAGCCATTTTCGCGGTAATTTGCTGTATAAATATTTAAACAATGGTTACAATATCAATGATGGCCTTGCTACAAAATTCGATTACAATATATACGAATCACAAGATATACCAACTCTTACAACAAACGTTTTTACCTTATGTGACTTTACAAAAGCCAAGGGAGATAATCACGGACACGGCGGCTACGACTACGGTATCGGTGTATATTCAATCATTCCATATAACAAGACCATAGCACTCGAGCAGACAACTGAGAGTGACGGCCTGACTTCATATAAAAAATATGATTATTTCTATGACAGATATACCGACAGACTCGACTATAACCTCGTAAAGTCGATCAGCAGCAAAGATTCTGAGGGTGAAGATGTAAAGACATATTATACGTATCTTCCAGGCACAGATTCCTATACGCCCCTGACCGAGACCGAGGTGACCGTCTGCGGCGATGTCGTCGTCTCGGCCAAACGCACCGAGTATGACCAAACCACCCGTCTGCCCCTGAGGGTCTATGACCTCGACGGCGAGGCGGATGTCAAAAAAATGGTGTCGGAAAATCAGGCGACAACTTCATATCAAAGACAAAAGATCTCGAAACCGACTTACGAATATGTCTACAACAGCCGGGGCAATATAGTCGAGATAAAATATAAAGGCAAGCCTCTCGCCTCATATATATGGGGTTATAACGGCATGTACCCCATTATTGAGGCCAAGAATACGAGCTACGGCGAACTCGAAGCAAAAGCCCTTTCGGCCGGCATGACAAAAGAAAACCTCGACGGCCGGAAGACCGTCAGCCGGACCGAAATAAACCGCATTGCTTCAAACCTGCGCGATTTATTACCCGGCAGCGATATAAGCTCGATCTATTATCACTGGCTGCTCGGCGTTGTCGAGATGACCGATTCAAGAGGTATATCAACGACATTCGACTACGACAGACGCGGCCGTCTGACACAGATCCGCGATTTCAACAATGCTCTTATCAACAAATACGATTACCATTATGCAAGCGACCGTGATTAAAACAGCAGCAGCCCTGATCTTTACGCTTATCCCGTGGGCTATTGCCGGCGGCGTCTCTCCTCTGTTGAATTCGCCCCGCGCGGGCGACAGGCTTGATGTCGCTGTCCTTGCCGGTGCGCCCGCTTTCAGCGATTCATTGCGGCTGTGCCCCGATCTGTCAGACATATCCGTCAGAAGTGCCGAGCCATTCACCGTATGGAGCGGCGCACCCGACGACACAATAAACGCATTGTGCATATCACAAGGACGTAAGACTATAGACCTTTCCTTGGCCGACGGCATTTATCTGCTACACAGCGAACAGACTCCCGGCTTCAGTCGCCAATATCACACCTCGCTCCCTTATGGTGTGACAAACGACGCCGGCCGCTCGGACACATTGCTCGCCACCGGTCGGGCCGAGAGCGTCGCATCATATCGTGCCGCGGGACATTACCGCATCAATACAACAGCAGGGCTTAAAATCACCACACCCGACGGCCTGACTGTCGACAACGTCGAGTGTGTGGTATGCGAAACCGACGACCGCATGTTTTTTGACGGAGATACTTCGGTATGTATCCATCGCGGCATCGACAAAGCATGGTATGCTCCGGGCTACCGCTATCCCGTGCTGAAACAGCATTTTGACCTGCTTCTGTCGGAAGAGGGTGACACAATTGACCGCCATATGAGATGGGAGACCGTGGCGATGTCTCAACAGGAAGAAGCTATCCTCGACGACCCGGTAAACGAAGAGATACGCCGCATTGTCAGAGAGCGCAACGAGTTGCGTTATAGCTCTGACAATAGCAATAATAAAGGCAAGGAAACAGACCCTAAGAAGTTACATCCGTCGGTAACGGTAGACTATGCGGCCAAAACGGCCAAAATCAACCGCACTCCGGGCGACAGCCGTTTCATCGACATGATGCTCTGCGACATCGGCGGACGTGTATATCAGACCCATGTCTTCAGCGACAACGACCAATCGGCAACCCTGTCGCTTGTCGGTCTCGCACCGTCGACATATCTCATTTATATACGCACCGACGACGAGCCGATTGTCTGCAAGTTTAACCTTTAAGACCAATGCCAATGAAAAACGAAGTCTCAAAATCTCTTTCTGTCGCCGTTGCCGTTGTTATATCGACTATGGCCTCGGCCAACGGGGGCGGGAACTATGTGAGGTCGCTGACTTTTCTGGAGAACAGCGCCGACGCCTCACGCGCACGCGT
>CAJTKG010000051.1 GCA_910576935.1 uncultured Muribaculaceae bacterium
AAAATAGATCCCCCTCCACGACCACGATAGCGGCAGACATCCCCGCGCGTCTAAACCGACCAAACCGATGTCAGACGCACATTGACATCGTTGTTACAAAAAAATGAATCCACAGCGCATGGTGCGACGGCTTTAGTCGTCGTCAAGCCAATACATTAGTAGCTGTTGCGATAACTTCAGTTCTTGTTTCTTTGGAATTAGCCGACAAAGAGCGAGGGCGCGGACTTGCGTCCACACCCTCGCTGTAAAGTCTTATTGTTGCACTCATACGAGCGCCATGCCTCGGTTTATGGCCTCTTCATTGAGGGGTATGAGGTGGTGGTGGCGTTCGGGTAGGGTTTTCTTCAGGCCTTTGATGACGGCTTCGACCGAGACGATAGGACGTCGTTTTAGCAGGGCGCCAAGAAGAATCATATTATATGTCTTGGCGTTGTTCATCTCTATGGCCGCCGTCATGGCGTCAATTTCAACGATGGTGATATCGCTGCGCGAGGGCAGGCGGTGTATGCTCGACGGGTCATAGATGAGTGTGCCTCCGGCTTTGACTTTGTTCTCGAATTTGTCGAGACTCTGTTGGTTGAGCAGTACGGCAGTATCATATGAGTCAAGCACGGGCGAACTTATAGAGCTGTCGCTGACGATGACGGTGACATTGGCTGTGCCGCCGCGTTGTTCAGGACCGTAGCTTGGCATCCATGTCACTTCGAGCCCGCTCATGAGGCCGGCGTAGGCGAGAATCTTACCCATCGAGAGGACTCCTTGTCCGCCGAATCCGGCTATCAGTATTTCTTCTTTCATGACTAATCTATATTTTTAAGGTCGCCCAGCGGGTATTTTTCAAACATATGTTCGGCCATCCATTTATTGGATTGATCGGGAGTCAGTTTCCATCCCGAGTTGCAGGTCGATACGATTTCGACAACCGATGTCCCTTTTTTTGCGGCGGCGTTGGCAAAGGCCTTTTTGAGGGCACTTTTTGCTTTTCTGACAGCCGCGGGTGTGTGTACGGCCTGGCGGGTGACATAGCATGTGCCGTCGAGAGTGGCAAGTATGTCTGACATTTTAATCGGGTAGCCGTTTAGAGCGGCTGTCCGCCCGTAAGGGGTAGTGGCTGTCTTTTGGCCGAGCAGGGTTGTCGGGGCCATCTGTCCGCCGGTCATGCCGTAGATGGCGTTGTTGATGAAGACGATGACGATATTTTCGCCGCGGTTGGCCGCGTGGATAGTCTCGGCTGTGCCAATGGCGGCGAGGTCGCCGTCACCCTGGTATGTGAAGACAACGTTGTCGGGATTGAGACGGCTGATCGCTGTTGCTACGGCGGGAGCGCGTCCGTGGGCTGCTTCAACCCAGTCGACGTCGATATAGTTGTAGGCGAAGACGGCGCATCCGACGGGGGCGACGCCGACAGCGCGGTCGGCGAGATCCATCTCGTCGAGTATTTCGGCAATGAGCCGGTGGACGACACCGTGGCTGCACCCCGGACAGTAGTGGGTTATGTTGTCGGTCAACAGCCGGGGCCGCTCGTAGACGACTGTGCCGGCCTTTATGATATCTTCTTTTTTCATTTTTCCCTGAAGTTTTGATTAAACGCTGTGATGACTTCGGTGGGATTGGGGACGATGCCGCCCATGCGGCCGAAGTGGCATACCGGTACCCGGCATTCGGCGGCGAGACGCACGTCTTCGATCATCTGGCCGGCGTTGAGTTCGACGACGAGTATGCCTTTTACCTGATGTGACAGCCCGGCGATGCGTTCTGTCGGGAAAGGCCAGAGGGTTATAGGGCGCAGAAGACCGACCTTGATGCCGGCTTCACGGGCTTCCTCGATGGCTTTGAGGCAGATGCGGGCTACAGAGCCGAAGGCGACGATGAGATATTCGGCGTCGTCGGTGTGATATTCTTTATATCTCACTTCGTTGCGGGCGATGAGGTCGTAGGTCTGTTGGAAGCGTATGTTGTTTTCTTCCATCTTGTGTGACTCCAGCTCGAGCGATGTGACAACGTTGCGATGGTCGCGGCCGTGGCGTCCGGTGGTGGCCCAGGGACACTGGCGGGCAATCTCTTCGTCTGTGCGGCGCGGTCTGTATGGCGGCAGAACGACTTTCTCCATCATCTGTCCGACGATACCGTCGGCGAGTATCATAGCCGGATTGCGGTATTTAAACGCAAGGTCGAAGCCGAGGGCGACGAAATCTGCCATTTCCTGAACCGTGGCGGGAGCGAGGACAATCAGATGATAGTCGCCGTGGCCGCCGCCTTTTGTGGCCTGAAAATAGTCGGCCTGCGACGGCTGTATTGTGCCGAGGCCCGGACCGCCGCGCATTACGTTGATTATCAATGCCGGCAACTCGGATGCCGCGATGTATGATATACCTTCCTGCTTGAGGCTGACGCCGGGACTCGACGATGATGTCATGACTGCTTTGCCCGATGCCGCGCCGCCGTAGACCATATTGATGGCTGCTACCTCGCTTTCGGCCTGAAGCACGACCATACCGGTCGTTTCCCAGGGCATTTCAGCCTCGAGGGTCTCGAGAATCTCAGACTGGGGAGTTATGGGATATCCGAAGTAGCCGTCGACGCCGTAGCGGATGGCGGCGTGGGCGATGGCTTCGTTGCCCTTCATCAATCTTACTTCTTCTTCCATTATGGTTGGGATTATAGAATTGTTTTATTGTTTGTCGCAGACGATGCGGTATACCGTGAAACAGCCGTCAGGACAGACGGTAGCACACGAAGCACAGCCTATACAGGCCTCGGGGTTTTTGTCGTAGGCGTAGTGATAGCCGCGGTCGTTGACTTCTTTGGGCTGTAGTTCGAGCACGTCGACCGGACATGCCACAACGCAGAGGTCACAACCTTTGCAGCGGTTGATGTCTATAACGACGGCTCCTTTGATTTTTGCCATAGTAGGTGCTATTAATATTTCGTTTTCCGATAAAGCAAAATTAATGAAAAAATGCTAAGTTTTGAAACTTTAACAATATGTTAACCTTTGGCACATGCGCTGACCTAATGTGCAGTCTCTTTTTCACCGTGCCACCGACTGCATCTCGACAAGATGCCTATAGTAGCCGTCGCGGGCTATGAGCTCGTCGTGGGTGCCGCTCTCGACGATGCGTCCTTCGTTCATGACGCAGATCATCGAGGCGTTGCGTATCGTCGATAGCCGGTGGGCGATGACGATGGTGGTGCGGTCTTTCATCAGACGGTCGAGAGCCTGTTGGACAAGGTGTTCGCTCTCGCTGTCAAGTGCCGATGTGGCTTCGTCGAGAATAAGGATGGGCGGATTTTTGAGTATGGCGCGCGCTATCGAGAGGCGTTGGCGCTGTCCGCCCGACAGACGGCAACCGCGGTCGCCGATCATAGTGTCGTAGCCGTTTTCAGATGCCACGATAAATTCGTGAGCGTTGGCGATCTTGGCGGCGGCGATGACGTCTTCGGTCGTGGCATTGTCGACGCCGAAGGTGATGTTGTTGTAGAAGGTGTCATTGAAGAGTATGGCCTCCTGGTTGACATTGCCCATCAGTTGTCGCAGATCGTGTACTTTGAAGCGGCGTATATCCTCACCGTCGATTTCGACGCTGCCGCTGTCGGTGTCGTAGAAGCGCGGCAGCAGGTCGGCGAGGGTCGATTTTCCTGAACCCGACTGGCCGACAAGCGCCACGGTCGAGCCTGCGGGAATGGTGAGACTGACGTTGTGGATGACCTCGTTTGTGCCGTAGCTGAACGAGACGTTGCGGTATTCGATAGATTTTTTCAGTGTTGGCGCAGGCATCGGTTCGGCCGGATCTTTGATGGGGTTGTCGGTCGAGAGTATCTTGTCGATGCGCTCCATCGAGGCGAGACCTTTTTGAATTGAGTAAGCGGCCTTGGACAGGTCTTTGGCCGGATTGATGATGTTGTAGAAGGTTATCATATAGTAGATAAACGACGCGGCGCTCATCTGTGTGTGGCCCGACAGGATGAGGCTGCCGCCGAACCACAGCACCAGCGATATGGCTATCGTGCCGAGAAATTCGCTCATGGGGTGGGCGAGGGCCTGTCGGCGGGCGACGCTGTTTGACAGACGGCGGAAGACTTCGTTCTCGCGATGGAAGCGGGTGATGACTTTGTCTTCGGCGTTGAAAGCCTTGATTATCCTCAGACCGCCGAGGGTCTCCTCAATGTTTGACATCAGTACACCCCATTGATTCTGACCGGCGAGCGACTTCTGTTTGAGCCGTTTGCCGACGCGCCCCATGACATATCCGGCCACAGGCAGCAGTATGAAGACAAAGATTGTCAGCTGCCACGATATCACAAGCATCATAGAGATGCACGCTATTATCATTACAGGATTCTTGAACATCATGTCGAGCGAGGACATGACCGACGACTCAATCTCGGCGACGTCGCCGCTCATACGCGCCATCACGTCGCCTTTACGCTCGGCGGTGAAAAACGATATGGGCAGAGCCGTGATCTTGTCGTAGACATAGTTGCGCAGGTCGCGCACGATGCCCGAGCGCAGCGGCACCATGAAATATGAGCTGAGATATGATGTGCCGGTCTTGAGGCCTGTCATGATTATCAGCATCAGGGCGAGTATGGCGAGTGTCCATTCAGGTCCGACCGAGGCGATGGATTCCTGAGTGTAATAGTAGAAATTGTTGACGATGACGTCTTTGATGTTTGCACTGCCAGGTGCCATATATACATATGTGGCTTCCTTTACTTTGAAAAGCATCTCGAGTATGGGAATGACCAGAGCGAAGGAGAAAAGGGTCAGCAGTGCCGAGAGTATGTTGAAGATGATGTTGAGCGCGAGATACTTCTTATAGGGAGGTACGAAACGTCTCAATACTTTGAAAAAATCGTTCATCTGCGATTCGGATTACGGTGATAGCGGAGATTACTTTGAGGGTTCGTTGACTTTGAGGCGGGGGCCGGCGTCGTCGACTATGGAGCGGAAGTAGCGTTCGTTGTAGCCGCCGAACACGGGCTGGACGGGCATCCCTTCGGGAGTGCGGGCGAAGCCGCCGGCGTCTTCTTTCTTGATATTCCCGTCGAGATATTTGACAAGGAGATAGTCGCCGAGATTCTTGTAATCGGCCGTAGCCTTGGCGGTCCAGAAGTTCGTTACTTCGGCCAGACGGTTCTGTGCGGTGTTGTAGTCGAGTCGGGCGATTTCGGCAGCCGCATCGGTGACGGCGGCTCCGATGCCGTCTTCAAGACCGCTCTGCACCCGGCGTATGTCGCCGATCATCTGTGAGTAACGGTTATAAGCCTGATTGGCGACGTAGTTGTTGGTCCAGAACATGGCGTCCCACGAGATAGTATACATGTCGCCGTTGCCGTGGGCGAGCTGACGCGGGGCTTCAGGTGTCGAGTTGAAGACGGGCACATAGACACATGTGTTGGCGTCGTCGACGCCAAACCAGAGTATGCCGCGCATGGCGTCGTGACGCCTGTCGTTGATCGATGCCACGAATGAGAAGCCTGTCTGCTGGGTGGCGATTGCGCGCTCGTGGGTATAATCGATCGAGTCGACGGTGAATGTCATCGGCCGCCAGCGATAGGGCACATCGAACGGGCCTGCGCCGATGTCTTTGGTCATGTCGAGGGGTGTGCCTTCAAAGTGGTCGCGCATCATCCATTTGAGGTCGGTGTCGGTGAGCTTCCCGGCAGGTTTGACCCATATGGGTATAGGCTCGCCCTCGGCTTTCATGATCCAGGGCAGATAGTCGTCGACACCGCCTGAGGTGAAGCGGTTGAAGTAGCTCCACACACGGGCGTCGCAACCGCGGACTGCGCCGAAGTCGGTGACGGCATATGCGCGCGAGAAGCTGAAATCGCTGTCTTTGCCGTTGAAGTATCCTTTAGAGCGGGCAAAGCTGATGACGTCGGGCGAGTATAGCGTCTCAGGGTCGTCGAGCGGGAATTGATGGATGCGGGCGTGGTTGGCATGGCCCGAGATGTAACCGTCGGGCACGCGGCGTGCGACCCAGACAGCACCTTTGTCGTCAGCACCTTTGCCGATGAGTTCCATGATCCAGACTTCGTCGGCGTCGGCGATAGAGAATGATTCGCCCTCTGATGCATAGCCGTAGTCGCGGACAAGACCCGTCATGACGTCGATGGCCTCGCGGGCTGTGCGGGCGCGTTCGAGAGTGATATAGATGAGCGAGCCGTAGTCGATGAGTCCCGAGCCGGCAAGTTCGTGGCGGCCGCCCCAGGTGCTTTCGGCGATGGTTAGGCCGTGTTCGTTCATGTTGCCGATGGTGGCGTATGTATGGGCGATTTCGGGGATTTCGCCGAGGAGACGTCCCGAGTCCCAGTCGATGACCCGGCGCATTGAACCGGGTGCGTGATCGGCTGCGGGAGTATTATATAGTTCGCCGTATAGGGTATGGCTGTCGGCTGCGTAGGTTATCATGGCGCTGCCGTCGGCAGTGGCGCCGGGGGTGGCGATCAGGCTTGTGCAGGCGTCGGCTCGGGCCGGGATAAGGGCTATACCCAGAGCCATAAGTGAGAGTCGTTGTGTAAGTGTATTCATATTGTTGAGTCGTTTGTTTTTACTTCGATTATTTCATTTGATAGTGGATACCACAGATATCCGTTGACAGGCGAGTAGCCCATAGCGGCGAGTAGCCTCATGTAGGCGCGCACCTGTATTGCATGCGATTTGCGTGCTTCAGACGTAAATTTGTAGTCGATGACTTCGAGACCGCCGTTTTCGGTGTCGACGATGAGGTCCGGGCGTGAGGTGCTGCCGTCGACGGGATTGTAGATGCTGCGTTCTTTGATGCGTATTGTCGTCGGGGCAAACCAGCGTCTGACACGGCTGTCGTCACAGGCGAGAGCGTTGCCTATGACACTGCGGCAGTCGTCAATATCGCTGTCGGTCAGACGCAGGCGGTTGCGCAGTTTGCGTAAGGTAAGGTCGAGGCTGTCGGAGTCGTCGATTTCTGCCAAAACGGCGTGAAGTCGGGTGCCGCGTTCGGCGGCCTCGGTCTCGGCTGTGTTTTCCTCGTCATCGGTGATATCGCCGGGGCTGTCGTCGCCGTCGTCGATCGATGTCAGGGCGCGGGTGTCTGAACGCAGATAGATCTTATAGTCAGGTGCGGGTGTGCTGCTGTTTTGTGACGGTTCTTCGTTTCGGTCGACGGGTACTGTCGGCTCACCGAAGACAAAGTTGCCTTTGTCGTCGACATATTCGGTCAAATCGATCTGACGGTTGTCGTCGGAGGATGCCGGCACGGCAAGGACGTCGGCGATATATTGGGCTGCGCCGCTGTCGGTGGGGAATATGACGTGTAACTCGCGTCCGGCGCGGGTATAGGCGACGTAAGTGGCGTTTAGGTTGTCGAAAGTCTGTTCATCGACAGAGCGGCGGTAGCCTTTTATTACCGGAGAGCCCGCAAGCCCGGCGATGCGGTCGAGATTGAGCGAGAGTAACGGTGGCGGGCTGTCTGCGTTGAAGTTCAGGCTAAGCTCCGAAGGGTCTATCCACTCGGTCTCGCTGTTGCGCCACAGGGCCCAGTCGCCGAACGGTATGTGGACGCAAGGCCATTCGAGGCCCTTCGATTTGTGGATTGTCATGACCGTGACGGCATCGATACCCGTGCCCGAGGCTATGGCGAGTTTTTCGCTGTGGTTGTCCCACCATTTGATGAAGGCGCTGACCGAGGGGTTGTATAGGTCGCAGTAGCTTATTACTTCGTCCTGAAACGCTGCGATATAAGCGAATTCGGCTTTGCGGAGCGGCTCGGGGATACGTTTTTCGATAATTGTTTCGACAAGGGCGACGAGATTGGTAGGGTGTGTGCCGCTGATGTCGGCGACAGCCTCGCTTAGGGGCAAGGAGCAGTCGGCCGCCGGTTCCATGGCAAGGCGCAGGGCCTCGTCGGTAGTCCGTCCTTCGGCGAGGAAATATTCGAATCGGCTTGTCATCATGATGATGTCGCCGGTCGTGGCATATTTGCGGTCGCCGCTGTTTTGTGACGAATATGAGCGGTTTATGATTTTCAGAAGACTGACAATGAGTTTGACTGCCTTTGAATTGCGCAGTAGCAGCGATTCGTCGGAGGCGATTCTTATCTCGGGCCGGTTTGCCAGTATGTAGTCGACGACGAGCGTCGCCTGTCGCCGTGTCTTTGCGAGGACTGCGATGTCGCCCCAGCGGTATCCGGCGGCGTGCTGGGCTATGATGCGTTCGGCGGTGAGTTTGAGCGGAGTTTCCTCGTCGGCCTCGGGGTCGTCGGCGAGGCGCTTAAGACTGACGTATGCCGGTATGTCTTTGACGGTCTGCTGAGCAACGTTGCCGTATGACGTGATGCCGAACCGGCAGCCAAGTCTGAAGAAAAGGCTGTTGTTGAAGCGTACGAGGTCGGCGGCGCTGCGGTAGTTGGTGTTGTCGGCCGGTTTGTCGCCTCGTATGGTGTGTGACGCCGGAAAGTCTTCTTCGGCGACGCTGTGGCCCAGAAGGGTGCTGTCGCTGTTGCGGAAACGGTAGATGGCCTGTTTCTCGTCGCCTATGATAAGGCTGTCGTTGCCTTCGGCTATGCTGTCGGCGACAAGCGGCCGGAGGTTGTCCCACTGCATGTGGGAGGTGTCCTGAAACTCGTCGATAAGAAAGTTGTGGAGAGTTACGCCGAGGCGTTCGTATATGAAAGGAGAGTCACAGCCGTTGATGATTTTTTTGAGCAGGTCATTGGTGTCTGACAGGAGTATAAGGTTGTTTTCCTCTCGGAAGCGCTGTATATAGTGCCAGGTAAAGCCCATGAACTCGAGGTTGGGGCATGCCTCGTCGATGCGTCGTAGTATCTCGTCTTCGACAATTGCGGCGAGGCAGTCGTTGAGAAAACCACTGATCGCGGCAGTGAAGCTGTCGGGCGGAAAGATGGGGCTTTTGCCCGATTTCGGCGCGTATTTCTTGACATAAAGTTTGCCGGGCTCGTCGACGGGATTCATGAAGGCTTTGACTTTTTTTGCTTTGTCGTCGTCAAAGGGCATGAATTTGTTTATCGGCGGTATGGATGCGCTGCCGGCTTCGGCGATTATGTCGAGCACGGTCGACGGCAATATCTCACGGCTGAAGCCGAGGTCGTCGAGATGTGCCATAAGGCTGCCTGAGGCGGCGGAGAGTGACACGGTGATTTCTTTGCGTCTGTTGTCGAGGCTTTTGCGGAATGTATATAGGTTGTTTTTGTTGTCGAGATAGGCTATAATGTCGTCGGCGCGGCGTCTGAATTTCTCGCTGCACATGCTTTCGACATATCCGGCAAGCTCTTCGTGGATTTTCGACGAACGGTCGAAGATGTTGAAGTTGTTGCCGTCCATGATTTTTTTCATGGTGTAGTTCCTGATCCACTCGGTGATGCGGCGTCCCTGCGGCGGATTGCCGTAATTGAGGTCGTCGAGCATCAGGCTTATGCCGGCCTTGACGGCATAGCGGTCGTCAATTTCGACGCCGTAGTCGCCCTGGCGGTCGACTTCGCGCGCGAATGCGCGCAACACCGACTGAAAGAACGAATCGATCGTGCTGACGTTGAAGTGGTGATAGTCGAAAAGCAACTGCCTTAGGGCTTCGGCGGCGACATCTCTGAGCTCCCGGCGGGTGCAGCCGTATTCTCTTGTCAGTGCGGTTGCGTACGGGGCGTCTTTGCCGTCGGGGCCGCCGTCTGAGGCGAGAGTGCTTATCTCTTTGAGTATTCGCGTTTTCATCTCGTCGGTGGCCTTGTTGGTGAATGTGATGGCGAGTATGCCGCGGTGTCGGTTGCCGGCGTTGAAGGCGCGGGGTGTGGATATCGAGGTGTTAAGACGGTAACGCCCCGTGGCGTTGTCTTTCACGCCAAGGAGCGTCTTGATATATTCATACGCTAAGGTGTATGTCTTGCCGGAACCGGCCGAGGCCTTATAGATGGTAAGCAATGTCTTAAACTACGATAAGAGAATGTGAAATGACGCAATTATATGCAATATTAGCAAAAAGCGTTGTAACGGCCAAACCTTTTTTGTTTGTTTAAGATATATTCGCAACCGTGTGTGGCCTTTATGTGTTGCAATGGATCAGCTTGCTTATTTGCGGCCGAAGTCGGCGGGTATTTCGCCCCAGCGGTCAGTGTCCCATTTGATGACGGGGTTGAGTATATGGTTGGCCGACCGCCATGCGTCGGCGCGGGCAAGCAGCCGGCGTATCTGCTTGTTGGCCGGTGTGGGCGTTATCTTGGTGTTGCTGTGTCCTTTGGCGAGCCATCCGAGAGCTGTCTTCGAATCGCTGTAGATCGGTGTAGTGAAGTCGCCTCGGCGCGCGAGCAGCGAGGCGGCATGGATAAGTGCTATATATTCGGCGATATTGTTGGTGCCGCCGTCGATCGGGCCGACGTGGAACACTTCGGTGCCGTCGCCGACCATGACGCCGCGGTATTCCATCGGGCCGGGGTTTTTGGAACATGCTCCGTCGACGGCGATGGCATCGAGGCGTATCTCGGGGAATGCCTCATAGTTGACAAAACGGTGTGAGTGTCGGCCGATGGCTTTGAAGATGCCGAGGTCGGCTTCGCCTCGATAGGCCTCGATGGCTGCACTTTGAGTCGGGAATGCGCGATATTTTGCACCGGGATAGCCTTTTACCTGAAGTTCGCATTCTTCCCATGAGTCGTAGATGCCGGGTTCGACGCCGTTCCAGACGACATAATATTTGTTGGATGGCATTGTTTTATCTATTGTTGGCGGTCTGTTAGGTGAATTGTAACAGAAGAGAGATGTCGACCGGACGTTGTCCGACGATTGCTGCGATGGCCGGGTTGACGGCGCGGCCTATGAAGGTATAGGCGGCGCGCCGCAGTTCCGGCTTTAGTTTGAGTGCGTTGACGGTCGAGTCGCAGGCCAGTATGCTGTCAATCATTGTTAGCAATGTGTCGCCGAGGGCCATGGCGGCTGTGCGCGGCACCGCGTTGCCGGCGTTGACGTAGCAGACGCGGCGACTGCCGTCGTTGGCGTTGTCGAAAGGTGATGCCTGAGCAAGGTCGATCTGCGGCATTGACGGGAACATCGGTTGTGGTTGCGGACAGAGATCGAAAGTGATGACGCCCCGTTTCATGACTTCGATAAGAGATGAGTCGACGGTGTGGCGTTCACTCTCGCAGCAGCCGATGACGATGTCGGCGCTTCGAAGTGCACTTTCGAACACCCGCGGATGTAGCGTCGACGCTATGACTCCGGGGCCGAGGTCATTTATTGCGCGGCGCAGGCGGTATGCGTCGTTGTCAAACATTCTAACGGTTGCTCCCAGGCCGGTTGCCGAGCGGGCGGCGGCACAACCTGCTATGTCAGAGCCTATGATCGTGACTTCGCATGGCGCGACTCCGGCTACTCCGCCGAGCAGGATTCCTTTGCCGTGTATGGCGTCGGCAAGAAGTGACGAGGCAATGGCTATCGACGCCCGGCCGTCGATCTCGTGTAGTATGTCGGCAAACGGCCGTCGTCCGTCGTCGTCGGTGATGAGGTCGAGGGCTATGGCGGTGACAGATTTGTCGAGCAGATGGTGGATTGCCGCCGGTGTCTGCTGCGCGGGATGGAGAAATGTAAGCAACAGGCATCCGCGTTTGAGGCCGCGGGCGTCGGCTTCGCTCAGTGCCGCCGGGTGTATGACGATGTCACAGCGCAATGTCTCGGCTCTGCCGACGACTATCGCTCCGAGCCGGCTGTAGGCGGCGTCGGTGTAATGGATCGGCTCGGCGGCTCCGGCTTCGATCTTGACCGAGAAACCGCGTGCGACGAGCATGCCGGCGACCTCAGGCGTCAGTGGAAAGCGTTTTTCGGTCTTGTTTCTTGAGGCCGGCAGTCCGATGGTTGCCTGACGGCTTTCGGTGGCGAGCTTGAGAAGTTGCTCGAGTGGTGTGGGCGAGTTCATTGCGGAAACTGTTATTGCTTGTCTGTCAGGAATGTGTTTATGAATCGGCGTGAGCTTTCGGCAATCTCGGCTTCAGTCTCGAGGTGTGAGCTGTCAAACCGAGCCGCGGCTTTCTCGTAGTGGGGGCGACGGGCAGCCATAGACCGTTCGACAAATTCGACAAGAGCCTTGTCGTCAAGGTCGCGCAGGAGCGGACGCTGAGTCCTGAATAGCTTCAGACGGTTGAAGAGAGTGTCGTTGTCGGCTTCGAGAAGCACGGTGAGGCCCGATGTGTTCATCAGGTCCATGTTGTCGCCGAAGCATGGTGTGCCGCCTCCGCAGGCTATCAGAGCCGCCGGTCTGTCGGGCTGCAACAGGCTCATGAGTGCCCGGCGCTCGGCGTCGCGGAATAACTCCTCGCCGCGCGCGAAAAGCTCGCTGACGCTCATGCCCTCACGTTCGACGATATAGTCGTCGAGGTCGACGAAGTCTATGCCGGCGTCATGGCTGACGGCCCGGCCGAGTGTGGTCTTGCCCGAGGCCATGTAGCCTATCAGAAATATCGGTCTGCGCACTTCAGACGAAGATTGTTATTTTTTATCCACTTCTTTCTTCAGAAGGTCGCGAATCTCGGCGAGAAGTTCTTCCTGAGTAGGTCCGGCGGGGGCTGCGGGAGCGGCAGGCGTTTCTTCCTCTTTGCGTTTGAATCGGTTCATGGCCTTGATGGCGACAAAGATACAGAAGGCTATGATCACAAAATCGAAGATGGTCTGAACGAATGATCCCCATGTGATGGCCACCTCGGGTGTGATGACTTCGGTGCCGTTTGATACGGCGTCTTTGATCACAAACTTATAGTCGGAGAAATTGATGCCACCCGTGAGGACGCCCAGCCCCGGCATAATGATATCGTTGACAAGCGACGTTACAATCTTGCCGAAAGCCGCGCCGATGATCACACCAATGGCCATGTCGACGACATTGCCTTTCATTGCAAACTCCTTGAATTCGTTCAGAAATTTCTTCATATCGTTTAAAGTGTAAAAAATGAAAAATTATGATTCGAGATATTAGATAAACACAAAAATATGAAAAAAAGCCGATACCGGCACATAAAAAGGATAAATAAGCAAAAAAGAGGGTGTAGTTTTTGTTCAATTATTGCGTGAAAGACAAAAAAATATACTAATTTTGTGACGGTAAAAAAGCAGGGGGTCGAGCGAGACTCCCCAAACGCAAAACAATGATATAACTAATTAATTCATAACCCAATATTTTTATATAACAATTATGACAAAAATAGGTATTAACGGCTTCGGCCGCATCGGACGTTTCGTTTTCCGTGCTTCAACAAAACGTAATGACATCGAGGTAGTAGCTATCAACGACCTTCTTCCCGTTGACTACATGGCTTACATGCTCAAATATGACACAATGCACGGTCAGTTTGACGGCACAGTAGACTTCGATCTCGAGAAGAGCGAACTCATCGTCAACGGCAAACACATCCGCGTAACAGCTTGCCGCGACCCCAAAGAAATCAACTGGGCTGCCGTAGGTGCTGAATACGTTGTTGAATCAACCGGTCTCTTCCTTACTAAAGAAAAAGCACAGGCTCACATCGAAGCCGGCGCAAAATATGTCGTTATGTCGGCTCCCTCAAAAGACGACACCCCCATGTTTGTATGCGGCGTAAACGACAAAACTTATGTCAAAGGCACACAGTTTGTTTCTAACGCATCTTGCACAACAAACTGCCTTGCTCCCATCGCCAAAGTCCTCAACGACAAATTCGGCATTGTAAACGGCCTTATGACAACCGTTCACTCTACAACAGCTACACAGAAGACTGTCGACGGTCCTTCAATGAAAGACTGGCGCGGCGGCCGTGCTGCTTCGGGCAACATCATCCCCTCTTCGACAGGTGCTGCCAAGGCTGTAGGTAAAGTTATCCCCGAACTCAACGGCAAACTGACCGGTATCTCGATGCGTGTCCCCACTCTCGACGTATCTGTTGTCGACCTCACTGTCAACCTCGCTAAACCCGCTACCAAAGAAGCTATCTGCGCCGCTATGAAAGAAGCTGCCGCAGGCGAACTCAAAGGCGTTCTCGGTTATACCGAAGATGCAGTTGTTTCGAGCGACTTCCTCGGCGACGTACGTACATCTATCTTCGACGCCAATGCCGGTGTTTATCTGACAGACAACTTCGTTAAAGTCGTTTCTTGGTATGACAACGAAATCGGTTACTCTAACAAAGTTCTCGATCTCATTGCCCGTATGGTAGAAATCAACGGCTAATAATCGCCAATCAACCATAAATAGATAAAAAGCCTTCGGGGTCGGCTCGTGAGAGCCGGCCCCGAATTTTTTCATGCCTCTTGGCTGTATTTGTGTCGCTGCGTTGTCAGCGGTGCGACCATATTCGGGCGAGTGTTTTTTTGTACCAACGATGTCAATGTACGTCTGACATCGGTTTGGTCGGTTTAGACGCGCGGGGATGTCTGCCGCTATCGTGGTCGTGGAGGGGGATCTATTTT
>CAJTKG010000052.1 GCA_910576935.1 uncultured Muribaculaceae bacterium
CGGTTTTCATCTGCGTTGCAAAGGTAAGGCACGGTTGGGGCGAGTTTATCACTAAAATTGCACGTGGGTGCAATTTTGGATGTGTTAAATGCACAATGCACAATGCAAAATTCACAATTTTTGGTGTAAAAATTGGTCTAATCAGGCAGATTAGTCAACTTATAGTCAAATCATTAGTAGTTGATGCAAGGGTTAAAAACCCTTGCTCCATAGCGCCTTTGAAACCTTTGTTCCATACGACTGCCTCGGAGGCCGTCGCTCTATGGAGCCGTGGATTTGCAATTTGAGGTGTATCAAAACAAGGGATGAAGCCCTTGTTCAATACGACGTCAGGACGAGGCAGGTGTATAAACAGAATGCCGGGGCGTAATGGGTTACGCTCCGGCATTCGGATGTTATGGTAGTTGTATATTGGCGATTACATCATGCCGCCCATGCCTCCCATGCCACCTGCGGGCATTGCGGGAGTGGGGTTGTCTTCTTTCTTATCGGCAATGACACACTCGGTTGTGAGGAACATGCCTGCGATGGAGGCTGCGTTTTCAAGTGCAACTCGAGTGACTTTGGCGGGATCGATGACACCTGCGGCAAGTAGGTTTTCGTAGACGTCGGTGCGTGCGTTGTAACCGAAGTCGGCTTTACCTTCGCGTACTTTCTGGACGACTACGGCACCTTCGACACCGGCGTTTGCTGCAATCTGACGTAGGGGTTCCTCGATGGCGCGCTCGACAATAGCGATGCCTGTCTGCTCGTCATCGTTGTCGCCTTTGAGACCTTCGAGTGCTGCAAGGCAACGGATGTAAGCCACACCACCACCGGGGACGATGCCTTCGGCGATGGCTGCACGGGTTGCGCTGAGTGCGTCGTCGACACGGTCTTTTTTCTCTTTCATCTCGACTTCGCTGGGCGCACCGATGTGGAGAACGGCAACGCCGCCGGCGAGTTTGGCAAGACGTTCCTGAAGTTTTTCGCGGTCGTAGTCGCTTGTGGTCTGGGCTATCTGAGCCTTGATCTGGGCGACACGGGTTGCGATGGCGTCTTTAGAACCATTGCCGTTGACGATGGTTGTATTTTCTTTGTTTACGGTTATCTTCTCGGCTGTGCCAAGGGTCTGGAGTGTCGCGGTGGCGAGCTGCATGCCTTTTTCTTCAGAGACGACTGTACCGCCTGTAAGGATGGCGATGTCTTCGAGCATCTCTTTGCGACGGTCGCCGAAACCGGGAGCTTTGACGGCGCAGATCTTGAGCGAGCCGCGCAGACGGTTGACAACGAGTGTGGCAAGGGCTTCCTGATCGACGTCTTCGGCTATGATCAGCAAGGGACGACCGCTCTGGGCTGTAGCCTCGAGGACGGGGAGAAGGTCTTTGAGGTTTGAGATCTTCTTGTCGTAGAGAAGTACGTAGGGCATATCCATGGCGCACTCCATCTTCTCGGGGTTTGTAACGAAATAGGGAGAGATATAGCCGCGGTCGAACTGCATGCCTTCGACAATGTCGATGGTTGTTTCCGTGCCTTTGGCTTCGTCGACGGTGATGACACCTTCTTTTTTGACTTTCTGCATGGCTTCTGCGATGAGACGACCGATTTTCTCGTCGTTGTTGGCCGAGACGCGGGCTACATCCTCAATTTTCTTGAAGTCATCGCCAACTTCTTCAGACATGTCTTTGATGCCTTCGACAACGGCGGCGACGGCTTTGTCGATGCCACGTTTGAGGTCCATAGGGTTGGCACCGGCGGCTACGTTCTTGAGGCCGACGGCAATGATAGACTGCGCGAGGACGGTGGCGGTTGTTGTGCCGTCGCCGGCGTCATCGCCGGTCTTGGATGCGACTTCCTTGACGAGCTGGGCGCCCATGTTCTGAAAAGCGTCCTCGAGTTCTACCTCACGGGCGACACTGACTCCGTCTTTTGTGATGTGGGGTGCGCCGAATTTCTTCTCGATTATTACATTGCGACCTTTGGGGCCGAGGGTTACTTTTACTGCGTCGGCAAGAGCGTCGACACCTTTCTTAAGCTCTTCGCGAGCCTTTATATTGAATTTTATTTCTTTTGCCATGATTGTAATCGTTTGATGTAAGTTTAATATCTATGTATATTATTCGACTACGGCGAGAACTTCGTTCTGGCGCATGATCAGCACCTTGTCGCCTTCGAGATCGATCTCTGTGCCGGCATATTTGCCATAGAGCACAACATCGCCCTGTTTAAGCACCATTTCTTCGTCTTTAGTGCCATTGCCAACGGCGAGAACCGTGCCTTTGAGAGGTTTTTCTTTAGCAGAGTCAGGAATGATTATACCCGACGCGGTTACTTCTTCGGCGGCTGTGGGTCTGATTATGACGCGATCAGCCAATGGTTTAAGTTTCATAATAATGCGTTTTATATAGTTGTTATTTAAAATTTTTATGTTTACGTTAAGTCATACTGCAAGATTCGTGCCAAACTGAATCATCTGTCATTTACGTGTCAGTAGAACTGCCAAAATGTCAATGGCGCCCCGACCAACTCCCCATAAAACAAATATGAGGCGCCGGTTGTTGCAGTCGCTATCGTTTTTTATCGAAGATGGCATTGACTTTTGCCGGAGCAGCGCCATATTCTATGGCTTTTTTTGCATCGGCACGGGCGTCGTCGAGTCGAAAGCGCTCGTGATTAAGACGTGCCCGATAGTAATATAGCTCGGGGTCACGGCTATAGCGTTTAAGCCCTTCGTTAATCACCGCCGACGCCTCAGACAGATTGTCGAGAGCGAGGTAGCACCCGGCCAGACCCGCATAATACTCGGGATTGGGGTCGAGTTCGAGGAGTTTTTCGAAATAGGGCACAGCCTGCCTGTCGCGGCCGGTCATGGAGTAGAGCGAACTCAAGGCGACTGCGGTTATGTATGAGCCGGGGACTTTGCGCTTCAATACGTCAAAGTCGGCTTCGGCCCGGGGAAGATCGCCTTTGTAAAGGGACATGAATCCCCGGTAATAGCGGGCGTCGAGGTTGACGGAGTCTATCTCCAAGGCATGGCTGAAGTCATTGAAGGCATCGTCGTCGCGTCTAAGTTTCAGATAGACTCGCGCACGATTGTTAATGACCGTCACCATGCGAGGTGCACGACGCGACGCCTCGTCGAGGGCAAGAAGAGCCAACGAATCACGGTCCATATATGAATAAACCATACCGAGGTTTGAGAGCAGCAAAACATTGCCGGGATTTTCCGGCTCGACAGCCATGGCATCGACAAGTCGGGCGACAGCCTCTTCATATCTACCGTCGGCAATAGCCTTGTCGGCTTCGCCCATCAATATAAAATAAGGGTCTTCGTCGGTGTCATCATCGGCTGCAAAAGCCTCGATACAGCATGTCAGGACGAGCACGATACTCAATGAGATGAGGAGAGCCGTTTTTTTAACAAAAGTTATTAACATATTGACATCATTTTGTTGATAAGTAGTCAGTAATTGCCGACTTTATTGACTTCGACAAAGTTATGACGTTTATTTTAAAGAGAATGTCAAAGCAAAACTAAAAATTGTTTTGATATTATAAAATAATAGACTAATTTTGCTGATAATTGTTGAAAAAGACATAAATGAACCGCGTAATAAGACATAGCGAATACCTGATTCAGAGCAACGATTGCATCATCATGCCGGGGCTCGGCGCCGTGCTCGCGCACGACGAAAGCGCCCGCATCGATGAGGCGACAGGTATGCTTGTGCCACCTAAACGCCGTTTTACATTCAACAGTCTGCTGACCCAGAACGACGGATTACTCGCATCATCGATAGCACGTTGCGAAGGTATAAGCTATGATGCCGCCATGAAGATTGTCAACGACGAGATAGAATCGATGCGCCATCAGCTTGTTGCCGACGGCGAACTTTCTCTGGGCCATATAGGTCTGTTGAGACTCGACGGAGACCGAATGCTCTTCGAGCCTTATGAGGCCTCGTCGCTTACACCGGGACTTCTGTGGCTGCCCAGCGTACGCGTCATTCCGCTAAGCGAACGCGTCAAAGCCGAGGTCGAAGCCAGTGAGGAAGGCACACGCCGCCATGTCAGTCGATTCACCCGATTGATGCGCACTGCCGCAGCCGTGGCTGTCGCCATCGGCCTTGGATTCGTCATGTCGACCCCTGTCACCACCGGTAACGCACAGTTTGCATCGTTAGCGCCGGATGTTGTAAAAGCTCCGTCGCGAGCCACCGAAAGTCTTTTCGAGCGCCCGGGTATGTCGACATCACCACTTGTGCTTGTGCTCCGTCATCACGAGGATGCGATCACAACAGTCGATACGACCGTAACGACGCCGGCGTCAAAGCCCGGTACGACGGTCGTGGCGGAAGTTAAAAAAGATATGGAGACGGCCCTCCGCTTCGACGAGAATGACCG
Source organism: uncultured Muribaculaceae bacterium (assembly GCA_910576935.1). Lineage (GTDB taxonomy): Bacteria > Bacteroidota > Bacteroidia > Bacteroidales > Muribaculaceae > CAG-873. The sequence goes on from CAJTKG010000052.1 coordinate 4,384, forward strand.
TTATTGTCTTATCATCGCCTCGATGGCCACACGTGAGGAAGCAGACCGTTTCATAGCCCGTAACAATAAACAGCAATTAGGCGTCCTCCCGAAGGATGGCCGTTATCGAGTCTATGCCGCCACCGGCACCACAGCCGCGGGCGCACAGTCGGCAGCAGCCGAATTGGCCGATCGCTATCCCGATGCCTGGGTGTGCCGCCGGTAAACCCGATATTTATATGGATAACCTTCATCAGCTCTTATTACAGCGTCACAGCATACGCCGCTATACCGGCGAGCCTATAGACAGCGAAGCAGTAAAAACCATTCTCGAAGCCGCCCTTCTGGCGCCGACGTCAAAGAACGGACGTCCGTGGCAGTTTGTCGTCGTCGAAGACAAAGATATGCTCGCCCGTCTGGCCGAATGCAAACAGTTTGGCGCCAAACCGGTTTCGACGGCCGCTTTGGCTGTGGTCGTCACCGTAAATCCCGCGCTCAGCGAAGTGTATATCGAAGATGCCTCGGTCGCTGCCATAATGATGCACTTACAGGCTGCCGACCTCGGCCTCGGATCATGCTGGATTCAGGTGCGGGGCCGTTTTGCCGCTGACGGCGAACCGTCTGAGAATATCGTCCGCGAACTCCTCGGCATCCCCGAAGACATGGTTGTAGAGTGTATAGTCACTTTCGGCCACATCGACGAACAACGCAAGCCTGTCGATCCTGACAAACTATTCTGGGAGAAAATTCATATAGGATCTTGGAAGACAGAGCTCTGAACAGTCTGCGGGTAGCGTTTATCGGTTCGGGCAATGTCGCCACGCACCTCGCCGGCGGCCTTTCAGCCGCCGGATGTGAGATTGTCTGTGTCTGCAGCCCTACCCTCGCCCATGCCCGACGCCTTGCCGACCGCTTCAACGATTGTCTGGCCATTGAAAGTGTCGGTTCTCTGCCTGCCGACGCAGACCTCTATCTCATATCGACGGTCGACAGTGCCGTCGCAAATATAGCTTCAGAAATGCCGCGCGTGACCGGTCTCGTCGCCCACACTTCGGGCAGTGTGCCCCTCTCGGCCCTCAGAACTGTCTCGGAGATGACAGCCGTCATCTATCCACTTCAGACGTTTTCACGTGAAGTGGATGTCAGGCTTGACGACGTGCCTTTTTTCACCGAAGCATCAACCGCAGAGGCACACGCGTTTGCCGACAGAATCGCCGGTCTGCTCTCACCTAAAGTCTATCATGCCGACTCGGCGCACCGGAAGACGCTACACATAGCCGGCGTATTGTCATGCAATTTCGCCAACTATCTGTGGGACCGCACCTCGGATCTGCTCGGACAGGCAGGCTACAGTTTCGACGTCGTCAGGCCTCTGATCGAAGCCACCCTCCGCAAGGCTGTCGAGGTCGGCCCGCATGCCGCCCAGACCGGCCCGGCCATGAGAGGCGACCTCGCTGTCATCGAGAGTCATATAGAAAGCCTCGACCCGACAACCGCCGATATATACCGCATAATTACCGAAGCCATCATCGACTCACACAAACAGCCATGAGCAAAATAAACTACGATCTCACGAAAATCAAAGGTATCGCTTTTGACGTCGACGGAGTATTGTCGCCGTCGACCATACCGCTCGGCGAAGACGGTATACCGCGCCGCATGGTAAACATCAAAGACGGCTATGCCCTTCAGCTTGCCGTCAAGCAGGGGCTAAAATTAGCCATCATCAGCGGTGCCAAATCAGAGTCGGTCGAGTTGCGCTTCAGAGCCTTGGGCATCACCGACATATATATGAAAGCCTCTGACAAAATGCCATGTCTGACCGACTGGCTCGACAAAAAGGGTCTCTCGGCCGACGAGGTGGCCTTTGCGGGCGATGACATTCCCGACATATGCGTGATGCGACATGTGGGGCTGAGCGTGGCACCGCGTGACGCCGACGAATTCGTGAAGTCGATAGCCCGCTATGTAACCGTCGCCGACGGTGGCTATGGCGTCGCCCGAGAAATACTCGAGGAAGTCATGCGCGCCCAAGGGCTCTGGATGTCACACGCCGATGCGTTCGGATGGTAATCACCACTTACAATGACAGGAACACCGCTAAAAGACTGTAATATAAAAATACTTCTCGCATCCGGCTCGCCGCGACGCCGCGAGCTTCTGGCCATGATTGCACCTGATTTCACCGTGGCCCCGAGCCGCGATGTCGACGAGAGCTATCCGTCAGATATGCCGGCAGAGGAAGTTGCCGTCTATCTGTCGGGAGTCAAGGCAGAAGCCTACAAGGACCTCTTGGCCGATGATGAAATAATTATCACGGCCGACACGGTCGTCATCATCGACGACCGCATCCTCGGCAAACCGGCCGACCGCGACGATGCCATTGCCATGCTTAAAAGTCTCTCGGGACGCCGGCACAAAGTCGTTACCGGCGTCACCGTCACGACAAAAGACCGCAGCATCAGCTTTGACGAGACAACGGCTGTCGAGTTTGCGCTGTTGAGCGACGACGAGATAAACCACTACATAGATACGTTCAAACCTTATGACAAAGCAGGTGCCTACGGCATACAGGAATGGATAGGCGCCGTCGGCATCAAGGGTATCGAAGGCTGTTACTACAACGTCATGGGGCTGCCCGTACACACTCTTTATCACCGACTTAAAAAATTCAGAGCATATGATAGTCTACCCTAATGCCAAAATAAACCTCGGACTCAACATACTTCGCCGCCGCCCTGACGGCTACCACGACATCGAGACGCTGATGGTGCCCGTCAACTGGCGTGACATACTCGAGATTGTACCGTCAGCGGAGAGATGCAGTAGATTGAGTGTCAGCGGTCGTACGGTCGATTGTCCACCGGAGAAAAATCTCGTCATGAAAGCTTATCGTGCCATGGCGGCAACTGTCGATATCCCGGCTGTAGACATCTATCTCCACAAGATCATACCCGATGGTGCGGGGCTCGGCGGTGGCTCGGCCGACGCGGCTTTTACGCTCACATGCCTGAACGAGCTTTTTGCGCTCGGCCTCGACAAGGAGCAACTTGCCGATATCGCCGGGGATATCGGCGCCGATTGTCCGTTTTTTATCTACAACAGGCCGATGCTGGCGACATCTACGGGAACAGTGCTCAGACCTGTCGAACCGTCGGCGCGCCCAATGGCGATAGCGATAGCCAAACCCCGCGGCGTCGCAGTCTCCACGGCAGAAGCTTATGCCGGAGTCAGGCCATCGGAGGATTCGCCGTCGCTCGACACGATCATCTGCCGGCCGGTTGAGGAGTGGCAACGCGCAGGCATGAAAAACGATTTCGAGCCTTCGGTCTTCGCCAAAGCACCGGCAACGGCGGAACTCAAACGCCATTTTGCCGACTGCGGAGCGGTATACACGGCTATGTCAGGCTCCGGTGCGGCGGTCTTCGGACTATTCGATGACTTCGACACGGCACAAACCGCTGCGGCCGCTGTCAACGGCGATTGCGACACACACGTCGATATAATCAAGTTTTCCTGAACGATATAGTCTCTGATTTGTTTACTTTTAAAGTAAGAGAATGCCAATCGACGAGTTTGGCAATGTTTTTGCTTTATCATATGCAATGAAACAAACCAACGATTATGGAAACAAACAAGAATAAATCAGGCAAAGAGGCACGCCGCGAGCACAAGGCCGACGACGCTCCCGAAGTCATGGATGTCCTCGACGCCGAAAACGACAGCGAAGCAGAAGACAGCGAAGCAAGCGAACAGGATCTCGCCCGTGATCTCGAAGCCGCACAAGCCGCCCTCGAAAAAGAAAAAAAAGAATATCTCTTTCTCATGGCAGAATTTGACAATTACCGCAAACGCGTTGTCAAGGAAAAGAGCGAGATTCTGCGCAACGGAGCAGAAAAAGTGCTCGCGGATCTACTGCCCATCGTCGATGACTTTGAACGCGGTCTTGCCGCCACAGCCGATGCAGAAGACGCCGCAGCCGTACGCAGCGGCATGGAACTGATATATCACAAACTGGTAAAATATCTTGAGTCGAACGGCGTCAAGGCCATGGACTCTACCGGCAATGATTTCGACCCCGAACTCCATGAAGCCATCGCCTCTATCCCGGCTCCGAACGAAGAGCTCAAAGGCAAAGTCGTCGACACGACCCAGAAAGGCTATATGATAAACGACAAAGTGCTGCGCCACGCAAAAGTAGCTGTAGGACAATAATAAAACCCATCGAAGTATGGCAGAGAAACAAGATTATTATGAACTTTTAGGTGTGTCAAAGACCGCGACGGCCGATGAAATCAAGAAGGCCTATCGCGCTATGGCACGCAAATACCACCCCGACGTCAACCCGGGCAACAAGGAGGCCGAGGAGAAATTCAAACAGGCAGCCGAGGCCTATGAAGTGCTCAGCGACCCGGATAAGCGTGCCAAGTATGACCGTTACGGTCACAGCATGGGTCCGCAGGGCTTCGGTGGCGGAACGGGTGGCGGCGGCTACTATCAGAGCAATATGTCGATGGACGACATATTCTCGATGTTCGGCGACATTTTCGGCGACATGGGCGGCGGAGGCCGTTACAGCGGCTTCGGCTCGGCCACAGGCAGCCGTCCGCGCAAGACGCAGCGTCGTGGCAGCAACCTGCGCATCCACGTCAAACTCACACTCAAAGAAATATCGAAAGGCGCAACCAAGACACTCAAGATACCGACGTTTGTAAAATGTGATCACTGTAACGGCACAGGAGCCAAAGACGGCACAGCCTTTGTCACCTGCCAGCGATGCCACGGCACGGGTTCTGTTACGGAAGTACAGCAGACGATGTTCGGCGCGATGGAGTCGCATGTCGTGTGTCCGCAGTGCGAGGGCTCGGGAAAAGTCATCTCGGAGCAATGCAGTTATTGTCACGGCCAAGGCGTCGAACGCAAGGAACAGCAGGTGACGTTCACTATACCGGCCGGTGTGGCCGACGGCAACGTACTTACTGTCAAAGGACGCGGCAATGCCCCCATACACGGAGGCATAAACGGCGACCTTCTTGTAGTGATAGACGAGATCAAGCATCCCGAACTGATACGCGACGGTGCGGACGTCATCTACAATATGATGCTCGATATACCGACGGCTATACTCGGCGGCTCGGTCGAAGTGCCGACAATCGAAGGCCGTGCCCGACTCAAGATAGCTCCCGGCACACAGCCCGGCAAGATCCTGCGCCTGCGCGGCAAAGGTGTTCCGTCGACTGAGACAGGTGTGCGCGGCGATGAGCTTATCAACGTCATGGTTTATATCCCCGAAAACCTCAGCGACGAAGAGAAGAAGGCCGTCGAGAGCCTCAAGTCATCGCCCAATATCACCCCGAGCGATGCCGAAAAACACCGTCTTTTCTCAAAGTTCCGCCATATCTTTGAGTAAATCCGTAAATCCAATAGGCAACACACACATAAACCAACGGCACTATGTCGATATATATATCGACATAGTGCCGTTTCTTTTTTCTTAACCCGTATTATAGGACAGTTGGAGATCTCAGTCGTCGGCGCGTATCTCGGATAAGTCGCGCATTTCGTCGTATTCAGCCCATTCGGGATCGTTCTCGGCTATTATATGTAATGGAAGAAGAGGATATGGAGCAAAGACCTCGTTGAGCTTTTTGTTGAAGATATTGGTACTGAGAGTATAGAAAACCCAATTGCGCTCGCCGGCTCCTGTATAGATACCGGTCATGACTGCGACGGGGTCTTTGTCGAGGATGGCGTTGAACGAGTCTGTTATTTCTTCCATCGTTTTTGCCGTGGCATTGTCTGGCATGCCTGAAGCATTTTCGTCATAAGGCCATGTAAGCTCGACGCGGATGTTGAAACGCGGATTGTTTCTGAATTTTTCGATATCGCGGCGGCCGGTGACCATCACCAGACGGCCGTCTTCGCTCTCGGTGGGACAGGTCCACCAGTCATTGCTCTCTGACATAGTTTTTTATTATAAAAAGACGTCTGTGACCGCCTGTAAGCCGGGTTATGTAAGAGCCGTACTTTCACCCGCAGTGGGTGAGTTGCGGCGTCCCGTCTGTCATTTATCTACGCGCCGGTGTCGCCACCGGGCTTCAGCAGTCTACCCCCCGGCAATGGACGAGCAACCCTTGAATGCCGGTATACTTGACCTTGCAACCCATAAGATGTGCGGCGCGCGATATTGCTGTCGCGCCCGGTGAGCTCTTACCTCGCCTTTTCACCCTTGCCTTTTCAGGCGGTTGTTTTCTGTCACATTACTCTGCCGTCACCGACAGCTTCCCGTTAGGAAATATGGTGCTCTGTGTTGCCCGGACTTTCCTCCCGGCCCTCATGCGTGGCCGAGCGACAGACCGGCGGTCACAGACGTCTGTATGGTTGATTACATGTAACCGCGAATGATGCCGCGCTTGGAGTTCTTGACAAATAGAATGATCTCGTCGCGCTCTTTCGTTGCAGGCAGCTCGGCCTCGATGCGTTCGAGAGCGTCGCTTACATTCATGCTCGAAAGATAGAGATAGCGGTATGTGTCCTGGATGTCGCGGATTGTGTCGTTCGAGAAGTTGCGACGACGCAGGCCGATAGAGTTGACGCCGGCATATGCTATTGGCTCGCGGGCTGCCTTGACATAGGGCGGGATGTCTTTGTTGACAAGGGCACCGCCCTGAAGCATCACGTGAGGGCCGATATGACAGAACTGGTGTATGAGCGAACCGCCGCCGATGACGGCGAAATCGTCGACAATCACCTCGCCGGCGAGCTGGCTGGCGTTGGAGATGATGACGTTGTTGCCGACTATGCAGTCGTGGGCGACATGTGAGTATGCCATGATCAGGCAGTTGTTGCCGACGACCGTACGGCCTTTGGCGGCTGTGCCTCGGTTGACGGTCACACACTCGCGGATAGTTGTGTTGTCGCCTATGATGGCAACTGTCTCTTCACCGCGGAATTTGAGGTCCTGGGGTATTGCGCCGATGACTGCTCCGGGGAAGATTGTGCAGTTTTTACCTATGCGCGCACCCTCGAGAATGGTGACATTGCTGCCGATGCGCGTGCCCTCGCCGATCTCGACATTCTGGGCGATGGTGACAAAGGGGTCTATCACAACCGAAGGCGCAATCTTGGCGGCGGGATGAATATATGCAAGAGGTTGTTTCATTTCTATGTTATTATACTTGAACGGTTATTTATTTTTTATGATCTGGGCCATGAACTCGCATTCGCAGACGACTTTTTCACCGACAAAGGCGAGACCTTTCATCACGGCGCAGCCGCGACGCAGGGGCGTCATGAACGATACGTGGAACAGAAGTGTATCACCGGGTACTACTTTCTGACGGAATTTGACGTTGTCGATCTTCATGAAATAGGTCGAATAGCGCTCCGGCTCTTCGACCGAGCCGAGGACAAGCAGGCCGCCGGTCTGGGCCATTGCCTCTACGAGCAAGACGCCGGGGACGACCGGTTCCTGAGGGAAGTGGCCCTGGAAGAAAGGTTCGTTTGTGGTGATGTTCTTTACACCGACGATATAGCTGTCGGCTTTGTCGATGATCTTGTCAACGAGGAGGAAGGGATAACGGTGGGGAAGCAGCTGACGTATGCGGTTGTTGTCCATCAGCGGCGCGACGTTGGGGTTATAGACGGGCGCCTGTACATCCTGGCGCTTGATGTCGCTGCGTATCTTCTTTGACAGCTGGGTGTTGATGGTGTGTCCGGGTTTTGTGGCTATGACTTTGCCTTTTAACGGACGGCCGATGAGAGCGATGTCGCCGATTAGGTCGAGGAGTTTGTGGCGCGCGGGTTCGTTCTCGTGGGTCAAAGGCCGCGGATTTATATAGCCGAATGTCGAGACCTCGCGGTGTGGAGTGCCTGTGAGGTCGGCAATGTGGTCGAGTTGTTCTTGTGTCAGAGGGGTGTCATAGATGACGATGGCGTTGTCGAGGTCGCCGCCCTTGATGAGGTTGGCGCTCAACAGGGGTTCGATCTCGCGGACGAAGACAAATGTGCGCGCGGCGGCGATTTCGCCGACATATTCGCTGACATGCTCCATAGAAGCATATTGGTTTGAGAGAACGGGCGACTCGAAGTTGACTTTGACCTCGACGCTGAATTCATCGTCGGGCAGAATCATGATCTTTGAGCCTGTCTCGGGCGAAGATATTTCAATTTTGCTTTTTACATAGTAGAAGTCTTTGTCTGAGCTCTGTTCGGTCAGGCCTACGCGGGCGATTTCATCGGCATATATTTTTGCACTGCCGTCGAGTATGGGAAGCTCGGGAGCATTGACCTTGATAAGGCAGTTGTCGACGCCTGCTGCGTAGAGGGCCGACATGGCATGTTCGATTGTGCTGACCGAGACGTCGCCCTTTGCGATTACAGTGCCGCGGTTTGTAGCCACGACGTTCTCGGCCAATGCGTCGATGACGGGGTTGTCTTCGAGATCGACGCGCTGTATTTTATATCCGTGATTATCGGGCGCCGGGCAAAACTCTGCTGTGATATGGGCGCCGGTGTGAAGTCCTTTGCCCTTGACAGTAAAGGCTTCGCTTATGGTCAACTGTTTCATGGAGTATGTATAATGTTGTTGGTTTATTATTCGTTTTCTGATTCTGACATTTTCTCAAGCCTGTCAACGCGGCTGTAAAGCTCGCCGAGGTGCTTGACCCAGCTTGCCTGCCGGGCAAACTGACCGGCAGGAACGGCAGGATAGCCCATGAGGCGTTTGCCGTCGGCAACGTTGTTTGGAATGCCGCTCTGCGCGCCGACCTCGACACGGTCACCGATTTTTATGTGACCTGCGATACCGACCTGACCGCCGATCATACACCAGTCGCCGACCTTTGCCGAACCTGCCACACCGCCTTGGGCGGCCATGACCGTGTTTGCACCGATCTCGACATTGTGGGCTATCTGTACGAGATTGTCGATCTTGGTACCGCGGCCTATGCGGGTTGTACCCATTGTGGCACGGTCTACTGTCGTATTTGCGCCAAGCTCGACGTCGTCAGCGATCTCGACTATACCTATCTGCGGTATTTTGTGATAGCCGTCAGCCTGAGGCGCAAAGCCGAAGCCGTCGGCTCCTATGACAACACCGCTGTGGAAAATACAGCGGCTGCCAATCTTGCAGCCGTCGTAAATCTTGACGCCGGGATAGATAATCGTACCGTCGCCGACTGTGACATTGCGTCCGACGTAGGCCTGCGGATAAATCCTGACATTGTCACCTACAGTGGCTCCGTCGCCGATGTAGGCGAACGCCCCGACATAGACATCGCTGCCGAGGGTGGCTTTGTCGCTGACATATGACGGTTGCTCGATGCCTGCTAGAACGGGCTGTGTAGCCCGGGCCGCAAGAGTCATAAGAGCCGAGAGGGTCGCGTAGGGATCGTCGACACGTATGAGTGTGGCGTTTACAGGATGTTCGGCCACGAAATCGCGGCGAACGAGCACGATGCTCGCTTTGGTGTCGTATATATGATGTGTATATTTAGGATTTGCAAGAAAGGTTATCGAACCGGGACTGGCTTCTTCGATTTTGGCAAAAGAGCCGACGCAGACGTTACCGTCTCCCTCGACCGTACCGCCAATCTGCTGTGCTATCAGATCTGCAGAGAAATTCATTTTAACAGATTTCGTTCCTTATTTCTATAAACAATATGCAAAGTTGGCAAAAAAAATTCACATATCGGCCATATACGTGCAAAAAACCAGGGCAAAAGCATGAGATTTGCCTAAAATTAAGCAAAAAATGGGTCCAATTTAGCCAATAAATATTTAAGTTCTTG
>CAJTKG010000053.1 GCA_910576935.1 uncultured Muribaculaceae bacterium
TATTTAAGTTGCCTTGGAAGGATTCGAACCCTCACAGGCGGAACCAGAATCCGACGTGCTACCATTACACCACAAGGCAATTTTTCGCTTGACATCGAGCGGCTCGCTTGCTGCTCTGTATCGTGCTTTTGCGAGTGCAAAGTTATGCTGTTTTTTTTATCTGTGCAAATTTTTTCGCACTTTTTTCGCCGTTTTTTCAGACGTTGAATCTGAAGTGCATGATATCACCGTCTTGCACGATGTAGTCTTTGCCTTCGACCGAGAGACGTCCGGCGTCGCGCACTGGAGCTTCACCTCCGAGGGTGACATAATCGTCGTATTTTATCACTTCGGCGCGGATGAAGCCTTTCTCGAAGTCGGTGTGTATGATGCCGGCGCATTTGGGCGCTTTCGAGCCGCGGATGAAGGTCCACGCGCGCACTTCGTCAGAGCCTGCTGTAAAGAATGTCTGGAGGTCGAGTAGGGCGTAAGCGGCGCGGATGAGACGTGAGACGCCGGATTCTTCAAGCCCTATCTCGTTGAGGAATTCCTGACGTTCTTCCCATGTGTCGAGTTCGGCGATCTCGCTTTCGGTCTGGGCAGCCACGATGAGCATTTGGGCGTTTTCGTTCTTGATGGCTTCGCGAACGGCTTCGACATATTTGTTGCCGTTGGCAGCCGACGAGTCGTCGACATTGCAGACATAGAGTACCGGTTTGGAGGTGAGCAGGAAGAGTTCGCGGGCAAATTTGATGTCGTCGGGAGTCTCGAATTTCACCGAACGTGCGGGCAGGCCTTGGTCGAGGGCGTCTTTGATGCGTTTGAGCACGTCATATTGCATCTTGGCGGTCTTGTCGCCGCCGGTCTGGGCGGCTTTCTGTGTCTTGGCGATGCGGGCTTCAACGGTCTCGAGGTCTTTTAGCTGAAGTTCGTAGTCGATTATCTCTTTGTCGCGCACCGGGTTGACAGAACCGTCTACGTGGGTGATGTTGTCGTCGTCAAAGCATCGGAGAACGTGGATTATGGCATCGGTCTCGCGGATGTTGGCGAGAAATTTGTTGCCCAGGCCTTCGCCTTTTGATGCGCCTTTGACGAGACCTGCGATATCGACGATCTCTACAGTAGCGGGTACGATAGAGCGCGGGTTGCACATCTCGACGAGTTTGGTCAGGCGGTCATCAGGGACGGTAATGACGCCGACATTAGGCTCGATGGTGCAGAACGGGAAGTTGGCCGACTGGGCTTTGGCGTTTGAAAGACAGTTGAACAAAGTTGATTTGCCGACGTTTGGCAGGCCGACGATGCCACATTGTAATGCCATATGTTATTGTTGTTTGTTGCGTTGGTTTATTTTTCGGATGCAAAATTACGCAAATTCTGCCGTTTTTTGCTTATTTTTGCAGACTATTTGAATTTGATTTGGAAATCCAATCATTAGTATATATTATGAAACCTACATTATTTGTGCTTGCTGCCGGCATGGGCAGCCGTTATGGTGGCTTGAAACAGCTTGCCGGCGTAGGCCCTCATGGCGAAACCATTATGGACTACTCTATCTATGACGCTCTGCATGCCGGTTTCGGCAAGGTCGTTTTTGTCATTCGCCATGATTTTGAGGATGCATTCCGCGAGAAGATTCTGTCTAAGTATGAGCAGCATGTGCCTGTCGAGGTTGTCTTTCAGAGCATCGACGCGCTGCCCGAAGGTTATAAAGCTCCTGCCGAACGTCAGAAGCCATGGGGCACCAATCATGCAGTTTTGATGGGAAAGACCGCCATCAACGAGCCTTTTGCTGTAATCAACGCCGATGATTTCTATAGCCGCGACGCTTTTGAGGTGATTGCCCGAGAGCTTTCGCGTGATGACCGAAAGAAGGGTGAATATTGTATGGTCGGTTTCCGTGTGGGCAACACTATGACCGAGAACGGCTCTGTGTCGCGCGGTGTCTGCACTGCAAAAGACGGTAAACTTACCGATATCGTTGAGCGTACGGCCATCAAATTTGACGAAAACCACGATATTGTCTTCAACGACGAAAATGGCAAACTCTGTCATCTTGATTCAAACGTCCCTGTGTCGATGAATCTCTGGGGTTTCACTCCCGACTATTTCGATTATTCAGAGCGTGAGTTTGTAAAATTCCTCGACGAGAAGATCGATGTACCCAAGAGCGAGTTCTATATACCCTCATGCGTCGACACTCTGATCAAGAGCGGTGAAGCCACTGTCGATGTCCTTGACACAAAAGCCAAATGGTTTGGTGCGACGTATCCCGAAGACCGTCAGTCGGTTGTAGACAGTCTCGCCGAGCTTCATCGTCGGGGCGTATATCCCGATCGTCTGTTTTAATGGATTTTGAATTAAAAGCTACAGCTCCCGGCAGCAATGCGCGTGCCGGCGTGATCATGACCGACCACGGTCAGATCGAGACTCCGATATTTATGCCTGTAGGCACCCTTGGCTCGGTCAAGGGTGTCCACACGCATGAACTGCGAGACGATGTCAAGGCTCAGATTATCCTTGGCAACACATATCACCTATACTTGCGCCCCGGCACGGATATCATCGAGAAAGCCGGCGGCCTGCACCGTTTCAATGGCTGGGACAAGCCTATTCTCACCGACAGCGGCGGGTTTCAGGTATTCTCGCTCAGCGACAACCGCAAACTTACCGACGAAGGCGCATGGTTCCGCAGTCATATCGATGGCTCTAAACATCTTTTTACTCCTGAAAAAGTTGTTGATATACAACGTTCTATAGGCTCAGATATAATGATGGCGCTCGACGAATGTCCACCCGGTACATCCGACTATCAGTATTCACGCAAATCGCTCGATCTCACCAAACGCTGGCTTGCACGCGGATGGAAGCATTTCAACGAGACCCAACCGCACTACGGTCACCGTCAGGCTTTCTTCCCGATAGTCCAGGGATGTACATACCCCGACCTTCGACGTGAGTCGGCCCGCTTTGTCGCCGATCTCGGAGCCGAGGGTAATGCTATCGGCGGTCTTGCCGTAGGAGAGCCTGCCGAAGTCATGTATGACATGATCGATGTGGTCAACGAGATACTCCCGCAAGACCGTCCGCGATATCTTATGGGCGTAGGCACTCCGGTAAATATCCTCGAAGCTATTGACCGCGGTGTTGACATGATGGACTGTGTCATGCCCACGCGTAACGGCCGCAATGGCATGATATTCACTCCTGAGGGCACGATGAATATGCGCAACCGCAAGTGGGCCGACGATTTTTCGCCGCTCCAGCCCGACGGGCCGAGCTATGTCGACCGCGTCTACTCGAAGGCATATGTGCGTCACCTATTCATAGCTGAAGAGCTTCTGGCGATGCAGATTGCGTCGATTCATAATCTTGCGTTCTATCTGTGGCTCGTTGGCGAAGCACGCCGGCATATCATTGCCGGCGATTTCAAATCATGGAAGACAGAAATGGTTGAAAAACTGATGAGGCGACTCTGAGGCGATGTTCAAGATACTCGACAGGTACATAATACGAAAGTTTCTCGGCACATACATTTTCGCGATAGTGCTGTTGCTCGCTATCGTGATAATGTTTGACGTCAACGAGAAACTCGATTCATTTCTTAAAGCGCCGCTCAAAGCGACGATTGTCGACTATTTCATCAACTTTCTGCCATATTTTGCCAATCAGTTCTCTCCGCTGTTTACATTTATCGCGGTAATATTCTTCACGTCGAAACTCGCCGGTAACAGCGAGATCATAGCCATGCTCTCGTCAGGCATGAGTTATCGGCGACTGTTGCGGCCATATCTCGTCTCTGCCATGATTATAGCCTGCTGCACATATATGCTGAGTGCATATATCATTCCTCCGGCCAATGTCAAACGCATCAATTACACTAACACTTACGTTAAAAACAAGCGTGTCGACTATGGCGCGAATATAATGTTGATGGTTTCCCCCGGCCAGATCGCGTATATGAGCCGTTATGACAACATCACCAAGACCGGCATCAAATTTTCTCTTGAGTCTTTCGACGAAAACAAACGTCTTGTCTCTCGGCTTACCTCGCAGTCGATAAAATGGGATACGCTCTACAATTGGCGCGTGAGCGACTATGTCATACGCGATTTTGTCGGCGATCGTGAATATATAAAGAAGGGAGTGCGGCTCGACACCATAATACCATTTGAGCCTCGCGACTTCCTGATATCGGCCAACGATCACGAAAAGATGACAACACCCGAGCTCGCCGAATATATCGACCGGCAGAAAATGCGCGGCGTCGGTAATATCAAGAGTTTTGAGGTGGAATACCAGCGACGATATGCCATGACTGCAGCCGCATTCATTCTCACTGTCATAGGCATGGCTCTGTCATCGCGTAAAGTCAAGGGCGGACTTGGTGTCAATATCGGCATCGGTCTTGTGCTCAGTTTTAGTTATATACTGTTTATGACTGTGACTCAGACTTTTGCGATTTCAGGCATGACATCCCCGCTTGTAGCCATGTGGATCCCCAACGTGATCTATACAATCATCGCCGTCGTGCTCTATCGTCGCGTAAGTACACAATAGACACGGATCTGCCTGTACTTGACGGGCAGATCCGTGTTAAATTGCAATAAAAACTATTTTTTCAGATTTTGGGCAACATTGTGAGCTTTCTCCGCAATAGAGTCGAGAGCACCTGCGGTTGCTTCTTTAACCTTGTCTTTTAATCCGGCAAACTGTGACGAGCCGTTTTCGTGGGCATCATTGAGTTTTGACGAGACATTATCTTTGACCGATGCAAACGTATCACTTGCTTTGTCTTTGAAGTCATTGAATTTGTCGCTAGCCTGATCTTTCAGGTCTTCGAGGCGGTCTTTGGCCGCAACCTTGCCGGCTTCGGTCGATACTTTTGCCGCTGCTTTGGCGATGGCTTCAGCGTTGGCGGCTTCATGTGCTTTTGTATCCATAATATTGGTAATTTTTAAAGATTTGATGTCTATTGATTAACGCACAATCGATGTCGAATGTTGGTAATAATGCCTATAAATTTGCATTTACACCCGATTTTTGACTAAATTTGTATAATGCTTTACGCCGAAGTCATAATACCGCGTCCGCTCGACACTACGTTTACCTATCGTGTGCCCGACGGCCTTGTTGCCGGCATCAGAAACGGTTCGAGAGTCATTGTGCCTTTCGGTCCGCGCCGATATTATACCGGTGTTGTCGACAGCCTCAGTCCTATCGGGCCGGTCAACACAGACTATTCTATGAAGGAGATAGCCTTGGTGGTCGATCCGCGACCTATAGTGCGCCATCCCCAGATAAAGTTCTGGCGCTGGCTGGCAGATTATTACCTGTGCTCGCTTGGCGAAGTCTATGCAGCCGCATTACCGGCAGGCCTTAAGATTGAGAGCGAGACACAGGTCGAGATAAACCGCGAGTCCGTGGCTGATGATGTCTCTGACATAGGTCGACGTGAGAGCGAGCTGATAGAATTATTGGTCTCGAAGGGCGGAGTGATGTCTCCGCGTGAGATCGCGTCGGTCAATGGTTTCTCCAATCCCGAGCCTGTGATCGCACGGTTGCTTGACAAACAACTTGTCGTAATCAAAGAGAAGCTTGTCGAACGCTTCAAAGCCAAAAAAGAGAGCTATGTGGCTCTTGTATCAGGTAAGGATTGTAAAACCGAAGACCTCTTTGCCCGTGTCAAAGGCGCAAAAGCTCAGGAACGCGCTTTGATGGCGCTTATTAGTCTTGGTGGTTTGAACCACGACGGTTCATTGTCCCGCGAAGTGACGCGTAAGTCACTCGAAGAGCGGGCCGGTGTAACAGGCACGATTATCAAGGAATTGCAGAAGAAAGGCATTGTGAGTATCTATGATAAGGAAATATCGAGATTCACATATAACGGACCGGTCACCAACAAATTGCCCGAACTCTCCGGAGCGCAGAATCGTGCTTGTGACGAGATTGACAAAGCCTTTTCAGACCATCGGGTGACGCTGCTCCACGGCGTTACCTCGAGTGGCAAGACTGAGATATACATCACCCTTATAGACCGTGTGTTACGGCGTGGTGACAGGGCGCTTTTCCTCGTTCCCGAAATCGCCCTTACGACCCAGCTCACACGGCGTCTGCAGCGTGTATTCGGCGATAAAGTCGTAATCTATCACTCGAAATTCTCCGATGCCGAGCGCGTTGAGGTCTGGTTGCGCTTGCTCAACACCGACGACCCTTGCGTCGTTATAGGCGCCCGTTCATCAGTATTTTTGCCTTTCGGCAATCTCGGGCTCGTCATTGTCGATGAAGAACATGATCCGAGCTATAAACAGACTGATCCGGCGCCGCGCTACAATGGCCGAGACGCCGCCATCGTGCTTGCCGCGATGCATGGCGCCAAAGTGCTGCTTGGTAGTGCCACCCCCTCTATAGAAACCTATTACAAAGCCGTGACCGGCAAATACGGTTTGGTGACTTTGAGCGAGCGTTTCAGCGGAGCTGCGTTGCCCGAGGTCGAGATTGTCGATCTCAACCGCGAGCGACAGGCCGGACGCATGACCGGAGCGTTTGCCGACCGGACTCTCGCCGAAGCCCGCAAGAATCTCAACGACCGTCGTCAGGTAATATTTTTTCTCAATCGCCGCGGTTATTCGCCCGTTGCGCGTTGTAAGATGTGTGGCTTTGTGCCTAAATGTGATTTTTGCGATGTGTCTCTGACCTATCACCGCCGCCCCGAAGAACTCGTCTGCCATTATTGCGGCACAGTCTATCCGATGATGAAAGTATGCCCGTCGTGTCACGAGCCGGCGCTCGAGGTTGTCGGGTATGGTACCGAGCGCGTCGAGGACGAGATAACCGCGTCGTTCCCTGACCGGCGCATCATCAGGATGGATCTTGATACGACCCGCAACAAAAACGCCTATGCCGATCTGGTCTCGGATTTTTCCGCGCATAAGGCCGACATACTCGTCGGCACGCAGATGGTCACCAAAGGTCTCGATTTCGGCGACGTGGGCCTTGTCATAGTCTCGGGCGCCGACCGCCTCGCGGCTTATCCCGACTTCCATTCGACCGAACGCGCTTTCAACCTCATATCGCAGGTGGCGGGCAGGGCAGGGCGCAGGCGTGATACACAAGGGCGTGTGCTGATCGAAACCCGAAATCCCGACAATCCCGTCTTCGCTTTGGCTGCCGCCCATGATTATCCGGCCTTCTACAAGACTGAGGTTGACGAGCGCCGAGCCTTCAATTATCCGCCGTTTACACGCATAATAGACATATACATCAAACATAAAGACTCAGCCGAAGCGTCGCGTCTTGCTGACATCTATGCCTCCCGTCTGCGACAGCTGTTCGGCAACCGTGTCAGCGGCCCGCAGGAACCTATGGTCGCCAGAGTCAAACTAATGTATATACGCAAGATTATGCTGAAGATTGAAGTCGAGGCCTCCATGACAAAAGTCAAGGATATACTCCGCAATCTGTATATCGAGATTGCCTCGTCACCGTTGACTCGCGGCCTCAAGCTTTATTATGATGTTGATCCGTCATAATATTTTGCAGATGCGGCCGCTAATATGTAAATTTGCAACGAAAAAGTATCTCGTTTACTATGAACCTGTTTAAATCTACAATCTTCCTGATCTTATTTATCGCACTGGTTTCATGTAATGACGATGTTTTTGTCGACCGCCCCGATGCCGTCGGCGAAGAGAAAATCGTCATACTTGACGGCGACGGAGCTCAGACCGAACTGAGCTATACGACAAAACAACTCGAATGTGTGTCGCTTTATCATATCGATGACTGCGTCACCACGGCCTATTCGCCTGACGGCAAAGTATTGGCCCGGACTTCTGAAAATGATTATAAAATCACCGAGGCATGTCAGCTGTCCTTAGCCAACGATTTTATCTCTATGTGGATATATTTTGATCGCCGGGGCATCGTGAGCGCTCATGCCGAAGCAAATGCTTATAACCATGATTTCACAGTCGAGGTGACATTTGACTATGGCCAAAAAACGCAAAGAGCGGTGATCATTGTGAAACCGGGCGGCCGTTATCATCTGGCTGATATAAGATATGATTTTTCTTTGGCTGTCAGGGAATCTGTCAGACGGCAGGTCAAACTTCCCGTTGTCAACAATAATTCAGACACAGAGACACCTGTGACATTCTCACTCTCACCACGTATTCCCGAATACTTCAGATTCGATTTTTCCGGAGAATATGCTCAGATGCTTGATTCGTCGGCGCCCGACCTTGCTCCCGTGCCGACGCTTGATGCATCGAACGTTCCGGGCCTCTTTGGGCGTGGGGCCATGTTTGTCGATAAGAAACTCCAGACATCTGACAGTGATTTATCTGCCGAGGTCAATGCCGTGGCGTCGCCGCATAGCCGGCTTATAATTACCGTCGATGTCGAATATTCAAACATCAAAGTACCATTCGAGGCTCTGGTGATAAACGTGTCCGGCCGTATGGTGTCTTTCACAGGCGAAGTATCGGTAGCTATTCCGCGAGATTTTAATGTAGTCATAAACGAGGAAAAACTATGACAGCAAACAAACTTACCCGATATATCCTCCTGCTGTTGGCGGCAATAAGCTTTGACCGCACCGAAGCCGCCGAAACCTTTGACTCGACACATGTCATCAACCGCTTTGCCGTCGAGGCCGGTGTTGCCGGCATCCCGCCTACAAGTCCGTTTTTCAAAGGCGAGAATAGCGAAGGCCGGAGAATAACCCTTTCGTCGTCATTACACCTCAAATACGGCTTCAGTTTCGCTCCGTCGACGGTCAACGGACGTTGGCTGCCCGGTTCTTATCAAGGACTCGGCCTGGGAGTCAACACTTTCACCCCGGGCAACATGCTTGGCGTCCCCGTGTCGCTCTATGTCTATCAGGGAGCGCCGTTCTGGCGCATATCATCCAAAATTTCGCTTGGCTACGAATGGCAGTTTGGTGCTTCGTTCGGCTGGAAAAAGAATAACAAAGAAACCGACCCCCTGAATGTCGTAGGCTCACATACAAACGCATACATAAATCTCGGTCTGCGTATTGACTATAGGATGCGACCCGAGTTGTCGCTTGTAGCCGTGGCCGACGGCTCTCATTTCTCAAACGGCAACACAAGCCAGCCCAATTCGGGGGTCAACACTATAGGCGTCAGATTCGGAGTAGTATATACTCCCGGTGTCGCAGGCCGTGATAGCGGCTTTGAGCCGTTACCCGACTTCCGTCGCGGCATAAGCTACGACCTATTGCTTTATGGCGCATGGCGAAGCCGAATCTTCGAGAGCGGTGGCGAAAAAAGCATTTTGCCAGGTAAATTCGGAGTTGCCGGCATAAGTTTTGCGCCCATGTATGATGTCTGCCGACTATTTCGCGCAGGCCTCTCGCTTGATTTGCAGTATGATGAAAGCTCCGGACTAAAAAAATACCAAGTTGATGGGTCGCCCGATTCCTCACCGCTTTTCTATCGGCCGCCGTTCATTAAGAGTGTGAGTGCGGGACTTTCGGCGCGGGCCGAATTTGTCATGCCCATATTTTCGGTGGCTGTCGGTTTCGGACGCAATATGCTCGGACCGTCCGACTCGCGCCAATTTTATCAGACACTTAACCTCAAAGCCTTCATCGTGCGAGATCTTTTTCTCAACGTAGGCTATCGGCTTCACGATTTCAAAAGCCCCTCCAATCTAATGCTGGGCTTCGGTTACCGCTTCAATAGTCATCATTGATTAAATAGCTTCAATTCTTTAATCAGATTGCACCCGTTTGGACGCTGCGCCCCGCGGTACCTTTAGGATAGCAATATAATAAAATAAAGAGAAACTCATCACTGAGTTTCTCTTTATGGGTTTCCAATAGGTACAATTTCTAAGGTAAAAAAGATTGTTTTAGGTTTGTGAGACAAAGGTGGCCGTTTTTTGGCAAGCTGCCAAATAATTTTATATGTTTTACGACATCATTCTTTAGCTACTTTTGCTCCGATATTGTCTTTTTTGGATGTAATATGCTCGTGTATTGTGAGTTGTTAATTGTTGAGCAACACGTCTAAACGGATGTGGCACGCTGTTATTTTATGTTAAAATCACAAGTATCGCTTGCATATTGTTTGAGCGCGAAGTTTTCGCCGTCGAAGACGCCATAGCTGAAATTGCTTATCCAGTCACCTAATATTACGAGTCGAGTCTTGTCACCGATGACCTTGTCTGTCATGACGTGGTGATGGCCGATGATGATGTAATCTGTGTCGGGATGCTCGGCGGCGAAAGTCCGGGCCCATGGTTCTACCGTCGGCGCGATGTCGCGGTCGTATGAAATATCGGCGCTCCCGGATTTGCGGCTGTCGGCGCTCCAGGCGTGCGCGAAAGGTATGGTCCAGCGCGGGTGTATGGCTGAATATAATTTTTGGCAGAATCGGTTACGGAAGATTGACCGGATGAGTCTGAATGATGGCTTCAGATGTCCGAGTCCGTCGCCATGTGACAGGAGGAAACGACAGCCGTCAATAGTGACGCTTTCGCTGCCGTCAATGACGGTGATGCCTATTTCGTCGCGGAGGTAGTCAAAGAGCCATATGTCGTGGTTGCCTTTAAACCATATTATTTCAACGCCTGCGTCGGCCATGCGGGCGAGTGTGCCGAAAAAACGCAGATATCCGCGAGGTGCCACGGTTTTGTATTCAAACCAGTAGTCGAGGATGTCGCCTAAAAGGTAGAGCCGCCGGGCTGTCGGCGTTATGCTGTCAAGAAAATTGCATACAAGACGTTCGCGGCGACGGTCGTTGCCTATGTGGGCGGCTCCCAGATGGAGGTCGCTGATGAAATAGGTGAGTCGGCGGTCGTCCATGTCTTAAAGGAATCCGAGCTCGAGTTTGGCTTCGTCGCTCATCATGTCTTTGGTCCATTCCGGCTCGAAGACGATGTTGATGTTGACTGATTTTACGCCTTCGATGCTTTCGAGTTTATAGCGTGCGTCTTCGACGAGGAAATCGGCTGCCGGACAATTGGGCGCGGTCAGAGTCATGTCGATGTCGAGGTTGCCGTCGTCGTCGACTTCGATGCGGTATATCAGACCGAGGCTGTAGATGTCGACGGGTATCTCCGGATCAAAGACCGTGCGGAGCATTTCGACGGTCTTTTCTTCTATCTGTGTGCGTTGCTGTTCTGTCATAATAGTGCAAAAATAATAAAAACAGCCGTGACGGTGAAATTTCGGCTCTTTAATTTTCTCTTGAATTGCGCTCTCCTGCTCGGCGAAGCGGTTTCTACGATATAATAACGGCGCTATTTGACTGTTACAATATACTTTGCCGAAGCGTCCGAGGTGGGCGCGTGGCGGCGGGCATGGAAGTTGTATTCGTCGCGGCCGTCGGCGCCGAGCCATTCTTTGCCTCCGTAGAGTCGTTGCATGTCGGCGGGTCGCTGCCACGACGCATCACAGCTTTGTATTATATCATGACTAAGTATATTCATTACACATTATCAAGAGTCTATAATTATTTAGCGACCTCAATGCCAAGTTGGCGGAATTTATCGCGATAATCTTTTAGCTTATGCGTCTCCGACAGTCTTACGCTCCAGGCATATATATCGTTATCAAAGATATACTCGAAAACGTTTAACGAATCGTACACAACTACACCGGTATATATATATCCATAGTTTGAATCTACCATATACAAATATTTTTCTACGGTTTTATAATTAGGCCCATATATCTTATAGTCAAGAGCTTTTCCCGTATTGATAAAACTTGAATAATAATCCCCCGCATCTTTTTCAGGTTTTATGATAAAACATAATATAGGCTTAGCCGTAATATCATCAGGGTTGTCATATATTATTACCCCGAACGCTTTTCCCGAATTATAATAATAGGAATATTTTTCTGCCGCTTTTAAGTCGCCCCAGACAGAACTTGCAAGCAAAATAGCACCGGGAATATCGTTGATTTCCACTCCAACAGAATCTACGAAATGGGGGTTAAGAAACGATACACGCAGATTCTCAATTTTATTTTTTTTGAACGAATCATTAACGAAATCATCAACCACAGGCTTTATAAACTTAGTCAAGCTATCCAGTTCATTCCATCTATATACAGTCAGCGTCGTGTCAAAATAGAGCGAATCTGTTAATTCCGGCAGGTCAGTCGAGCTGGCTATATATGGTATTGATTTATCCCAGATGTATATGTTAATCGTATCGTTGTAATTGCTATTCCAGCCAAAGCATATCAAATATGAAATCGCGGTTAAGATGAATAATAGAATCTGTTTCATATTTAATATCAGTATATTATCTACAGTTTTGAACAATCGAATCCCATAGAGATGAATAATCAAGCTGAATTTCGGGATATTTATAGTCTGTATACAGTATATTCCTGCGTTTAAAGTAGACCGGGGTTAACTTATTGTCGATCAGTACTACCACAAGCCCGTTGCGTTTGCGTTCAATGTCAACCGTATTGAGGTAATAAATGCTGTCTGATTTTAAAATCAATGAGTCAAGTGTGCAAATTTCAACTTTAGAGCCGCTATTGCTAAAACAATCAGCAAAAATCGACTCACATCCTTTATCTGCGCCGATATACAATACTTTCTGTCGATTGTCCACAGAATCGACCATTATACCCAAAACGGTTTTATCATAAAATAGCCGATTTTTTGCATATTGATCTTCTCCGAATAGAGTAAAACCGTCAAGTCCCTGTTTGGTTTTACTTAAGGTCAATATATATTTATCATCCCGATCTTGAAAAAAGTCATAGATAATTGGTTTGAGCAACTTGGTCAGAGAGTTAGAATCATTCCATATCATTTGTTCAAATGTTGTGTCTATCGTAATCGTCATCGGCTTCAAACGGGTCGTGGAATCTACTCTTGTATAGCGTTTATAATGAACATCGGTTTGAGACGAATATATAAATTCGGCTACAAGACATAATAATACAAGACATAATAATATGAATAAAACTATTTTTTTCATCGTTTTAAAGGTATTACAAATTCAAATTCAGGGAGTTCGCGCATATCATTAAATGGAGTCTTTTCATCATAATATTTAATGGGAAAACGCGTGTCTTTTGGATATATAGCAGCAGAAGCATTCGGATGATAAAAATGAATTCGTGCTACAAATCGTTTATCTGCATCTGATGGCTCTCCACTGCTTGACGGATGAATATGGTTATAATCGGTCATATTTAAATCCGTTTTAATAAATAAGGAAAATGCGAAGTCTCCTGAATAATCTAAACTTTCAAAATGAGATGTGCCAATAAAATCAATTGTTCCATACAGAGGCGAATTCGTTTTTGTTTGAGACCATTCTACAGAAGTATTATCTCTTAAAAATGTAAATAATTCATCTGAATTTGAACCTACATTAAATAAATCGACCCTACAGACTTCGCCGTCTTTATTTTGCAGAAAAGTCTCGTGTGAAGCCATGAATTCTTTGCTGACTTCGATTGAGGCGTCAAGGTTGTCGTTGAAGATGACGTCTTTTTCGTCGTCATTTACTTCCAATATATAAAACTGGCCACTTTCGTCAAGACGATATATATCTTCACCCGTCGGGTCGATATACATAATTGGATTTCCTGCGCAGTAGGCGTAGGGTGAGATGTCGTAGTATTTTTCTGCCATGGGGTCGGGGGTTGTGAAGCGGGCGAGGTGGGGCGCGTGGCGGCGGGCATGGAAGTCGTATTCGTCACGGCCGTCGGC
>CAJTKG010000054.1 GCA_910576935.1 uncultured Muribaculaceae bacterium
CACTTACGGACACGAAAAAAGGGCCACTGAAAAGTGACCCTTTAGTGATCCGCCTGGGGCTCGAACCCAGGACCCCAACATTAAAAGTGTTGTGCTCTACCAGCTGAGCTAGCGAATCTCCTTTGTTGCTCTGAGAGACTTGACGGTGTGTGTCGTTCTCAAAAGCGATGCAAAGTTATGACTTTTTTTTATTCCATGCAAATCTTTATTGCAGTTTTTTTGTGATAATTTCAAGCTGATTTTTTAATGCCTTTTTATTCAGATTGTTGTCGGATGTAATGAAGAGCATATTTTTTGAAATTGTTTTTATATAAAAACTATGTGGGTGACGGATGTGTTTTTTCTTTATGAAAAGCAATAGTTCATCACATCAGACTTCGTTGTCCCGAGTGACGCTATCGGGGCTTATTGTGACTGTCGGCATTGTTTTCGGTGATATCGGTACGTCACCTTTGTATGTCATGAAGGCGATAGTAGGTGCTACGCCTGATTATGATGCCGATTATATTATTGGTGCGATTTCATGTATCATATGGACGCTGACGCTACAGACAACAGTCAAATATGTTTTGCTTGCGCTCAGAGCCGACAACAATGGCGAAGGCGGTATACTTGCATTGTTTTCGCTTTTGAAGTCTATGCGTAGACGATGGCTTTATGTTGTCGCAGCCATTGGTGCGGCCGCCCTTATTGCAGATGGTGTCATCACACCGGCTATTACCGTGACTTCGGCTGTCGAAGGTTTGAGGCTGGTATTTCCTGAAATTGAAGTATTGCCCGTGGTTTTGGTCGTGATCTTGTTGATTTTTATTATACAAAGTGCCGGAACCGGTAGGATAGGGCGTTGTTTCGGCCCGTTTATGTTAGTTTGGTTTTTGATGTTGGGTGTTTTCGGCGTAATGAATTTTGTTGCGTGTCCGGCAATGTTCAAGGCCTTTAATCCGTGGTATGCAGTCAGGCTTTTGGTGAGTTCACCGTCATGGTTCATGATTATGGGCGCTGTGTTTTTATGCACTACCGGTGCTGAGGCATTATACTCGGATATGGGCCATTGTGGTCGCCGTAACATCACGGTAAGTTGGATTTTTGTCAAGCTGATGCTGATATTGAACTATCTCGGGCAGGGTGCATGGCTTATCGGCCACGGCGGAGAGATGGCGCCGGATGTCAATCCGTTTTTTGCTATAATGCCACAAAGTTTTGTGTCTGTCGGTGTCGCGATGTCAGCCGGTGCGGCTGTAATAGCGAGCCAGGCGTTGTTGAGCGGGTCGTTCACGATATTTTCCGAGGCTATAAACCTCGATTTTTGGCCGAGAATGAAAATTAAATATCCGTCGGATGAGAAAGGGCAGATATATATACCTTCGGTAAATTTCTGTCTGCTTGCGGGATGCTTGCTTACCGTAGTCATGTTTCGCGACTCAAGTCATATCGAAGCGGCATATGGCCTGGCCATAACAATTACCATGCTGATGACGACGGTGCTTTTGACTGTCTGGCTGCGATGCCGCGGTGTCAATGTCGTGTTATGCGGTGCGTTCGCTGTTTGTTTCTTTGTTATTGAAGGTTTGTTTTTTGTTGCCAACATGTTTAAGTTCGCACATGGCGGCTGGTTTACAGTGTTGTTGGCAGGTGTCGTCGCGGCGGTGATGATTATCTGGTTTAAAGCAACAAAACTGAGAGGGTCTTATATCGAATATCGAAAGACAGCAGGCAGTTATGCACTTATAAGCTCAATCAAGGCCGACGCCGACATCCCTAAGTATGCGTCTAATCTCATTTATTTCAGTCGTTCGCCAAATAATGATATGATAGAAAGCAAACTTATCTATTCAATA
Source organism: uncultured Muribaculaceae bacterium (assembly GCA_910576935.1). Lineage (GTDB taxonomy): Bacteria > Bacteroidota > Bacteroidia > Bacteroidales > Muribaculaceae > CAG-873. The sequence continues at coordinate 1,839 of CAJTKG010000054.1, forward strand.
GTCAACAAGCGTCCGAAACGTGCCGACCATTATTGGTTTATCCATCTCGAGCATGTCGATTGTCCCGATACACTCGAATATTCGGTCGAGATTGCAGTGCCCGAGACTATCTATCATGTCACTATGCGACTCGGTTTCAGGGTCGAGCCAAAAATCAGTGTCTATCTAAGGCAGATTGTAGAGGATCTTGTGGCATCCGGAGATCTTGATCTCACCAGCAGCTATCCGTCGCTTAAGAGAGAAGGTATTCCCGGCGACTTCCGTTTTATCATCATACACAGACTCTTCTCGCCGACGAGCAGCTGTAGCCTCGGTTCGGCGACGATGATGTATCTCCATCAACTGCTACGACATATTGGCATTGATGATCGGCAAGCTATGGGACTTGATACAAGTGTCGTAACCAACGAGACTGTGCCGCTTATAATAAATACAGTCCCCGGACGTCGTATTGTACGCTCCGAATGATATGGCCGTGAATTCCATGTGTTGCGTGACTAAACCAATGCTTCTTATCGGTTGTTTTTATTGAAATACGAGAGATAATGATTGTTAACCGGGAACCAAAACCCAATGGCAGGCAGAAAAAAAAGAGCAGGATGGTTCGATTGCTTGCCGTCAGCCGCAGATATATGAGCGAGCGCACGCTTGTGATGATTATGGCTGTTGCTATTGGTCTGCTCGCCGGCCTTGCGGCATATGCGCTTAAATTTATGGTCAGATATGTCTCCGATCATATCCTTGGCACACTCTCGTTGCCCGGTTTCAGTTGGCTTTATTTGTTTGTTCCCGTCACCGGCATAATGCTGACAGTCATCTATCAGCATTATATCTTGGGCAAAGATATCGGTCAGGGAGTCAAACGCATGATTTCAAAAATAGCGAGTCGCGATTATCATATAGACCGTGACATCACTTATGCGCCTTTGTTTGCAAGCACGTTGACACTTGGCTTTGGCGGTTCTGCGGGCAGCGAAGGCCCTATCGGTTATGCCGGCGGGGCCATTGGGAGTAATCTGGCACGTTTTTTCAGGTTGCGGCCCGATCTGGTGCGTGCTATGATCGGCATTGGCGCCGGCGCTGGCATCGCCGGTATATTTAAGGCTCCGATGGGAGGGGTGCTTTTCACACTCGAGGTTATGAGGATGAACCTTAGTGCTTCGCTGGTCTTGGCTTTGTTGCTTGCAGCCGTCATAGCCGCGGGTACGGCGTTCATTCTGTCGGGATATACACCTGATGTGGTATTTTCCTCCGTCGAACAAGCAGGTGAGGTCAATCTTTTGTATGTAGCTGTTTTTGGCATCCTTTGTGGCATATATTCATTATATTATAGCGGCGTGATGAACATGATGCGGCAGTTTTACGGTCGCATTCCGGCCTTCTGGAGTCGGGGATTATTGTCGGGCGCTATATTGTCTGTGCTGGTTTTTGCGTTTCCCGCTCTTTATGGCGACGGTTACGGTGTAATTAGCCGTGTGCTTTCAGACGATGGGACGGCTGTGGCCCAAAGCGCCTTCAGTGTGTCAGATACTTCGGCAGATGTAATGATTATACTTATTTCAGGTCTCGTTCTTCTGGTAAAAGCTTTCGCGACATCTTCGAGCAACAGCGGCGGTGGTGTGGCAGGTGATTTTGCTCCGACTCTGTTTGCCGGATGCGTGGCAGGTGTCTTCTTCACGTCGGTCGTGAGCTATTGCTTTGGCATAGACCTGCCGGTGTCTGACTATGCGTTCATAGGCATGGCAGCCGTTATGGCCGGAGTGATACGGGCGCCGTTTATGGCGGCGTTCATTGTCGTGGAAATAACGTTCGACCTGTCGCTTGTCGTGCCGATGGCCCTCGGGGTGGCGCTGTCGTTTGGCGTCGTGAGGACCAGGACGGTTATAGATTTTTACGGCCGTCGCCGACGTTGGAGTGTCATTGAATATATAAGGCAGAAAATACTGAAAAAATGACTCATCCATTATTATTTTTTTGTAATTTTGCCACAGAAAAAATAATAAAATGATATTCATCGACATAGCATGTTAGACAAAATCAATAATCTCAAGGCCGAAATCGAAACTTTGGCCGCCGCCACACCCGAAGAAGTCGAGCAACTCCGCATCAAATATCTGAGTAAAAAAGGTCTCGTCAATCAGCTGATGGCCGATTTTCGCCTCGTTCCGGCTGAAAGCAAGCGCGAGGTAGGTCAAGCCATCAATGATCTTAAAAACAGCGCTATAGATAAAATAAATTTATTGAGAGACAGTCTCGGTTCTAAAAGAGAAGATCTCAGCGGTCTTGATCTTACCCGCACACCGTCGGATATCAGGCTCGGCACACGCCATCCGCTGTCGCTTGTCAAGGAAGAAATCATCGCGATATTCCGTCGGCTCGGTTTTACCATAGCCGAAGGCCCGGAGATTGAAGACGACTGGCATGTATTCTCGTCGTTGAACTTCGCCGAAGACCATCCAGCACGCGACATGCAGGACACATTTTTTATACAGCGTAACCCCGATGTGCTTCTGCGTACGCATACATCCTCGGTGCAGTCACGTGTGATGGAAAACAGCCGCCCGCCGATCCGCATTATCTGCCCCGGACGTGTCTACCGCAACGAGGCCATATCGGCCCGGGCCCATTGCTTCTTCCATCAGGTCGAAGCGCTTTATGTCGACCGCAACGTCTCATTTGCCGACCTGCGTCAGACGCTGCTATACTTTGCCCGCGAGATGTTCGGCCCCGCGACAAAAATACGCCTGCGCCCAAGCTACTTCCCCTTCACCGAACCCTCTGCCGAGATGGATATCAGCTGTAACCTCTGCGGCGGCAAAGGTTGTTCGTTCTGCAAGGGTACGGGATGGGTCGAGATTCTCGGTTGCGGCATGGTAGACCCCAACGTGCTTGAAGCCTGCGGCATAGACTCAAAAGAATACACGGGTTTCGCCCTCGGCATGGGCGTCGAGCGCATTACCAATCTCAAATATCAGGTCAAGGACCTGCGCATGTTCTCTGAGAACGACGTGCGCTTCCTCGATGAATTTACTTCGGCTCACTGACGTGACCACGGCAGAGCGCTACAACAGGGTCATCGACTTTTTTGAAAAGGAGATGCCCTCACCGCAGACAGAGCTGCACTACGACAACGCCTATCAGTTGCTCGTGGCGGTGATTCTGTCGGCCCAGTGCACCGACAAACGCGTCAACATGATCACGCCGCCGTTGTTCGAGCGCTACCCTACTGCCGACGATCTTGCCCGGGCCTCACAGGATGATGTCTTCGATCTGATACGATCGTGTTCATACCCCAATAACAAGTCCAAGGCTTTGGTCGCCATGGCGCGTATGCTCACCGAACGCTTCGGTGGTGAAGTGCCGTCAGACATCGACAGCCTTATGGAGCTGCCCGGGGTAGGGCGCAAGACAGCCAACGTAATTCTCTCTGTTGTCTACGACCGCCCCGCGATGGCCGTCGACACACATGTCTTTCGTGTGGCCGAGCGCATCGGGCTCACACATGGCAGTAAAACGCCCTTTGAAACCGAGAAAAAACTTGTCAGAAATATCCCCGAAGACAAAATCGCCCGTGCTCATCACTGGCTGATACTCCACGGACGCTATATCTGCAAAGCGCGCAAGCCCCTTTGCGATCAGTGTGGAGTCACGGCCTACTGCCGTTATTTCGTCGAACAAAGCAAGAAAAAGACCACAAAATAAACCTCAATGATAGAAAGCCTGTCGTTCGACAAACAATTTATAGACGTCATCGAAGTACTTGGCACCATAGCTTTTGCCATCTCCGGCATAAGGCTGGCGGCAGCTAAAAACTTCGACTGGTTCGGTGCATATGTCGTCGGTCTCGTGACGGCTATCGGGGGCGGTACGTTGCGCGATGTCCTCCTTGACATCCCCGTTTTCTGGATGCTGTCATACCGTTATCTCGCGGTTACAGGCATCTCGCTTGTCGCCGTCATAATATTCAGGCAATTTCTTGTCAAGGGTATGCGCACACTCTTTCTTTTCGATGCCATCGGTCTGGCGCTGTTTGTCGTCGTCGGCATACAGAAAACACTTTTTGCAGGCTATCCCATGTGGGTCGCCGTCGTCATGGGCATCATCACCGGTTCATTCGGCGGCATCACCCGTGATATCCTCATTAATGAAGTGCCGCTGTTTTTCAGGAAAGATATCTATGCCACGGCTTGCCTTGCCGGCGGTGTGATATATTGGTTGCTGTCGTGGCCCGGAGTGCCGCTTTGGGTGCCTCAGGGCGGATGTGCCGTCGTGATCGTCGGCCTGCGTGTGCTCGCCGTCCATTACAACTGGTCGCTGCCGATATTGAAGGTCGACGAAAAATCACTCCCCGACGAATGAACGGCATCAGCAATCTGTCGACAGATCATAAAATGATGCAGTTTGTAAAATACTGCATCGTCGGAGCGCTCAACACAATAGTGTGCCTCGGTGTTATATTTGTCTGCAAATCTTTGCTCGGCGTCAATCCTTATGTGTCAAACATATCCGGTTATGCGGCCGGTCTGATCAATTCGTTCCTGTGGAACAAACAATGGGTCTTCAAGACCCGAGGACGATACAGACGCGAGGCCATGCGTTTTCTTGCCGGCTTTGCCGTCTGCTATCTCATGCAGCTCTCGGTTGTCTTTGTGCTCAATACATCGCCCTTCGGCCGGTTTGAAGTCGATATACTCGGTTTTGTCCTCTCGGGCTATGGCATCGCGACCTTGCTTGGCAATGTAGTCTATACACTTGCCAATTACATCTATAACCGTCTTGTGACATTTCGTTGACTTATCGATAAAAACAGCCCTTTTGTCGAGAAGATTTGCGTTCTGAAAACCTAAGAATTATATTTGCAGACCAATCAGTTCATCCTATGAATTTTATCGACGACGAAACAACGAGAGGTGCCGGTCTCACCAGGTTTATATCACATCTTATTGTGATATCGATGCTTTTTATACTGCCCGAGTTTATAATGAATTTCACCGTTCCACACCGAAGCGCCGGAGTGCCTTGGCTTTTCTACCTTAAATCGGCGGTGTTTATATTTGTCTTTTACATAAACTATTATTTTATAATAGACCGTACACTTGCCAGACGTTCAGGCTTCTGGCGTTTCCTTGTGTGCAATCTTATCGTGTTGGTGGCAGCGATTTTGATCAGCCGGTTGATCTGGGATTGGTTCGCTCAGGCACCGAGTCCCGAGCAATTGGCCAAACGGGCCGCCAATCCGGCTAAATATCGTCTCAGATTACTGACATATATACTTCGCGATGCAGTCATGATAGTGCTGACCGTCGCTTTGGCCGTCGCCCTATGGTTTACAGACAGATGGCGGGCACTCGAGCGACGCCGTAAAGACCTCGTCGCCGAACGCCGCGAATCGGAGCTGAAGAATCTTAAAAGCCAGCTGAATCCTCATTTCCTTTTCAATACGCTCAACTCTATCTATGCCCTTATTGAAATGTCGCCCGACGAAGCCCGCGATGCCGTCCACCGACTGTCGCAGTTGCTCAGACATGTCCTTTATGAAGATAGAGACAAGGTTGCGTTGAGCCGAGAGGTCGAATTTGTTAGAAACTATATCTCACTTATGGAATTGCGCCTTGGCTCCGACCGTGTAGAGACCGATATCGACATCGTCGGCCACGAGAATATTCAGGTTGCCCCCCTGCTGTTTATCGTACCCGTCGAGAATGCGTTCAAGCATGGCAATACGGCCGATCGCAACGACAAGATATCTATAACCGTAAAAGCGACAGACAATAGTGTCGAGTGTCTGACCGTCAACCGTTTCAGGGCAGATACCGTCGTAGACAAAGGCGGAGGTATAGGCATTGCGAATCTGCGCCGCAGACTTCATCTTATCTATGGCGACCGTGCTTCATTGTCGACCATTGTCAGCGACGACACTTATACAGCCCGACTGACCATATACTACAAATAAACGCGATGGGAATTATAAGATGTTGTGTCATAGACGACGAGCCATTGGCTCTCAAACTGATAAGCTCATACGTCAGTCGCACGTCGGGGCTTGAGCTTGCCGGCGCATATCTCTCGGCCGAAGAAGCGTCTGAAGCCATCACGGGCGGCCGATTCGACGCCGTGTTCCTTGATATACAGATGCCCGGAGTCAGCGGAGTCGAGTTTGCAAAGACAGTCCCGTCGTCGACACGGATAATCTTCGTCACAGCCTATAGCGACTACGCCGTCGAAGGCTTCAGAGTCAACGCAATAGACTATCTTCTTAAACCGGTCAGCTACGACGAGTTTGTCAGTGCGGTCAACCGTGTGCGCCAATGGAAAAAAGGACTTGACGCCCTCAGCGGCCGTGATTTACAAGGCGATTATCTCACCGTCAAGAGCGAATATCGGCTCGTACGTCTCAAAATCAGCGATATCGTCTACATCGAAGGCTTGAAAGACTATATTAAAATATATAGCATCCAACAGCCGCGTCCCGTGCTGACATTGATGAGCCTGAAGACGCTCGAAAGCATGTTGTCCCCGCAATCATTTATGCGCATCCATCGGTCATACATAGTCAACGTCGACCGCATCACCTCCATAGCTCGCGGACGTGTCACACTCGGCGATGCCGCAGTCCCCGTCTCGGACACATACCGCCAACAGCTCATCGACCGCCTCTCGGGGCAATGACAAAGCCATAGACTCATAACGCTCCCACCGATGACTGAATCCACGGCGCATGGACCGAAGGCTTTAGCTCTCGCAACAATAGCTAACGCATTGATAGCACGAGTGCTAAAGTTATAGTTTCTGGTATTTTAAGCTCGCTAACGTATTGATTTTCGAGTAGGTTCTGCAACATCATCATGTGTCTGATAGGGATTGATTTTAGGTAAATTATTAGTTTCTCGCTTTTAACTCTCTGATGTTATGCCTCTTAATGTTTAATTTGGCTTAAATACAAACACACTATTAGACAATTGATTAAATTTCTTTATTCAATAGTGAAAGATATACTTATATAGATATATCATCAATGAATAATTTTTTTTCTTTCTTGTTAGTTAACGGCAGTGTTTATCAGCTCTGCTTTTAATCTAAAGGCGTTTGCCTCAATTCCCATTTGGTAAATCTTAATGTCAGGATTCAGTTCCCGTGAAACGCTTATTATTTTTGATTTCTCATCTGCATTCATGTTGATTCCCAAATAGACAGACTCAAAACACTCTCCTCCGATTTTAGGAAAAGCCCGAACTTCTTTCCAATCAATCGGTCCCTTATCATCATTTTGCTCCGGCAATAAACTCATATATGTCGGCAAAGGGTCGAAAATAAATAGTCTTACCTCTTGTTCATGTTCCCAAGCCATTGCTTTTGTGGACAACTGATAATGGAAAAAATCTTTTGCATCTCTGAAATAATCTGGCTTCTCTACAATATCTTTGTATTGTACTTCTACCTCAGAACAACCAGTCATGACTGATCCTTGTATTCTCGAAAGATACTTTTGGACTTTCTCCATATCCAAACCAATGCAGATACCTTTATGTTTGTTATAATAGCTCCACATCAAGATTGAATCATATATTTTGGAAAGGCTACATATCCACACCTTTTCTCTGTTTCTGCGAAATGGATATCTTCTTAATTCTTCGATTATTTCCGGAGTCCATTTTCCACACGCATCTTTCGGAACATTGGAGAAATCAATTAACGATGGGTGGCAATCAAACGGGTCGTTCAACTGCGTAGCATTGGTAAATTGAAGATTACTATAATATAGCATCATCAATCCACCGGTAAAATCAATATATTTATATAATTTAACTACACCCATAAACTTATGAATTTCCTACGTTCCCGACTTCGAGATGAGCATAACGCTTCTTGATGATCAAAATGTGACGGGACTCTTCCCGTTTAATCGCAAAATTACAATATTTTGGTATTTATACCAATAGTTTACTTAAGATTGGTTGGGATAAAAATAAGATAATAGAAATTATATAGGTAGAATCGATGTGCCGAGGGCTTCAACCTTCGTTTTGAATCCACGGCGCCATGGAGCGACGACCAGAGGTCGTCGTTATGGATCGAGGGTTTCAACCCTCGGATTGAATCAAAGGCCTCATGGGGCGAGGGTTAAAATCCGCGAAATCTCACCTAATTATCTTATTTTACGACGACTAAAATCGTCGCTCCATACACCGTAGCTTCACCTCGCTATTGATACTAATTTGGCCAATTAGTCCCGGTAGACCAAAATTAGACGGCGGGAATTAGGCGCCATGGAACAAGGGTTTTAACCCTTGTGTTGATAGTCAACACACTGATTATCAGATGACTAAAGCCGTCGCCCCATATGCCGAAAATTGTGCAGCTGACATGGAGCGACTGCCTCCGGCCGTCGGCTAAACTCCCTAACTTTTATTAATTTAGCTACGACCGGGAGGTCGTAGCTCCACACCCCTTCGCTCCGTAAACACAAAAGAATTGTGCAGGCGATATGGAGCCTCGGTCTCTGACCGTCGCATTTAACACATCTAAAATTGCACTCTCATGCAATTTTAGTGATAAACTCGCCCCAACCTGGCCTTATCTTTGCATCGCAGATGAAAAACGCCGTCTACACATACCACTTCCGACGCTACCTCGGCCGCAACCTCACCCGCGCCGAAGCCGCCGTC
>CAJTKG010000055.1 GCA_910576935.1 uncultured Muribaculaceae bacterium
CAAACCATTAGTGGTTGATGCAAGGGTTAAAAACCCTTGCTCCATAGCGCCTTTGAAATCTTTGCTCCATACGACGGTCAGAGACCGTCGCTCCATGTCGCCTGCACAATTCTTTTGTGTTTACGGGGCGAAGGGGTGTGGAGCTACGGCGTATGGAGCTACAACTCCCGGTCGTAGCTAAATTAATGAAAGTTAGGAAGTTTGGCCTACGGCCGGGAGGCCATAGGTCCATGTCGGCTGATTCTTGTCGATGTTTTTGGTCTAATTGGACTAATTGGTCAAATTAGTTGGCGGGGAGTCTATGTGTTAGAGGTTGATGCAGGGGTTAAAACCCTTGCTCCATGCGCCGTTGGTTCATGACTACGCTCAGGAGAGCGTCGCCTCATAGCGTCGTGGATTCGCTCGGATTCATGGGGTGTGGGAGCAAAACGACGACTAAAGTCGTCGCTCCATAGTCGGCTTCAGACTGTGGATTCCGTGCGATTTGGGGAGGGAAAAGGTCAAAAAAAATTATCCGTCATCACGACGAATAATCTTTTTAACCTTAAATCTAATACCATGAAAAACACAGTGCAAAGTTAATAGACTTATGCTATAAAACATAGTTTTTAAAAAGATTTTTGTTTGTCATTAACAATATTTAAACAAATAAGTATTACAAAGCTCTAATTTTACAACTATTTGCTTTAGCTGTAAAAAACGATTAACTTTGCCGCGCAATTTTCAATATGGTACAATAAAAACAGGTTTATGAAACGTAGTCTTGTCTCTCTCGCCATTGGCACTTTTGCTCTTGGCATCGCCGAATTCGGCATGATGGGCATACTCGGTGACGTAGCTGACGGCCTGGACATCAGCATTGTCAAAGCGGGACATTTTATTTCGGCTTATTCGCTTGGCGTGGCCGTCGGTGCTCCGCTCCTTATAATATTACGACGGCTGCCGCTGAAGGCTCTTATGCTAATGCTCAGCGCTGTAATTTTTCTCGGCAATCTCGGAGCGGCCCTGTCGCCCGGTTATCTCAGTCTGCTGTGTGCGAGATTTGCGTCGGGTCTGCCCCACGGGGCTTTCTTCGGCGCGGGTGCAATAGTGTGTTCGAGACTGGCCGACAAAGGTAACGGTGCGACAGCAGTAGCGGTTATGGTCGGCGGGATGACTGTGGCAAATGTCATAGGTGTACCGGCAGCGACGTTTATCTGCACGACTCTCAACTGGCGCTTTGCCTTCGGCATAGTCGCCGTATTCGGACTTCTCGCCTTCACGGCCATGACGGCATGGCTGCCATACCTCAATCCATTACCTGACACCGGTATAAAAGGTCAATTCGGTTTTCTGCGTCACAAAGAACCGTGGCTAATCTACACCGGTGTCTTCTTCGGACAGGCAAGTGTCTACTGTTGGTTTAGTTATGTAGAACCGGTGATGACCGAGATAGCAGGATTTTCGACGCAGGCCATGACTTGGGTGATGATGCTTGCAGGGGTCGGAATGGTAACAGGCAATGCACTCGCCGGCAAGCTCGCCGACCGCTATCGGGCGTCGTATGTTACAGGTTGGGTGGCTGCAATACTCGCCGCTGTCATGCCTGCGATATATTTTTGTTCGACAATGAAAGTGCCGTCGCTATTGCTGATGTTCACAGCCACTGCCGGGCTTTTTGCCATCGGCGGCCCGCTGCAATATCTTATAGTGAAGTATGCCAAAGGCGGTGAGATGCTCGGCGGCGCAGGGATACAAATAGCGTTTAACGTCTCGAACGCCGTCTCGGCATCGATCGGAGGCCTGGCGATCGGAGAAGGCTTCGGACCGGCATCGCCGGCGCTGTTGGGTGTGCCCTTCGCCATAATCGGAGCGATGGCGCTGTTTACTCTATACATAGACGAAAAAGACGCCGCAACCCGATGAGGCGCGGCGTCTTATAAGGTTTTGCGCAGGTTTTATTTCACTTTAAACGACACTTTAGAGCGTATATCGCGCGACGAGGCGCCAACAAGAGCTTCAAATTTGCCCGGGTCGACGACCCATGCGTGTTTGGCGTCGTCGAAGTAGCTCAGATCGCCACGCGAGATCTCGAATGTGACAGTCTCAGTCTGTCCGGGTTCAAGGCTGATTTTTTTGAAGCCTTTGAGTTCTTTAACCGGACGTGGTAATGTAGTCTTTAGATCTGACACGTATAGCTGAACGATCTCACGGCCGGCGCGGTCGCCGGTATTGGTTACGGGAATGCTGACGGTGAAGACATCGTCGGCTGTGCCCTCGGCCTTGTCGATGGTGGCTTTGCCGTAATCAAACGTGGTGTAGCTCAGGCCGTGGCCGAAGGGGAAGAGGGGCTGAATCTTGTTTTTATCGGCCCAACGGTAGCCTACAAAGATGCCTTCGCGGTATTCGATGTCGACGATGTCAGAGCCGTCGTTGCGCGGCGTGCCGGGATATTGGCCCACGGCGTGCGCGCCCACGTCAGTGAGTCGTGCGGGGAAAGTCATAGGAAGTTTGCCCGAGGGATTGACATCACCGGTCAGCACCGATGCGATGGCGTTGCCGCCTTCAGAGCCGAGAAACCATGCCTGAACGATGGCCGGTACTTTGTCGACCCAAGGCATGGCCACGGCGTTGCCCGAGATGTTGACGACAATGAGATTGGGATTGACGGCAGCCAGAGCCTCGATGACAGCATCCTGATTGTAGGGAAGCTCGAGACCGGCACGGTCGCTGTCCTCGCAGTCCTGATGATTGTCTTTGTTGAGACCGCCGACGAAGATGACATAGTCGGCATCTTTGGCGACATCGACGGCTTCGGCGATAAGCTGCGCGGGGGTGCGGTCGTCGGCGAGATTCTGACCTGTGGTGACGCCGTTGTATTCGCCGCCGGTGTCACCGACATAACCGCGGGCATAGACGACATCAGCTTTGCCGGCGAGACGGTTGCTGAGGCCGTCGAGGGGTGAGATCTCATATCTCGCCTTGAGTGACGAGCTACCGCCGCCGACAGTCATCATCTTGATGGCGTTCTCGCCGATGACGGCGATTTTCTTACGGCCGTCGAGTTTCATAGGAAGCACGTTGCCGCGGTTGGCGAGGAGCACGATGCCTTCCTCGCCGATATGACGGGCAGCCTCAGAGTGTTCGGGCGAACACAGTGAGCCGTAGGGACGGTTGTTGTCCATGACCGTGCGATACATCAGGCGCAATACCCGGCGGGCCTTATCGTCAAGTTCTTTGGTGTCTGCTTTACCGGCCTTGATGAGTTTGAGGTAAGGCATGGCGAGATAGTAGTTGTCGTAAGCATTGTTGGTGCCCTGCGACAGGCCGTCGGTCCAGCTGCCGAACTCAAGGTCAAGGCCGTTATAGATAGCCTGCTCTGTGTCGTGGGTGCCTCCCCAGTCTGAAATCACCACGCCGTCAAAGCCCCACTCGCCTTTGAGAATGTCGTTGAGTATATACTTATTGTGACAAAGATGCTGATCCTTATAAAGGTTGTAAGCGCCCATGACCGACCACACGCCGCTGTCGACAGCCTCCTTGAATGCGGGAAGATAGATCTCGTAGAGTGCACGGTCGTCGACGATGACGTTGCTTGTATGACGGTTGATCTCGTTGTTGTTGAGGGCGAAGTGTTTCAGACATGCGGCCACGCCATTGCTCTGCAGGCCCTTGATATATGGCACTACCATCTTGGCGGCGAGATAGGGGTCTTCGCCCATATACTCGAAGTTACGGCCATTCAGAGGGGTGCGGTAGATATTGACGCCCGGGCCGAGAATCACATCTTTCTTGCGATAACGGGCTTCCTCGCCGAGCGATTTGCCGTAAAGGCGCGAGACATCACGATCCCAAGTAGCGGCAAGAGCCGTCAGAGCAGGGAAGGCGATACATGAGTCATTGGTCCATCCGGCCTGCTCCCATTCATCCCAAAGGACTTCGGGACGGACACCGTGAGGGCCGTCGTCAGTCCAGAGTTCGGGGATACCGAGACGCGGCACGCCGGCCGACGAGAATTTAGATTGTGCATGGATAATGGCTATCTTCTCCTCTGTTGTCATGCGTGATAGAGCGTCCTCGACACGATCTTCGATGGATTTTGATCTGTCGAGATAAACAGGCGTGGCAGCCTGAGCGGTCAGAACAGCCGCGAAAGAACAGGTTAAAAGCAATGATTTAAGTTTCATCACAGGTTATGATTTTACAGGTAAAAGAAAAAATGTATATATCAACAAAGTTAATAATTTTTTTTGACCGAGACTTCGGAGATCGGTTTTTATTTCAAACGGCGGCATCCAATTTTTGTATGCCGCCGTTTGAATAAATCTCAGGTTAGAGACGCTTATTTCAATGTGAATTTCAGTTTGGCCACGTCACGGCTGTTGGGCCCTACCATCACTTCAAAGTCGCCGGGTTCGTTGACAAAGTCTATGTCGTAGTTATAGAATTTGAGGGTTTCGGGGGTGATGTCGAAGCTGACAGTCTTGCTTTCGCCGGGTTTGAGGGTGATGCGGTCGAAGTGTTTGAGTTCTTTGACGGGACGCGAAACGCTGCCGACGAGGTCGCGGATATAGAACTGGACAATTTCAGTGCCTTCGCGGTCGCCGGTGTTTCTGACCGTCACCGAAGCGGTTATCTTGCCGTCGGTTAGAACCGGCGAGTCGAGTTTGAAATCGCTGTAGTCAAAGGTAGTGTAGCTCAAGCCGTAGCCGAAGGGATAGAGCGGTGTGTTGGAGATGTCGATGTAGTTGCTGCGGAATTTGACAAACTCGTCGATGCCTTCGGGCAGCGGACGACCTGTGTTGAGGTGGTTGTAGTACAGGGGGACCTGACCTACGCTGCGGGGCATCGACATTGTGAGCTTGCCGCTGACATTGACGTCGCCGAAGACAACGTCGGCAATGGCTGCGGCAGCCTCAGAACCGCCGAACCACACGTTCATGATGGCGGGAACGTGTTCGCTCTCCCAGCTCATCACGGTGGGACGGCCCGAGAAGTTGAGCATCACGACGGGTTTGCCCGTAGCCAAAAGAGCCTCGAGAAGGCGACGCTGTGTCTCGGGCAGGGTTATGTCGGCACGGCTGCTCGACTCGCCGCTGAACTCCGATGACTCACCGAGCGCGGCGACGATGATGTCGGCACGGGCGGCTACTTCGAGTGCTTCTTTCAGCAGCTCGGTTTCAGAGCGCGGGTCGCGCATGGTGCGGCCGAACATTGTGGCATGAGCCTCGAGAACAGAGTCTGCGGTAAGGTTGGAGCCTTTGGCATATAACACTTCGGCTTTGTCGCCGACAGCGTGACGGAAGCCTTCGAGCAACGACTGATAGCGGTCGAAAGCAGCGGCGACGCTCCATGTGCCGGGCATATTTGAACGGGTGTCGGCGAGCGGGCCGACAAGGGCGATTTTGCCTTTCTTGGCGAGGGGAAGGATGTTGCCCTCGTTTTTGAGGAGAACGAATGTCTCGGTAGCAAGCTTGCGGGCGGCGTCGCGGTGTTCGGCGGTGTAGATATCATGGGCCGGACGGCTGACATCCATGCGGTTATAAGGATCGTCAAAGAGTCCGAGTTTGTATTTGCCCTCGAGGATTACGCGGACTGCCCGGTCGATGTCGGCCATAGTGACGTTGCCTTTCTCGAGCGATGCGGCAAGTGTGCCGTTGAAGCCGTTGGCGACCATGTCCATGTCTGTACCGGCTTTGAGAGCGAGAGCCGAGCACTGCTCGAGATCACCCATGCCGTGGTCGATCATCTCAAGAATGGCCGTGTAGTCGGTGACGACAAAGCCGTTGAAGCCCCACTGCTTGCGGAGGACGTCGGTCAACAGCCATTTGTTGCCCGAAGCAGGAACGAAGTCGATGGTGTTGAACGATGTCATGAAACTGCCCGCACCGGCTTCGGCACCGGCTTTGTAGGGCGGGAAATATTCGTTATACATGCGCTGACGGCTCATGTCGACCGTGTTATAGTCGCGTCCGGCCTCGGGAGCGCCATATAGGGCGAAGTGTTTCACACAGGCCATCATCGTATTAGGATCTGTGAGGTCTTTGCCCTGATAACCGCGGACCATGGCTTTGGCTATCTCAGCACCGAGATAGGGGTCCTCGCCACTGCCTTCAGAGACACGACCCCAGCGGGGATCACGGCTGATGTCGACCATGGGGCTGAATGTCCATGCGATACCGGCGGCAGAAGCTTCTTTGGCGGCTATGCGGGCAGAGTTCTCGATGGCTTCCATGTCCCAGCTGCAAGAGTTTGCAAGAGGAATGGGAAAGACAGTCTCATAGCCGTGGACCACATCCATGCCGAAGATAAGAGGAATGCCGAGACGGCTCTCCTCGACGGCGACGCGCTGGAGGTCGCGGATTTTTTCGACACCTTTGATGTTGAACACTCCACCGACCTGACCTTTTGAGACCATCGAGCCGATGTTGCTGCTCTTGGCCTGGCCGGTGACAATGTCGTCGGCACCGGGCAGGTTGAGCTGACCGAGTTTTTCCTCGAGAGTCATGCGGCTCATCAGGTCGGTGATGAAAGCGTCCATGCGGGCCTGCCGCTCTTGGGGTGTAAGCTCCCGCTTTTTAGCGTCGGCGTCGAAAGGCGAAGCCACGACAGCGGCAAGAGCCAATGCACCGGTGATAATAAGTTTTGATAGTTTCATGATATATTGTTTTGTTAGAGAATACGTTAGAAATTATATTGCGTCGAAGTGAAACCGAGTTTTTTAAGGCCTTGCTGAATCTCTGGCGCACCCATGAACAGACGCCAAAGCAGACCGCTGCGGTAGTTTTCGATCATCGGGGCTATGGTAAGCTGGTCGATAGCGAGATAACGCGGGGTGCCCCACCTGTCTGTCTCGGAGAATGCGTCGTAGAAGCCATATTTACCTCTGAGCCAATCGCCTTTGCCATAGAAGTATTTGGCGGCACGCATCGACTCCTCGGGTGTATAGGGGAAGCTCGACAGAGCGGCTGTGGGAGTTATCACGCCGAGGTCGTTGGCAGGCGAATGAGCCGTATAGCCTTTGGGGGTATAGCTTGCGGTGAGTCCCCAGCAGTTTTCGCCATAGCCTTTGTATCCTTTGGGATTAGAGACACAATAGAGATAGTCGGTCATGGCGTGGTTGCGGGTCAGTTCCCAATAGTTGGCGTAATCGTCTTTGAGACCGCGGGGGTCGAGGCCTATATATGAATAGTGGGCCCAGAAGAGCGGACCGCCTGTTGTCTCGCAACCGTTGTATTTGAGCACAAGCGGGAGACCCATGAATTTCTTGTCGCTGACGATGCCGCCCGAGCGCGCCCAGCCTTTGTGGTAGGCCGACGCCGGTATTGGATGTGTCGGCGACGAAGCTCCGAGGATATAAGTGATGAGACATTCGTTATAGCCTTCGAGGGGGAAGTTCATCTCCCAACCGTACTGAGGCGACCAGTGCCAGTAGAGGACGTCGCTGCCGTCGCGCCGGTACCAGTCGAATTCCATCTCGCGCCAGAGTCTGTCGATGTTTTCGGCGAGGGCTTTTTCCCGGTCGTTGCCGTTCTTGAAGTATTCGCGGGCGATGATGAGGCTTGTCATGAGGAATGAGCTCTCGACGAGGTCGCCGCCGTTGTCTTTCTGACCGAAAGGCACGACCTTGCCTGTGGGACCGCTCAGCCAGTGAGGCCACACGCCGTGGAAGCGGTCGGCCTTGCCGAGGAAACCGACAATCTTCTCAAGACGCTCGACGCCATCCTGCCGCGGGATGAAGCCGCGGTCGATGGCCGAGATGAGTCCGGCGATACCGAAACCGCTGCCGCCTGTGGTGACGACGTCGCGGTCGTTCTGAGGATATTCGCCGTCGAGATGGATACGTTCGGGAGCGAGACCCGAGTTGGGTTCGGCACCGTCCCACATATAGTTCATATGGGTTTTCTGAAGATAATCGAGGAAAGCCTCGTCATCGGCGAAGGGAAAGTCGGTCTCTTCGGCCGGAGGGGTCTGATCTTTGTGATCGTTGCCGTCAGAGCCGCATGCCGAAAACAAAGCGGCGGCGGAGACGACAAGCCCGCAGGCAAGAATTCGGTTAAGTTTCATATCTTAGTATTATCTTTGGTTATTGTCTGATCGTTTTTGAGAGTGGCGAGCGACCTGTCTCGCCGAGGGCCTCGACAGCAAAGAAATAGTCGGTGCCGAGGTCGAGACCGCGCATGTCGTATGAGGTGTCGCCGTTGACGGTGATGGCGTTATACATCTTGTCGGGTGCGATGCCATAGTAGATATTATAACCGTAGGCACCGGGAGAAGTTTGCCACGAGATCATGGCGTTGCGCGGATCTTTTTTGTCACGGACGACTTTGAAGCCTTTGACGGCTTCGGGAGCGGGTCCGTCGGCCAAGCCGAAGACACGGATGTCACTGAGGCAGAAATTGCCGGTTGCCGTGTGGATGTTCTCGATTTTGAGATAGCGGGTTTTCAGTGGTTCGAGCAACTCGACGTAGTCGTGAGGACAGTCGCGGTCATTGTCGCTCTTGTCGACGACAAGGGTCCAGTCGTCGCCGTTATCGGAGGCGTATATGCGATACTGGAAGTAGATGTCGTCGGCGCGGTCGGTCTGGTCGCTGAGATATTCGTAGCAGTTGAGCTGTATGGCTCTGACGGTGCGGTCGGGACCGAGGTCTATCATGGCCCATTCGCCGGGATCGGCCGTGCGGGCGGCCCAATAGGTGCGCATGTTCTCGTCGCTGAGAGCAGCGGCGTCCATGCCGTCGACGGTCGACGAGACGGCCACGGGTTTGCGGTAAGAGAGAAGCATCCAGCCGGTAAAACGGTCGGAGGGGTCGACGATGTCGTAGTCGGCGTTAAAGTTGGGATAGTCGCCGAAGGCGGCCGAGCTATACATGACACCGTCTTTGTCGAAAGCGGCGGGATATAGGCCGATGCGGCGCTCGAATTTATATTTCAACGAGAGCATACATGTCGATACATGCCAATACCGGCCTTTGTTGTCGACGAAAGTGCCGCCGTGTCCGCTGCCTTGGACAAAGCCGCCGGGCTTGTAGTTCATCGGGTTATGTTTCTGATATGTGAAGGGGCCGAGGGGATTGTCAGAGACGTAGACGCCGTCGGCGCCTCCCTCATGGCTTCGCGCTGGCAGCAGATTGAAAAGGACGGCGACCGTTACGACCTGCAATATCGCACCGCCCAGGACGACCGCGTGCGTGAGGATCACGCAATTCTGCACGGCACCACGCTGCCGCCCTCCGACCCGTTCTGGTCGCTCTATCTGCCGCCCAACGGCTGGAACTGCCGCTGCACCGCCGTACAGGTCCACAAGGGCAAATATCCCCAGAGCGACCCGGCCCTCTCCATGCTTCGGGGCAACAACTGCACCGAAGCCGCCAAACAGCAGATTTTCCGCTTCAACCCCGGCAAGGAGCTGAAACTGTTCCCGCCCAA
>CAJTKG010000056.1 GCA_910576935.1 uncultured Muribaculaceae bacterium
TGCCCTCCGGACGATCGTTTATCGTGTCTAACCTGTGTAGAATTGACAGAGTATCGTTTTCGGCTCTGTCGAGCCGATTCCGTCTCTTTTCTTGTACTACTTCAGTCTCTATTGTAAAAATTTCAATGTTCTCTCGATCGCTTTCGTGAGCGGTCAGCTCGGCAAAATTACCGCTTAAAACATTCCCGACAAAATTTTGTTCGGCGTTTTAACTTCATTTAACCTTCCGAGCCCTCGCCTTGCCGCTGCAAGACCGTCACCTCTCAAAAGCGAGTGCAAAGTTATGCCTTTTTATTTTTCCCACCAAATATTTTTACACCTTTTTTCTGATAAATTTTAACACACCCTGATAATCAGAGACTTGCAAAAAGAGTTTTTTTAAACCTTTTATATCATCGAAATGTTATAATAAGAATACGAAAGAAAACACGAATAGGCTTCCGGGGAATTTTGGCGATTTGGCCTTTTTTATTAATTTTGCCTTGTAATATACTTATATAAGATGAAAGAAGAAATTTCAAAACGTCTGGCGCTATTGCGCGCCGAGATGGAAAAAGCCGGTGTCGCCGCAGTTATAATCCCCCAGGCCGACGCCCATATGAGTGAATATCTTGCTCCCCATTGGCAGGCACGCCGCTGGTTGAGCGGTTTCACGGGTTCGGCAGGCGATCTTGTCGTCACTAATAACGAGGCTTTGCTCTGGACCGACTCGCGCTATTTCCTACAGGCGGCCGAGCAACTGTCAGGCACCGAAATCAAGCTGATGAAAGACGGTCTCACATCAACCCCTTCTATCGGCACATGGCTATGCGAAACCATATCTGCCGGTTCGACAGTCGGTGTCGACGGCATGCTGATGTCCGTCTCCGGCGCCAGAGCTCTCCGCGCCGAGCTTGAGACCTCAGGTCTGCTACTTACTACAGATTTCGATGTCATCGACACTATCTGGTTCGATCGTCCCGCCCTGCCCCAATGTAAAATTTTTGCACACGATGTCAAATATGCCGGACGATCTGCCAGTGAAAAAATTGTCGACATCCTCGCAGGCGTCGGACGCGCACACGCGACGTCGATCTTCATCTCAGCACTCGACGAAATTGCCTGGGCTCTCAACATACGCAGCAATGATGTAAAATACAATCCCGTAGCCACTGCTTTTCTATATCTATCACCCGAACGCAACATCCTATTCATAGATCGTGCAAAGCTCGACGTGGCAGCCATAGACCATCTAAACGAAGCCGGAGTCGAGACAGCCGGCTACACCGATGTAAAATCTTTTCTCGGCAATCTGAGCGACGAGACCCGTGTACTCGTAGAACCGGCACGCACATCGACGGCCGTACTCGAGCTGCTTGGCACACGTGCCGTCGAAGCAGCCTCACCGATTGCAATGCTCAAAGGATGTAAGAATGCCACACAGACCGAGGGCATCCGTCAGGCAATGGTGCGCGACGGTGTAGCAATGGTAAAGTCACTCATCGAAATCGAGCGACGGGTGGCCGACGGCCAACTGACCGAACTCGACGTGGCCGAAATCCTGCGCCGCCACCGCGCCGAATCGCCACTGTTCTTCGACGAGAGTTTCGGCACAATAGCCGGCTACGGACCTCACGGCGCAATAGTCCACTATGAAGCCGACGAGACATCAAGTTCGGTAATCAAACCGACAGGACTGCTGCTGATAGACTCCGGCGCACAGTATTACGACGGTACGACCGACCTTACGCGCACAATCGCCCTTGGCACGCCTACCGATATGGAACGCAGCGATTTCACCCTTGTCATGAAAGGCCATATCTCTTTGGCGCAAGCCATTTTCCCGGCCGGTACATGCGGAGCACAGCTCGACGCTCTGGCACGCCGATTCCTGTGGCAACACGGTCTTACCTACCTTCATGGCACAGGCCATGGCGTCGGCCACTTCCTGAATGTCCACGAGGGGCCACAGAGCATACGACTCAACTATGTCCCCACCCCACTGACTCCCGGTATGGTCACATCGAACGAGCCCGGTCTATACCGCGAGGGCATCCATGGCATACGCTGCGAGAACCTCGTGCTGACCGTACCGGCGATGACGACCGAATTCGGCGACTTTTATAAATTCGAGACCCTGACACTCTGCCCGTTCGACCGCAAACTTTTCGATCTCTCGCTTATGAGCGACGACGAAATCGCCTGGGTCAACTCCTATCACGCCAAAGTCTTCGCCGCCCTGTCTCCGGCTCTCGATGCCGACAGCCGCGCATGGCTCGAAAAAGCGACAGCACCACTATAAACGACTCTCAATTATATTCAGAAACTCAATAAAAACAGACAAGATAATATATGGCAATAATAGTACCCGTACGCGGCTTTACACCCAAAATGGGTCAAGACTGTTTTCTGGCAGAAAACGCCGCCATCATCGGCGACGTCGAGATGGGTGATGACTGCAGCGTATGGTTTGGCACAGTCATCCGGGGCGACGTCAACTCGATACGCATCGGCAACTGCGTCAACATACAAGACGGTTCGGTGTTACACACACTCTATCAGAAATCAACAATAGAAATCGGCGACTATGTATCGATAGGACATAACGTAACCATCCATGGCGCCAAGATCGACGACTACGCCCTCATAGGCATGGGTTCTGTCGTCATGGACGACGCCGAAGTTGGCCGAGGCGCCATTGTCGCAGCGGGGTCTGTTGTAAAATCGCGCACCAAAATAGGGCCGAACGAGTTGTGGGCCGGCGTCCCCGCCAAATATGTAAAACAAGTCGACCCCGAGCAAAGTGCCGAAATCAACCGCAAGATAGCCCATAATTACCTCATGTATTCACGCTGGTATACCGACCCCGACAACCCCGACAACCTCAAATAGCAGAAAGAGTTATTTTATCGTTAAAAAGTTTTGTCATCTAAAAAAGTATTATTAATTTTGCCCCGCAAAACGCAAAAACGACAATAAATAAACAATTAAATATTTTCAACAAACAATATGATTATCGTACAAGTAAAAGAAGGCGAAAACATCGAAAGAGCTCTCAAAAAATTTAAAAGAAAATTCGAAAAAACCGGCATCGTCAAAGAACTCCGCAGCCGTCAGGCTTTCCAGAAGCCGTCTGTGACCAACCGCAAAAAAATGATGAAAGCGGTATACGTCCAGAAACTCCGCTCTGTAGAAGAATAATCGACCGATTTAACCGATCCGGTCAATAAAACCTGCGATAAAACGTCCACGATAAGAGAGACCGGAATTTTTCCTTATTTTATTTGGCAAAATAAAAAGGATTGATTAAATTCGCTGCATACACAGGCACTAAAGCCTCAAGGCGACGAATATATGTTAATCGATTCCTTTACGACATATCTGCGGTGTGAGCTGAATTCTTCAGTTCACACCGTTTTGTCTTATAGGCGCGACATCGAGCAGTGGTATCGTTTCGCTGCATCAGCCTCACTGGCAGGCTGTGACATACACACAGCAGAGCCTGACCCATCGGCAGTAAGCCTGTCAGACCTCCGCCTGTGGATCGCCCACCTGTCGTCTGAAGGTATCGGAGTGCGTTCGGTGCGGCGCAAGATACAATCCTTGCGCGCCTTCTACGGTTATCTAAACCGACGCTGTAGCATCAACGTCAATCCGGCAGCCGAATTGACCCCCGCCCGACTACCCAAGCCGCTGCCCGTTCTTATTCCTTCAGCCGACACGGCCCGAGTGCTCGACAGCGAGTTTGACACAAACGACTTCATCGCCGTACGCGACCGTCTCATAACCGACATGCTCTACTCTACAGGCATGCGCGAGTCAGAGCTTGTCGGCCTCCGCGATGCTGACGTCGACCTCCGCCGACGCGAACTAAAAGTCATCGGCAAGCGTAATAAAGAAAGAATGATTCCTTTCGGAGAAGAACTGACAACGATGATCAAACTCTACACCAGCCTTCGCGACCGCGACGCCGGCAACCCCGGTGGCCAATTCTTCGTGCGTCCCGACGGCAACCCGCTCTACCGACAGCTTGTCTACCACGTCGTGCGCCGTGCTTTCGACGGCAACACCGTCGCCCGCCGACGCTCGCCACATGTGCTGCGCCACAGCTTTGCCACCGACATGCTCAACAACGGCGCTGACCTCACGGCAGTACAACAGCTACTGGGACACTCTTCGCTGTCGACAACACAGATCTACACCCATCTGTCGTCACGCGAGATCAAAGACAATTACAAACTCGCCCATCCGAGGGCCAGGAAAACATAACCCTCGCCCGAGCGGAAGCCAACCGCCCGCAACGAGAATCAAGCAACACACGTTTAACCCCTAAAATTTCAAATTATGGAAGTTAAAATTCAGGCCATCCACTTCGACATCGCTGACCGCCTCGTCGAATTCATTAACAAGAAAGCTCAGCGTCTCACCCGCCGCTACGACGCAATAACAGATATCGACGTAACCCTAAAAGTCGTCAAACCCGAGACTGCCATGAACAAAGAAGCTGTAATCAGAGCCGTCGCACCTCAACTCGAAGATATCGTCGCCACCAAAACAGCCGACACATTTGAGGAAGCCGTCGACGTCGCCCTCGAAGCCATCGAACGCCAACTAGAAAAACGATGCGCCAAACGTTGACATTAACATTACACAGACACGCAACAACATAGAATAAGAAAGCGGAGGCCCCAACATAGGTCTCCGCTTTTTATCCACAAAGCAATTACATTGCATGATATTACTCGACACATCTTATGAAACATGCGTCAGACGAGTTTTGAGTTGTCGGCTTACCCCAATCTATTGAGAATATATTTGAATAGGTTATCGGAAAGAAATCAAACGTATGATAATTGAAGTCCCATCCTATCACTCCCTTGCCATCGCTGCCAAACAGAAAAGTTCCATCGCTTGCGGCCACTTCGTCTGATTTTTTGTCAATCCAATATATAGCACCTTGACGGCGATATAGATCCCAGAAAAACGGACGATCTTTTATTGCTGTCGTATTGCTGTAATGCTTGCCACGGCCACAGGAATATCGCAGTACAGCAAACATACCCGCCTCCTCATCGTGCTTACCGTTTCCGTGTTTGCGATGACCATAACCCGAGTGCCCTATCGGGAAGAACACACTGCGTCCCGCATAACTGCCATTGCCTGAGTTGTAGACAAACGTACCTCGCATACCGTATGATGTCTTGTCTACCTTCGGATCATCGCTATCATAGACATAACCGAAAGCCTCATCGATGGTGTTCATCGTATGGTCGGCGTTATCATTGTAAAGCACTCCGTAACCTTGACTTATTTCACCGTTTACACCGGCTCTATAAAGGGCCGTATAATCATCCATCGATGCTATCGACGCCTTAGAACTACCGTCCCATTTAGTCGGCAAGCTGTCGGTTGAAAAATTTCCGGTCTCAGTCGTCGATGGGATCTGCTCCCATTTTAACTCTGTCCATTCGCCCCGGTCATTCTTCGTGCCGGCTATTCGAAGAGGCGTGTTCTTATGATTCTTAAAATCACCGGGAATCACATTGATCCATACCGGCTTATCGTTATTATTTGAAGTAGCGTCAATAGGGTTTTTCCAATAGCCGCGACGGAAAAGCGAGCCTTCATCGCAAGGATCCGAAACTTCGGTTCCGGCCGAACGCATATTGAACGAATGCCATTTTCTACCTCCGGATACAAGTGCGATCGGTGCATAGCCCTGACGCACAAAAATAAGGTGATGGCATGAATTATTGTGATAGTCAACTCGTATAATACAGCTTTTAACATCATTTTTCGATGTAAGTTGACTATTAAACGTCACCCTGAAGTCAATCTTTGATCCGGTAGCACCTGTAATTGCCGTAGCCTCTGATATTGCGTTTTTGCCGTCAAGCTTGATCATATTTTTATCGCCCCATATAACATAAGCCCTCCAGACTCCCTCTGATATCATATCACTGAAAGTCGTTTCCTCTTCTTTAGGCAAATGCTTAAGCGTCACTTGAAACGGCGTAGTTTTATTCCATGATCTGTAGATGCCTTTGGGGTTTACAACACGATAATCCTGAATGATCTCTACGAAGTCCGGTCCAAAAGTAAGTTTCACATCATGGTCGGCTTTACTGCGAAATTGTCCGGTGAATTTGACTATAGCCTTTCGCTGATAGGCTACAAACGGGTTATTTCCCGTATATCCGGTCGACTTTATAAGATTCTTCGCACGAGTATACATCGGTATCTGTAGAAGATATACATCTTTTTTGCTATCATCCTCATCATGAATTTTCTTTATAATGTATATATCCCCCTTCTGTAACGCCTGATGGGATTGGTCAGGGCAAGTAAAATCATTGTCGATTATCCTCTCCTCTTTGTCATAATCTTTTATATGCTCGGCAATAGTATATCTGCGCAGATGTCTTTTATGATTATAATAATAGTCACGGTTATCACCGCCGGTATAGCTGGTATTCGAGCCTGTCACGACAAGATTTCCTGTCTTGCGCAACGATAAGAATCCGTTCCACTCCTGTCCATCGTCATTTTTATTGTCAGGACTATAACCTTTCTCTTTTTTTACGACATCGTCATCGCTATAGTAGACATGCGGAGTATTTACCGAACCATAGTTACCCGAGATAGCGTTAGACGGATACCAATGATTCTCGACAATCTCAGCCTCAACCCATTCGACTTCCCAGCTGCTGCCGGCATTAACCTTGTACGGATAATACATATCCTGATTGTAAAGGTACGATATGTAATAAGGGTTAGGCATTTCTGGACCGGGGTCTTCTTCTTTGTAGTCAATGTGGAAGTCGACATCATTGGCCCAGCCGTTGAAATTTAGAGTCAACTTATAATGATGGTTTCGCTCTACATCATAGCTTGTCTTCTCGTCTTTGCCAAGCATAAAACGATAAATGATATCACCCGAACTCGGATTATCAAAATTCAACGATACATAATATGCTTCGATCTCAACGTAAGTGCCATAAGGCCGTGCGTCTTTCCACGCCTCGTTTCCGGGATTCACGCCTCCGGGATATGAAACAGACGAATTGGCGCCCGTAACATCCTGACGTTTGTCCGACTCCGTATTCAATACCCCGTCAGGCTGGCGGTTTTCATAGAAAAAAAGCGCTTCAGTAGCCTGAAAATGGCAACTGTCGACATCACTGAAATGCTGTGGACCTTTATCACCCATACCGAGTATCTGCAACGCATTACCCTTGGCAACACGCGCCGGATATGAAGCGTTATAATCATGATTAGTCGGCTCTTTGTCGCCGGCATAATATTTAAGACTCTCGCCGTCAATCAATTCTCCGGCCTCATCAGGTCTATTATCTATGCCAAGCGCACAATTATTCGGTATGTCTTTGATCGTCGCACGCTTGATATATATATAAACACCCTCTTTAAGGTTTCGTCCGTTGTATGCTATTGTGAGTTTTGATGCTGCACGCTTTACCCATGCGTGTATAGTCATGCTGCCGCCTTCTATACGTGTTTCAGGAGCGTCGAACCCATCGGCAGCCGTTGCCGTTTTGGGAGCGAAATAGCCAAGCATCTCACAGTTTTTAGAAAGATCGCTATCCCATACAAGCCTGATCGCCTTTAGTTTGTCTACAGTAGATACATCGTCATCTGTCAAATCTCGATTTGCTACTGCATATATGCGATAGATACCGTTAGGCACCGTCAGTGAGTATTCGGCACGCGGCGCATTGATCTCGGCCGACGGGCTACCGTCAGGACGTGTATTGTTAGGATAAGATGTTTTGAAATCTGTTATTTTATGTTTTCCGTCAAATGCGTCAGTCTTGACGATATTACCGCCTTTATCATAGAAGAGCATCCATAACTCCTTTATGTCACGCACGGCGTTGCCGTCGGCGCGGCTACGATCAAGAGCGGGTGTGAAATTCTCAAATAACAACCGGGCATCTATTCGGGTCTCACCGGGCTTGACACCACCTTCGAGACGAGGGAAATCATCCTCACAGGCAATAAGGCCAAGCAAAAAGACTATGGCCGATAAAATCTTTATTGTCAGTCTGTGTTTCATCATTTAGGATCAATACCGAAAATGGGGTCGAGTTTGACTTCGCCATAAGGCACGACATCGACAATAACTGTAAGATCAGAATTTTCATCTTTCTTGTCAATGGTAAACTTATAGTAATAATTTCGACATATGTCGAAAGGCGAGTTCACAGCGACACCTTCGGGAGGATTTTGGTAATACTTGAAATCTATAAACTGCCGGTCAAAGTTGCTGTTTTTGAAACTGACAGAAATAAAAGAGTGGTCAACGGCAAGTTCACCTGTAGCCGTTGTATTGGCATACTCCGGGATATATGCGAGATAATGGTTTTGATCAATACGCCTGAAAGGAAGATTTTCAGCCGCCGGCGTATTCACCGGGATTGACAGCCGGTCGACATAATCATTGTCGTAGTCGTTTTTGACATAATCGGCTTCGTCTTTGACTCCAATCGGGGCTCTCATGCCACGCGTATTGTATCGCGAGAGTACACATGATGTCATCAGCCATTTGTCTGACGGACACTCGACTTCGATCTTGGCGTAAGCTCGCAACAGATGTATTCGCCCGAGTATGGCGAAATTTGAAGCGTCATATTCGACAGCAGGAAACGATTTGACACCGAAAAGGGGTATCGGGCGATTTTCAGACAGCTCCATGTCTGCGGAAATAAAGTCATAGACGGCTTCGGCCGAAGATATTATATCACTCAGGCTTGTGACGCCGGCAGTGAGGCTTTCTGCTGACGGATAGTTATGACGCCAGTTGGCGAGAACAAGAATTTTGATATTTTTGGCCTGAATATTTTCATTTGCATTAAATCGGCCTAATATCTGATATGTCTTTGACGACTGGGACGACTTGACAGGAAGAATCGATGTCACATCAAACATGCCTGCAAAAGTATCGTCGGTCGGATTTATAAGATAAAATCTGAAATCTCGACCGGGTATATCGATATAGTTCTCAAAACCATCTCCACGGTCGTAGTCGCCTTCAGGTGTAGCGCGTGTGGTGCGTTCATCCGAGTTGAAACTCTCGCCCACCTCAATCATAAAGCTGACTTCAGCTACAGACACGACCTCGGGGGTAGGATTATCGCCTCCCGAACTACATGCCGTAAGCAACCCGATATTGCACATAAGGGCCGCGAGCATCAGTTTCATGCTTGTTATATGATATGAAAGTTTCATTGTTTGTTTTTATAGTCTATAGGGCTTGATCGGTATTATAGTGAATCAATTTAACTGCCGGATATCAATTATATGCTTTTTATTTTAATCGTATCACAGATCTGCGTCCTGGAGGACGACCTGCCATGAGTTGATGTAGATGGTGGTGTTGATCCAGCGGTTGC
>CAJTKG010000057.1 GCA_910576935.1 uncultured Muribaculaceae bacterium
TCTTTGGCCGTGGATTCTTTTTTTGCGCGTTAAATATTTGTGATTGCCGCCGATAGGCCCTTAACTTAACCGCATTGCGGGCGTCGATGTCGTCGGCGACGGTGTCGGCCGACGATGATGTGATTCTGACGAGCTGTCGCGAGGTTGTCAGGGCGTAGATTTTGCCGTCGGCAGAGGTGACGGCTTCAGGTGAGGCGACTGTGCGTCGGTCGATCTCGAAGAGGTTTGTCTCGAGGCCGTCGGTGCCGCCGAGGGCGAGGGTGTGTATGCCACCGTCGGCGAAGACGGTGAAACGTTGCTGTCTGACGGTCAGCGCCGTGCGGTTGTAACGGCTGACGGCAAGGGCATTGATGTGTCCTCGCGATAGATCGGCCGTGGCGATGGCGCAGAGAGGCGAGAGGCTGCGGGTCACGGCCATCATCGAGGCGTGACGGTGGGAGGCGGGGCGTTCGGCGGGGATGACGTAGGCGTCGGCGACATCACCGAGGGCAAAGGGCCGCAGTGTCGGATGGACGTAGACGGCCATGTCGCCGGTGACGCGTGTGAGGTCGAATGTCCGGGTGACAGGCTCTTCGCCTTCTACCGATAGGTTTATGGTCATCTTGCTGGCGCGTGCCGACGGATAACAGAGCACGGGACTGAACAGCTCGGGAGTGTCGCCGTCGCCCGAGCAGATGCTCACAACCGATTCCTCGGGGTCGGCGACGCTCTCGGTGATGTCGGTCCATATGGCGGCGCGCCAGCGTTTTGCTTTTGTCTTCACGGCAAAAGACCGCGCCGACCAGCCTTTGAAGAACCGTTGTGTCAGGTCGCCCCAGACGGTGGTGTCGCCAGAGGCGACGACGGTGCGGGCCGAGAAGCTGTGAGGCACGGCAAACATCAGGCTCTTGTCGCTGCGGGGGTTGAAGGGTGCACGTAGCGCGCGGTTCAGGGTCTCGCTTTCGTCGGCGGCAGAGGTCATGCCGGCGACGGTGAGTGTCAGTGTCGTGCCGTCGGGCGAGGCGAATGGGTCGTTGACGGTCATCACGGGCCGCTCTATCATGTCGAGGCGGCAGATGCTTTCGCGCAGGAGAGCTTCGGCGGCGCGGGCTGTCGA
This sequence comes from uncultured Muribaculaceae bacterium, assembly GCA_910576935.1. GTDB lineage: Bacteria > Bacteroidota > Bacteroidia > Bacteroidales > Muribaculaceae > CAG-873. The sequence continues at coordinate 1,097 of CAJTKG010000057.1, forward strand.
GGCTGTCAGCCCCCGCATGGTGCCGGGCCAGCTTGCCCGCATGACGGTCTTGTCGCCGGTGCTGCGTATGTTGGCGGTGCAACGGGCCTGAAGCGAGAAGTCGACGGGATGGTATTGCGGGGAGACGAAGAGGCGCAGCTTTGCGGCGGCTGCGGCGGTGCGTGGCGCGAGAGTGTGGCCGGCGACGGTGAGTCTGACACGGTAGGTGTCGGCCGAGATGTCGGTGGGGTGTGTCATCGCCATATCGTCTGATCTGAAAGCTACGGCGTCGGTGAGCCGGGTACCCGCCGGAAGCGATACGACCACGGGCGGCGATACGTAAATGACCGTAGAATCGGCGTCGTAGAGGCGGTAACGGCATATGACGGGCTGGAAGAATGCGCCATCGGCGGCTGCCTGACGGGCCACGTCCTCGTATGCGTCGTTCATGGCGGCTGTCACGCGGCCGCGCTGGGCGCTGTCGACGTAGCTCTTGCCCTCTGAAAAGCTTTTGTCGAGGCGTATCGGCGCGATGGTGGCGACGGCTTTGGCTGCGGGCTCGGCGGTGAGCGTGACTTCGGGGAAGACGGTGTCGGGGGTGATGACGGTGACGTCGTCGGGGGTATCGCCGAAGATGGCTGTTGTGGCGCCGGCGTCGGTCATGACGGTGAGGCGGTGTCCGGCAACGGTGGCGCAAAGTGGCGTGGAGTCGAGCAGGGCGACTTCGACGGGCTCGGGCATCCACTGCGACAGGTCGAGGGTGGCGAGGGTCTTGCCTGAGACTATGGCGAGCAGGCGGCGCCCGTCGTCGAGGGTGACGACGGCGAGAGGGCGGTAGTTGCCTGCGGCGACAGGGGCGGGCTGTCCGGCGGGGATAAGCTCGGGTGAGCCGTCGGGCGAGGGTCGCAGGTTGTGGCAGACGGTCACGCGGCAGTCAGGGGCTTCGCTTGTACGGCGGCTGAGGCCTGCAGCGATACATATGTCGGCAGGCAGGGTGGAGACGGTGTTTTTCATATATAATATATAGGTAAGAAGGTTTCGACTCTGCAAAGTTAATATCGCCGGGGACGGTTTCTATATCCAAAATCGTATGGCAGTGCAATTTTAGGTATTTGCGCGGGTTTGTGACTATGGAACAACGGCCTCCCGGCCGTTGCTAAATGTTGATGTGTTAGCGGATTATGCGACGGTCAGGAGACCGCCGCCTCCATGTGGGCCGCCCCGTTTCGGGCGGCTTTGTGGGGTGGGAATGGTTAATTTTTTTCATTTTGCTTGTTTATTTGGTTGTTTTGATATACTTTTGCAATGCCATAAACCAAAATAATAAATTTATTCCTTAATGAAACACTTTTACACGAGCTTTATGCTACTTTTTGCCGCGCTATTCTGCTCGGCACAGATCGTGACGGAACGCCCCGAGGGTACGATGAAATATTATCAGCGTACGGGCGGCCTTACTTATCTCAACGACGGTCAGCAGCTGCATCTGCAGAACCAGTCGGGTTTCACCGAAATCGTCTATGCGGCCGACGGGACGAAGGCGTGGATAAAAAATCCGATTGCCGGCTTTTTCCCCGAGGACGGCACTGATTGCGCCTGGGTCGAAGGCCGTCTTACCGACAACGGTTCGACAATCGAAGTGCCCGTCGGACAGAAAGTTTACTTCGGAGCCGAACAGAACGATTATATAGAAATCGCCCTTGTCGACCGCGACAAGACGTCACACACGACCAACTTCATCTACGACGCCAAGGCTGCCGCCGTGATCTATAAGGTCGACGGCGACAAGGTCAGCATCACGGGCACATCACGCGATCGTCTTCTCGGCCTGGTGTGGGGGTCGGACAAATCATGGCTCGGCTTCGGCGACTATGAGACGGTCTACACGATCTATGATCTCCCTCAGCCTGTCACACCTCCTGCGTCGATGACAGTCAAGAACTATCCGCTCAGCGCCATCGAGTATATGAATGAGCAGGATGCCGTCTTCTCGACCGATGTAAATGTGGGCTTCGACGGTGACGACGTATATATCCAGGGCTTTGACAAATTCCTCCCTATGGCCTGGATCAAAGGCCGCCTCAACGGCTCGAAGGTTACGTTCGACGTGCAGTATATCGGCACCGACCCGGGCGATCGCCGTCACTTCCTTGCCGGCTGGAACGGTGGTGCGGTAGGGCCTGTTGAGATAAACTACTATAAAGACCTCGACGCTTTCGAGAGTACGTTGCCGGTAATGCTTAACTCCAATCCGACGATGCATAACTATTATGCCTACTACCGCAGCATCTATATAGGTGACCGTCCCGACCCGATAACCCTTCCCGAGGGCGCCGCCACCGTGCGCATGATGCTCAAGGGTAAGGTCGATAACACAGGTTTAACCGCCCGCGACTTTACACGCGTCATCAACATGGCCACTGTCGGTGATCAGGTTTACATCCAGGGTCTCAGCATCGATGTGCCCGAGGGTTGGGCTGTGGGTACTCTTGCCGACGGCAAGCTCACGATACCCTGTGGCCAGTTTATGGGCTTCGGCGAGCAGGCGGCGATATATCTCCACGGCGCCGATGCTCGGTCGGGTGAGTTTCGCGACATCGTATTCGACTATGACGAGGCGGCCAATATATACACCCACAACCATATACTATATGAGTGTACGGCCCGCGAGCCCCGCACATACACATGGCAGTATCTGCCCGGCCTGACGATCTACTATGATCCCAATGCCCCGACAGGTGCCGACCCCGACGATCTGCCGGCCACCGACTATATCTTCAAGGCACAGTGTATGTCGAAGATCGACGCCATCAAATCGGGCAATGTCGAGCTGAAGGTCAAGATAGCTCTCGACGGCAACCTTGTCTATATCAAGGGGCTGTCGCCCGAGACTCCCGACGCATGGATCAAAGGCGAACTCCTCGACAACACCGTCACCTTTGCCTCGCCCCAGCTTCTTGGAGACAACGAGTCGTATAATGTCTACTTCAGCGGCTACGACATGATGGCTTATACGCTCAACGACTGGCTCCTGACATACAATCCGGCCGACGAGTCATACAAGACATCGGCCCACGCTGTCATCAACCGCTCGGTCGACCGTGTCAACTATGATGTCTGGTACTACGGCATGTCGTTTGTCAAAGACCCTGCCGGTGTGGCCGACGTTGCTGTTGACGCCGACACCGACGAGGCCGTATACTACAACCTTCAGGGTGTGCGTGTCGACAATCCTGCCGCCGGCATCTATATCCGCCGCCAAGGCGGTAAAGCCTGCAAAGTTGTGGTCAGGTAAAGAGACCGTTTAAACCGTTTTCTGTCGTCCCGACGCCACCCCGGCGCCGGGACGACGCTTTTCCGGGGCTATGGAACAACGGCCTCCCGGCCGTTGTTAAGTGTGGTATAATTCTAAAAAAATATTAAAAACATATATTAATTGTTGCTTTGTGGAAAAATAAAGATTATCTTTGACGATGATACAATAAAAAAATATCTTAAATCGTTGTAAAACCCCTTAAACCCTACCATCGAAACGAAAAGTCCTGAAATCTGCAAATAACAATCAATTAAATATTTACCATTTAAAAACCATCTAATTTTATTAACCTAACAATCAACAACATGAAATTGTCTTTACGCAATTTGGCACTCGGCGCGGCTGTAGCAGTCGCGGGTGTCGCTATGGCGCAGGAGGCTCCCGTTGTTACCAAAACCTGGGCGATTGAAAAAGTCGCTTACGACAAGTTCAATAAGAACGATATGCGTTTCGGTACAGGTTACGACGGCAAAGTCTACACAGTCGACAAAGCCAACAAACAACTTGTTGTAGTAAGCCCCGATGGCGTCAATACCGTCGATCTCTCGGCTTATGCTCCCGGCACCGGCATCACTGTCGACCAGGCCGGTAACATTCTTGTTAATACGAGCTTCCCAAACGCTGCCTCAGGCACTGATTACCTGATCGTTCCGGCTGACGGCAGCGCAGTGAAAGAGCTTAAACTTACTTATCCCGACGGCATCACAGCCGCTCGTATCGACCAGATAGGCCGCGTTGTCGGTGACCTCCTCAGCGAAGAGGGTGGTGCATGGTATCTCACACCCAACGGTTCGAAAGTTGTAGGTCTCGCTTATGTTGCCAACGGCGAACAGGCCGATCTTCTCGACTATATGACAACCGAGTCGTTTGAAGCTCCCGCTATCAACACTTCGTGTCTGGCCCAGCCCAAGGCAGAGACTATCGCCGAACTGCTCGAAATGACTGACGAGGCTGTCAATGCGTTCTATATCCGTAACCGCTCGACCAAGTCTATCTATGACTTCTCGACCGGTGAAGCTGTGGCGTTGACCGCCCCCGCCGAAGCTCATACACAGGAAGGTTTTGACGTCTTTACACTCGGAGGCGTGACATATCAGGTGCATCCTGTCAAGAAAAGCGCAAACTATGAATCACATTTCTGTATAGCAGACGCCGAAGGCAATGTCATATACACCAGTGATTATAAGTTAAGCGGTGACGGCAGCCAGAACTTCGGTTCTTTTGTAGCTCACAAAGTATCGGAAACCAAGGTAGAGCTTTATCAGTGGTTTGCAAGCGGTGCAGGTGCTATCGCCGCCATGTATACCATCGAACTTGGTGGTCTGGTTCCTCCGGTTCCTCCGACGCCCGCTCCTCTCTATGCTGTCGGCTCTTTCCAGGGCTGGGCTCCCGAAGAGGCTGTCGAGCTTACATATAATGAGGAGAATGGCAAGTATGCGCTTACTCTCAAAGGCGAGACCGAGTTCAAGATCTCGACAAGCAAGGGCACATGGGATGAGTTTAACGCAGGTGTCATCGGCATCGCCGAAGACAACACTGTCTATACTCTTCCGTTCTACACACCCGAAGCCCTCACAGCCGGCAAACTCGGTAACTTCAGAGTCGATCCTTTAGGCGTATGCACAGCCTATATAGACCTCGAAGCCATGACTATCGAAGTCGCCGGTAGTCCCATAACTACATATACATACTTCAGCGACGACTTCGAATGGCTCGCCCCGTGGTCTGAAGCAAGCAGCGCGGGTGCTACCATAGAAGAAAATAACCCCGGCGCTAACTCGCCTCAGCTTGTCAAAGCTATCTATAATGATGTAACAGCCTATGACGCTCTCACAGGAAAAGGCTATTCGTTCCTGACAAGCAAAGTCGAGGGCAAAAAAGACCAGACTCCCGGCCAGCAGATTTATCTTAACAAAAACTATCTCAAATTCGGCAAAACCGACTATTTCAGCGGCATCACTCTTCCCGCTATAAAGAATGTTCCCTACGGCGCAACCGTTACCCTCTCGTTTGACGCAAGTTCGCAGCGTCGCGGCTCAGGCATGTGGGATCCGACCGAACTTGTTGTCATAGTTAAAAACGGTGAGGATGTAAAAACATATCCTGTTGTATTACCACGTCCCGCTGATACAGATGGTGAACCGTTTACCGACTTCAAATGGGAAAACCTGAGCGTTGTTCTTGAAGGTGCTGTAATCGACAAAAATACCACTATCAGCATACGCAACTCTGACGCCCAATGGCCCGGCAGCAATGCTCTCCGTTGGTTTATGGACAATATCTCACTCACCGGCACAAGCAAGCCTTTGGCGGTTATGCCCGACCTCTCGCTCCGCGGCGATTTCAACGGCTGGGGTGAGACACCGATGACTCTCACAGACGAACCCGTCGAATGCATAGGCGCTATCTATCGTCTCCACCTCGACGAACTCGAAGCCGGCGAATTCAAGATCGGCAACAGCGACTGGTCGATCAACCGTGGCGCTGACGAAGATCCCAACGTCGTTCTCGGCGCAGATATGAAGGCTTGGCAGGATGGCCAGAACTTCAAACTCGACAAAAAGCTCGTCGATGTAGACATCATGCTCTTCTACAAACACGAGGCATCTGTCAACTCAATGCTCAAAATCGAAGGTAAGGTATGGGAAGCTCCCAAACACCGCGCCGCTATGGCTTACGACCTCTCGATCACTCCTACTCCCGGCGACGCCGACAATATGGCCGTCACATTCAAGTCTACCGACGAAGGTATGGCAACCGTAGTCCTCACCAACCGTGAGAACGCTGAAGATGTCGTTCGCATCGAGCTCGGCGCTGTCGTCAAAGGTGAAAACGTTCTGTCGTTTGCCATCAACGACCTCCCCAACGGTGCTACATATGACTGGGCTATCGAAGTCATCAGCAACATCGAGGGTGATGCTCCCGTGCTTGTTTACTCAGGCGAAACTCCCGAGCAGATGGTACGCGGCGGTGTTGTCACAATCACCGACGAAACCGTTCCCGCTTACGGCTACACCATTGTTTCTCACGGCAAATGGCAAGGATTTGATGTATACGATCCCGCAGGTGACCACGTAGGCACATTCCACAAAGGTTTCAAACAGAGCACCAACCAGTCAGCGCCCTTCCGTGGCGCCGAGCGTGAAGGCCTCGCAGTCTTCGCCGACTGGTCAGACGCTACCGCAGGCTACTGGGTAGTCGACCCGCTCAACCCGACCAACGAGCCTTATAACCTGCTCGCCGCTCCCGGCGCTACAGCAGCCGGCTCGGGTCTCTACACAACCGCCGAAGGCGTTATCACAGCCGGTGGTTCGGCAGCTATCGCCTTCCAGGGCAAGGGTGACGACACAGTGATGTACGGCTTCGAGGAAGACCGTCCCGACGCATCCAACGTCATCGTGGCTTGGCCTATCGGTTCGGCTCAGTATCTGACAGTGGCTCCGAAGATGATCTTCAGCGGTGCTGCTCCGACAAGTGACATCCCGACCAACGAAGGCGGTATCAACACCAAGTCTCGTCTTGCCAACACCAACGTTGATATTCTCGCAGTCGAGAACGGCTTCTTCGCCTCACAGGTTCGCGCCAACGGTAAAGAGCCCGCAACACCTCCGTTTATCTACGTAAGCAACGACGGTCAGGAGATCATGAACGCCGGTATGGAAGAGATCTTGGAAAGCGCTACCGCCGGTATCGCCATCTCTAAAGATCGCTCGCTGTTCGCCGCTTCGATGAACGACGCCATCCGCTTCTTCACGGTAGAATGGGATGAGACAGGCTTCCCCGCAATGAGCAAGCTCGTCGACGTTGAAGTTCCCGGTCTCCGCTGGGCTCAGATGCGCTTCGACGCCGCCAACAACCTCCATGTCTACGCTCGCGAATGCGGTGGCTATCAGGTCTACGCTCTCAACGGCGAAGGCACAGCCTCGACAGCTGCTCCCGTCGAACTCGCCATCACAAAACAGGGCGACGGTATCAGCGATATCGCAGTCGACGCAGCCAACGGTGACGCTGTCTACTACAACCTCAACGGTGTACGTATCGCAACCGAAAACCTCACCCCCGGTGTATACGTGAAAGTCGTCAACGGCAAAGCAACAAAAGTTGTTGTGAAATAATCACACAATCGCATAACACAAAATCCCCGACGCCACCCGGCGCCGGGGATTTTTTTGTATATGACGGCCATGGAGCAATGTATGGAGCAACGGCCTCCCGGCCGTTGTTAAAAACAAAGGATTAGTGAGTTAGGCGACGGCCGGGAGACCGTCAATGCGGTTAAGTTAAGGGCCTATCGGCGGCAATCACAAATATTTAACGCGCAAAAAAAGAATCCACGGCCAAAG
>CAJTKG010000058.1 GCA_910576935.1 uncultured Muribaculaceae bacterium
ATCATTGCTTCAATAGCTCAGTCGGTTAGAGCATCTGACTGTTAATCAGAGGGTCGTTGGTTCGAGTCCATCTTGAAGCGCAAACAACAGAGGGTGTGTCATAAACAATGACGTGCCCTCATTTTTTATATTGGTAAGCAACTCTCTAATATGAACGAAAAGACTACAGCCGCCGCAGGGCCTATCGGCGTCTTTGACTCGGGCTACGGCGGCCTGACGATACTCTCGGAGATCAGACGCGCTCTGCCGGACTACGATTATGTCTATCTGGGCGACAATGCCCGTGCGCCCTACGGCTCACGCTCGTTCGATCTTGTATATAAGTTTACGCTCGATGCCGTGCGACACCTGTTCGACCTGGGTTGTCCGTTGGTGATACTTGCCTGCAACACGGCTTCGGCCAAGGCTCTGAGGTCGATACAACAACGCGATCTGCCACAGATCGACCCGTCGCGGCGTGTGCTCGGTGTCATCCGCCCGACTGTCGAGAAGATCGGCAGCCTGACCCACAACGGTCACATCGGTCTTTTCGGTACACCGGGGACAGTGGCCTCGGGCTCATATGACATAGAGATATCCAAAGTCAATCCCGATTTTAAATTCAGTTCGCACGCCTGCCCGATGTGGGTGCCGCTGGTCGAGAACCGTGAGTCTGACCGCCCGGGAGCGGATTATTTCGTCAGGCAAGAAGTCGAAGCCCTCTTAGGCAAAGATCCCGCGATCGACACCGTAATACTCGGTTGCACACATTACCCCCTGCTCTATAACAAGATACGTCAATATACTCCGGCCCGAGTCTCGGTTGTATGTCAGGGCGAAATCGTTGCCGACAGTTTGCGCGACTATCTGTCGCGTCACGGCGAGATGGAACGGCGTCTGACCCGCGGGGGCACGGCGCGTTTCCTCACTACCGAGTCGGCAGACAAATTCTCATCACTGGCGTCGCTCTTCCTCGGCCACGATGTGGCCGCCGAGCGCGTCGAACTATAAAACTCACACACGAATGACACGATACTTTCTCATAATAATTGCATTGCTCGCGGTCATCGGCGCCGAAGGCCGCACCTACAGCATCGACGAAATACCTAACGTACAGGTAGCCGACCACACGCGCCACCTCTCTGACCCCGACGCCATACTCACCGCAGCGGCACGCACCGAAATCGACTCGACCCTGAGCAGAGTGCGCCGCGCGACGTCGGCCGAAGTGGCGGCTGTCATTGTCGGAGACATCGACGACGATATAGACAACTTCGCCACCCGGCTCTATAACAGCTGGGGAATCGGCAAGAAAGATAACAACAACGGGGTGTTGATCCTCGTTGCGCGCGACGCGCGAAAAGCCGTAATCCGCACTGGACGCGGCTCTGAAGGTGTTCTGCCCGACATCGTCTGTGCCCGCATAATGCGCGAGAAGATGTTTCCGGCGTTTCGCGAGGGCGACTACGACCGCGGCATGGTCGAGACCGTCAACGCCGTGGCCGATGTAATCACCGACCCCGACGCGGCGGCCGAGTTGCAATCGCGGCTCAAAGACAACTATCGCCGCGACGATGTCAATCCCTTCAGGCTTTACGTCTTTTTCTGCGTCGTGCTCGCTCTGTCGTGTCTCGCGGCGTTGATGCTGAAAATCCACAGCCTGCGTGATAAATCGCCATACGACAAATATACCGCCCTCGAAGGCTGGAAAGCGCCGCTGCTCATCGCCACGGCCGGCGGCATGCTGATGCCGCTCATCGCGTCGCTTCCGTTGCTTCTGCTTCTGAGATATTGGCGCAACCGCCCGCGCAAATGCCCCAACTGCGGTCACAGCATGATAAAAATCGACGAAGTCCATGACAACGACTACCTAACCCCGGCCCAAGATGCAGAAGAGCGCATCGGCTCGGTCGACTACGATGTCTGGACCTGTCCCGAGTGCAACGAGACGGATATCTTTCCCTTCGTCAACAAGAGTATGCCGATGACGGTGTGCGAGAAATGCCACGCCCGCACGGCGCGCCTGACAGCCGACCGTATCCTTGTGCAGCCCACTACTGCCCGCGAAGGGGTCGGCTGTAAAGACTACACCTGCGTCAACTGTCATCATATCATGAGCCGCAGATATCCTATAGCCAAACTGCCGCCGGTCATCATCGCTCCCATCGGCGGCGGCAAAGGCGGAGGCTTTGGCGGGGGAAGCTTCGGTGGTGGATTCGGCGGCGGTATCACCGGCGGCGGCGGCTCGTCAGGCGGCTGGTAAGGTCAGGCCGAAATACGGCGCAGGCGACGCAGCGACACGGGCAGCAGCCACGGCAGGATGACGACGGCAGGCAGCCACCAGCCTACGAGAGCTTTCATGACGGCGGCAACGCCGACAACAATCGCAGCACCAACGGCAAGCCGTACAGTCAGCGCTTTGACAGTCATGCCATAGCGCCAACGGCATACCGCAGCCGTCATGGCGGCATAGAATGTATACCAGACGAGATAGGCCACGCCGAGACCAAGGAAGCCAAACAACTCATATGCGACGATATTCGCCGTCAAACCGAAGAGGCAGCTTATTCCCTCGACTATGATATAGGCCTTGCCGTCGCCGCGGGCAAGCATGGCGAAAGAGAAACAGACCGACACACCTCTGAAAACCGCACCGACAACAGCAACGGCAACATAAGGCACAACAGCCTCGAAACGCGAGCTGTAGAGTAGCCTGACGAAGAAATCCGAGCAGCATTCAAACACAACAAGCATCGGCACGATGACCCACAGCAGGAGCACCACCTCATGGTTGACGGTCACAGACATGCGCCACAGAGATTTGACGCGTGCGGCCAAACGTGGATAATATTCGAGCGACACCGCAGTGAAAATAAAGCCTATATACGACGACACCAATGTGTTGCCGGCCTGATAGACGCCGAGCTCTTCGGTCGACACCGTGCGATTTAGATAGACCGAGAAGATATACTGTATGACAATCATAAAGAGGTTGGCGAATGTGATATAGGCGCCGAACTTCAGAAATCCCCGTCCCAGACTGAACGCCTGCGACAATGTCGGATGCGGCAGTTGCGGTATAAGCCGGCGCATCTCGTAACGGTAAACCGCCATGCCCGTAAACTTGTAGATCATCAACACCGGCACTATCGCCGCAAGCCCCCACAGCCAATAGGACGGTATAGCAAGCGCCGTCGCGACGACACCGCCGGCAAGACGCCCGCGTGCAAGCTCTTTAAGCATTCCGAGCCCCTGTAACACGGCCATATAGGCATTCGACATGCCGAGGGCCACAATGAGCGTCGACAGCAGAACAAACTGCATCGTGTAATCCCCGTTGCCGAAAGAAATTTGGCTGAACACAGGCGCGAGCGCTGCCATAACCGCCACGCCTGTGAGACCGAGCCACACCCCCCAGCGCAGCACCACGGCAGCCATCATCATACGTGCGTCAGAATCTTCGGCAGCCGAGATGTCGCGCACCGAACTCTGGCGCAGGTTGAGCTGCGTCGACGACGACACCAGCTCGCTCGTGTTATCGAAGAGTGCATTGAGGCCCACACCCGCAGGACCGACCCAGACAGACAGCAGTTTGGTACGCACGACCGAGCATATTATATTGACAGCCTGGACGCTGCCGAACACACCCAAGGCCTTCAGCACACGGGCCGAGACAGTGCGGCTGAATCTGCGTCGGGCATCCATGCCTATCTGACCCAATCGGTCGGATTAAGTTTCTCACGCTCGCGACGCACCTCGAAGTGCAATATCGTGCGGTTGTCGTCATCGGCGTCGGTATATATCGAGCCGAGTGCCTGACCCGCTTTGACCTTGTCGCCTTTCTTCACAGCGAGACGGTCGATGCCGGCGTAGACTGTCAGATATGAGCCGTGACGCAGCATCACGACGTTATGATAGCCATTTACACGAAAAACCGACGACACCTCACCGTCGAAGACAGCCCGCGCCTTCGCTCCGGCAGGCACTTCGATGTCTATGCCGCTGTTATTGACTTCGACGCGCGACAGGTCGGGGTGACTCGTGCGGCCAAAGATTCCAACGATCTTATACTGACCGGCAACGGGGAAAAGCAGACGTCCTTTGTTATCGGCAAAACTGCCCGTAAGCTTTCTGTCGGCCTCGGCCATGGCATCGAAATCAGACTGTTTTTTCTGTTGTGGCACAACCTGTTCGACAGGTTTGACAGGCTTTTTATCGTCTTTGGCGACAGGCTTGGTCTTTTCCACGGGCGATTTATCTTTGGCCGTATCCGCGGCGACAGCTTTTTTGCGAGCCGCTTCATCACGCGCCTTACGCTCGGCCTCTTCACGCGCCTTGCGGGCTTCCTCGGCCTTGCGGGCTTCGGCAGCTTTGCGGGCTTCTTCGGCTTTTCGCGCTTCTTCGGCGCGGCGTGCCTCCTCGGCTATTATGCGGTCGAGCTCGTCGTCGAGAGCCTGCATGCGCCGTTTGTTTTCAGCGAGCACATTTTTCAGTGACTTGCCTTGACGGCGCAATGACGAAACGATTTCTTCGGTGCGGCCGCGGTCGGTTTCGAGAGTTTTTTGCGACGCCGCCAGTTGAGCCAGCGCCGAGGCACGGTCGCGACGCAACCCCTCGAGGGTCGTGCGACGCTGCTCAAGCTCTGCTTTCCGACCGGCAATCTGACCGGCTTTGGTCTTCTGCCATCGGTCGAGTTGTCTGAGATATCTGACGCGGCGATATGCCTGATTGAACGACTCAGATGAAAACACAAACATAAAATCGTTCATGGCCTGACGGCGACGGCGTATGTCGCTCAAAGTGCGGCCGTATGAAGTTTTAAGAGCGGCAAGGCTGCTTTCGAGAAGCGTTATGCTGTCGCCGACAGTTTTGAGTCGGCGGTCGAGAGTGGCAATGCGAACTTTAAGAGCCTCTATATCACGGCTCCGACTATCTATTTCGGCAGAGAGCGAATTGAGGCGGTTGAGCTGACGCCGTGTTTCTTTGTCGTTCTGAGTGATATCGTTCTTAGCTTTTTCTATAGCCTTGGCGGTGGCGCGTTGCTCCTGTTTGACCGATTTTGCATTGCGCCGACTACCGCGCCGGGCATCGGCGCCGGCAGGTGTCAGCACGAGCATCACGACAACTAAGATATATATTATATGTTTCATCCGATTGGTTTATTCCACATTCTGCGAGAAGCGTCAGTTGTTGCCAAGCATCTTTATTATTTTATTGAAGTCAAGGCGGGTATAGCCCCGAGGTTTTTTCCATCGCGTCTCGGCACCGCTGTTCCACTGCGCTTTCGAGAGCGACCAGTCGAGACCGGCCTTCACCTTACGTTTGCCATAGACGGCGTCGACGGTTATGCCGGAGGCTACAGAACCTACAGCCGTTTCCAAGGCAGGAGTATAGACACAGTCGAGCGCTGCGCGACCGGCGGCATCGACCGTGAGAGACCTGAGCGACGGCTGCCGGCTGTCGGTGACATTGAAGACCCATGTAAAATTTTTCCGGTTCCTGACAGGCGTCATGGCTATAAGGCCGTCGGCAGCGTCGAGTTTGAAACGCTTGACCGTCGCGACGCCGAGAGTGCCCTCGCCGCTGACAAAAACTCGTCCGAGTATCGCGTTCTGTATGTCGCCGAGCGTCAGACCCGTCGCACGGCTGACGTGCGACATCGGCTCGGCAAGCATTATCTTATGAAGTTTCTCGTATATGAAAACCGAGTCGCGGTCGATATATATACCGCCTGCCTCGAAGCCCAGAACTCTCAATGAAATATAAATCTCTTTGTCACGCACCATCACAGCCTTGCCCGAGACACTCAGGTATTTAGGCTCGAGCAGATTTACTTTTACAGGCATCGACACATCAGCCCACTCGCCGTATCCTTCGGCGAGTGTTGTTATTACGGAAACCGGCGACGCCACGGGGGCGACCTCGATGGCATCGGTTCCGCGATTATTGTTGTCGGCGGCTTTTTTAGACGAACTGCATCCGCCAAATACTGCGGCGGCAACGACAGCGACAGCAGCCCAGGGGGCAATATGTTTCTTTGTCATCATTTTCTTTTCTTGACATTAGCGATTTTTTCTTTCAGCACGGCATTGCTGGGGTCGAGTTCAAGAGCCTTCTCCCAAAATCGCAGAGCGCGGTCACGGTCACCGATGCGGTTATAGATCTCTCCGGCATGGTCATAGACCTCGGATGAAGCTTCGGCTGCCACGACCGGTTCGACGACGTCCTCGACAAGAACCGTGTCGGGCACGACGACTTCGGCAATCGAATCGATTACGGCATCGACCGAATCTTCTTCCATATCAAAATCCACGCGGTCGATAGCACGGTCGATATAGCGGCGCGCCGTTTCAAGATCGCCTTTTTTGAACGCTATCCAGGCATATGTATCTATTACCGAGATATTGTCAGGCTCATGGCGAATAGCTGTTCTGATATATTGTTCGGCGACATCGAGAAGAGTGTCGGTGTCGGCATAATAATAAGCCACATTATTGAGAGCCATGTAATTGAACGGGTTGGCAGCTACGGCCCGTTCATAGGCGGCAAGACCGTCGGCACGACGACCGGCTGCATTTAGCATGTCGCCTTTGGTCGAGTAATATTGCGACAGATCTTCGTTGTCGGTTATGGCGGCGGTGTCGAAAGCACTGATGACATCGACGGCACGGTCATACTGTTTGTCAAGATAATATATGCTCGCCTCGGCCGTAGTCATCTGCAGGTCGTCGGGAAATCGGTGACGCGCCTCGTCGAGCACCGAAGCCGCACGCGACAGGCTGTCGACCGAAACAAAGAGCTGGGCCGTGCCGAGCCAGTCCTCACGGTTGCCGCCGTCGAGATCTACGGCATATAACATCTGCTCGCCTGCACGATAGCGTTGACCGGTGGCGGCAAGATAGTCGGCATAAAGCCGATGGACGTCATATTCGCCGGGGTTCACATCAAGAATGACGTCGAAGATCTCGTCGGCACGCGAACGTTTGAGCGAGTCCTTGAGCTGCATGATTACGTAGGAGTGTACAAGGTCGAGTTTGGTCTTGACTTCGAGATCCTGACTTTTTATGGCGCGGTATACCTCTTTGTCGAAAGTAGCGCTGTCGCCGCGCTGGAGATATAGATTGGCCCGCATAAGTATAGCCTGACCGTTGGCTGAATCGAGACGACAGGCCGTGTCAAAATATTTCAGGGCCGAGTCGGGCATCCCGAACGAACGGTATATCTCGCCGATCTGCATGCTTGTCTCCGAACTGCCGGGCGACTCACGGTAGAGATGCGACAACTCACCGACGATGGCGGCGGTGTCTTTTCTCACGGCATGGGCGCGGATGCGCGAGTTGGTGAGCACGATATTCGGGCCATAGGCCGTCTCGAGACTGTCATAGAGAGCCACGGCGCGGCCGAGATATGTCGTGTCGCCGCGCATGGCGGCGGCGAGACAGGCGTTTGCGAGCATATGTGTCGCCTCATTGCGACCGGGAAACTCGCGTCTGAGCATTTCGGCGACCTTGAGGTTATCGGCGAAGCGGTAGTGGCGCGAGGTCAGCGAGAAGAGTTCGGCACCCTTGAAATAATCATCGGGCTTGTGTGAGAAACTTTCCATCATCATCGCGAACCCTTCGGCAGTCTTGGCGCTGTCGACAGCCAGGAGCACCTGCAGCTCGCCTTTGAGCCATTTGAGGTGATTGTCAGACGGGTCGGCCGCATAAGCGGCATCAAGCAGCTCGCTGTAGAGATTATTGTCGGCCGCGTTGAATGCGTCAAGGCTCTGCATAAAAATATACGCAGCCTTGGCCTTTTGGGCCCGGTCGTCAATGTCACGCAGACGGGCGCCCGAGGCAGGCCACCACAGACCGGCGAGCAACAGCGCCGCCATAAGCCCGAGCATCATTCTATGTAGGTTTGTTTTGGTCATTTTACTGTTTATCATTGTCTGCCGGTATGACCGAAGCCTCCCTCGCCGCGCTCGCTTTCGGCAAGACTCGGACAAACTTCCCAGTCGACATGACTGTAGCGTGTCACAACCATCTGGCAGATGCGGTCGCCGTTATTAATAACAAACGGCTCATGCGAGAGGTTGATAATGATGACACCTATTTCGCCGCGATAGTCGGCATCGATCGTGCCGGGTGTGTTGGCGAGGGTTATGCCGTGTTTGAGAGCCAGCCCGCTACGCGGACGCATCTGCATCTCGTAGCCTTCGGGCAGTTCGACACGCAAGCCTGTCGGCACAAGAACGCGCTCAAATGGAGCGACAGTGAGCGAATGCGAGAGCGATGCGCGCACATCCATGCCGGCCGACAATGCGGTGGCATATTCAGGCAGGCGGTTGCCCGATGAATTGACGATTTTGACTTTTACCCGGTCTGTCATAAGATTATTATGTTTTAATTGACAAAAATAATCATAAAATCCGACAACCGCAACAACGATTTCAAAACCGCATACACACAAATGCCGTGTCGAGCAAGGACAAATGTCCTGCGGGCGACTGTTAATGTCTTGCTTATATGGAAGCTAAAGCTGTAGCTCCATTGTTTGTAACAACGATGTCAATGTGCGTTTGACATCGGTTTGGTCGGTTTAGACGCGCGGGGATGTCTGCCGCAGTAGCTATATT
>CAJTKG010000059.1 GCA_910576935.1 uncultured Muribaculaceae bacterium
ACGCGTGCGCGTGAGGCGTCGGCGCTGTTCTCCAGAAAAGTCAGCGACCTCACATAGTTCCCGCCCCCGTTGGCCGATGTCGGCTGTGACACAGCGACAGCTACCAAACTTGCGACGAGGAGAATACCGAAGGCTTTCATGGCTGAATAGGAAAGATTGGTTTAGTACTATTTTACAAATATAAATACTAATTGACGGTATTGTTATAAATATTACATAATTTAACACTTTCATGCCTTTCACTCTTGCCTCACTCTCAAAGTCATTGGGCCTTTGATAAAATGCGGGAAAAAAGCGGGCGGCCCGGTTAGGGGTCGCCCGCTGATAGTTTTGCGTATTTATCGTATAGGATTATTCGGGAAGATGACCTACTTCGGGATCAACACCCCACTGCTGCTGAGAGAGACGTTTGTAGTTGTTATAGCGCCACTTGGCGTTGGCTTGTGCGGCGGCAAACAGCTCGGCAGCCTCTTCGGGAAACTGTTTTGCAAGCGACGCATAACGTACTTCACCTTTGAGGAAGTCGGCAAACTTGCTCCAGTCTGGTTCTTTACTGTCGAGTGTGAAGGGATTCTGGCCCTGATCTTCAAGAGCGGGATTATAGCGCCAAAGCTGCCAGTAACCGCACTCGACGGCACGACGCTGCTCATCCTGTGCGTGACCCATACCTGCTTTCAGACCGTGGCTGATACAGGGCGAATAAGCTATGACGATAGACGGCCCGTCGTATGCCTCAGCCTCGCGGATCGCTTTGAGTGTCTGAGCATTGTCGGCACCCATTGCAACCTGTGCGCAGTAGACGTAGCCGTAGGTAGAAGCAATCAGACCGAGATCTTTCTTGCGGATACGTTTTCCTGAAGCAGCAAACTTGGCGACAGCGCCGAGAGGTGTCGACTTCGAAGCCTGACCACCGGTGTTAGAGTAAACTTCGGTGTCAAGAACGATGACGTTGATATTCTTGCCTGAAGCGAGCACATGGTCGAGACCGCCGAAACCGATATCGTAAGCAGCACCGTCACCGGCAATAATCCACTGCGAACGGGCAACAAGATATCCCTTGAGTTCGAGGATGCCCTTGCAGATGTCGCATCCGCAGGCCTCGCAGAGAGGAATGAGCTTGTCGGCGACCTCGCGTGTTACACCGGCGCTGTTGCGGTTGTCGAGCCACTGCTGTGCGAGAGCTTTGATTTCGTCAGAGCACTTGTCACAGCCGAGAGCGGCGGTCATGAGATCGGCCAGACGGTTCTGGAGTTTCTCGGTAGCGATCTTCATACCGAGGCCGAACTCGGCGAAGTCCTCAAACAACGAGTTAGCCCATGCCGGACCGTGGCCTTCAGCATTGGTGGTATAGGGTGTCGAGGGCACGGAACCCGAGTAGATCGATGAGCAACCTGTTGCATTGGCTACCATCTGATGGTCGCCGAAGAGCTGAGAAATGAGTTTGACATAAGGAGTCTCACCACAACCAGAACATGCACCGGAGAACTCGAACAGAGGTGTTGCAAACTGGCTATTCTTGGGATTTAGCGTAATATCGACGAGTTTTTGCTTGCTTGCGACGTGATCAACGCAGTAGGTCCAATCTTTCTGAACATCAAGCTGAGTCTCGAGAGGTTTCATCACCAGTGCTTTCACGCCCTTCTTGCCGGGACATACGTCAACACAGTTACCGCAGCCGAGACAGTCGAGGACATCGACGGCCTGAATGAAACGCATGCCGGCGAACGTCTTGCCGATAGCGGGAATAGTGCCGTCTTCGCCGAAGGGAGCCTGAGCCATCTCGCCACCATCGAGCACAAAAGGTCTGATTGAGGCGTGGGGGCAGACGTAGGCGCATTTGTTACACTGGATACAGTTCTCGGCCAGCCATTCGGGAACGAAAGCTGCGACGCCGCGTTTTTCATAAGCGGCCGTACCCTGCTGCCATGTACCGTCGGCAATAGCTTCGAAATCAGAAACTTTAAGAAGGTCTCCGTCTTGGGCATTGATAGGACGGACAAGCTTGTTGATAAACTCCGGATCGTTGTTGACGGGAGCGGGCTCGTCTTTGAGCTGAGCCCATGCCGGATCAACGGCAAGCTGTTTGTACTCACCGCCGCGATCAACAGCCGCATAGTTTTTGTCGACCACATCCTGACCTTTCTTGCCGTAGCTCTTGACGATGAATTTCTTCATCTGCTCGACTGCGAGATCAACGGGAATAACCTCGGTGATACGGAAGAATGCGCTCTGGAGGATGGTGTTGGTGCGGTTGCCCAGACCGATTTCCTGAGCTATCTTGGTCGCGTTGATATAATAGACGGTGATATTGTGTTCGGCAAAATAACGTTTTACCTTGTTGGGCAGATTCTTGGCCAGCTCCTCGCCCTCCCAGATAGTGTTGAGCAGGAATGTACCGCCGTCGCGGAGACCGCGGGTGACATCATACATGTGGAGGTAAGCCTGAACGTGGCAGGCGACAAAGTTAGGGGTGTTGACCAGATAGGTCGAGCGGATGGGCTTGTCGCCGAAACGCAGGTGAGAGCAGGTATAACCACCCGACTTTTTGGAGTCGTATGCGAAATAGGCCTGGCAATATTTATTGGTGTTGTCACCGATGATCTTGACCGAGTTCTTGTTGGCACCCACAGTACCGTCAGCACCGAGACCGAAGAATTTGGCCTCGAAGTTTGACTCATCACCCAGAGCCATCTCAGCCTTGGGGGGCAGCGAGGTAAATGTCACGTCGTCGATAATGCCGACAGTGAAATGGTCTTTGGGCATCGGCAAAGCGAGATTCTCGTAGACGCCGATGATCTGGGCCGGTGTGGTGTCCTTCGAAGCGAGACCATAGCGGCCACCTACAATTACGGGCGCATTCTCTTTGCCATAGAAACATTCTTTTACATCGAGATAGAGCGGTTCGCCGTTGGCTCCGGGCTCTTTTGTACGGTCGAGAACCGCGATTGCCTTGACAGTCTGGGGAACTGCGGCAAGGAAATGTTTTGCAGAGAAAGGACGGTAGAGATGTACCGACACGATACCGACTTTCTCACCCTTCTTCATCAGGTAATCGATAGCCTCTTTGGCGGCTTCGGTCACCGAACCCATTGCGATGATGACACGATCGGCATCTTCAGCGCCATAATAGTTGAATAGATGGTATTCGCGACCTGTTATCTTCGAGATCTCGGCCATATAGTTTTCGACAATCTCGGGCACGGCGTCATAATGCTTGTTGCAAGCCTCACGATGCTGGAAGAAGACATCGCCGTTTTCGGCCATACCTCGTGCGACAGGAGCGTCGGGCGTGAGAGCGCGGCTGCGGAAAGCGGCAAGAGCCTCACGGTCAAGCAGCGGAGCGAGGTCGTCGGCCTCGAGCTGTTCGATTTTCTGAATCTCGTGAGACGTACGGAAACCGTCGAAGAAGTTTACAAAAGGTATACTTGATTTGATCGTTGAAAGATGAGCCACACCCGAGAGATCCATCACTTCCTGAACCGAACCTTCGGCAAGCATGGCGAACCCTGTCTGGCGTACAGACATCACATCCTGATGGTCACCGAAAATCGAGAGGGCGTGAGACGCCAGTGTACGTGCCGACACATGGAAGACCGTCGGCAGCATCTCGCCTGCGATTTTATACATATTCGGAATCATAAGAAGCAGACCTTGCGATGCCGTGTAAGTCGTTGTCAACGCACCGGCCTGAAGTGATCCGTGAACAGCGCCGGCAGCGCCGCCTTCAGACTGCATTTCCTGTACGAGGACTGTCTCGCCGAAGATGTTTTTACGACCGGTGGCTGACCACTCGTCGACATATTCGGCCATAGTAGACGAAGGTGTGATAGGATAGATGGCTGCTACCTCAGAGAACATGTAGCTCACATGAGCGGCTGCCTGATTGCCATCACACGTTACGAATTTCTTTTCTCTACTCATAATGTAAGTGTTTTTATTCAGATTTTGCTTAGAATCAAACTATTGCCTTGCACCCGACCACAACACGGGCTTTAGACGTGCGAAGATACGAATTTTTATTTTAAATTAAATAATCCGTTCAGCTAAATCGTGTTAAGATAGCGGCATCGCAACTTCAGTTAAACACAAAAAGCGCCGTCTCGTTTGGCGCTTTTTGATTATTTATCAAAAATACTTTTTATTTCACTGCGATTTTTGAGACATGTCCGTTGGCAATGATTATATATACGCCTGCCGAGGGCATCGTCATCCTGCCGTCGACTGCGGTCGCTACAGTGCGGCCGGTAAGGTCGACAGCAACCGCGTCGGCGACACTTACGATGACATCACGGCCGACGACGCTTATCGCCGGAGCCGCCACGACAGCATCATATATGCCGTTGCTGCCGTTGACAACGACTTCCAACGCTTTGGATGTAAGAGACCTGTCCCCATTGGCATTGACAGCGTAGATAGTGCATATATAATCTGTGACCCCGGCGACCAGAGGTGCGACTTCGATTTGCGTCGACAAGCCCGTCGAGACATTGTCATAACCGGGCATGACGACTGTCGAGGTGGAGCCGACCGAGATGACAACGTCGTCAAGCGACAGATTTCCTTTAGTCTTGTCATAAACAAATCTCAACTGATGTATGCCGGCGAGATCTGCGGCATCGACGTCGATGTTGACACCGCTGCGCGACAGCGTCGATATCTCGCGGACGGTCTGCCAATCGCCGTCGGCGCTTCCTCGCCCTTCGATAGTGAGCTTGCTCGACGTATCGGTGAGTACACCTTTATACCAGAACCCGAGAGCACTTATTTCCGATTCATAATACGGTGTCGTCAATGTCTGCGACGAACCGGCCGCAGGAGACAACTTGAACGCGGGAGTAGCAAGTCCGAAGTTCCCGTTTGAAACGTATGAGGCGACATCGCCGTCGGTAGTCCAGCCCGAGGGCATCGCGTCGTCGTTCAGTTCGTCAAAGGCATAGGTCATCGTCATCGGATTGCCTTCGGTGATGATGCTCTTGACTGTCACGAAATATTCGGCGGCATCTTCGACGGGATTCCATGACAGAGTGAAGCCGTCGTCACCCACGACAGCGGGATTGAAGACCGGCGTAGCGATTCTCGGCGCTCCGCCGCAGGCGTCGAAAGAGATGACACCGTCGCTCTCCATGATGTTGGCGATCGGCACCCCGAGCGATTTGCCCGCCCAGGTCTTCATCGACGGCTTGGTGTCATCGGTGAAAGAAGTGACGTTGCGCGTACCCGGGAACGGATAGGCAGCCATTATGGTTTGCGATTTATTATTGGCCGTACCGCCGGCTTCCTCTATATCGACATAGAGATGTTTGGGATTGTTGTTGACAATATTCTGATTCCAGATATTCTGATTGAAGTCGATATGCCACACAAGCATTCCATGACCCGGGATATACTTGTCCCAACCCTGCTGCTGACGGTTCTCGATAAGGAAAAACTCGTTGGGATTGCCGGTCTGAACGATATAGCCGGCGTTCGATTTGTCAATCGGTTCAAGAACGGCCGACATCGGTCCGTCGATCACTACCGGCTTGAGCCAACCCATAGCGTTACGCTCATATATAGAATATGAGGGGGGCGTGCGGCCGTCATTGTTATAAGGGCCATAGTCGAGAACGCTCCAGGCGCCCGGCGTCAGTGTAGCCGATTCGCTATAGTCGGTGCAGTAGAGGTCGGGGAGACCCATGACGTGTGAAAATTCATGCACAAATGTACCGATACCGTCCGGACGACCGTTCTCCCACTCGTTTGAACAGGCATAACGGTCAAGAATAACACCGTTATATCGCACATTGTAACCGGCATATGTAAGATTAAACGAATGAGGCCAGACGGTATTTGCGCCACCGCCCGAAGCCTCGCCGCCACCGGCGTAAAAGACGTAGATGTTGTCGACATAACCGTCATTGTCGAGGTCATATCTGCTGAAATCAACCTGACCGGCAACCAAAGCGGCGGCGTCGACAATCATCTGCTCGGGACGCAGGTCATCGCCATTATAATTATTGCCGCCGTAATAGGCCCGATTTTTCGGAAGCTTGACCGGACCTACCACATCGAATGTCGGACGGAATTGGTTATCAGATTGTTCAAGAAAATAATCGCGGGCCGACCCGGTGCCTTTATACTCTGAAAAACCTTTTTTATTAAGCATATCGGTGAAATATGACAAGGGATCGGACAACGTGAATTTCACATCGCTGTACTCGACAAGTATCACAAGCGACCGTATATCGCCTTTAGACGGGAATCCGGTCGAAAACAGACCTTTACCGCTCTCTGGTATCTTGCGGGGTCCGGTGCGGCGGCCTATGGCCTTTGTCACTGCCTGCCTGTCGATGCGGCCGACAAATTCCGTCTCTGCCGCGCCACGGCGACTGACGTCGCAGGCCTTGACATCAGACATGACGGCGACACCGTTGGGGGCGAGTGTGACATAACGCATCACACCGTCGCTGTCAGCCAAAAGCGGATAGCCGTCCGGCGTGAGATAATAATGTGAAAACTCGTCACCGACAATGCGGACCTCTATAGTAGTGCCGTCGGGCTGTGTCAATGTATGCAGACCCCGCTTGGCCGGCAACGAATGGGCGGCAAACGATACACCGAGTATCATCGCAGCCAAAAATGATAGTGATTTATATTTCATAGGAATACCTTGAACCATGTTTTTTTTGCAGACAGCAAAGATATGATAAAATTTTTCTTTATCATTTAAAATTAAGACAAAATGTGTGTGACAGTTGCCGCAGTCAGGGCTTTTTTTGTAATTTTAGCCCGACAAACAACATTTTGGCTCATGGAATGGCAAAAACTCATCAACGATAAACGCTTCGGGCTCGAACACTATCACGACCCGAAGAAGAGCGCGACCCGCACCGACTTCCGCCGCGATTACGACCGCCTGGTCTTCTCGTCGCCTTTCCGCCGCCTGCAGAACAAGACCCAGGTCTTTCCTCTGCCGGGCAGCATCTTCGTGCATAACCGCCTGACTCATTCGGTCGAAGTGGCTTGCGTCGGCAAATCGATGGCCGACATAGTCTCGACAGCGCTGCGCGAGAAATATGCCGCCGCGCCGTGGGTCGGCCTGCTCGACCATATCGGTGACATAGTCGCCGCCGCCTGTCTCGCCCACGACCTGGGCAATCCGCCATTCGGGCACTCGGGCGAGAAAGCCATCTCGACCTTCTTCAGCGAGGGCGGGGGCCGTGACCTGCAAACAAAACTGACAGCCGAACAGTGGAGCGACCTCACGCGCTTCGAGGGCAATGCCAACGCCTTCCGGCTGCTCACCCACCAATTCCGCGGACGCCGCCCGGGCGGTTTCGCCATGACCTACTCGACATTGGCCTCTATCGTCAAATATCCTTACGAATCCATGCTGTCGACCAAAGGCAAATTCGGCTTCTTCACCTCAGAAGCCGATGACTTCCGTCGTGTCGCCGACGAACTCGGCCTGCGTCGTCTCGATGCGCCCGACGGACGCCTGATGTATGCCCGACATCCACTTGTATACATCGTCGAAGCCGCCGATGACATCTGTTATGAAGTAATGGATATCGAAGACGCCCATAAACTCAAAATACTCAACACCGACGAAGTCATCAGCCTTTTTCTGTCATTCTTCGATGACGAACGCCGCAGCCATATGCTCGACATCATGGACGCCGTCGAAGACCCCAACGAGAAGATAGTCTATCTGCGTTCCTGTGTCATAGGCGCCCTTGTCAAATGCTGTGCCGACACGTTCATCGCCAACGAAGAAACCATACTCGAGGGTCGCTTTGACGGCTCGCTGCTGTCAAACCTACACTCACGCGAAGGTGACGGCTACCGACGCTGCAACGACATGTCATGGAAACGAATCTACTGCGCTTCAGATGTCGTTGACATAGAACTCGCCGGCAACCGCATAATCACTTTTCTGATGGAGAAACTAATTGGCGCTGTCGTCGCACCCGAGCTCAACTATTCGCGACTGCTGTTATCTAAATTTCCCCGCCAGTACGACGTCGAAGCCCCCACCCTCTTCGGTAAGATCCAGGCCGTCCTTGACCATATTTCGGCCATGACCGACGTCTACGCCCTCGACCTATTCCGCAAACTCAACGGCCACTCCCTCCCGGCAGTATGATATATATCAGGGAGCGAAAGCGTTTTTTTGTTACAACGATGTCAATGTGCATCTGACATCGATTCGGTCGGTTTAGACGCGCGGGGATGTCTGCCGCAGTAGCTATATCGGAGTGAGTTTCAGGGGGATGAGGATGGGAAGGTTGCCGGTTACGGGCGATGGTCTCCCGACCATCGCTCCAGACGCCGTCGATCCATGCGTCGTGAATTCAGACGATGGCCGGGAGGCCATCGCCCCAGACGCCTTGGATTCGGACGGTGGGTGGGGCGAGAATGAGGGGTCGGTGTATTCTTTGAGGCCGGGCCAGCGGTAGAGGTGGGGGATGTCGGCGCGGGCGTGGAGGATCAGCAGGCTGTTGGGGTTGCTCGAGATGACGGGGAAGACGGCTGTGGCGACGCGGCGGAAGTCGTTGTTTTTCCTGGCGGGGCTGCACACGCC
>CAJTKG010000060.1 GCA_910576935.1 uncultured Muribaculaceae bacterium
GTCCCAGCTGAAGAAAATTTATCTTTCGCGGTATGCACATGATTAAAATCAGTATCTCGATGATGTTCGCTTTGAAAGTTTTGTTTAACTTTGCAGTGCAACCGAAGAAAGCTCTCCGGCAGATGCCCTCATATTGGTCAAGTAGTTCGAAAATCAGCATGTCTTTAAGTGCCGTAGAATAACCTTAAAGTTACTGAAAATCAGCGACTTGACCAAATTTTTAGTGTTAAATTCTCATGCTAAGCATCAGATTTTTAACGGATTAAACACTTGGCTCCTCGGAGCCGTTAACAAACTCTCAAAAAATAACCGAAGTATTGTTGAATTGCACTATGAGAAAATTTTTACTTTTTGTTTTTGCTGTCATTACTCTTGCAGCCAATGCTGCTGCTGTCGGGCGCGAAAAAATGCCTGCCCGTCTGCCGGGTGTGCCTGTCGATGATAAACCCGTCTATAACCCCGAGGGTACAGACGAGTACTATATCATGAATGTTACAGAGAACGATGCACTTTACGGTACAGTCAAACAGATCGGCTATAAAATGAATATACGCCGTTCGGCCGATGGTTCTACAATATGGTTCCGTGATCTCACGCCCGGTTTCAATCCCGGCGACACTGAGTATGCATGGGTCAAAGGCACAGTCGACGGCAATGAAGTCACAGTTAAAGCGGGTCAGATTATCTATTATAATGAAATGGCTAACAGTACACTTTACCTCGAGGTCGTTACCCTTGACGAATATTCGGCGGTTGACAAATTTGAGAATGAAATCAAGTTTACGATCAGCGGCAATATCATAACTCAGGCCGATAACAGCCGCTATATAGGCGTCTATCGCGACGGCGAAACCATGGATGAGGCCGGTTTCTTCCTTTTTATGAATGATTTTGTCATTCAGCCCGTCGGTGAGATCGCCAAATTCACTCCTTCTGAAAATACAGATATTCAGCCGTGGATCATGTCGCATGCCGATGGCTCGACACAGATCAAAGTGGCTTTTGAAGGAGATAATGTTCTTATAGCCGGTCTTAGTCCTATGGCTCCAGAAGACTACGTTCCCGGCACTATCACCGACGGTAAACTCACAATAAAAACCGGTTATATCCTTACATCCAATCCCCTGCGATATGTTCGCCTTGTCGGAGCTGTAGAAGCCGGAACTGACGTTTTCGGTTTCCCCGAATTCAGCCCGGTGCCATCTTACAGTTTCACGGTTGGTGCTGACCGTAAATCACTTACACTTGACTCCGACGAAGCTTGGATATTGGAGAGCGATTACGAAATGTCATCGTTCTACTCGGGTGTCCATAATGTCAGATTGTTCTACTATGCCGGTGATGTGGCTGCCGTACCCGCCACTCCCGAAATTATTGAGTGGAATGATTACGACGGCATCATTTCATTCACTCTCCCGGCTACCGATGTCGACGGCTCGTATATCAATCCCGATAAACTGTCTTACAGAATTTACCTTGACGGAGTTCGTCACGAGTTCTCTACCGACTCGTATTTCGGTCTGACCGAAAACATGACCGAGATACCCTACGGCTTCACCGATTATTATGATATATATTCAAACGGTGATTTCAAAAATATATATCTTCATGCTTCGGCGGAGTGGGATGCCATTGAGATCGAATCGGTCTATACTGTCGACGGAGTAACCAACACTTCGGCGCGTGCTTACTTTAGCCGTTCGGGAGTCAGCGATATAGAAAGAGCCGATGTCGTGGGCGAAAGCTATACCGACATGTACGGCCGTACGGTTGTCGAGCCGCGTCCCGGTTCACTCGTGATCCGCACCACAAGCTACAGCGACGGGTCTGTTCGTCACGACAAGTATGTCGTGCGTTGATAAAAAGCTTTGGCTTTAAAGCCTGACATTGAGGCCCTGAATGAACATTGTCTATCATTCAGGGCCTTAAATTATGTTTATGCGTAGAATCTTTAAGATACCCGTGTGACATCTAACCGAAAAAAGTATTAACTTTGTAAGTTATGGATTTCAAGTTACAGTCACAATATAAACCGACAGGCGACCAGCCTCAGGCCATCGACCAGCTTGTCGAAGGCATCAACGACGGACTTCCGGCTCAGACTCTCCTCGGCGTCACAGGTTCGGGCAAGACCTTTACGATGGCAAATGTCATCGAGCGTGTCAACCGTCCGACACTTATCCTAAGTCACAACAAAACCCTTGCGGCGCAGCTCTACAGCGAGTTCAAACAGTTTTTCCCCGACAACGCCGTCGAATATTTTGTATCATATTATGACTATTACCAGCCCGAAGCTTACATTCCTTCGGTTGACAAATATATCGAAAAAGATCTGATGATCAACGACGAGATCGACCGTCTGCGTCTTGCCACAACGTCGGCGCTCCTCTCAGGACGCCGCGATGTCATAGTAGTCTCGTCGGTATCATGCCTTTACGGCATCGGCAATCCCGAAGATTTCCATGCCAATGTCATAAATATTAAAGTCGGACAGAAGATAACGCGTAACGCTTTCCTCAGGCAACTTGTCGGCGCGTTGTATTCCCGCAACGAAGTCGATCTTGCGCGTGGCACATTCCGTGTCAAAGGCGACACGATAGACATACGCCTCGCATACGAGGAAATAATACTGCGCGTTGTATTCTGGGGCGATGAGATCGAGCAGATAGCCACTCTTCATCCAAACGACAACGTGTCGCTCGGACGCCACGATTCGTTTTCAATATATCCGGCCAACATCTTTGTCACCACCCCCGAGCGTCAGGCATCGGCAGTCGCTCAGATACAACTTGATCTCGGCCAACAGGTCGATTTCTTCAACCGCGAGGCGCGCGTACTCGAGGCCAAACGCCTCTACGAACGTGTGACGTATGATGTCGAGATGATAAAGGAACTCGGCTATTGTTCGGGCATCGAGAATTATTCGCGCTATTTCGACGGACGCCGCCCAGGCGAACGTCCTTTCTGCCTCCTCGATTATTTCCCTGACGACTATCTGACTATCATCGACGAGAGTCATGTCACGATTCCACAGATAAGAGCAATGTATGGAGGCGACTTATCGCGCAAGATGAATCTGGTCGAATACGGCTTCCGCTTGCCGGCCGCCCT
Organism: uncultured Muribaculaceae bacterium; assembly: GCA_910576935.1. Classification (GTDB taxonomy): domain Bacteria; phylum Bacteroidota; class Bacteroidia; order Bacteroidales; family Muribaculaceae; genus CAG-873. Next base: position 3,112 of record CAJTKG010000060.1, read on the forward strand.
TGATAACCGGCCTTTGAAATTCGAGGAATTCGAGCGTCTTACAAACCGCATAATATATGTAAGCGCCACTCCGGCCGATTATGAACTTCAGAAGAGCGAAGGCGTTGTGGTCGAACAGCTGATACGGCCTACCGGTCTGCTTGACCCGCTTATCAGAGTACGTCCGTCAATGAATCAGATCGACGACCTTATGGAAGAAATCAACATAAGAATCGAACGCAACGAGCGCACCCTCGTCACCACGCTCACCAAGCGTATGGCCGAGGAGCTTAACGACTATCTTTCGAAACTCGGCATCAAGACAGCGTATATACACAGCGATGTCGATACCATGGACCGTGTCAGGATCCTTGACGACCTTCGTGCCGGTGTCTACGACGTCCTTATTGGCGTTAACCTACTCCGAGAGGGACTCGACTTGCCCGAGGTATCGCTTGTCGCAATTCTCGACGCCGATAAAGAGGGCTTTTTGCGTAGTCGCCGCTCATTGACCCAGACAGTGGGCCGCGCCGCCCGAAACCTGAACGGCGAAGTCATAATGTATGCCGATAAAATTACCGATTCGATGCAGCTCACCATCGACGAGACCGAGCGTCGTCGTTCACTCCAGCTCGCTTATAACGAGGCCAATGGTATCACGCCGACGGCTATTGTAAAGGCCCGCAACGCCATCATCGGCCTCGAGAGCGAAGACGAGGCCGAAAGCCGCACATCGCGCCGCGACAACCGGCGTGGCGATGGCCGTGACAGACGCGGTCGCGGAGACAACAAGATTCTTTATAGCGAAGAGTTCTCGACGGCGGTCGATATAGCCGCCGACCCCGTAGTGCCTTATATGAATAAGGACGAACTCACGCGTTCGGTCAATCGTCTGCGTGAAGAGATGCTCACTGCTGCAAAGAATATGGAATTTATCGAGGCTGCGCGTCTGCGTGACGAGATCATCAAGCTCGAAGCACGTCTCGAAACAATGAAATGACATTATGGATAAAAAGAGCATAGATTACAACAGCCTGCGTCAGACTGATTGGCTGCCCACATCAGTCAAAGAGATGAAAGCACTGGGGTGGGAGAGCGTCGACGTTGTTATTTTTTCGGGCGACGCTTATGTCGACCATCCCTCGTTCGGCGCAGCGGTCATCGGACGCACTCTTCAGGCCGCGGGTTATAAAGTGGCGATAGTGCCCCAGCCAAATTGGCGTGACGATCTGCGTGACTTCAGGAAATTCGGTAAACCACGACTTTTCTTCGGCGTTTCAGCAGGAGCTATGGACTCGATGGTGAACCACTATACCGCAAATCGTAGGCGACGAAGCGATGACGCATATACCCCCGATGCCCGCAGCGATATGCGGCCCGATTATCCGACGATTGTTTATTCAAAGATACTTAAAGAACTTTTTCCCGATACGCCGGTCATTGCCGGAGGCATAGAGGCCTCGCTTCGACGCCTCTCTCATTACGACTACTGGCAGGACAGACTGAGGCCTTCGATAATCATGGATGCCGATGTCGACATGATCAGTTACGGTATGGGAGAGAAAACCATCCTCGCGCTTGCCCGGGAAATTTCGCAAGGTGTTTCTGTAGGCGACATCATAGATATGCCGCAGACTGTGGTTGTAAGGCCGTTGTCTGTAATGCCGTCAGAAGATAGCGATACAGACATCATCCTGAACTCTTTTGAAAAGTGTCTTGGTGATAAGAGATTGCAGTCTGCCAATTTCAAGCACATTGAGCAGCAGAGCAACGTCATGTCGGGAGGTAAGGCCCTATGGCAGCGTCATGGCGATAAGGTCGTCAAAGTTAATCCGATGCTGCCGGCGATGACTGTTGGCGAAATCGATGCCTCGTTCGATTTGCCATATACCCGTCTGCCGCATCCGCGATATAGGGGTAAACGCATTCCCGCTTATGAGATGATTCGACATTCGGTAAATCTCCATCGCGGCTGTTTCGGCGGCTGTGCCTTCTGCACCATATCGGCCCATCAGGGTAAATTTATTGCATCGCGCTCAAAAGAATCTATACTAAGAGAAGTTGAGCAGGTGACAAAGATGCCTGATTTCAAAGGCTATATCAGCGATCTTGGCGGTCCGTCGGCAAATATGTACGCTATGGGAGGGTTTGACCGCAGCATTTGTGCCCGCTGTCTGCGTCCGTCTTGTCTTCATCCTGCCCCGTGTAAAAATCTAAACACCGACCACGGCCCGCTGCTTGACATTTACCATGGCGCCGATTCGGTCAGTGGTGTCAAAAAAACTTTTATCGGCAGTGGTGTCAGATATGACCTGTCGATGCATCACACCGGCAACCGCACAATTGACGAAACAAATCGACGTTATAATGAAGAACTGATTGCAAACCATGTCTCCGGTCGTTTGAAAGTGGCGCCCGAACACACTTGTGACTCCGTGCTCAAGATCATGCGCAAACCGTCGTTCAGGTTATTTTATGATTTCAAAGCTATCTTCGACAGGACAAACCATAGGCTCGGACTGCGTCAGCAGCTGATACCATACTTTATATCGAGTCATCCGGGTTGCACCGAGACCGATATGGCTGAACTTGCAGCCGAGACAAAACAGCTAAACTTCCATCTTGAGCAAGTACAGGATTTCACCCCCACGCCGATGACAGTTGCCACAGAGATATATTATACAGGATATCATCCTTATACCGGCGAGAAAATTTTCACGGCCATTACCCCACAGGAGAAACTGGCCCAGCGCCGTTATTTCTTCTGGTATGACAGGACATATCGACCCGAAATAATAAAATCGCTTAAGCGGCTTCATCGCAGCGATTTGATAGACAGACTATTTCCTGAAAAACACCGATAGCGATTTCAGACAGGTATTACCAACATCGGTATATCTGTCTGGAACAATACCTTGTGGGCGACACCGGGATTGAAAAAACGGCTGAAGATATTCTTCTTCTTGTTTGGCACGATGATGAGATCATAGCGGCGCATGCCGTGGATATGCGAGAACTCGACGGCATCCTTTATTACTCCGACGCTTTCAAACGTAAGTGTCGGATAGTTTGTCGTCAGATAGTCGAGCAACGCTTTTTCCGGCTTGGCCGTCATCCGTCGTTTCTTCGACGGCAGGCTGGCAAGAGTGACAGATGCGTCGCTGTCGGGAATGAGCCGTGCCATAGCATCGGCCGCCAGAATGTCTTCCTGATCCATTGTACACAGGAACAGAATGTTCTTTATATCATCAATCTTGGTGAAATCGATCGGGTCGGGGACAGTCAGAACGATGTTGCGGCATGAGTCGAGCACCTCGGCGGTGACGCTTCCTATCATGTCTTTCTCTTTTTTGTCATGGCCGCGTGTACCCATGACTATCAGCAGCGGTGAATTGAACTTACAATAATCAGCGATGGCGTCCTCTGGAACACCTTCAACTACATTTGTCATTATTTTTACTACAGGTATGCTTCCCGATTTCATACCTTCTTTAAGCCGCATCGTGAACGACGACATTGATTTCTCGGCGCTGTGGGTTATTTCGCGTCGGTTCTCAAAATCGCTTGTATCGTCGAATGTCAGGCTGTCACTTAACTGTAGGCCGGCGTCAATCGACGGGTCGATATAGGCATAGAGCAGTTCGATATCGGCTTTATGTCTGAATGCCAAATCGGCTGCTACCTTGGCAGCTTCAAAAGAATAGTCGCTGAAATCTACCGGCACAAGTATCGTATGCGAGCGTCCTTCTGTCTTGTTTTCCGGTAGTGCCAATATTTCGTGGCTCTCGATAATTCTCAGCGCCAACGGCAGATCGCTTTCATAGATGCGCACTCTGATACCCGATGAGACAACCGGACTCTCAAGATTGACATTGTTGAGCGTCACATCGATGCCTTCACTCTCGAGAAGCGACTTCAGAGCCTGAGCTTTGTCATATGTGTGTATAGCGACTGTTATCAGTCTTGACTGCGTAGCCATAAACATTAAGATCGATTATTGCGAAAATCAAGTACTATGATTCAAGATAAAGGTTGTAAAATATTGAGGAGAGAGAAGATGAGAAATATTGATTCTTAGAGTCAAGCCTCGGCAGCTTCTTGTTCTTTGAGAATTTCAACAGCCATCTCATAGATGGTAGAGTCATCAAGAACGACGATGCCGCCATCAGGACCCGGTTCTATATGAACACCACAGTTCTTGCCAAAATCATAGTTGCTGCCGCCAAAATAATTACGAACGGTTTGAACTGTAGTGTTAAGCTTATCTGCGATCTTGTGCATCGAACCGTCGGGCAGGCTGTCTTTAAGGCGACGAAGTTCGTTGAATGTGATTGTCTTTGTCATGATAAGTATTTTTTAGAGTTAAACGTTTTAGTTGTTAGTGTTATTCGGTTATAAAGTTAGACCTTGTTTTTCAAATTAACAAACAAACTCAATAAAATATTCAATTTTTATTGTATGTTTTATAACATAACTTCCCCGCATAAATTAATCTGCTACAAATATAAGTTATTTTTCAAAAACATTTCAGTAACCGACCGTCGATTGATTCCACGGCGTTATGGAACGACTGTTTCTGACCGTCGCTTCGGGATTTGTACCAACGATGTCAATGTACGTTTGACATCGTTTTGGTAAGAGTCGGATCGACAATGATCATTTTACGTCAGGGATGTCAGCCCTTGGTTATGGTTTACCGTCTATTGGTCATTTGCCGGTGTTTTTACCATTGTTCTTCGGTCACTATGGAACCCCATAGCTCCCTCATCACAATGACAAAATCACTCGACAACTGACCGCCCTGACGTAAACAATCATTATTGAACCGACTCTTTTTAGCGCGGGGATGTCTGCCGCAGTAGCTATATGGGAGTGAGTTTGAGGGGGATGAGTATGGGAAGGTTGTCGGTTTCAGGCGACGATCGGGAGATCGTCGCTCCATACGCCGTAGGTCCATGCGCCGTGGATTCAGACGATGGCCGGGAGGCCATCGCCCCCAGCGCCTTGGATTCGGACGGTGGGTGGGGCGAGAATGTGGGGTCGGTGTATTCTTTGAGGCCGGGCCAGCGGTGGAGGTGGGGGATGTCGGCGCGGGCGTGGAGGATCAGCAGGC
>CAJTKG010000061.1 GCA_910576935.1 uncultured Muribaculaceae bacterium
GTGCAATTTTAGGGGTGTTAAATGCACAATGGACAATTCACAATTCACAATTTTTGGTGTAAAAATTGGTCTAATTAGGCAAATTAGTCAACTTATAATCAAAACATTAGTAGTTGAAGCAAGGGTTAAAAACCCTTGCTTCATAGCGCCTTTAAAACCCTTGTTCCATACGACGGCCGGAGGCCGTCGCTCCATGTCGCCTGCACAATTTTTGGCATATGGGGCGAAGGGGTGTGGAGCTACGGCGTATGGAGCTACGATCTCCCGGTCGTAGCTATGCTAATGAAGATTAGGCGATTGGCCGACGGCCGGGAGGCCGTCGTTCCATATCGTCTGATTCACGTCGATATTTTTGGTCTAATTAGACTAATTGGTCAAATTAGTTGGCGGGGAGTCAATGCGTTTTTTTCTGCATGGAGATGAGGGTGTGGAGCGACGACTTTAGTCGTCGTGGAATCAATATATTAGCTACCTATGCGAGGGCTTAAACCCTCGGTCCATAACGACGGTCAGAGACCGAGACTGACGAAAAAATAGGTGATTTTTTAAATGTGGTATCATTTTGCTATTTATAGCCTACAAATTAACATCTATTTACATTTTGAAATGGTAATTTTTTCCAAAATTCAATTACTTTTCAATGAATTACAATTTTTAAGATGGCAAAATGATACCGCCATTGAATTCTTCGTCAGCCTCAGAGACCGTCGATCCATACGTCATGGATTCGCTCAGTCCATGGAACGTGAGGGCAAAACGACGACTAAAGTCCTGGAACCATAAAGCCTTAGTCAATCTTGTCCCACACCTTGCTCATGTTAAAGCATTTTGAGGAGGGAGTCGAAGTCAAGGGTGCATTGGCAACCGTCGGCGAGGTTTTTGACTGTGATTTTGCCTTCGGCCATCTCGTTTTCGCCTATGATGCCGACATATGGTATTTTCATCGCATCGGCATAGCCTATCTGTTTTTTCATCTTGGATGCCTCGGGGTAGATTTCTGCCGCGAGGCCGGCAGCACGCAGTTTCTTGATGACGGCAAGTGTCGCGGTGGCTTCTTCATGGCCGAAGTTGGTAAACATGATTCTCACTGATGAGGATGTTCCTTCGGGATATAAGTCGAGGCTGTTGAGCACGTCGTAGATGCGGTCGGCTCCAAATGATATGCCGACGCCTGAGACTCCCGGCATGCCGAAGATGCCTGTGAGGTTGTCGTAGCGACCGCCGCCGGTGATGCTGCCGATCTCAACATCGTTTGCTTTGACTTCGATGATGGTGCCGGTGTAGTAGTTGAGACCGCGGGCGAGCGAGGCGTCAAGCTCGAGGACGGCATCGAGGCCGAGATGACGGCTCGAAGCGATTACGAAATCGAGCTCGTCGACACCGAGAGTGCCGGTTTCGTTACCTTCGAGCAGCCGGCGCAGTGCGGCCAGTCGGGCGTCTGTGTCGCCCGAAATCTTCAATATAGGCTGAAGCGCGTCGATCGACTGTTGTGATAATCCGCGGGCGAGGAGCTCGGCATTGACGTTGTCGAGACCGATTTTGTCGATTTTGTCTATTGCGACAGTGATGTCGGTGAGTTTGTCGGGAGCGCCGATGACTTCGGCGATGCCGGCGAGGACTTTGCGGTTGTTGAGTTTGATGGTGATGCTTATTTTCAGTCGGCGGAAGACTTCATCGATAATCTGTAGCAGTTCGACTTCGTTGATGAGTGAGTCGCTGCCGACGACGTCGGCGTCACACTGGTAAAACTCGCGGTAGCGCCCTTTTTGCGGGCGGTCGGCACGCCAGACGGGTTGTATCTGGAATCGTTTGAAAGGGAACTGGAGCTCGTTGCGGTGCTGGACGACAAAGCGGGCAAAAGGCACGGTCAGGTCGTAGCGGAGGCCTTTCTCGCAGATTTTCGGGGCGAGGTGCACGTAGTCACCGCTCTCGGCGAGGCAACGGTCGACGCAACTGAGGAAATCGCCGGAGTTGAGAATCTTGAATAGGAGTTTGTCGCCTTCCTCGCCGTATTTGCCCATCAGTGTCGAGAGATTCTCCATCGCCGGGGTTTCGATCTGCCGGTAGCCGAAAAGACGGAAGACATCCTTGATTGTATCGAATATATAGTTTCGGCGGCCCATCTCCTCGGCTGAAAAGTCGCGGGTGCCTTTGGGTATTGACGGTTTCTGTGCCATTGTTGTATGCTTTGTGATTTACGGCGCAAAATTACGAAATAATTGAGTAATTTTGCAAAAAAAACCGACAGCTACTATGACAACCTTCAATGAAATGCAGACGGTCAAACGCCATTTTTTTGCACTGCGCAACGGCATTGTCGCAGATACATACCGCAAGGCGGGTTCTAAGTTCAGAATTATCTTCGGGCTCAATCTGCCACAGATAGTCGAGATATCGGAGATGACGCCACGGTCGGCGGCATTGGCCGAGGTTCTTTGGCGTAACACAAGCACCCGCGAAAGCATGTTGCTGGCGCCGATGATCTATCCGCGCGAGGAATTTACCAAGGAACAGGCACGCCGATGGGTGGCTGAAGTGCCGTCGGCCGAGGTGGCTGACATACTTTGTCACAGGTTGCTGCGTCATATGCCTTTCGCTGCCGAGTTGGCTGCGTCGTTTGCTGACAGTGAGGTAGATATGGAACGTTACACAAGCTTGCGCTTGATGTTCAATCTTGTCGCACAGTTACCACAGAAAGCGCTCGACTGCGCCCGCAAAGAGGCCGCCCGCAATTGTCAGTTGACATCGCGTACCGCCGCTATGCTCGCTGACGAGGCCGAATTTTATTTAAAGGGGATTTGAGCGGTATTGTCAAAGGCAATTATCTTGTGTGACCGTTTTGACGCGAAGCAGTCATTCTCGTTCGCGAGACAGGTAAGTGCCGAGCCAAAGGCCTCCGAGAATAAGCATGCATCCAAGGATGCCTACGGCCGAGACTCGCTCGTTTATCAGTATCGCCGAGATTATCATAGTGAAGATGGTTTGGAGATACATATAATTATTGGCCTTGACCGCACCAACCTGTTTGACAATTTTGGCCCACAGATAGTAGGCTATCATGGATGCGCCTACGCCGAGGAACAGCAGATTGGTAACCACAGAGGTGTCATTGAGCAGCGTAACGGGATTATTGAGGGGTTCGGCAAGCACGAACGGTATCGATGTCACGATGCCGTAGAAGAATGTCTTGCGGGTCACGAACCATACGTCATAGGTGACGTCGAGACGTCTGAGCACGAAGCTATAGATGGCCCAGCTGAAAGCGGCGGCCAACGAGAGCATATCGCCCAAAGGCCTTATCTCGAGATTGAAGCTGCTGTTGAAGATGACGCAGGCGACTCCGAGAAAAGCTATCATAGAGCCAATGATGTTGCCACGGGTCGGGCGCTCTGACTTGTACATCAGGCCGGCAAGCATCGATGCTATCAGTGGCGATGTCGATGTCAGCAGTGAGACGTTGGTCGCAAGTGTATATTCGAGGGCTGTATTCTCGGCAAGGAAGTAAATTGAACCGGCACACAGGCCGCATGTGGCAAAGAGGAGTTCGTCGCGCCACGATCGGGCGAAAAGGCGTCTGTGGCTGAAAACAAGCACAAGCATGTATGCGAGCGCAAATCTATAGACATATATCTCTGCCGGTCCCATGCCGTGCTCGAGAAGGACTTTTGTCGATACGAACGATGCGCCCCAGATGGCAACGGTGATTACCGCGCCGATGTGGCCTAATATCAGTGAATTGCGTTTGGATGATGTCTTAAACGACATAGCCATAAAGAGTGGTCTTTTGTTTTGCTACCACAAAATTAGTTAAAAATAATCGGCTTTTCAAAACATATATGTCAGATTGTTTGTAAAAAATCATAGACATAGAGAGAATAATCGACCGTCTTTTGCGTTAACAATGTTGTAACTTTTAACAATTACAGATATGAAACTCATTAAAATCGCGGCAATCGCTCTTCTCAGCGGTGCTATGCTTATAGGCGAAACTTCTTGTTCGACAATGAATAATACCGGTAAGGGCGCGCTTATCGGCGGTGGTGGCGGAGCCGCTGTCGGAGCCGGTCTGGGTGCCATCGTAGGTGGCGGCAAGGGTGCCGGCATAGGCAGCGCCATAGGTGCGGCAATCGGCGCCGGGGCCGGTGCTCTGATCGGCAACCGCATGGACAAACAGCAGAAACAGCTTCAGGAGCAACTGGCCAACGAGGCCAAAGTCGAGAAAGTCACCGATCAGAACGGACTTCAGGCCATCAAGGTGACTTTTGACGGCGGCATCCTCTTTCCGACAGGCAAATATACCCTCACATCAAAGGCTCAGACCGAGCTATCGCAGTTTGCCCAGTCGGTAAAGCAGAACCCCGGCACAAACATCCAGGTGCTTGGCTTCACTGACAACACGGGCTCGTTTGCCGTAAACGAAAAACTCGCCAATGAACGCGCCGGCGCCGTTCTGAGCTATCTGGTCAACTCGGGCGTCGCTCCAACTCGCGTCACAGCCCAGGGTATACCCAAGGCCGACTATGTCGCCTCTAACGATACGGCAGCAGGCCGCGCCCAGAACCGACGCGTCGAGATATATATCACTGCCGGCAAAGAGATGATACAGCAGGCCGAGAACGGCACACTCCAATAAGGTCTCGGGAAATGTTATAAACGGCATCCGCCGAGAGTGTCAAACTCGCGCGGATGTCGTTTTTTATGACCTTTTATATCTTATTTTTGGGGGACGTTTGTTATAATCCAAAACTGTTTTTAACTTTGCAGTCATTATAATATATGGCATGAAACATCTCCTGATAAAATCATTTATGCTGCTGGTGATTTTAACCGCAGCTCCGTATATCGCGGCGCTCGAGCTTCCTAAGAAAGACATCAACGGCACCGAGTATTACTATTATGAGGTCAAACGCGGTGACACGCTCTTCTCGCTGAGCCATCGGCTGGGCATCACCCGTGAGATGCTGATCAAATATAATCCGGCTGCCGCCGACGTCATCAAAACCGGCGATGTGCTTTATTTTCCCGTTGAAGACAACGACGATGATGTGTTTGAACCGATAGAACCCGGCGGCAAACTTATATTGCACAAGGTCAAAAAAGGCGAAAGCCTTTATGGCATCAGCAAGCATTATGGTATCAGCATCGATGACATCATCGCTATCAATCCAATGTGTAAAAACGGTCTCAAAGCCGGTATGACGCTCAAGATTCCGGTGCGCGAGGAGGGAGACGAGTCTAACGATAACATCACAGACGGCAGTCACGCCGCAGTTCCGGAAAACAACAATTCGGAGTGTGACGACAACAGGTATGACACCATCGTGCCGCTAAGGCAGACGGCCGAATTGACGCCTGTCAATCCGGGTATTGTCGAGGTGGAGACTACAATGGTAGAGCCGCGCAAAAATCCGTCGATCGTTGTCATGTTGCCGTTTATGCTCGGTGACGAAGATATCTCACGTCAGAGCCGGCTCTACACCGACTTCTACAAAGGCCTCCTCATTGCCGCCGATACACTCAGCAACCGTGGCGACTCGATAAAAATCATTGCTTATGACACGGAGGGAAGTACCGAGCGAATAACCGGTCTCATGGCCGGCGACGATGTCAAGAATGCTTCGGTGATCATAGCACCCGAAGATGTGTCGCAGCTCGAGGCTATTGCCCGCCATGCCATCGAAGAAGAGACATATGTAGTCAACATATTCAATATCAAAGATTCGCTTTATCTTACCAACCCTGTCGTGCTTCAGGCCAATCTTCCGCAGGCGCGCATGTATGAAAAGGCCGTCGATGCTCTCGAAGCGCTTTATGACGGCTATACGCCCGTGTTCCTGACGAATACTTCGGGTCGCAACGAGAAAGAAAGCTTCGTCAACTATGCCCGCCAGCGCTATATCGAAAAGGGTATAGCTCCGGTCGATATAGCCTATGAAGGTGCATTGCTCGCCTCGAACCTCAATGAGCTCGCCGATTCGGTGCGCTATGTCTTTATACCGTCGTCGGGGGCTCTTGCCGAATTCAACAAATTCAGCCACGTCCTCAAAAACTACATAGGCAGCAAAGATATGGCTGTCTTCGGCTATCCCGACTGGACGGCGTTCAGAGGCGACGCTCTCGCGATGCTGCACACTCTCGGCGCCACGATATACTCGCGTTTCTATGAAGACAAAGACTCGCTGTCGAGCCGTAACCTTAACGATGCCTTTGTCCGTTGGTATGGGCGCGAGATGCTTGAAGCCGTTCCGGTCTATGGTATCCTCGGTTTCGATCTGGGTAACTTCCTCATAAGGAACATACGCAACAACGACGGCACTTTGGTGCCCGATGCAGCCACATACTCAGGCGCCCAATCGAGCTTCGGCTTCATACACCCTGACAGTGGCAGTGATTCGTCGGGTTTTGTCAACGACGAGATCTACATAATAAGATATAACGGTGACGGTCGCACCCAACGTATACTCTGATATGAAAACAGCCATCAGATTCCTGCTTGTAGTCGCGCTCTGTGCCGTCACTTCCGTCGCCATGGCCGAGACACACTATAAACCACATATCGCCATTGGCGGCCGCGCAGGTATGGCGATGTCTAAAGTATCATTCTCGCCATCGGTGAAACAACTTTGGAACTCCGGCACATCCGGCGCCGTTACATTCCGCTATGCAGAAGAGAAAATTTTCGGACTCATCGCTGAACTCGGCTGGCAGACGCGAGGGTGGAAAGAAGATTTCGAGGGCGCGCCGTTTTCGTATAGCCACAGCTTGACTTATGTGCGTCTGCCGCTGTTGACACACATTTATTTCGGGGCGCCGCGCTTCAAGGCTTTCATCAACCTTGGACCGGAGTTCAGCTATATGATATCTGACAAGATTTCGGCCGACTTCGACTATCGGGATCCGGCGTCGGTCACGGATTTTCCTATAGCAAACCGCATGACCGAACAGATGGCGACGCCGATCAAAAACAAATTTGACTACGGTATCGCCGGAGGCGCAGGTGTCGAATTCTATATCTCACCGCGCAACTCGATAACGCTCGAAGGCCGCTACTATTTCGGTCTCGGCAATATCTTTCCCGCGGCCAAAGCCGACACGTTCAGCGCTTCACGCAATACCTCGATAGAGATTACCTTAGGATATAATTTTCGT
>CAJTKG010000062.1 GCA_910576935.1 uncultured Muribaculaceae bacterium
TGATATATTTATACTTGGCACAACCGTTGGCTTTCATTTCAGGTATGACATAATTACGCAGCATCGAATCTACCACAACGGGTACAGCTATCTCAAACAAATCCACAGTTCTAAACACTTTATTAAGGACTTTAGCATTGCCCTTATACAATGAATCACCACAACATTTTCCCAACTGAATGTCATCAAGTTCTGAAATATCGATGGCAACAACGGGTGTCGTATATTTTACTGTATTATTCTGACAGCTCACTGCAATAACGTAAATACTCAAAACAAATGTACTTAACAGTCCATTTCGTAGTGTCTTCTTTGCTGCGGTTTCAATTATTTTGCCGCGTTGCACATTTACTTTTTTCATTATAATTTATATATTTATGTTTTCCGGGGATATATATAGTCGATTCTATTTTTGGAGCGTTGGGATCATTTTTTTTGTTTCTATGATTTATTGATTTTATCATGCGTACATCACTATCTGACGGTAACTCCGTGCCTTCCGGATGGCTGTGTGAGTTTCGAGGAATGGTTTTCCTTTCGTCCACCAGTATATTACTTATTTCAGTCATACCTGGTTCATTACCATGGCTGTGACCCGTAGTAACGAAGTGTTCGCCGCTATTTGATTCAGTATGTCCCCATTCTGCCTGAGTATTTTCTGACATATACTCATAAACTCTACTTGCACTTTTTTCTACTACTTGTAATATGAGATTACCTTCTTCTGTATTATAATTATTGTCTGAATTTGTACAATCAGAGAAAAGTTTGATTGAGCCTTTTTCCAATCTTAAGAAACACGTTACGTTATCTTGCATTATTCTAATTACGTCATTGCCGTCATTCTTTTCATAATCTATAAGGTTACTTGCAGAATCGAATAAAAAAATATCATTCCCATCCCAATCCACCATATTTGCAGGGTTTCCTCCACAATGGCTGAATGGTGAGAAGTTATAGTATTTCGAAGCATACTTGTCGGCGGTGAGGAAGTGTGGCATGACGGGGTCGTGGACGCGGGCGCTGTTGTCGTACATCGCCAGCCCCGACAGGCCCATCCGGCGGTTGCCGATGTGCAGGCGGTCGGTGACGCCGTCGAGAGCGGGCGTGCCGTTGCTGTCGTCGGCATCGACGGGCAGCACAAAGGGTGTCCCCGTCGGATAGTAGCCCGTGCGCTGCACCACGGCGCCGCTGTCGTCGACCACGGCCATCGTCGAGCCCTGACGGTTGCGGAAGTATTGGTAATGACTCATTTAAGAAGCATTTTTCTATATGAAAAATCCAAGTAGTTATGTTTCCCCAAATTATAGTCCGTCGGGATATATGCATATTCACAGTCAACAATAATAGGCTTTGGAACATTTTGCGGAACATAATAAGATTTACCGGTGTCATCATTTACGATTCTTTTTCTAAAAATCCATGGACCTACCCAAGTATATTTTAGGCTAAAATCACCGGTTAGTGAAATTATATTGTTTTTATGTTCATCTGTTTCTACATATTTGACGATAGAATTTTGTATGTTTTGAGGCAAATCAGAGTATCCGATAACAGGGGCTTCTTCGTATCTGAAAACGCTGAATACATTCCAGGAGTATATAAGAGAGATGTATCCATATATTAATAGGAATACTATTCCAAAACCATAGAGTAAATATTTCATAAGAGACTGTATTTATTTGTTTTTCACCTTCTAATATTCCAATCGTTCACCTTATTATGATAGTTACGGAAATTCTTAAAATAGCTTCAACAGGTGTATGGAATTGAGATGAAGAGAATATATATGAGGATCAATTCAAACGGTATTAAGGCAGAGAAAAGCCATAGAAATCTGCGGCGGGTCAGCCTGACCGCCGCACTGTTGACGACAATATAAGCCGCTATCTGCGGCATCAATGCCCATATGATCGACATAAAGGCATAAGGTTGACCGACTTTCATCGGCAATAATATTCCAAGTCTATAGCCGATGCCCGGTAACCCCACGACAAGTATAGCAAAAACCGATAGCCTTATCAGTTTATCGTAAGTCGATTTATAATCGGATATAACTTCTTTCATCAGTTAAAACAGCCTATATAAATGAGAAATACACAACAGAGCATCATCAATGTGAGCCAAAAAGCGATGAGAATGATGTAGAACTCTTTATGACCTGTTGTCTTGACTGCAAATTTTATCAATTTCAGGTAGAGCCATCCCATCAGAAATAACGACGGCAGCACCGGACTTATGTATGCAAACGGGAATCTGATTGTTCCCAATAATACGATAAGAGCCAAAGCTATTGAGCAGAATAATATGAACACGCCTGCCACGGTAGCCGCCGGATGCCTTAAAACAATCTGTTTCAAGCCTCCAACAGAGATATATTCGGTTGCGGCAAAATTATTTTTATCGTTCATGACTTTGGCGTTTACCTGCTTCAACAATGAATTTATAACTTTCACCGCCAACAAATTCAAGTAAATAATCTTGTGCGATGTATATGTTGTCACCTTCTGTCAACGGACAGCCGAGCCGGTTGCGGCTATATCCCGACACAAATCTGACGCGTGACGGCACCGACACAAAACATTTTTTGTCATTGTCATCAATGTAAACACTGTCATTGTCAATGCAATATGTCATACCAAGCGGTTTCTTGGCAATAACAAATTTCTCGTCTTTCCATTGAGGTTTGTCCGAGATAGTCACTTCGACATTACGGTCGTCGGTCTTAAACATACTTGTTATGCCGACAGTGCCGGTGGCAGTCTCAATCTGATAATAGTAGCATGTCTGCTGTTCATTGCAGACGCGGGTTACCAACAAGAAAACCACGACTACAAAAGGCACTGCGAAATAGATCGAAACCAAACCGCAGATGACCTTAAAAACTCTAAACACAGTTTTGTTTACCCTTATATCCATATATTGTTTTTAGGAGATTTCAAAATAACTATTATTTATTTTTGCGGTTACCAATAACCCAACCATACGCTTGTGTGTTTTGAGAAGAGATGCTGCGTGAAATTTAAAATATCGAACTCACGTTAATTATCAATGCGATCTCCTTTATTCACTGTAGTATATTTTTCATTTTCATCATATATTTTCCAGTCGCCGACCGGCTCAATATCTATAAGGCCCTCTGTAACCGGTTCCGCTCCGAATATACACCAACCTTCAGCCTTTATACTGCCGCATTCGTCATAGTCGACTTCGTAGCCTTTATATGCAAAACCTGTATTGTCTCGAAGTCGTGTATCGTAACGTTCGCCTTCATCCAAACGAGATATTTTACTGATATATGAAGATACGACGCCGTTTTCATGGTATTTGATAATAGGCCCTGATATTAATCCGTTGGAATAATAAATATCAGATAATTTATGTGAAATCTCAGCGTGATCTGTCTTTTCCAATGTATATATTGAGCATTTACCATGTGCTTTCCCGGCTTTATCGTATCTTACGATACAATAAGGAGATTCATATAATACCCAAACGCCTGTCGACTTGCCGTTCTGATCATACCGATTCACACAACTGTCAGGTATGGCAAAATCATACTGAGGTATGACTATATCTTTTTGTGCAGAGCCCGCAAAATTGCACACCAGACAGAATAATATTGTTAAATGTCTTGCAATCATCATCTTTTAATTTAGATAATTTATCTACTTGTCAAGTCTGCGGCCTTTGTTGACTATCGTATAGGTGCCATCGCCGTTATACTCTTTCCAGTCTCCGACAGGCTCACTGTCGATAAAATAGTCCTTCCCGAATATGCACAGGCCTTCGGCCTTTATCCTGCCGCATTCGTCATAGTCGACTTCATAGCCTTTATATATAAAACACGTATCGTCGGAATATCTTGTGTCATAGCGTTCGCCATCCTCCAGACGTGATATATCACTGATATAAATAGCCATGACTCCGTTTTCATGATACATGACGAAAGGTCCGCATATCAGTCCGTTATCATAATAAACATCATAGAATTTAAAAAAAGATCCCTCTGTACCGGTACGACCGCCCGTATATCCCGAGTCAACGCCATGGACTTTCCCCGCTTTAAAGTAGGAGACAAAATATCCTTGTTTTGCTTTTTCAATCCAAATACCGGTGTCTTTGCCGTCAGGATCATATCGATTCACACAGCTGTCAGGTATGATAAAATCGCTCTGACCTATCACAATGTCTTTTTGTGCAAAACATGCAAAACCACACGTCAAACATAATATTACCGAAATCAGTCTCATCATCGTCGTATTGATATTCCTATTATATTATTTTTTTTGTTCAGGCCTGTTGAAGATACCGATAAATTCATTCCATTTATTTCGATCGATTAGCAATGAATTGTAATTCAAGGGTTTAAAAACTCACGTATGGCCTCGCGCACAACATTTGAATCTTCCGAGTAGAGAAATTTAAAAATGATCGACCTCTCTTCCGGGGTATAATTATCCAACCACGGGTATTTGATAGACGGATCACAAAATGTCAGCCTATACCTGTTGTCATGCTTATGATACCGCCAATGTGATGGATCATATATATATATTAGCAGGACTATGCACTCTCAGCGGCATTGATTTTGTTGAGACTTGCACATCGGCGACTTTATTAAAATAAATCATATACGGGTATGAATCATTATATCCATTGAAAAACAAGCCGAAATCTACAACAGTTGCAGAATCAAATATCTCAATTGTCAACTCATCGTCATACACATTTATGACCAAAGGGTGGTGCGTCGAGTCCATCCGGCTTTCTTGAAGCTGGGGTATCACAACATTTCTCAATATTGAATCGATTTCTTCCGGCACGACAACCTCTTTCAGATACACCGTGTCATATAAATAATCATCATATTCGTCTCCGGCATATGAAACAGTCGTAGAAAAAAGAATTAACACAGCTACAACCGGGCATAATTTATCCAATGTCATAATTATGGTTTTATTATTTAATATACATTTTACCCATTTCAACAATAATAGAATCCGACAATTTCTCCCATCTGTCAAGATCACCGGATCTAATGTATTTGGAGGAATCTACGTACAGGTACCATAATCGTAAATAATCATATATAAATTTTCGAGTTAACTGTTTTTCGTGCTCTTTTGCCCACTGATATGCACTCTCTATATACGATTTTTTATATTGGATGGATTTTTGCCCCATGCACCATAAAGAATAATCGGAATCACTCCAACCAACTTCAACGAGAAAATCCATATATGGCTCTATTGCATACCATGACTTGAAATCTAATATTTCTATATTAAGGCTAATAACCGATTCAAGCTGCCGGTATATCTCATCCGGATCTATCTTTAACGAATCATTCGGGCATGTGAGACTCCACAGATAATAACGTAAAATATTAGTTGTATCTTTTCTAAATTCTTCATCCAAAATTCTCATTATATCAACTTCATTCAATTTTGTTGAATCTGGTTTAGTAGCATACGTTTCCGACACAGCAATTATCTGAGAGGCTAAAATCATTAAAATTACCAAGTTCCTGTTCATGGCCTATTTGTATCAATGTTATTGTTCATTATTTGTATTGTGATATATTGTGTACAATCTTTTAATGGCTCTTTGTATCCTATTTTTAAAACCGTTCCATTATTATATGTTTCACGATCTCGGGGATTAAATGTGTATTTACCATCATTTATAAGAGTTTCAACCCTACACGCCGATTTATGCGCTGACCACTTCAACGCTTCAGATGCAGTTGAAGCGTCGGGCGTTACCTGTTGGATTATCCATTGTTCGGC
>CAJTKG010000063.1 GCA_910576935.1 uncultured Muribaculaceae bacterium
ATCGTATCACAGATCTGCGTCCTGGAGGACGACCTGCCATGAGTTGATGTAGATGGTGGTGTTGATCCAGCGGTTGCCGTCGTCGAGGAAGAAGACGAGGTTGTATTCGTCCTGTCGGTCAAGGTATTCCTGGTCGCTCATCTTGCGGTTGTGATGGCCTTTGACCAGCAGAAGGGTACGTATCAGCGGTATCGACAGCACCTGACCGCCGCCGTCTTTGAGGGTGACGCTCAGACGCGGCTCGTCGTTCTTGTCGGCCTCTTTGAAAAGACGCGAGGTGGTGAGCTCGGCGAGGGCGCAACCATATTCGGTCTGCGTGCGGCTGCCGCGGACGACGGGGTCTTCGATGCCGGCATTGCCCGAGCTCAGATGCCAAGGATGATAGGTCACCGGGGTGATGCCCAACCGGCTGTTGTCCCAGTCGAGGCGCCCGTTGGTGTCGTCGATGCGGAAGTCGAATTTCTCGTGTTCGACGGGCTCGCCGTTGATGTGCTGGAGTACCACGCGGATGACGTTGGTGTCTTTGGTGAGCCGCACGTCATAGATGTGGGTGCCCTGCTCGTCGGGGAACTCGGCGCCGTTGAGACGGCCGTGGTAGAGACGGCCAAGGTCTTCGTCGCTGTAGTCGTAGCCTTGGTCGTGACGCTTGAGGCCGAGGCTGCAGGTCAGGCCGGTGTGGACGTCGGCCTCGGGGATGCTGAAGTGGCTCGACGTGCCTTCGCCGCACCATGCCAACAGGGTGTAACGGCCGGGGGCGACGTCGACATCCATAAGGTAGCCTTCGCTGCGGAGCGATTCACCGTCTTCGTGTATCTGACGGACGATGCGGCCGGTGGCGTCGTCGATGACGTAGAGGGTCACCGACAGTACTTCGTTGGAGAAGGCGTCGGCATATTTCATGTTCATGTCATAGCGGAATCTGACTTTGTAGTGGGGGTCGCAGTCGCCTTCGTCGTCATAGATCATGCCGTCGCATGAGCCAAGGCCGAGCGTGAGCGGAAGCAGTAACGCCGCGGTCAGATGTCTGAGTATGTCTGTAAGTTTCATCGGGTCGATGGTCCTTATTGATAATTTTGGTTTATCCTTTTGGTTTATTATTATTTATATATGGTGGCCGGGGGAGTGGCCCGACGGCTCGTTGTTGTCGGTTTTGGTGGCGGCGCGTTGTCGGCGCTGCGTGATTGTCGAGGAGTCGGAGTGTAGAGGGTCGGAGAGCGGTGTGAGGCGGCGTTCGTCCGAGGGGCTTGTGACCCGGATGCGAATGCCGGCAGGGGGCTTGACGGTGATGAAAAAATCCGGGCGCCCCGACGTCGGGAGATCAAGGGCCTCGCAGCGGAGCGCCCGGATTTGATTCTATTAAGTTATACTATCTGTTTATCAGAGGGGTACATCCTGTTTGACAACTTTCCACGACAGTACGTTGACTTCGGCGCCGAGGTAGTATTTGGGATCTTCGGGCTCGTCGGGGATGATGGTCTCGGTATCGGGATCGAAGACGCCATGGCCCAGACGAGAGATGCTTGTGATGTTGAGCTGGTAGAAGTGGTTGCGAACTACGCCATACTCGCCTTCGCTGATTTTCTTGTCGTCACCGTCGCTGAAGAGGTGCTCGACGGGGATCTGGTAGTACATCGCGCCGCCTTTGTAACCGACTGCCTTGACGTCTTTGGTGAAGTTTTTGAGGTTGGCGGTCAGGGTGGCGAGGGGGGTGGCGTTGTCGGCTACGACTTCATAGTCCTCACCGTTCTTGGTGTAGAGCGTAACGTCTTTGAATGCTTCGGTGTCGGGTGCAAGCTCAACAACCGAGGCGCCGTATTTCTTGACAACTTTGACATAGTCGCCGCCGAGCTGGGTGTAGACGTCTTTGCCGTCGACGGTGGCTTTGGTGTAGTAGCCGAGTTTGTTGTCTTCCTTGAGATAGCGCATGCCGTAGTCGCGGAAGGCTTCGTCGGTGAAGTACATGCCGTTGTATTCGACAAGGTTGAGACCGTTGCCTTCGGCGTCGCAGACTGTTGCGTTGACGAGCACGACGGTGACGGCGGCCGGGTTGACGAGTTCTTTGCCTTCGACGCTGAGTGCCGACGCCTTGATGTTGGCTACGGTGTTGGTGTTCTCGGCGCAGTAATCGACAAATTTCTTATATTCTTCGGCTGTGACTTCGCCTTCGGGATATTCGTTGACGAGCTTCTTGGTCAGATCGCTGTAGGCATAGGTGTTGAGGTCGCTTGTGCCCTGAACTGCGTTGAACTGGACGGCCTTGTCATAACCGTATGACTTGCCCCACCAGCTGCGGTAGAATGTGGCTGCGTTCCAGTCGAAGCCGTTGGTCATCGGGGTGGCGAGACCGTCGATGTCTTTGCTCAGGTAGCTGTTCTTGCGGGTGTTCGACAGACCCCAGCCGTTGATCTTGACATAGAGTTTGGTGGCGCCTACGGCGATACCGTCGGGATCGTTGTTGTCTTTGTCGGCGACGGTGACATTGAGTTCATAGAGACCTTTGTCGTTGAGTCCTGCGAGAAGTTTGCTTTCGTCGAGACCCAGAGCCACTTTGACAGCGAGACGCTCTACATAGACCTGTACGGGAGCATAGCCTGTTGCCTCGTGGGGTTCGAGGAAGAAGTTACCCTCGTTGAGCACCGTGACATAAGCGGGCTCGTCTTTGTCGGTGCGGACATATGAGGTGGTCGACATCAGGAAGTTGCTGTTTTTGCCGTAGATACCGCCGGTTTTCTCGTCGGCGCCGGCGGCGAGGGTGAGCTTACGGGCTGTCGAGGCCATCGTGGCCTCTGACTCAAAGCCGTCGGGGGCGTTGAGGACGGTGAGCATGTATTTGGGATAGCCTTTTTTGTCAAGACCGTTGAGCACAAGAACATTGTTGCCGAAATATTCGATGTTCTCGTCGGGTTTCTCTTCGTTGGCGTTGCCGCCGTCCCAGACGTTGGCTTTGGCTACATAGTTGCCGGCTGCGTCATAGAAGAAGAAGCGGGCGTTGCTGATGGCGTGCTCGTAGTCTTTGCCATACTCGAAGTCGCCGGCTGTGGCGCGGCCGCCGTCGGCATAGTTGATTCTAACCTTGAGGTAAGCCGATTCGCCGTTACCCTCGGGGACGGGGACGGGGTTGGGCTCGTCGTTGCTGCAGGCGGTCGCCAAAAGGGCTACGGCTGCGGCTGACAGAATTTTGAAATACTTGTTCATTGATTAAATTTTTAGTTGGTTTTCAATTATTTGTAATTTTTGTTGTGTCTGATTGGTTGACTTGATGTGTGTGTATGGTTGGTAATCGGGTTTATGGGTTAATTTATATTAGGTTATTTATATTGGGCTGTACGATTCTTTTCTCAGCAGGCTTATCTGATATATTGTTCGTTATATTCCTTTATTGCCTTGATCTGCGACAGGGCTGTCGGGGCGTCGGCGACTTTCAGTCGGGCAGCACGGCCGAACCATTCTTCGGCTTCTTCATATTTTTCCTGAAGCGCCGCCAGGATGCCTCGGGCATACACGGCGGTGGGTTCGTCGCCACAGCGATCGAGATAGACCGCGGCGGCTTCATAATCGCCGCGGCGCATAGCCGTGTTGGCGGCGTTGAGGTTGGCGGCGACATCGTCGGGATACATTCTGACGGCGATCTCGAAAACTTCGTTATATTCGGGCGAGCCGACGGGCATGCTCTGAGCCGCGCGGTAAAACTCCGACAGGCTCAGTTTCTGGGGAGCCGTGCGCAGGGCGTGGAGTATCTCGTCGAGCGTCGTGAACGAGCGGATGACATACTCGATGCGATAGTCGGAGTGTCGCAGCCAGGGATAGACCGTCGTGAGTATCAGCTTGTAGTCGGTCGGGAAATCGCGGCGCAGCTTGTGGTCTTTGGCGTCGGGCTCAAGGTCTGAGTTGACGATCGCCAACAGGGCGTCGCGGTTGGCGAGCGACGAGTGTTCGAGGTAGTCGCGAAGGCCTTCCCAGTCCTCGGGCTCATAGGAGGTCTTGATGAAGTCGTGCGGGAAACGGTAGAGAGTCTCGACATACTCCTTGAGCGTGGCGGTACGGCCGCGGGCCAGACGTACGTTATTGTTCCACGGGCCCTCGGGCGAGGCATAGCCTTTGATGAAGATCGACGTGATGGTGATGTCGGGATCGTTCCTGACAGAGTCGATCGTGTGGATGATCTTCGACAGTTCCTGAGGGTTGGTCATATACTCGGGATACATCTCGGTGCGGTTGACCGGGAAGTTGATATAGGCCCGGCGCTCAAGGTCGCGCGTCTTGACAGAGTCACCGACGGGGGTGATATAGTTATACATAGGTGTGTAACGCGGGCGTTTGAGCCGGGCGATCTCTTCGATGCGGTCTTTGATCTTAAGGCAGCATCCTTCGGTCTGACGCACCTTCACGACGGCGTCGTCGAGCCACGTGGCGTCGTCGCCTGTGGCGGTATAGCGCAGGTTGTCAAGCTTGCCTGCCTCATAGAGACGGGCTCCCCCGAGGTCGTTGTGGCGCTCGTGCCGGTAGCGGGCCGTGCGCCCGGCGATGACGACGCTCTCGAATACGATCGACTCGCTGCTGTCGGGAGTCATCACAACAGGCGTCAGGGTGATGTCTTCGTCTGAGCGAAGCTTCAGCTGCGACAGATCGAAGTCTATGGTGAGATAGAGCCGGTGGTCGTTGCGCGCGATATCGAGGCTCTTGACCGTGACGGAACCCGTCGACGCCGAGGCTTCTGCAATGCCGAGACCGGCTACGACGGCGACGGCGGCTAATATTTTTGGTGTTCTCATTGTTGGAGCTGATTTAGAATACATACACGAGGTTGATGGCCGCTTTGGTAGGGCCGACGTAGTTGTGGGGCTTGTCTTCCTCAAGGCGCTTGCCGCAGTCGCGGCACTCGAAGCGGTCGTATCGGGTGTAGCTCCACCCCAGGCCGATCTCGGCCTCGAGGTTCCAGTGGCGGTCGAGAATCCACGAGTAGCCGTAGGCTATGCCCGCTCCGACAAACCAGCCCTGGTAGCGGTAGTCCTTGAGCTTGCCGAAATCGGTGCCCGGAAACTTGAATCCCAGGTCAAGGCCGCCGATGTTATACTGGCCCCCGAGAAGATGAGCCCCCACGAAATGACCGGCAAAGGGCCGGCAGAACCAGTAGCGCGCCTCGGGCTGGACTGCCCAGTGCTTCCACCGCTTCTCGCCGCCCGAGAGAGTCCACGCGTTGAGGCTCCCCGACAGGTCGACAGACCACTGCGGAGCCACGGTCATCTCTACAGACGCCGACGGCGATAGCGTCGCGTCCGACAGAACATTGGTCTTGACCGACCGGTCCTGTGATACGGCAACCTCGGTGCTAATCCAAAGGACCGTAATCAGTATAAGTCTGAGATAGCGTCTCATTGTTATGTCTTAATTTTTATGTCTTTCTTTAGTTTTTATCTTTTT
>CAJTKG010000064.1 GCA_910576935.1 uncultured Muribaculaceae bacterium
TATAGCTACTGCGGCAGACATCCCCGCGCGTCTAAACCGACCAAACCGATGTCAGACGCACATTGACATCGTTGTTACAAACCATCGAGCAAGGAGTTTAACCCTTACAGCTACCTCTCTCGTTAAAAAACTCCATCCAATCATAAAGTCTTGATCATCTCAATAAGAAATGCCCCGAGGGCAAGTGTTTAAACACGTACTCCCAATGCATTTCGCCATATCATTTTAACAAAAATTAAGCATAGCCAACTAACTTAGTGGTCACTAAATATGTTTTATAGTTACAAATTTCGAAAAACATATAACACACAAAAAACTATTGATTATGAACACTGCTCCTCTTCAAGGAATTAAAGTCGTTGACTTCACAGCCGTACAATCAGGACCCTCGTGTACACAGCTCCTCGCGTGGCTTGGTGCCGAGGTTATTAAAATAGAACGTCCCGGCTCAGGCGACGCGACCCGTAATGAACTTCAGTTTGAGCCCAATGAGCCAAGCTACTATTTTCTCCAACTTAACTCCGATAAAAAATCTGTCGCTCTCGACGCCGCTACGCCTGACGGAAAAGAGATTCTTACAAAGCTCATCCAAGGTGCTGATATTTTCATCGAGAATCTTCACCCCGGTGCCATGGATAAACTCGGATTCAGCTGGGAAGAAGTACACAAAATCAACCCCCGCTGCATCTACGGTACAATCAAAGGATTTCCTGTCTCATCAAAATATGCCAATCTAAAGGCTTACGAGCCTGTGGCTCAGGTAACAGCCGGCGCTGCCTCCACGACAGGCTGGTGGGAAGGCGATAATGCCGTGCCGACACAGAGTGGCGCCGCCCTCGGCGACTCAAATACCGGCATGCACATGACAATCGGTCTGCTCGCCGCACTTATGCAGCGTGAGAAGACAGGCGAAGGTTCTTATGTCTACCAGTCGATGCATAACGCTTGTCTTAACCTTTGTCGTATCAAAACCCGAGACCAGCTCACCCTCGACCGTCTCGGTTACCTTACCCAGTTCCCGCAGTATCCTAACGAAAAATTCGGTGACTTCGTACCCCGTTCGGGAAATCAGGAAGGCTCCGGCGTTCTCGGTTGGACATATAAATGTAAAGGTTGGGAAACCGATCCCAACGCATATGCATACGTCATTCTGCAACGCGGTGCAAAAGACTTCGAACTCGCCTGCAAAGTACTCGGTTTCCAAGACTGGCTGACAAATCCCGACTTCAACACTGCCGATGCCCGAGACCGCCACAAACAGGAAATATATGCCCGTATCCAGAAATTCTGTATCGACAAAGACAAATATGAAGTCACAGAAATTCTTTCGAAAGGCGGCGTGCCCGTAGCCCCCGTTCTCTCGACCAAGGAAATCATGGACGACCAAAGTCTATATGACGGCAATACACTTGTCAAGATCAATCAGGGAGGAAACATAGGTGAATTCGTTACCGTCGGTGTGCCATTCACAATGTCAAGCTACCAGCCTGTCTATGGCCCTTGCCCGACACTCGGCGGCAACACCGAAGAAGTGCTTACATCTCTTGGATATTCGGCTCAGCAGCAGGAAGCCTTCAAAGCCAACGGCACAACCGCTCCGATGCCCAAAGCCGCACCCTCGAAATAATCTGACATTCTGCACAGAACATAAACATTAAACACCGCCGGGCCTCAGACGCCTATGACGTCGATACCCGGTGGTGTTTAAATAACAAGATCTCACATAACTAACATAAACACACATCATGACGACCACGACAAAACAATCACAGCCCGCTCAGGCCCCGTCATACCCCGCCCAGGTGACCGGCATGGACATCCTCGTCCGTGCGCTAAAAATGGTTGGCGTAGACACAATGTACGGCCTTGTAGGTATACCTGTGACCGAACTCGCATATATTGCCCAGGGACGAGGCATCAAATTTGTAAGCTTCCGACATGAACAGCAGGCCGGTATGGCAGCCGCCACGCACGGCTATCTCACCAAGAAACCGGGCGTGCTGCTGACAGTGTCATCACTCGGATTCCTCAACGGCCTGACAGCCACCGCGAACGCTACAGTCAACTGCTACCCTATGATTCAGATCAGCGGCTCAAGCGTGCGCGAACCTATCGATCTGCAGCAAGGCACATATGAAGGCCTCGACCAGCTCGCCATCGCCAAATCACTGGTCAAAGCCGCCTACCGCGTCAATAAACCCGAAGACATCCCGACCGCTGTTGTCCGCGCCTATCGCGCCGCAATCTCGGGTCGTCCCGGCGGCGTATATCTCGACGTCACCACTCCATGCCTCGGCGCGATCATGAACTCGGCCGACGCCGACAAACTATTCTACAAACCCGTCGACCTCGAACCCGCCATCGTCCCCTCTGCCGACTCGGTCAAACGTGCCGTCGAACTGATTGCATCGGCCAAGAAGCCCGCCTTCCTCATCGGCAAAGGTGCTGCCTATGCCCGTGTCGAGGACAAGATCAAAAAGCTTGTCGATATGACAGGTATACCCTACTACCCGATGTCAATGGCCAAAGGCGTACTTCCCGACAACGGCCCGCTCTGCGCCATCTCATGCCGTTCGACCATCATGGAACAGGCCGACGTAGTCGTGCTCATAGGCGCCCGCCTCAACTGGCTACTCTCGAGAGGCAAAGGCAAATGGAGTCCCCACACCAAGTTCGTCCAACTCGACATCGACCCCGAAGAAATCGACAGCAACCGTCCGATTGCCGCCCCGGTAGTCGGCGATCTTGCGAGCTCGCTTGACGCTATTCTCGCAGCTCTGCCACAGTATAAGCTGAGCATCGATCCCCAATGGGTCCCGGCCCTCCAAACAGAGTCGAAGGCCAAGAACGCCAAATTTGCCGAACGCCTTACAGCCGCCGCACCGGCTCAGCCGATGAATCACTGGAGTGCCCTCTCGGCGATCAAACCGGTTCTCGAGTCAAACCCCGACGTCATCCTCGTCAACGAAGGCGCCAACACCCTCGATGACACCCGCGACGCCGTCGACATGTCACTTCCCCGCCACCGCATCGACTGCGCGACGTGGGCAATCATGGGCATGGGCATGGGCTCGGCCATAGGCGCAGCCGTCGCCACCGGCAAGAGCGTCGTAGCAGTCGAAGGCGACAGCGCTTTCGGCTTCTCAGGCATGGATTTCTCAACTATCTGCCGTTTCAATCTGCCGGTAACCGTTGTCATACTCAATAACGGCGGCATCTATAACGGCATCGGTGTCAACATGTCGAAAGACGGCGACCCCGCACCTACAACCCTGAATGTCAATGCCCGCTATGACAAACTCGGCGACGCTTTCGGCGCCACGACATACTACGTGACAACCCCTGACCAACTATCCGAAGCCCTTAAAGAGGCTATCGCCTCAAAACGCCCCGCACTAATCGACGTACAACTCGCCGCTGACGCAGGAAAAGAGTCAGGCCACATCGGCTACCTCAATCCGACTCCCCTCGAAGACATCATCGTCTGATCCTCTACCCGGCTGAGCCTTGCTCAGATAATGATTTCCCGGCCGCCACGGCTGTCGGCGGCCGGTTTAAAACAGAATCATAAAAATCAATTATTTATTTATGGAACATATATTACTATATGCCATTGTCCCTATCATCGTCGTGATGCTTGCCGGATATATCTCGGGCAAAAAAGGGATATTTACAAACGACAACGCCAAGGCATTCAACAAAGTCGTCCTCGACTACGCATTGCCGGCAGCACTGTTCGTCTCGATTGCCGACGCCGACCGTTCGATGCTTGTCAAAGACATCAAGCTTTCGATAATATCGCTCGTCGTCATCATGGCCTGCTTCATGCTCGTCTACTACATCTATAAGTACGGTTTCAAGAAACAGGGAGTCACACAGGCCGACGCCGCCGTAATGGCTCTTGTCAACGGTTCGCCCACAATCGGCTTCCTCGGCTTTGCCGTGCTCGAGCCTATCTTCGGCACTAACGCCTATGTCGCTCTCGTCGTCGCCATTGTAGGCATCGTCGTCAACGCCGTCGGCATTCCCGTAGGGCTCTCGCTGCTAAATGCCGGCAACGACGCCGCTTTAGCCAAAAACG
The DNA here is from genome assembly GCA_910576935.1 of uncultured Muribaculaceae bacterium. Lineage (GTDB taxonomy): Bacteria > Bacteroidota > Bacteroidia > Bacteroidales > Muribaculaceae > CAG-873. The sequence goes on from CAJTKG010000064.1 coordinate 4,082, forward strand.
GAGGTAAAAAACCAAATCCGTGGAAGCCTGTGATCCATGCCCTCGAACAGCCTGTGGCATGGGCGCCTATCCTTGCCGTCATCTGGGTCATCGTCGGTATACCCTGGCCTAAATGGGCAAGCCCGTCGTTCGACCTCATAAAAGGTGCCAATGCCTCTATGGCAGTGTTTGCCGCAGGCATCACCCTCTCTGCTGTCAAAGTCAACATCAACTGGCAGGCCATACTCGGCGTTATCCTCAAACTTATCGTAATGCCGGCAGCACTGCTCATTGTCGGTCTCATCTTCAAGATGGACGCCTCAAACCTCGCCATGCTCGTCGTCGCCGGCGCCCTTCCCCCTGCATTCTCAGGCATTATCATCGCCGACGAATACGACTCGTATGTTGCCACCAGCACATCATCGCTGGCAATATCTGTCATACTCTTCGTGGTCTTCTGCCCGTTGTGGATATGGATCACACAGCTGTGTGTCGGTCAGATACCCGGCATCAGCATCTGATATATAACCCATAAAATGAAAAACAACGGGATGCATTCAAAAAACGCATCCCGTTTATTTGTACCGACCGAAAAAAAACACTACCTTTGTCGCATCGATTTGCCCGGATGGCGGAATCGGTAGACGCGACGGTCTCAAACACCGTTGGGGCAACCCATCCCGGTTCGATCCCGGGTCCGGGTACTAATAACGACTGCTAATCACTTGATTGTCAGTCGTTATTTCTTTTTTAA
>CAJTKG010000065.1 GCA_910576935.1 uncultured Muribaculaceae bacterium
CGGCCGTCAGGTCATCACCCTCGACTGCGACATCACCGACGACGAGGCCGCAGGGTTTGCCTCGGAGTGCCGCACGGCCTCGCTCGGGCGCGACGGCTATGAGTATGACCGCGGCGGCTATGTCTTTGAGCCGGAATGGCAATATCCCTGCAAGGTCGTCACCGCCACCTATTATGATGACTATTCGTTCAAGAGCGTCCGCTCGCTCGGCAGCGAGTATGACTTCGACGACGGTTATCCCGACGAGGCCGATGTCGGTCACCTCACCCCGCCCCGGGCCTTGTCACGGGCATATACACCGGCGCGGGCTATGAAGTGATCTATTACGACGACGAGGGCCGCGAGATACGACGCTGCGGCGGTCGGCGCGGGTATAACCGCGGGCGCACATCGACCGAATACAACTATACAGGTCAGCCCTTGGCGGTGCGTCATCGCCCCGACGACGACAACGGCCTGCGGATAGATATGGACTACGACTACGATATAGACGGCAGGCTGCACGAGTCAGCAACACGGCTGTCGCAGGGCGCGTCGGACTCTGACCGCAAACAGTCGGAGGTCGCCACGGCATGGTATCAGTATGACCACGTCGGCCGCATCGAATCCGTCACCCTCGGCAAGACGATAACGCGCAGCTTCACATACGACATACACGGCTGGCTGACAGGTATAGACACCGGCATAAGCTCGACCCTGGGCGGCACGCCCCACCGCACGTTTGCCGAGACACTGCGCTATGCCGACGGGCGTTATCCGGCCTATAACGGCAACATATCGTCAAAGACGACAGCCGACGGCACATACGACTACCGTTATGACACGCTCAACCGCCTGACCGACGCCCGGTTCAGCGCCGCGGCCGGCAAGAGCCACAACTATTCGGCATCCTACGGATACGACTGCCGCACCAACCTTACCTCGATACGACGTCGGGGGCTTTACGACCGCGACGCCTCGGGCAATGAGGAATATGACGAGGTCGACGACATCAGCATAAGCCTCGACGGCAACCGCGCCGTCAGCGTCGACAACTATGGCGAGGGCGCGAAGTTCGAAGACGTCGTCGGTTCGCCCTCGCTTGCCGGCATGGCCCTGACCTACGACGACGCCGGGCGACTGCGCAGCGACGAGACCCGCGGCATCGTGCGCATCGACTACAACAACGACGGCCTGCCGACGCGCGTCTGGTTCGCCGACGGCCATTCGCAGCTCGACAGCTACGACGGCCTCGGACGGCGGCTGTCGACGTCATACTACGAGGCCGTCACGCCCGTAGTAGCCGGCAAGATACCGAGCCGGAGCCGTCTCGTTTCGACGCGTTACTATTACGGCGACGGCACAGTCTGTCAGGGCGACAGCGTCATCATGACGCGCTTCGACGGCGGATATTTCGACGCCTCGGGTACGGCGCATTACGAGTTGGCCGACTATCAGGGCAACATCACCGACGTCGTCGACTCGCGCGGCAACATCGTCAGTCACACAGGCTACTATCCCTACGGTCAGCCGTGGCGGCGACCCGCCGACATGCAGCGACTCTACGGCGGCAAAGAATGGCTCGGCGCCGACGGCCGCGACGAATACGACTTCCATGCCCGCCGCCACGCGCCCCATCTCGCCCGCTTCACAACCCCCGACCCGATGGCAGAGGCCACTTATTGGATAAGCCCCTATGCATATTGCGGCGGCAACCCCATCAGATATACAGATCCGTCAGGTATGAAATTTACAGATAGATCATGGGTTATAATACAATCGTTTATCGAGCGTTGTGAATTCGATTTAATCGAACAATTTGAAGATGGCGTTAAAGCCTTAAAGGCCGCCCAAGTAAACGGCGGCAGTTTGGATGAGGCTAAAGCCCATTTTGACAAAGTAAACGAGTATGCCGCTATCCTCGGCGAGATAACCGAGTTGAAAGAATCAGATACTGAATATGACATAGATATAGGTCTTAAGCATTGTAAAATCGGAGAACCACTTCGAGGCGGTACCTCTTACAATACAATAAAAGATCGTGTTGAAATAGTTGTCCCAACTAAAGATCTGTATATTCTCGCTCACGAACTCAAACATGCGTATCAGTTTGAAAAAGGAACAATAAGTTTGGGAAGTTCATTTAAAGATGGGACACCTTTTTATGATCAGATTGATGAAATGGAAGCAGTTCTAAGAGGGGAATTATTTGGCGGACCGAAATGGGATGATGAAAAAGAGCAGTACTCGCATCTTCAACCCGGGCCTAATGGTGTATCAGACTATACAAAATCGCCAAATAGTGAAATTTATTTTGATAAATTTTTTAAGCAATTGTCAAGAGTCTCAAGATCAGCATTCAAATGGAATAATACAATTTATAATAAAGGCAACTAATAATATATATGTATAGAACGATCATAGTCATAATGGTATTAATTGTTAATTTTATCGTTAACGCCCAGCAATCTGAGGTTTTGGAGAAAACACGTCTTGATAATGCGGAAAAACATTATACAGGCATACAGATGTATGGTAAATGGCTTAACGGACATCATCCTCATTTAAATTATACTGTTATCACATTATATCCCAATTGCAGATATAACCCAAATGAAAAGGTTTATGTATATAATATGCATGGAGTATGCCTTGAATGCGGTAGCTATCAGGAGAACGCTAATTGCGACACTATAACACTAATTCCCAAATGTGAACTATCTTTAGTTGGATATGATGCCCCTCAACCTTCTATAATTGAAAATTCAAAAGAGGAATTGTCTTATATACCACGACGCAAGATTGTCAGGAGTAAAAATGGCTCTTACATTATGGAACTAAAACCTAAAATCATGGATGTATACGATAGCATTTTTCACATAGAGACAAGTATGATGAATAATGGAGACACAACCGGATTGGCAAAATTAAAACATGATATTATTATGAATGCGCCGGTTACTTGTGACACACTTTGGCGAATACAAGTTGAGGAGACAATAAAATAAAAAAATATGTTGAAGTATTTGATAGCAATAATATTAGCCTTGACGACTATTGTGCCGGCCGGAGCGCGGGAGTGGCGACTTGAGCGTGGCGTCACGCCGGTCAGGGTCGAGGCTGCCGAGTGGGAT
>CAJTKG010000066.1 GCA_910576935.1 uncultured Muribaculaceae bacterium
CTGCCCGTCGATGCCGCCGACAGCAACGGCACGCCCGCACTCGACGGCGTCACCGACCGGTTGCATATCGGCAACCGTTGGATGGGCCTGTCGGGTCTGGCGATGTACGACAACAGCGCCCGCGTCCACGACCCCGTCATGCCCCACTTCCTCACCGCTGACAAGTATGCCTCGAAGTACTATAATTTCTCACCATTCAGCCATTGTGGAGGAAATCCGGCGAATTTGACAGATCCATCCGGCATGGTTGTTATAGCAGATCAATGGTGTCAGGACGGGATTAGAGATGGATTATCTGAAGCAGAGTGCAATTTTGTACAATTTAATGATAACGGCACGCTGAATCTCGACTTGCTAAATTTATGTGATACTAAATCTGTGAATATGACGGCTCTAAAAATTTTAGCCAATAGTACAGTTAATTATATACTAAAAGGAGCAACCGAATGCATTGACGATGGTCAACTTCGTGAGATGGCTGGTATTGATGGAGAAGGTATAAAAGGTAAAACATTTGCGCGGGATACAGAAGATCCGTCTCCCGACGATAACGTATATGTTGTGACGAGCATGAATTTATCTGAAGTAGATAGAGCCACTAATATCGCACATGAATTATACGGTCATTGCTATTTTTATGATTTACGACAAAGAGACCCGAGTATAAATCCGTGGCATGAGATGGCTAAGATTTATGTTGGAGAAGAACTTGATGAAGAATTCGGAATTAAAGGACCAATATATCAGTGGCAAGAAACAAACACAAGATTAGACAATCAGATAAAAGCAGCGACAAAAGAGGCGAAAAAAACTTTTTTAGAAAACACAACTAAATTATTAACCAAAATGGAAAAGATAATTTTTAAAATTGTGATATTTTTCTCACTTATAGTGTTTTTAGACTGTAGCTTGACTTTTGCTCAAAAAACGGATGAGACATGGACGGTCGACACTGTTTTTTATGGCACTACATACTTCAGGATTTATAAGCCTGAGAGGGTAGAAATATTTCAATCGAAATATGCCCCGAATGTGAAAACAGGCCCTGAGATTATATGTAGCCTGAAAGACAGCGTGTCAGGAAAATTAAGTCAAGCTAATATAGATGTATGCGATAGAAACAAGTTTCCCAATTATGAGTCCGCTGTACCACGGGAAGGTGCAGATATCTGCAAGAGAACAGAAGACTTTAGAATCTACAAATGGCAGAAAGGAGACTACTATTACTATAGTAAAATATTGGATCGATACGAAATCACAGCATTCAACATATTGAAAAGAGATACGTCCATGGTCAGAACCATTATTGATAGTTGCAGTATTATTGAAAATATGCCTTATCGATTTGATAAAGGCCGAAAAATATTTTTCTTTAGAACCCCACTTCAGAATTATTAAATTTAACAGTCTGTTAATGAAACGTTTATAAATAAATTCAACCACTGATGAATAGTTGTTTCATATGCTCGGAATCATCATATAGCGTCCACGACCCCGTCATGCCCCACTTCCTCACCTGCGACAGCCGCGCCGGCGATTACACATGGCTCTCACCATTCTCCCACTGCGCCGGAAACCCCGCAAATATGGTGGATTGGGATGGTTGTAAGCCAAGGGTGTATATTGAAACTCAAAAGTTTGGACATGTATTTTTAACTACCGGTTCAGGAAAGAATACTACCGTTTATACATATGGTAGATATGGTCAAATTTATATGCATTCTTCCGGTGGAAATTCTCCAACAGGAGAAGGTGTGTTAAAACGATATAAACTTTACACCAATATCAAATAAATAATAATAATGAAAGCATATAAAATAATATCCGTAGTCGTATTGTTCGGGATTATTATATTTTCGATTTTCTGCTTTATAAATGTCGGAAGTTTTGGATACCGGCTTTGCGACGAGAGATCGTTGCTTGATGGGGCAGAGAGGGAATATCGGATTGATATATTGAAATCATCTTTATCGCTTTCGTTTTGGTGGCTGTATGCAATCGGATGCCTGCTTGTTTGCGTATGTCTGCGTAATGTCAAGTTTTTGATTACGTATATTATTCTATGTCTGGCATTTTTTATTTCATGGGCATATTTCCAAACTGATAGTTTGGAAAAAGTTACGGCATTTATTGGAGATAGTAATAAAATGGATTTTATTGTTCAGATTGACGACTCATTATCAACTGTTGCCTTGTCTTATGTCTACGCGGCGGCGTTTATGTTTATCAGTTTCGTCGCTATGTTTGTTCCTGATATAATAAAAATCGCGAAAGAATAGACAAATGTTCTGCAACGCTTGATAATTCAGGGTGTCACTATGGATTTATGAAAAATAAAAGAAATTATGATACTGAATAAATTGGATTACGTAATTACAAATAGGCCATGAATAGGAGTTCTGCATTTATTTTGAGTATTTGCGTTATTACAGTGAGCTGCCAGAATAATACAGTCAGATATACGACACCCGTTGTTGCCATCGATATTTCAGAACCTGATGACATTCAGTTGGGAAAATGTTGTGGTGATTCATTGTTTAAAGACAATGCTGAAACTACTAATAATGTGTTTAGAACTGTGGATTTGTTTGATATAGCTGTACCCGATGTGGTAGATTCGATGCTGCGTAATTATGTCATACCTGAAATGAAAGCCAACGGTTGTGCCAAGTATAAATATATCA
>CAJTKG010000067.1 GCA_910576935.1 uncultured Muribaculaceae bacterium
CCCCTGAAAATAACACCAATATAGCTACTGCGGCAGACATCCCCGCGCGTCTAAACCGACCAAACCGATGTCAGACGTACATTGACATCGTTGGTACAAATTCCGGAGCGACGACTTTAGTCGTCATCAAGCCAATGCATTAGTAGTTGTTGCAACCGCTTCAATTCTTACATTAATCTCTAACGTATTGATTTTACGAAGAATAAAACCGCTCGCTCCATGCGCCTCAGTTATACTTCCCGACTCTTTACCTTCGTTATTAGCGTCCGGGATAAAATTGTGATTCCAAAGTGCTATGGAGCGAGTGTTTAAACCATTGCATCGATAACTGATATCCATGAAACGCGGGCTAATATTGCGTATCGCCTTGAGGCTCCACGGAAAATTAAATCGGTGTCCGTCGCTACGAGTGCGATGGACACCGATAGATAAGCCTGTGTGTATTCAGAGTTTATAAGAGTTATTTTATAACCGATTTTTCGACTGAGCCGTCATCATAGACAATTATGTTGACGCCGCGTTGCGGTTTGTCATAGCGACGGCCCCACAGATCATAATATGCGACGGCGATGCGTTCGCTGTCGTTTGCGGTAATCTCGCCGACGCCATCGACTCCGCACGTTGTGAATATCCGTTCGTCGCCATAGATGATACCGGTCTTGGTCTCTGCAAAAGTACGTATTACGTAGGTCGTTGCCGGTTGTAGATCGGTGAGTGTGGCTGTCATAACCTGTCCTGTGGCAAAAACGACCGAAGGTGTCTGAGACAACGCGACATACTTGCGTTTCGGCGCAGATTGAGATGCTAAAGGACTATATTCAAAGCCTTGACGTATAATGTCATCTGTGCCTGCCATTATATAGCCCCGCACCTCGGCTGTGTTGTCGCTGACAACGGCATCGATGCTGTAAGTGTGTACGGTGGGTTCGGTGTAGCTGAACTCGCTCATGTCGAATGTTAACCAGCCGCCATAATAATATGTTCCGCTGTCAGATTTGTAAAATGCCCTGACACGGTATTCGGTCGACGGTCTGAGATCGCTGATACGAGCTTCCATTAGTCCGTCATATATGGCGGCTTTGCCTTCGTTTACCGCCTGATCGACAGATTCGCACCATTGGAATCCAATGCGTGACGATTCACGGTCATCGATATTAGTGTTGGCGCTGAAAACCGATGCCGTGGCCGAAACGTTGCGCGGTTTGACTGTCTTAAGTTCTAATGCGCTTGTCTGATAATTTTTTATATATGAATCTGTTGGATATCCGTCATCGTAGAAAGCCCTGATTTTGACACTTGTTATACAGCCCGGATCAAGTCCGGTTAAAACAAGTTTATCAGAGGTCTCGTCATATCCTTCCCATTCAAAACGGCTTATATTGGCATCGCCTTTTGTGTATGACGCCTGAATGGTAATAGATGTCGGACTTGTTTCGATCGCTTGTTGGTTTAAGTGTATCGATCTGCAACAGGAAAAACATGTATTAGACCTTATCGTTTGGTCGCCCTTTTTGAATACTTTGTAGACCGGGATATATTCATCTGCGCCATGGAGATTTTCGATAGTATATGGAAAGGTTTCAATCTTTTTGTCATCGAAATATAATTCTGAAAAATCGGCGTCAGGCTCGAATGTCCCGTCCAGAATTGGAGCATAGTCGTCCGAGCTTTTGATTGTCAGAGTGGTCTGTGTCGCCGAGTAGCTTTGATACAGTTTGATAGGATTGGTTACGAAGCTGTCTGTATTTTGCGTGCTGCGGTATAAAGTTTTGCTCTTTTTCTCGATAAAGAAACTGATGTCAGATGAATAGCTTTTATTGGGCAACAGATCGCCGATTTCGGTTGTAAGTATTTTGCCGCTGTCGGTTGACTCGAATGTGCCGGCATAATATTTGTCGATATCATTTCTATAAAAACCGAATGTATATTCATCAGTGTCTTCAGGCAGCGTCGGATTGCCTTCCGATAAATTGCCCCTGATTACCAATTTACCCTGAAACGGAATGACGGCGAAGTCAGGATAGCTGAATCCGTTTTCCCGTATACGATTAACCTCTGTGCCGCCTTCATATGCAATTGTGATTACATGTCCTTGATCTAATTCCAGGCAATCGGCCCGATAGATGCCGTTGATGTCTTTATAGACAGTAACGCTGTCAACTTCGATTGATTTGATATAAGTGCCCGGATCAATGTCACTGCGGTAGCTTATCCTGAATGTCAGAACGTCAAAATCATATTTTAAATCTAAAATAACGTGAGTTCGATGAAAATAATTAAAAGAGTGTCAATTGCTTATCGTAAATACGTTCAAGATTTATCATAGGTTT
>CAJTKG010000068.1 GCA_910576935.1 uncultured Muribaculaceae bacterium
ATATAGATCATCACAAAAATCACGCAATTCTATAGGAGAGATGATTGTGAAGCCGATATATTTACCTTCATATTTTATATCAATATATTTGTATCCGGCGCAGCCGTTGGCTTTCATTTCAGGTATGACATAATTACGCAGCATCGAATCTACCACATCGGGTACAGCTATCTCAAACAAATCCACAGTTCTAAACACATTATTAGTAGTTTCAGCATTGCCTTTAAACAATGAATCACCCCGACATTTTCCCAACTGAATGTCATCAAGTTCGGAAATATCGATGATGTCATAAGTCTTTTCTTGGTTCGAGCCGCTATTGCAGCTATAAAGGAAAACACAGAAGCATGCAGCAATTATATTTATGCTCCTTTTCATTATTAATAAACTTAATTTCCAAAGTTAGTAAATATTTGAAAACTCACGAATGGCCTCGCGCACAACATTTGAGTCTTCCGAGTAGAGAAATTTAAAAATGATCGATCTCTCTTCCGGGGTGTAATTATCCAACCACGGATATTTGATAGACGGATCACAAAATGTCAGCCTATACTCGTTGTCATGCTTATGATACCGCCAATGTGATGGATCATATGTATATACATTAGCAGGACTATGCACTCTCAGCGGCATTGCTTTTGTTGAGACTTGCACATCGGCGTCTTCATAAAAATAAACCATATATGGGTATGAATCATTATATCCTTTGAAAAACAAGCCGAAATCTACAACAGTTGCAGAATCAAATATCTCAATTGTCAACTCATCGTCATATACATTTATGACCAAAGGGTGGTGCGTCGAGTCCATCCGGCTTTCTTGAAGCTGGGGTATCACAACATTTCTCAATATTGAATCGATTTCTTCCGGCACGACAACCTCTTTCAGATACACCGTGTCATATAAATAATCATCATATTCGTCTCCGGCATATGAGGCTTGTATATTGGATAATATCAGTAATAAAAGTATGTATAATAGTTTTTTCATGTTTAATTTTTAGGACCTCTACTTTTTAAACAGTTTTCATTGAAATCAAGATATGAATCGGTTTCAAGAATGTATATTTTAAAACGAACTTCCTTTTGATAGTTTAGCAGTCTGTTTATATATTTGATAAAATCATAATCAGACTCAGACGGATTTTGAGTGCTTTGGGGATGGTTGTGAGTATATTGACCAAAAGATATATCGTTGTCGATAAGATAATAAAGCAATGTTTTGCTGCCGGGTTCTATAGCTTTTAAATGCCCTGTCGAAAAGTAGCCTGTAGAATTTTCCCCTTTTTCATCACCTTGGAACCAACTCCATTCCACATCGGTGTTTTTGGAGAAAAATTTAAATGCCCTTTCTGCATTATCATTACCTGAAACTGTAAGAAATGTCTCATTTGAGCTACCTTTGATATCGTCTGCCATTTTAATTGTACCATATTCAAAAATTTCTTCTTTTGTAACGGTTTTACTTCTGTCGACTTTCCCTCTCTTAGTTATTCTGGGTCCTGTTTTTCTAAGAACATCTTTTTCTTTGTTAGGTGTGACTGTGACATTTCCGTATACATCTAACGTAAAAATATCATTTCCGTCCCAATCCACCATGTTCGCCGGGTTTCCGGCGCAGTGGGAGAATGGCGAGAGCCATGTGTAGTCGCCGGCGCGGCTGTCGCAGGTGAGGAAGTGCGGCATGACGGGGTCGTGGACGCGGGCGCTGTTGTCGTACATCGCCAGACCCGACAGGCCCATCCAACGGTTGCCGAT
>CAJTKG010000069.1 GCA_910576935.1 uncultured Muribaculaceae bacterium
GCGCGTGTCCTGAAGCCAGCAGTCCCACACGGCCTGACGGACCACGTTGCCCCGGCCGTCATATTTCATGGCCGTGAGCCACACGTTGTTCGTGGCATCGGTCATGGCCGTACCCGTGCAGAGACCTTGAGACGTATACTGACCGTCGCACTGCTCGAACACCGCTTTTTGGGCCGCGTTTGCCCCGGTGATGAAGTCATGGCGGTCGTAATACCACGCCATATAGGGCGTGAAGCCCGACGGGCCGCTCTCAGATGTATATTGAAGTCCCGTCTCGATGTATCCCTCGCCGGGTCTGAACGTCTCGGTCAGCAGCGAGTCGCCATAGGCCTGCTGAAGATTTTCTCGTGTCTGTCCCGGCAACGTCACCGTGCCTCGCAGGACGGGACGGAGGCGGCTGTCATATTTCGTCACGGTCCACTCCGAGCGTGCGCGCTGTTCGGCGTCAGACGTGAAGATGACATTGCCCATGAGGTCATAGACATATTCGACCGCCCCGCAGCCGGGCATGCGGCTGACAGTGCAGCGGTGCCACAGGTCATATTCATAGCATTGGGCATATCGCTCGAGATAATATCTGGTGTACTCGCCCCCGGTGATATAGCTGCAGCCTTCGGGCGAAATGACATACCGCAGGTCGCCCCGGCGGTCATAGACAAAGCGCGTGTCGGCGGTGACGGTGTAGCCGTCGGTGACGCCTATGCGGCGCTCGAGAATCTTTTTACCGGCGCGGTTCTCGAACGAGATAGTGCGCATGCCGTCGGCGTCGGTGGTCTCGATGACGCGCAGAGTGCCCGGCTGATAGACGCCCGAGCATATCAGCCGTCCGGTCGAAGAGTCGACCGTGAGCTTGCGGCATGCATAGACACCCGAGGTGTCGTTGCGGTGCCACGAAGTGTTGTCGCCGTGCTTCTGCCAGTATTTTCCCGGACCGACTACATCAGAGAGGCGGTTGCGTCCCGACATCTCATAGCCGTAGGAAGTGTATGCCGTCTCGTCATAGCCGTAGAAAGCCCTTGCGGCTGCCAGATGGGTGCTGTTGTCGAGGCACGAAGCGTTGCCCGGCACGGGAAGCCACTCGCGGCCGAGGTTGCCCCGCAGGTCGTAGTCCTTGCGCAGGCAGACGAAACCGTTCGGTTCAGAGGCCACGCCCGAGACCGTGAGCCTCTCGCGGCCCATGCCGTCGTAGTAAACCGTCGAGACGCGTGCGCGTGAGGCGTCGGCGCTGTTCTCCAGAAAAGTCAGCGACCTCACATAGTTCCCGCCCCCGTTGGCCGA
>CAJTKG010000070.1 GCA_910576935.1 uncultured Muribaculaceae bacterium
AACGTGCGGAGCGGTGCGATTCTTTTGTCTTTCAGCAGAAAAATCTCATGACAAAATATGCACATGATTAAAATCAGTATCTCGATGATGTTTGTCTTGAAAGTTTTGTTTAACTTTGCACCGCAACCGAAGAAAGCTCTCCGGCAGATGCCCTCATATTGGTCAAGTAGTTCGAAAATCAGCATAACTTTATGTGTAGTGGAATGCCTATAAAGTTACTGAATTTCAGCGACTTGACCAAATTTTTAGTGTTAAATTTTCATGCTAAACATCGTATTTTTAACGGATTAAACACTTGGCTCCTCGGAGCCGTTAACAAACTCTCAAAAAATAACCGAAGTATTGTAAACTGTGTTCTCAATTTTTTTTAATTATCTCCAAAGTGCGAGACAAAGATAATTTTTTTTAGGTTATGCTAATAAATTGGTCCGATATCGGGGGCGATGTCGGACCAATCTGTTTTTGCGAAGAGGGGAGGGTTATTTCTTGAGGAGCTGCTGGAGCTTTTCGGGGTCGTTGGTGGTGATGTAGTCGACCCCGTTGTCAATGCACCATTGCATGTCGGCAGGGTCGTTAACGGTCCAGACATTTACCTCAAGGCCTTTTTCATGACATTCCTTTATCCATTCGGGATGCTCTTTCATCGTGCCGATGTAATAGTCGATGCCGGCGCCTTTCATGAATTTTATCTGACAGGGAACGTAGTCGCCGTTGAGGAAATATACATTCGCCTTGGGAGCGAGTCGCTTGAAGTCGCTGAAGGCATCTTTCGAGAACACGATATAGTCGGTTCTGTCTTCAAGACCGAATCTTTTCACCATGTTAACCGCTTTGCGCGCCGCCTCGGTCTCCATACTGCGTTTGTCGAATGTCTTTAGTTCGAGTACAAGCCGTGTCTTCAGATTTTTGGCAGCCTTGAGATATTGCTCGAGTGTGGGGATGTATTCGCCGTTCGAGAGCTTCTGAATCAAAACTCTTTCCGCCGGAGTCT
>CAJTKG010000071.1 GCA_910576935.1 uncultured Muribaculaceae bacterium
ATCCACCACACCGAAGTCAACCGAGTTGACCGATGCAACCAAATCCAAAGTATCAACTTCTAACCCACAAATTATTATGCAACACGATAACTCATCTAACTCTATCAACTCCATTTCCACAGTCAACAGCGATAACACTGTTAACAGCACCACACCTGCCAACTCTGACAATCTGTTTGACAACGAGCAGATAGCAACCGAAGCAACAGCTATAACCGCCACAACCGAGCCGCCGAAGCACCAGCGCATCGGCAAGCAACAGCGCAAATCAGACTTCTCCGAGTTCAAGGCTACATTCCTTGCTCCTGCAAAGCTGGTGAACCGCCATGCCCTGAATATCGAGGGCGACCTGTGGGACCAGCTTGAGCGCGTTTCCAGAATCCTCGGCGACCGTGGCACCACCGTCAGCAGCTACGCCAACGCCATCCTCGCCGAGCATCTGAAACAGTATGCCGACGACATCGAAATCTGGCGCAAGCTCTGAGATAGAAACGGCATCGGATTAGCTGCTTAATCTGGGGCAGGCACCACCTGAAGGAGTGGCTTCGCCATTTATCCTCAATCGTAAAAAAGTTGTGGGAGGGCAAGATACCTTTTGAGTTTCTCAAAAGGGGCAAAAACAGCCCGTCCGGGCGGTTGTTGCCTGCCTCCCGATGGTCGCTGATCCGGTGCAATCACTATAATGACTTCAACATATTTCTTATGAAGAAATCCACAGGAAGACCGCCTCTCGGACAGGCGAAAAAGAGTAAAGCTGTAATGGTGCGTTTCAGCGATGCCCAGTTCGACATCATAGACATCAAATCATCCCGCGCCGGCATGAGAAGGTCTGAATATGTGAGGGAGGGAGCGTTGAACGCCACGGTTGTCGGCGTACTCTCCGACGAGGAAAAGATGCTACTTCACGAGCTTAAAAAACTCGGTCCCAATCTCAATCAGATAGCTCATC
>CAJTKG010000072.1 GCA_910576935.1 uncultured Muribaculaceae bacterium
AACCATCGGCAATACCCGGTGCATCTGCAATCAGCTTGGTTACACCTTTCATAGTGAACAGGCTGATTTCCGCCAGGATGCTGTAATAGAAATAAATGACAATGAACTACAAGTTTGACGGTGACCGGTTGTTCTTCACTTCCGACACCCATTTCAACCATACCAACATACTGCAATATTGCAATCGCCCGTTCAAGACTGTCGATCATATGAACGAAACCATCATCACTAACTGGAACAATATGGTTGAGCCTGATGATGTAGTCTTCCATCTCGGAGACTTCTGTCTCGGTGGAGCTGAAGAGTGGAATAAGATTCTTGACCGACTAAACGGCAGAATCTATCTCGTTCTCGGTAATCATGACCTCAAGAATATCCGACAAGGATTCATAGACAGGTTCGAGCACGTTGCAATGTCGATGTGCATTCAGGTCGGCAAAAAGATAATCTATCTGAATCACTTTCCTTATCTGTGCTTTGATGGTGGCTATCATAACGATATATGGCAACTGTTCGGTCATGTGCATACCCGCCCATCGAACACAGGGATTGACGCCGGACGCCTTCAGTACCTCTTCCCGACACAGCTTGATGTCGGTGTAGACAACAATAACTTCACACCCCTGTCTTTCGATGAGGTACGCGCCAAGATTCAGAAGCAGATTGAATCGAACTAAGTATTTACTTTCTTGACGGCATCTTGTTAGCAAACGAGACGCCGTCGTCTTTCTGTTTATAAAGTTTTTGATTATGCTCTTTAATCCGGATAGATGGCGGTTTTGATGACGTTGTCGGTGCGGTTGGCAAAGAGGGTGTAGGCG
>CAJTKG010000073.1 GCA_910576935.1 uncultured Muribaculaceae bacterium
AAACGGAGCTTTCACATCTGAACTTGGCGACTTCATAGCCAACAGTCGTATCGAGTATTGGATTTATGGCCATTCGCATCGAAACATAAACAAAACCATCGGCAATACCCGGTGCATCTGCAATCAGCTTGGTTACACCTTCCATGGTGAACAGGCCGATTTCCGCCGGGATGCCATAATAGAAATAAATGACAATGAATTTCAAGTTTGACGGTGACCGGTTGTTTTTCACTTCCGACACCCATTTCAACCATACCAACATACTGCAATATTGCAATCGCCCGTTCAAGATTGTCGATCAGATGAACGAAACCATCATCACTAACTGGAACAATGTGGTTGAGCCTGATGATATAGTCTTCCATCTCGGAGACTTCTGTCTCGGTGGAGCTGAAGAGTGGAATAAGATTCTTGATCGTCTAAACGGCAGAATCTATCTCGTTCTCGGTAATCATGACCTCAAGAATATCCGGCAAGGATTCATAGACAGGTTCGAGCACGTTGCAATGTCAATGTGCATTCAGGTTGGCAAAAAGAAAATCTATCTGAATCACTTCCCTTATCTGTGCTTTGATGGTGGCTATCATAATGACGTGTGGCAACTCTTCGGACACGTTCATACCCGCCCATCGAACACCGGGATTGACGCCGGACGCCTTCAGTACCTCTTCCCGACACAACTTGATGTCGGGGTAGACAACAATAACTTCACACCCCTGTCTTTCGATGAGGTACGACACAAGATTCAAAGGCAGATCGAATCGAACTAAGTATTTACCTTCTCGACGGCGTC
>CAJTKG010000074.1 GCA_910576935.1 uncultured Muribaculaceae bacterium
GATGAGTGACGCAGACTGTCAACGGCACAGACTTGCCTGTGTCGAATTTATATCTGTTGTCCGGGGCGAGAATGATATATATTGTCGCTCCTGCGAACCGACGCGATTCATCGCTAAAAAGAGCCTTGTTCATATAGCTGTGTTCAAAGTTGTGTTCAAGTTTTTATCAGATGTGCCGGACCCTAAAAAACAATCAGGGAGCGTGTTCAGCAAATGGGATTTGAACACATTTTGAACACAACCCGCAAGTTTCAAGAGGTCTCATACAAAATTACAAACTTCTTTTGGTGCCTGCAAATATCTGATAATCAAATTACATCTTATTAACGAAGTTTCATGCGGTTTCGTTCAAAATCATGCCGTCCACCTACTCATAATCAGGGAGTCCTTGGTTCAAGTCCAAGTAGGACCACCAATTGAAAATCAAGCACTTACATTCATTTGTAGGCGCTTTTTGTTGGTCAGGGCACCTGTCTTTCCGTGTCTGGAGATTTTTCAGCCAAAAGGCAAAAGAATAGCCCTGCTCCGCACGTTTTCAATTACGAGCAAGCAAACTTCCTGAGTTGATGTTACCTCATATTCTGGAGCCAAGATTGCCGCCCATTCGGGCAGCGAGCTAAAGGTTCCGTGCCGGTGAATTGAAAATCGCCGCTCAAAACAACTCTCGCGGCAAAACGATTGGCAGCATATTGGCACTTAAATCCTTTGAAAATGACTAATTTTGTGATATGGAGACTTTTGTCGACTTTATCATTACCAAGGTAGATAAAGACAAGAAACAATATCTT
>CAJTKG010000075.1 GCA_910576935.1 uncultured Muribaculaceae bacterium
GCTCATAACGCTCTCTTCCGTAACCGCAAGTCACGGGCGTATCGCGACCGGGATCGCCATCCTCATACCAGCACATGAAGTCCATGCGCACATAATCCACCCCTAAGTCATGGTAGTGTTTGAAGAAGCCGTCGATATATTCGCGTGCCCCGGGATGATCTGTGACAACCCATGTGAAATCAGCTCTGTCTGTAACCGATGGGTAAAGTACCTTATCTTGTGCATTGCGTGTCAGCGAGCGCAAGGTATAATTGGTGCCGGGAACTTTACTGTCCAGATTTCCCTTTATCCATAGCGGATTGTCATAAACGCCTACCTTCAGTCCTTTCTCTTTGGCTCGGCGTACAAGTTCCTTAAGAGGCATCGAGCCATAGTGCGACATGTATCCGCTGCCGTCGCGTGAGAGCTGAGGCAGGAAGCCGTCGGTGCAGATCATATCGTAGCCATAGGGTTTGAACTTAGTCGCCATCATGTCAATTACGGCATCCCATTGGTCGGAAGTAAGGTCCATCTCATGATAAGGCACTCCGGCAATCTCCATCTCACGGGCATATTCATAGATTGTCCAGTAAAGTGGAGCCTTGTATTTATGAATATCGCCGGGCACCGGCAATGCGGGAAGCTCAGGGGTTGGCTCAGGAGTGGGACCTACGGGTCCATCCTCCTTATTATCTTTACAGGAACCGGTGAAGGCTATGACCCCGCAAAAGCCAATCATTGTTATTCTCTTTAATAAATTCCTAAATTTCATGTTGTTATATTTTATATCAATATTTTGAAAACATC
>CAJTKG010000076.1 GCA_910576935.1 uncultured Muribaculaceae bacterium
CATCGCCAATGGGAGAAGGCTAATCTGACAATCAGTATCGCTGTCTATGATGACCGCGTTGAGATAGCCAACCCCGGCATACTTCCACCCAAAATTACAGCCGAAACTATCAAAGATTCGCATGAGTCATACCCATATAATCGGAATATGGCACACGCCCTCTACCGCTCAACCTTCCTTGAAAGCTGGGGCAGCGGCATCCGCCGCATCATCGAAGCCTGCCGCGAGCAAGGCGTTGAAGAACCCTCCTGGCGTTGGGATGGAGGATTCGTGTATGTTACCTTCAAACGACCTGTAAAAGACGATTCAAGTACCGCTCAAGTGCCGTCCAAGGAAGATGACAAACCGTTCAACTACCGCCCAACTACCGCTCAACCACCGGCTAAGGACGACCTAAGTACGACCCAAGCACGACCCAAGTACGACCCAAGTACGACCCAAGTATCCCAATTGATTAAATTGATGGGTGAAGACTACATGTCTCTCAAAGATATAATGTTATTATTCAATTTAAATAGCGCCAAACGATTTAGAGAGAATTATCTCACCCCGGCCCTATCGGATGGTGCCATCGAGCGACTTTATCCAGATCAACTCAAGCACCCCAAACAGAAATATCGTCTGACCGAGGTCGCTAAAGAGTGGAAATCCGCTAACAAGAATTCATAAACATAGAAAAATGTCAACAAGGAATATAGATAAGCTAGATTTGCTTTTGTCGAAGCTCGATAAGAAACAACTTGCTGATTTCATCAGAAAAGAATGTTG
>CAJTKG010000077.1 GCA_910576935.1 uncultured Muribaculaceae bacterium
ATCGGGCACATCATTGCCGTCATCGCACGAAGCGAAGAGACCCAGCGGAAGAAGCAACAACAGGTACAAAAACTTTTTCATAACCAAAGAATTTTAAGATATTTTATGTCATTATAACGGATGTCTCCAAAAAAAGGTTCTATCCTTCTGTTGCCTAAAATTTCGAGGTTATCTCATCAGTCGGGAGTCATACCTATTTATAGGACTTTTCACAAAACGGGGATATAATTCTTGCAATCCGCAGGATAAAGCAGTAATTTTGCAGAAAAATAGACAATCGATGCGGCTATCAGATTTGAAACCTGGACAGACAGGTGTGATTACCAAGATTCTCGGTCACGGAGCTTTCAGAAAGCGCGTGATGGAAATGGGATTCGTCAGGGGGCGTGAGATACGGGTAGTGCTCAACGCGCCGTTGCAGGATCCGGTGAAATATGCCCTGATGGACTATGAGGTTTCGCTCCGCAGGGCCGAGGCGGCTCTTGTGGAAGTGGAACTTCTGGAAATATGGAAACAGGCCGCCACAAGCGCCGATCTGGCCACTGAATGCCATGAGGAGTGTGAGCCGGGTTCCGGCAGAATGCCTCTCCGCAAGGATAAGATCGTCAATGTGGCGCTGGTAGGCAATCCAAACTGCGGCAAGACCTCGATGTTCAACATGGTTTCCGGTGCCCATGAGCATGTTGGCAACTATGCCGGAGTGACCGTCGGAGCCAAGGAGGGAACAATGAAATACAAAGGATACCGCT
>CAJTKG010000078.1 GCA_910576935.1 uncultured Muribaculaceae bacterium
TTGGGCGGGAACAGTTTCAGCTCCTTGCCGGGGTTGAAGCGGAAAATCTGCTGTTTGGCGGCTTCGGTGCAGTTGTTACCGCGGAGCATGGAGAGGTCGGGGTCGCTGAGGGGATATTTGCCCTTGCGGACCTGTACGGCGGTGCAGCGGCAGTTCCAGCCGTTGGGCGGCAGATAGAGGGACCAGAACGGGTCGGAGGGGGGCAAGGTTGTGCCGTGCAGAATTGCGTGATCCTCACGGACGCGGTCGTCCTGGGCGGTGCGATACTGGAGGTCGTAACGGTCGCCGTCCTTTTCAATCTGCTGCCAGCGGGAAGCCATGAGAGAAGCGCCGACGGCGTGGTTATATTCCGCATAGAGGTAATTGTGGTTATAACGGTTGTTGACCGTTTCAACATCGCGGCGGAACGTTTCAAAGGGCTTAATGTCGCCTTTGTCGGTCAGTAGGGACAGCCCCACCTCGCGCAGTGTGTGGTAAGCCTTGAACCCGGAGAAAATAAAAGCGTTGTTTTCGAGGGCGTAGCGCACCACTTCGGGGACCTCATGGGGAACGCCGGAGGCAATGGCGGTTTGCAGCTGCTTCAAAGTTTCGGCAATGAGGCGGCGGGCTTCGGGGGTGTTGAGCTGTGAAGCATCGAAGCCGCCGGCGTTGTAAACCATGCCGGCAGCGTCAAAAAAGGCCGTGTCGTCAAAATTGGGCTTGTCTGTCGCGTCCGCGAGCTCCAGCAAGTCATTTTCAT
>CAJTKG010000079.1 GCA_910576935.1 uncultured Muribaculaceae bacterium
AGATTGTGTTCGATGTGTCACACCAGAGTTATGCCCACAAGATGCTTACAGGACGCGCCGGAGCGTTTCTCAGCGAAGAGCGTTACGACGATGTGTCGGGATATACCGAGCCGTCGGAGAGCGAGCACGACAATTTCGTCATCGGGCATACGTCTACATCGGTGAGTCTTGCCGGCGGACTGGCAAAGGGGCGTGACCTTGTGGGCGGAAAGCACAATGTGATTGCCGTTATAGGCGACGGCTCGTTGAGCGGCGGCGAGGCTCTTGAGGGACTTGACTGGGCGGCCGAACTGGGCACCAACTTCATCATCGTGGTCAACGACAACCAGATGTCCATAGCCGAGAACCATGGCGGCCTGTACGGCAATCTTGAAGAGCTGCGCCACAGCGGCGGAACCTGCGCCAACAATCTGTTCCGGGCCATGGGCCTTGACTACATATACGTTGACAAGGGCAACGACATACCGTCGCTCATAGAGGCGTTCGTGAAAGTGAAGGATATCGACCATCCGATAGTGGTGCATATCAACACGCTGAAGGGTAAGGGCTACGCGCCGGCCGAAGCCGACAAGGAGCGTTGGCACTGGAGTGGGCCGTTCGACATTGCTACGGGCGAGCTGAAACATGTGTCCGCCGCCGAGAACTATGACGAACTGACGGCCACCCATCTGCTGAAGCTGATGAAGAACGACCCTGCCGTCTGTGCCATTACTGCCGGAACGCCCGGAATATGGG
>CAJTKG010000080.1 GCA_910576935.1 uncultured Muribaculaceae bacterium
CGATTGAAATCAGTACAGTGACTGTTGCCGTTGTTATGTAGAATGGGCGATGAGAGAAGATGGAGGGCAAGGATTTGTTTCGGGATTTCCTTTTCTCCGAAAATACATCACCTCAACCGCAGCAACTACCATGAACGCTCTTTGTTTTTCTCACCCGCCCGACACTGACAATTACCAGTGTCAATTCATGCCAACACGCAACAGGTAAATCAGACCATACTCATTATAATCATTACACCAAGTACAATGGTGAACCACTATACCCGGTGCAACAGTACCATCCGTGCAGGAGCGGCACGGAAATTACGCCATTCGGAAATTCCTTAGCATATTAGGGAATTTTCCGAGCCGCATTGTCGAGGCAATGCTGAAAATATCCCGAATATGCCAAAGGTCAACCTTTGGAATCCCCACCGTTACTTTCTCATCATTGAAACAAACGCATTAACATCTATGTCCAATGTCTGATTATTTCGCAAGAACCAATCAATGTAACCTGGATCGGTTGCAAAAATTTCTCGAAAAGTTTTTCCTTTATACTTTCCAAAAGAAATCACGTCATCGGGAGTTGCTTTTGGAAAAACTCGATTTATTTCGTTCTCAATAATACGCTCTCTATCCGATGTGTTTTCCGGGATGTTTAACAGTTGGTCGAAATCAACCCTAAAATAATGGTCTTTCTCCATTAACCAAAAGATGTATTTTGGGTCTTG
>CAJTKG010000081.1 GCA_910576935.1 uncultured Muribaculaceae bacterium
TTTATCATCGCTTTGAGATCCGCGCTGTCAAGTACGTTGCAGGCTGTTGCGGCGGCTTTGCCGCCTCCTGCATTTATTATATCAGCCACGGCCTGTGCCTTGGCTGATATAAGGTCGCTGACTACCACGCTCGCTCCTGCCGACGCGAGCGTGAGGCAGGAAGCCTTGCCTATGCCGTCTCCACCGCCTGTCACAACGGCTACCTTGCCACTGATATCGAAAAGTCTTTCGGTATTCATGTTCTTAGAGGATTTGATATATTAACCGCATATACACATAATTGGTTTCTTAAATAATTCAAATAAAACGGCCGATGCAAACTATCGTCTGCTCTTTTTGTTAAAGAAACATGACCCTAATTCAAGAATTATGACTTATACCAATGTAATCAACCGTGCGCCTGTGGTGCTCGTGGAATTTTATGCATCATGGTGTCCTCATTGCCGGCGCATGATGCCTGTAGTAGATCAGGTAAAGGAACTGCTGGGTGAAAAAATTCCTGTTATCCAGCTCGATATTGATGAGAACAAGGATTCAGCCGATGAGGCCGAAGTTGAATCAATACCTACGTTTCTTGTATACCGCGACGGCCGCGAGGAGTGGCGTCACAGCGGTGAGATCGACGGTAACGATCTGCTAGCCAAGGTACAGTCGTTCATGTAGACAAGATGCCCGTAGCGAGCATATTCACGCGATTTCTTGAGGC
>CAJTKG010000082.1 GCA_910576935.1 uncultured Muribaculaceae bacterium
TTATTACAATCAGGACATCCAGATCCATAAACATGATCATAGGCTGTTTGTTTAAAAAACTTTCCACACCTATTACAATAGATGTCTAATTTTTCAATGGTTTGTTACTTGGAGAAATTTCCATTACAACCGGATAGGTGTACTTTAATGGTACAGGTAATAATTTATCATTTTTAGACATGTTATTTAATTATCACTTCGCGAGATATCAATTATTACGTAACCTTACTTAGATTTAAAGTGAGAGGATAGAGTAGCTAATTCTATCCTTTTCACTATTAACATGTCTAAATAAGTCTTTGCGATATCTCATCGTTGACTTTTGTAGTCCTAAGGAGAATCGAACTCCTCTTTCGAGAATGAAAATCTTGCGTCCTAACCGATAGACGATAGGACCACATTTTTAATAAGACTTCAAAGCCTTATATATGTTAATATAAGAATTTAATCTTCACAATCTGTGTTGATTAAATTTGCTACGCAGAGATACATGGTTCGTGAGAATAGTGTATCTCATTTTTTATCATTAAGGTATGTAGTAGAATAAATCAGTATAAGTTTTTTACTACAATAAAACTTGGAACTTATACTAATTACCTATGTAAGGTAATTTTATTATTATTATTTGTCGTAAAAGGCAGTACAGTTTGTGAAAATAAGACAGTATTATTTTTATCACTTCAAAGCCTTATATATGA
>CAJTKG010000083.1 GCA_910576935.1 uncultured Muribaculaceae bacterium
GGATCCACCACATGGGTCATGGCCGACCTGTCGCCCTCATCGGCTATCGCCGCCGAATCGCTGAAACTCTCCGACGCTATCGAAGTCACACGTGAGGTCAGAATGGACACATCGTCGCGCACAGCCACCACGGTGGCCGGATCAATGAATTCCAACAGCGATGACCCGCGCGACTTAGAAGCCACATTGGAAGATATATCCACCTGGTCGAGCTTACGCTCCGACAACTGAGTCTCAACGTTGAACTCACGTATCGAATCCACCTCATCGCCGAAAAAGTCTATGCGGTAAGGCAGTTCATTACTGTAGCCGTAGATATCGAGAATCGAGCCGCGCACGGCGAAATGTCCGGGTTCATAGACATAATCCTGCTCTTTGAATCCCTTTTCCCGCAACCATTTCTGCGTTTCAAAGAGATCCGTATCCTTGCCCACGGCAATGTGTATCGTATGGTCGCTCACAGTCACCGGCGAAGCCACCCGCTCGGCCAGAGCGTCGGGATAGCTCACCACAAAACGCAGCCTTCCGCCATGACCGTAGAGCCTGTTCATCGCCTCCTGTCGCAATATCTGCTGCGGAGCGTCGGGCTGACCGTACTTTATATGTCTCTTATATCCGGATGGCAGCATGGCCACGGCATCGTCACCGCAAAGCCTGCACAGATCGTGATACAGATACCCGGCATCGTCGGCCGAATC
>CAJTKG010000084.1 GCA_910576935.1 uncultured Muribaculaceae bacterium
GGGGCTCGGCCTCACATACGTCCGGCTTCTTGTCGAGGCCCACGGGGGAGAGATCTCGGTGGAGAGCACGGTGGGGCGGGGCACATGCTTCACGATAAAGTTACCGCAATGAAACAAGCACCCAGAATACTCCTTGTCGACGACGACCTCAAGAACTCGATGCTACTCAAGCGCTTCATCGAGGCGGAGGGCTACGAGGTCATATACGCCGAGAACGGCAGGGCGGGCCTGGAGATGTATCGCGAGTTCCGTCCCGACCTCATACTGCTCGACATAAACATGCCCGAACTCGACGGCTTCGAGATGGCGGGGATAATCCGCAAGACCGACAGGCGTGTGATAATCTTCTTTCTCACCGACCGCACCGACAAGGTCGACCGTCTGCACGGTTTCTCGCTCAAGGGCAACGACTATATACCGAAGCCGTTCTATCCCGAAGAGCTCATCGCAAGGATTCAGGAGCGTTTCGCGAGCGTCACCGTGGACCAGGACAAGGAATATCGGCTGGGCTCCACTGTCTTCCAGCCGAATCTTTCGTCGCTGACATACGGAGGCGAGACGCATCAGCTGTCTGTGCGTCAGACCGAGATTCTCCAGATGCTCGCCGACAATGTCGGCCGGACCGTCGCGCGCGACGAAATCCTCGAAAGGATATGGGGTGACGCAAGCTATTCCAATTCCCTGGCGCTGAAC
>CAJTKG010000085.1 GCA_910576935.1 uncultured Muribaculaceae bacterium
GGAAATATCTGAATCGCCATTCAAGTACTTCCGCTGCGACTCTCGATCCGGAAGACTCCTCCGAGAAAGGAACCAAAGAGGAAAAATAAAATTATAATTGATATAAAAATGGATTATAAAAGAAGCAAAGCACCAACTAACACGGTGACTCACAACCTGATGGATTTTTGTGAGGAAACGGACAACATCTACGAGAGTGTGGTGATCATGTCCAAACGTGCCAACCAGATCTCCTTGAAAATGAAGGAAGACCTTTCGAAAAAGTTGAAAGAATTTGCCTCGGGCAATGATAATCTGGAGGAAACGTTCGAGAACCGCGAACAGATCGAGATATCACGCTATTACGAAAAACTGCCGAAGTCTACGCTTATGGCTGCCGATGAGTTTTTGCAGGGCAGGGTATATCATCGTAATCCGTCAAAAGAAAAGGATAAACTCAATTCCGAATTATGATTCAGCGCATACAGAGCATATACCTTTTGCTGGCCGGCATCATCCCGGTCTTTACCTTTATGATGCCGATGGCCCGTTTCTATCCCGCAGACGGCGAAGGTTACTATACCCTTTACGGAGCAGCCTTCCATACCGTGGGACTGGATGCCTATGCCGGTGCGCCGTCGCGTCCTTGGGGAATGATGCTGCTGGCAACGGTGATG
>CAJTKG010000086.1 GCA_910576935.1 uncultured Muribaculaceae bacterium
AGAAAGACGACTTTTTTGCACAGAATAAACTGCCTGACGATGTCACGTCGTTCTATGGAGTGTATAACACTACTGACAGTGTCTATGAGTTTTCCAATATGAGGTCATATCTTGTGGACCTGCTGCAGAAGGAGGAGTTGAAACCGGAGGACTATGTGTTCACGCTCACGCCTATATCGCTTGAGACCGAATCATCCTCTAACTACACTTCCGGCTCGTCCACGCAAATCAACGCGATCACGCCTATGGTGTCATTGCCTTCCATGGTGGATATGAAACTTGGTGATGCGAAAATAAAACTTACATTCAGTAGGCAGAATGTAAAATAAATTTAGTAACTTTGCACTCGCAAATCACAAAGAGGCCACAATAGCTCAGTCGGTAGAGCATTTCATTCGTAACGAAAAGGTCCGGGGTTCGAGCCCCCGTTGTGGCTCACAGACAACAGAAACGGCAACCGTACATTATGTAATAGCGGTTGCCGTTTCTGTTTACTTTTTGTTGTCTGTCGGCGCGTTGTTATCGTAAAGATTGAGCGTTTGCCTAAGCGAATTGATCATCATTGCGCGGAGCTCCGGTGGGGTCAGAACGGTGATTCGTGGTCCTAATGACAACAGTTCCTGCATGAAATCCTCCGTGATCCGGATT
>CAJTKG010000087.1 GCA_910576935.1 uncultured Muribaculaceae bacterium
GTCCTGCAGTTCTTCGGCCGATGATGCCTGCGAGCTGAACGCAGGGTCGCGGTAGGTGGTGACGAACTGCTCGAGTATCTGCTTGCCGCCGGGCAGATTGCCGCTCATGGCGGTGGCTTCGGCCTGGATGAGATACATTTCCTCGACACGCATCAGAGGGATGTCGCTTGCATTGTTGTCGGTGCCGAGCACGTTCTGATAGGGTGCGAATTTCACCTGTGCGAACGGGGGGATCTTCTGCCCGTCCACATAGGCCTGGAAGTTCTCGGGGAGGTTGGGCGACTGTGACGCCGCGTCAAGGAACCAGCCTTTGCGCACGTCGGATTCGGGGATACGGTCGAACAGGGCGCGGTTGACCTTGCGGTAGGCGCCTACAGAAGCGTAGCCGTAGTTCAGAGAGCCCATGTGGCTGGGGAAATTCACAATTCCGGAAGTGACCGTGCGGTCGGTCTCGGCTACCGGTATGCCCCACATCCACGAATTGTCGGCGAGAGATATGAAGCCGGGCGCGGATACCTGGGTGCGTGAGTATGGAGATCCGGAGAAAGATGCTATGGCGTTGGCCGCATCCTCGGCCGCTGCGGCCCAGTTCTGCATGATCAGGTTGGCTCTGGCGCGCAGGCCGTAGGCCACGGCAAGCGAT
>CAJTKG010000088.1 GCA_910576935.1 uncultured Muribaculaceae bacterium
GTGCGATGTTCTTCAGTTCGTCATTGACCGTTTCAATCAAGGCTCTTTTTCTTAGCAAAATCTTGTCGGCAATACTCATCAGTGAGTTCCTCATATTATTTTTAACTTTAGTAACAAGTTGTATGCCATTAAGGAAAAGGGTTTCAAACAGAGCCTGACCTATATATCCCTTGTCTGCACATAGTTTTCCTTTGATGTTTTCCAGAAACCTACCCTGTTTCAACGGTTCCCGGTCATCCACGTTTCCAGGCGTGAACATGAAATTGAGGATTTCACCCTTGTCATTGATTATCAGATGCAGCTTGAATCCGAAGAACCATCCCATAGAACATCTTCCACGCTCGGCAAGCCCTTCAAATGTCTTATGAATCAAGATTCTTTGGTTACGACATACACATAAGGGAGTGGAATCAACGAAACTGATGCCGGTACAAGTTCCCAGCAGTACTCTTTTGATGAATATGGTCATGGGAAGCAATACTTCCTTCTCCAGTTCCACAAAACGGTTATAAGAAACCTGACGAGGAAAAAGGTGTTTCAGATGTTTACAGACATACTCCTTGTAGTAATGCTTGAAACAACGGAAACCACCGGAGTGAAACAGGATTAGAATAACCATAATCTCTGCATCACTCATACG
>CAJTKG010000089.1 GCA_910576935.1 uncultured Muribaculaceae bacterium
GCTTATACTCTTTGCCTGTCTTATTACTCACGGCCATATCATAACCCAAATAGAAATCTAAAAACAAACTCTCGCGGCCATCACTCAACACCTTTGCTCCTAACTTGGGGTTGTCGGTGCTGTCGGTGCTGATTATATAGGTGTTGTCGGCTCGGTAATTCTTTTTGAGTGCCATTGTGTTTTGCTCTTTGTTTCTTTTGGTTGCAAAGATAGTAATTATTTTTCACTCGGGTATAAACAGGGTATAAACTTTTTACATAACATAGGCCATTTTTTGTAATCAAGAGCAAACGCCCCGCGCGCTAACTTACTGATATATTGAGTTGTTAAATTCTTTTGCTTTCCTTTGTTTTGTGGGGTTTGTGCCTGTTCTGGGCACCACAACCCCTTGATAATCGACAGATTTTCAAGGGGTTTCTTATTTCTCAGGTGTACTAAAAGTGTACTCCGTGGAAAAGTGTACTGCAAAAGTCAGCCAAAATCGGAAAGCATTTAACCTCAGAGAGAGGTTTGTTTTTTGGGGAAGGCTTGTACTAATTTCTTGAGGAATTTTAATCGTGGACTACTATAATGAATTTTCGGCGGCTACAACAAGAAGTTGAAATCAACGGTTAATATGATAAACCATATTTTCT
>CAJTKG010000090.1 GCA_910576935.1 uncultured Muribaculaceae bacterium
GGAGAGCAACTCGCCGTTTATTACGGGCAGAGTGGTCAGAGACATTTGTTTTGATGAATAGACCATCACGAAAGAGAGATTCACGCTATAGCGGGCGATCAGTCTCTGGATTGTCGGGAAGCTCATGTGTGTCATGCTGATGAGGCATCCGATTACTCCTGTGCCGGGCTTTTCGGCATCGCGGACGATGCTGGAAACAACAAATTCCCGACAACCTCCGATCTCCACTGTTGTGCCGACGGCCCAACCGACAATGCCGGTCTCTGCTTCTATCACAATCTGAGTCATGTCTATAATGGAACTGTTGTTAAGCTCTACACCCTTGCATGTCGGCATTTTCAGTTTGGCGTTTTCAATTATGTTGAAATAGTTGTCATGCGAGAAAGTGTTTCGCTCGCTTTGTAAGGCCCATTTATACATTTCTTCAAGAGAATACATCTTTGTGAGGTCGCCCTTTGAGTTCATACTCCCGTCTTTTCTGAAAGTGAATATACCTGTCTCCTGGTCGGAAGTAAGAATATCCACAACAAACGCTATCAGGAAGTTCGGATGTTGAGAATGCTTCAATTGCATCTGCACGTTGTCATCAGAGTTGCTGAAAAAGACACCGAGGCCGGGG
>CAJTKG010000091.1 GCA_910576935.1 uncultured Muribaculaceae bacterium
CATGATTGTGGCTGAGAAAAAGTCTGATTCTCCATGGGTTATAGAAGCGGCATCAGGAAATTCAGTCCGCTTCCCTTTTATCGCCGAAAGACTAAGAATATTTTTCGCCAACGGATTTAACAGAAAGACCCTTTTTCAGATAGACACAGCGTCAGATGGCGTTCCTTTGCATCGCATCCCATTCATCAAGGAGGCTGATTTCATTTGCCTGAATTGGGTGAACCAAGGAATGCTTTCAATCAAGGGGCTAAGAAAACTCGCCGCCATTGGCAAGCCATTGGTCTGGACAATGCACGACATGTGGAACATGACCGGTATTTGTCATCATGCGGGCTCCTGCCGTCATTTCCTTAGCTCCGGCGGAGAATGCGGCAACTGCCCTCTTCTCGGAAACAGGGCTGCCGCAAATGATATCTCCCACAAAACCTGGCTGCGCAAACAAAAACTCTACGCCGAAACAGACATACATTTCGTGGCGGTAAGCAACTGGCTCGCCGAGACAGCACGCCGTTCATCTTTAATGAAAGATGCCAATATATCCGTAATACCCAATGCATTCCCGATAAACGCATCTACACTTAAGAACCTGAAGGAAGATTCATTATCTGATTCCT
>CAJTKG010000092.1 GCA_910576935.1 uncultured Muribaculaceae bacterium
TGTCCCCGGGGTGGTTCGCTCTCCCCTGTGGATGGCTTGCCGCACCGCTTGCATACCTCGTCGGCGCGCTGGCGATTACACTGCGTATGGCTCGTATGCACGGCCACGCCCTAAATCCCCTTTTAGGTATTACGGCCATGTCGATGTTTGCCTACAGCCTTCTTTTTCTCTTGGCGCAGTTATCATAGTGTGAATTTTAGTTAAATTTTATGACTCCTCTTGGCCGGGTCGAAAGGATGTTGTAATTTTGTGCCCGGGAAAGTCCTACACGGCCAGCTCCCCGAAAATCCCCCAGGTCTTGACCGAAGCAAGGGTATCGGGTTGTAGCGGCGCGATGTAGTAAGCTTTCCCTTTTTTTGTGTCAGTTCGCAAGGTCATTTGTCAGCTTATAGAGTCAACTAAAACTCTCTCGGGGGCGTTTAGCATATAAATCTCAAAAGTGATGAAACATGACAAGACAGGCTGGTTGCCTGATATTTTGGGCACCGGTTTCGAAATGCAATATATACCGCATCCCGACGATTATAGTGGTCACGTGCGCAGCACGGTCATACGTAGGCTATCGAAAGGCACGAGCCGCAAGTCCTTACTCTATGT
>CAJTKG010000093.1 GCA_910576935.1 uncultured Muribaculaceae bacterium
CTTTGGGCACCTTCCTTTACGACACGTACGGATGGAGGATCTTCAGTCTTAATTTTTCCGAAGACTTTGCCAACATGTTTAAAGGTCTGCGAATTGACAGCGGCGACAATTACGAGCAGCTTGACATGATTATTGAAAAATATAAATCGCTCAATATCGATCCTGCTACAAAGCAGATTGTATTTAGCAATGCTCTCGATGTAGACAGGGCGATAGAATTGCAGAAATATGCCGCCGACAAATGTCAGCCGTCTTTCGGTATCGGCACTCATTTCACAAACCATTTCCCGGGTGTCAACCCCATGAATATTGTGATAAAGCTTGTTGCTGTCAAAATCACCGAGTCGTGGCCTTTCTATTCGCAGACGTGCAAGCTTAGCGAGGATCACGGGAAGTATACGGGGAATCCTGATACGGTGCGTAGTTTTATGGAAACCCTACATTTGGGCATGGGGAAGATATAAAATAATCAGGTTTATGGCAGATACTGCCGATTGATACAATTTTGGCAAGAATGGGTACACTTTTTTATCATATTTACAGAACATTACTATAGGAGAAATACATTTTTTCATTTAACTTTGCATTCGGGTAAT
>CAJTKG010000094.1 GCA_910576935.1 uncultured Muribaculaceae bacterium
CTGTCGGCAATATCGACAATCTGATGAACTTCCCGGCCGAACGCCTCGAAAGCATCGAGGACGTCGGCCCGACTATCGCCCGCAGCATTAAAGAATACTTCGAGGCCGATGTAAACCGCGCCAACATCGACCGCATGCGACAAGCCGGCGTGCAAATGGAAATCGCCACGGAATCCATGCCCGTATCCAACTTGCTCGCCGGCAAAAGCTTTGTGATAAGCGGCGTATTCAGCCTGCACAGCCGCGACGAATATAAAGCCATGATCGAACAGCACGGAGGCAAGAATGTAGGTTCGATATCAAAGAAAACCGACTATGTGCTCGCCGGCGAGAACATGGGGCCGGCCAAACTCGAGAAAGCAGGAAAACTCGGAATTCCAATTATTGACGAGAACACATTTATAGAAATGATACAGGAAAATCCGCAAGCATCATGACAAAATTTGAACAGGAATGGCAAAAAATGCTCATAGGTGAAGTCTACGATGCCTTCATGCCGGAATTCTACGACATGCTGATGCAGACACGCAAAAAGCTATACGTATTCAACAACCTTGAGCCTGATCGGATTGAAGAACAACATGCCAT
>CAJTKG010000095.1 GCA_910576935.1 uncultured Muribaculaceae bacterium
TGGCCCGTTATCCTGAAAACCGTCGACTCGCGTGCCGAGCTTATTGACAAAGGCGTAGAATATGCGCAGAATGCCAAAGAGCAGCTCGACAACGCCCGTCGCGAGGCCGAGGAGTATCTCAACGAAGCCCGTCGTCAGCAGGCCGATATGCTTCGCGATGCCGATAAGATGAAAACTCAGATTATCGAGCAGGCGAAGAATGCCGCGCAGACCGAAGCACAGAAAGTGATGGATAACGCCAGGATTCAGATTCAGCAGCAGCAGAAAGAGGCTCAGCAGCAGTTCCGCAATCAGGTGAGCGAATTCGCACTCGAGGTGGCCGGTCAACTTGTACACCGCCAGCTTTCCGGCGATAAGGCGCAGGAAAACCTTGTCGACAACATTCTCGATGATTTAGAACGTAAAAACTGACGCCGATGAATGAAGGTCTGATTCCTCGCCGCTATGCCAAGGCTCTCTATAAAGTTGGAGCCGATCGAGGCGACAACGATGCGCTATATGCTCGCATGAAAGCCCTTGATGCCGCTTTCGCGGATACTCCGGGAATGAAAGACGTGGTGTCGAACCCTTTTGTTCCCACC
>CAJTKG010000096.1 GCA_910576935.1 uncultured Muribaculaceae bacterium
CCAACCACATGGCCACGGCCGTAAAATTCAACTCAGCCGTGCAGGGCGACTATCTGTCGGTCAACGGTAAAAAATATGTGGTCTGCGACCCGACATTTATTGGCGCCGGAGTAGGCATGGCCATGCCGCAATTTAAAAATGCGGGTGCCAAAGTAGTCAAAATTTGAAAAATTACAGCAAAATGTTGCATGGATGAAATTTTATCCTTAACTTTGCACCGTTAATAAATGCGACGGCGATTTAGTGTAGTGGCCTAGCACGCCGCCCTCTCACGGCGGAAACCCGGGTTCGAGTCCCGGATTCGCTACAAATCAGAGAAACTTACAATCTTGCAGGTTTCTCTTTTTTTGTGTATTTTTGTTATGTAAACAACATCTAATATCAACTGTTTTTCATTATGATTCCACTAAAGCACATAATGCTTGCACTGGCAGCGTCATGCGCCGTCACGGTTTCCGCACAGGAATTCGACCTTTCGTCGCAACGCTCCGAAATCCAGGAATTCAACAAAGTTCCGGGCCACAAGATCGACCGAAAAGGAATTCCGGCTGTCAACCCCACTCCTCATTCCA
>CAJTKG010000097.1 GCA_910576935.1 uncultured Muribaculaceae bacterium
GAACTCCTGCAATTCCTTAATCTGTTCTTCTTTCTTCTTGTTGGCTTCCTTGCGCTGTTTGATGATCAACTGGCTGGACTCATACCAGAAGTCGTAGTTGCCGGCGTAAAGCTGTATCTTGCCGTAGTCAATGTCCGCGGTATGCGTACATACCTTGTTCAGGAAATAACGGTCATGGGAGACAACGATGACTGTATTTTCAAAATTAATAAGGAATTCTTCCAGCCATGCGATGGCGTCTAAATCCAAATGGTTGGTCGGCTCGTCGAGAAGCAGGATGTCCGGATTACCGAAAAGCGCTTTGGCGAGCAGAACTTTTACCTTCTCGTTACCGTTTAAGTCAGCCATCATATTGTAATGCAGTTCCGTGCCGACGCCAAGACCGTTTAAAAGCATGGCAGCGTTGGACTCCGCGTCCCAGCCGTCCATCTCTGCAAATTCTGCTTCCAATTCGCTGGCGCGGATTCCGTCTTCATCGGAGAAATCTTCTTTGGCATAGATAGCGTCTTTCTCTTTCATAATTTCATAGAGACGTGCATTTCCCATGATAACCGTGTCCATGACCGGAT
>CAJTKG010000098.1 GCA_910576935.1 uncultured Muribaculaceae bacterium
ATTCATAATCAATATAAGTTACCTGAACGTAAGTCGCTTACATTTGTGTAACGTCTTGTAGGTCAGGATTTAATTTTGTAATTTTGCGCTATCAAAATAATAGCGGCTTTCATTTACAAAGTTAATCATCAATTATAATATAAGCAAGTAATCAAATTAAACCGATAATAAATGAAATATTTTATCTCACATATCATAAACTTGTATTTTCCGGTGCTTTCCGCCAAGTCTCATCAGTCGCAATGCCCGCATTGCTCCTTCTTCAACTCGCGGAAATCCCTCGAAAAATCCTGCGTCCATACTATATGTTTAATCTGATCACTTACTTACCTACTTAACACCCAATAAAACATATAATCCATGTTGACTCAGGATGTCGGACATCTCACCTGCCGATAACTCAATCTGTATGGTACCTTCTGAGTATGGTGCTATCTGATAGGGGTCGTAACTGAATATTATCCCCTTTGAAGTGAGTCCGAATTGAGAAGGAAAGCTGACTTGATCCAGCGGAACAAGCAGTTCTTGTCCGGAATCCTTAAGTTTCGTTCTGATCATTTCCATAAGTGGT
>CAJTKG010000099.1 GCA_910576935.1 uncultured Muribaculaceae bacterium
TGGATCCCGTTCATGAACAGGAAATCAAACAGTCGCTTGCCGATATATCCTTTATCACCACAGAGTTTGCCTTTGACATTCTCAATGAACGATTCCGAGTAAAGAGGCTCACGGTCATCCACATTGCCTGGAGTGAACATAAAGTTCAGGATTTCCCCCTTATCATTTATGATCAGATGCAGCTTGAACCCGAAGAACCATCCCATCGAACACTTGCCCCTTTCAGCTATACCTTTGAATGTCTTGTGTATAAGTATACGCTGATGCTTGCAGACTCTCAATGGTGTTGAGTCAACATACGCAATGCCGGTACAAGTCCCCAGCAACACCTCTTTGATGAATACGGTCAGAGGCAACAGTATGGATTTCTGCAACTCAACAAATCTATTGTATGATACAGTTTTGGGAAACAGATGAGTAAGATGTCTGCAGACATATTGAGTGTAGAAATGCTTGAGACATCTGAAGCCCTTGCAGTGGAATAGAATCAGTATCGTTATGACCTCTGCATCTGAAAGCCTTCCAGGCTTATTGTGATGTACTTTGCCATCGCTGATCTG
>CAJTKG010000100.1 GCA_910576935.1 uncultured Muribaculaceae bacterium
TGATGGGACTTAACATCGGGGCCGACGACTACATAACCAAACCATTCAAGATA
The DNA here is from genome assembly GCA_910576935.1 of uncultured Muribaculaceae bacterium. Lineage (GTDB taxonomy): Bacteria > Bacteroidota > Bacteroidia > Bacteroidales > Muribaculaceae > CAG-873. Next base: position 54 of record CAJTKG010000100.1, read on the forward strand.
CCCGAACTGCTGGCGCGCGTGCGCTCTGTGCTGCGGCGCAGCCATGTGACCAAAGAGATCGCCCAGATACGCAAGGAAGGACGCTACGAGTCCGACATCGTGTTCCGCGGGCTTCGGATAAACCGCAACCAGAAAGAATGTTATCTCGACGGAAAGCCACTGTCGCTCAGCCGCACCGAATTTGACCTGCTGATGTTTTTCCTCACTCACCGCAACCGCATCTACTCGCGTGAGGAGATCATCAACGAAGTATGGGACAAAAACGTGATTGTGACCAACCGCACAGTGGACACAAACCTCACACGCCTGCGCAAAAAACTCGGCGAATACGGCAAGCATATCGAAACCCGCGTGGGATTCGGCTATGGTTTCAAAGAAACGGCTTAACTACCACTGGCGGCTGTTCATTCCGCTGACCGCCATGCTCTGGCTAATAATCGGAGCCATGGCGTCGTATCAGTACAGATGGGAGCGGAACTATCGCATGGACAGAATCAAAT
>CAJTKG010000101.1 GCA_910576935.1 uncultured Muribaculaceae bacterium
CCGACTTCAGAGATACTGAAAATCCATTTGAAAACGGCACATACAGACAGACAACTACTGTGACTTCAGGCACACCCTCGGTGGCGGCATGGTATGCAGACATTCCTGAAAACGGAGAATATGCTATCTACGTAAGTTATGAGACAGTCCCTAACTCGACAACTGATGCCCACTATACTGTAAACTATTCAGGAGGCACACGAGAATTCCGTGTCAATCAAACCATGGGCGGCGGCACATGGATCTATCTCGGCACTTTTCCTCTCGAAGCCGGATATAGTGACACAGAGCCGGTAGTCACACTAACAAATATTTCAGACAAATCAGCCGGAAAAGTAGTTACGGCTGACGCAGTCAAGATAGGTGGCGGAATGGGAAACATCGCACGAAGTGACCGTAGAGCGGATGTTTATAAGAATCCTTCAACACCGGAGCGGATTCAAGCCGTCAACAATATTCCTGAAACAGAAGAAGAGACCGAAGAAGAAACTGAGGAAGAAACTGAAGAATCAGATGTAACAACAGAAGATGAGGAAGAGGAACCTGATTCT
>CAJTKG010000102.1 GCA_910576935.1 uncultured Muribaculaceae bacterium
AGGTCTCCGTTGGCGAAACGGCGCTGGAATTTGCCAACCACCAGTATCTGGCTTCCCGGCACTCCGTAGCCGTTGAACTCCGAGAACTGGCGGCCGAACAGGCGCAACTCTGTGCTTCCGGTCAGGTCTTCGAGACGGAGTATGCCGAACGGGTCGCCGTTTTTGCTGGTGCGCGTCTGGAAATCGGTCACCATGCCGCCGAGTTTTATTTCTTTGTTTTCGACAGGTTCGGCTTCTTCCGATGTGAAATCCTTGATGGATGTGGTGCCGTAGGTCAGATCCATATAGTATGGGTCGAGAGGGTGGGCCGACAGATACATGCCCACGAGCTCGCGCTCCTTGGCCAGGCGTTCGGCGTCGGGCCATGGAACGGCCGGTTTGACCGGCGGCCGTCCGGCCGTGGTGAGCGACTGGTCGGCTACGTCGTCGAACAACGATGCCGCCTGCTGTTGTTTGTCGCGCTGGAAGAGCTGTCCGTACCGCACTAACTGTTCGGAAAACGATTCATCGCGGTTGTTTGTCTCGAAAAAGTCCTCGCGTTTTATATCG
>CAJTKG010000103.1 GCA_910576935.1 uncultured Muribaculaceae bacterium
CCAGGTTCAATCCCGCAAAACCACCGCCGATTATGACTATTTTTTCCATGAGGTATCTATGGCATATGGATCAGGTCAGCGCCTTCTCCGGATTCTTCATAATTTTTAACGAACACTTCGCGATTAATGTTTCAAATAATTTACTAAATTTGCAAGGTGAAGAGGTTAAAAAAGATAATGACGGGTTGCAGGTCGCTTCTCGTTGCGATGGCGGCTATGGCGCTGCCGTCTGTGTCGGCATATGCACAGGTCAATGCCGAGCAGGTTCTTAATATCGGGCGGAATGTCCTCTCGATGGAGGATTATATGCTGTCGATACAATATTTCAATCAAGCTATCAAGGCAAAGCCATATCTGTCTGACCCATATTTTTTCAGGGCTCTTGCCAAGCTATATCTCGAAGACTACAAGGGTGCGGAGGAGGATTGCACGCTTGCGCTCGACCGCAACAAATTCAAGACCGAATCATATAAGGTCAGAGGATTCGCGCGTCAGAACATGGGGAAGGATTCGCTCGCCGTGCTTGACTATGATGCCGGGTTGAAAT
>CAJTKG010000104.1 GCA_910576935.1 uncultured Muribaculaceae bacterium
TAACCAGTGGCACCCCCGCCGCCGTCGACCGGTTGCAGCTGGTTGTTGGCGTAGAGCCATGCCGAGTTTGCGTCCTGCTTGCCGACCATTGTGGCATAGTTATGGTAGCCCTGATAGAGCATTTCCATATATTGGGCGGTGCTCCGGATCACATTATAGTTGCTTATGCCGCGGGTGTTGGCGCCCCATCGTGCGTCGAAGGTGACACGCGCCGAGCCTTCGGCGCCGCGTTTGGTGGTGATCAGCACCACACCGTTGGCGCCGCGGGCACCGTAGAGGGCGGTCGAAGCGGCGTCTTTCAGCACGGTCATTGATTCGATGTCGGAGTTGGCGAGCTGGGAGATGTCGCCCTCGTATGGCACTCCGTCCACCACATAGAGCGGCGAGGACGATGCGTTGATCGAGCCGATGCCGCGGATGCGCACGGAGGGGGCACCGCCGGGACGCCCGTCGGAGCTGATGGTCTGTACGCCGGACACCTTGCCCTGAAGCACGGAGGTGACCGAGCTGACCAGAGCGTCGGCTATGTCGGCCGATTTGACCAC
>CAJTKG010000105.1:0-263 GCA_910576935.1 uncultured Muribaculaceae bacterium
CAATGAAACTCACCTGCATTTCCTGCATTATCCGCATTTTGGAACTTGAAAATGCAGGAAATGCAGATAGTGTGGCGGTGTCAGTCAACATTTTTCAGTGATAATCCCATGCACACCTTGCACTCTTGCACACTTTGAAAATGCCAAAGTGTCAAAAATGCCACGAAATAATCTTGAAATACTACGGTTGCCGAAAAGCCGTATTCCTTGATAAAGTTGACCTCGCCCATTGTGCAAAAGTGCAAGGAATGCCAAGGGTAACA
>CAJTKG010000105.1:273-545 GCA_910576935.1 uncultured Muribaculaceae bacterium
TAAGGGCAGCGAGAAATAATTCAAATTCGTATGGTCGGCAAGATACCTTCTGACTACCTCAAAAGGCTCTCTCCCGACGGTCGGATATAATCACCACAACTGTTACAATCATTGTAGTTGTTGCGATGACTGTAACGGATATAGTCACAGCGATGACAATAGTCATTACGATGATTGCAACCGGTGAGGAAAATAGGAGTGCAAGGATATGTTTAGGGATTTCTTTTTCGTTGAAAAATCATCTCCGAAACCGCAACCCTGCAACGGTTGCT
>CAJTKG010000106.1 GCA_910576935.1 uncultured Muribaculaceae bacterium
GGGATCCATGCCAAGCTCATTCATTCTCGCAAGAATGCGTTGCTGGAGCTCGACGCGGTCTTCATACCATTTCTCGGAATTGGGACCACCCCAACCCTCAAGATTATTCATGAGCCACCAAGCCTGAAACGCCGGACCGGCTACGAATTCGTCAGCCTCTTTTTTGCTGTATCCCAGGCGGAGCAGAGTGTTTCTCCAAACCACATCGGTGCCTGTGATGGCAAGCGGCATGTTGATGCCGTGGAGTGCCATCCAGTCGATCTCCTTCTGCCAGCGATCCCAGTCCCAGAATGCCATTGAATAGGAGTGTGTGCAATAGTTAAGATAGTAGCGTTGTGTTGCGTCCGTTACGTGGCGTTCCGGCTTAGAGGGGAGGGGGAGAACGTCGGGAAGTTCAGCTGTCATCTGATTCCAGCTGAGGTGAATATTGGGATAATATTTCAGATACCAATTCAACCCTGAAGCAATATTCACGGTAGAATTGCCCTTGATCACCGGTTTGCCATTCTCTGCTGATATCTCAAAGAACTCTTCAGGCGATTC
>CAJTKG010000107.1 GCA_910576935.1 uncultured Muribaculaceae bacterium
ATAATCTGAAGGTCACAGGCTCCGGCGTGACGATCGAGGCGGCCACATCCGCTGGCCTGTATTATGCGTTTCAGACGGTGAAGAAGGTGCTGCCGGCCAATGTGATGGTCAATGTGGCCGACCATGATGCCGTCTATTCGCTTCCTATTGTCGACATCAAGGACGAGCCGCGCTACGAGCATCGTGGATATGAGCTTGACTGTGCCCGCCATTTCTTCGAGACGGATCAGGTGAAGAAGATGATAGACGTGATGAGCTTCTATAAGATGAACCGTCTGCACTGGCATCTGACCGACGACCAGGGCTGGCGTCTGGAGATACCCAAATACCCCAAACTCATCACCAAGGCTGCCACCGCCCCCAATGCCTACTGGTGGGATTTTAAAAATCACTACGAGTATTATCTCAACGAGCCGTACGGACCGTTCTATTACACGGTAGACGAGCTTAAGGATATTGTGGCGTATGCCAAGGAACGCCACATCGAGGTGATTCCGGAAGTGGATATGCCCGGCCACATGGAAGCGGCCATTTCGGCTTAT
>CAJTKG010000108.1 GCA_910576935.1 uncultured Muribaculaceae bacterium
GTTCACACGGCTCATAAAATCATGCTTACCGGTGGAAGCGTCCGCAAGATCAAATCCGGCAAAGCCAAATAATCCAAAATAAAAATGACCCCGTCGGCCAAAACTTTCTGGGGTCAGAATTAAATAATTTCCAGGGGTCAAAATTGTCTTGGCTCACAGGGTCAACCGAGCCTGGGTTTTCCAACTCACTCACAACCTCTGTATTCTGCGCTATTCTGAAATTTTGGCAAAAATAAAAAGCACTGAAAATCAAGTGATTTCAGTGCTTTGCGGCGTTTTGCCATTTTCAATTGTGACCCCGGAGAAGTCGGGTTATATCATATAATAACGCTGATGGTCAAAGAGTTATGATTGGAAATATAAGTATCATTCACCAATCATTCACTCCACCAAATCAATGTTCTGCGTCGATTTGTCAACCGATCCAGTGCAAAGTTAGCTATAAATCTCCGATATTCAATGGCATCACGCGTTAAAAATCCTTTGGGACAACTTAGTCTAAACGTCTTTTCAATTCGCACAATGCAATATC
>CAJTKG010000109.1 GCA_910576935.1 uncultured Muribaculaceae bacterium
GGTCTATGATGTTGACCGTGCCGAGTCCCTTGCATCGCGGACATGCTCCTAACGGAGAGTTGAACGAAAAATTATGCGGTGCGGGTTCCCGGTAGCTTAGTCCCGACTCAGGATCCATCAGAGTGCGTGAGTAATGGGTTATAGCACCGTCGGCGTCCATGTCGCACACCATCATCTGCTTTTGGCCAAGCCGCATGGTGTCTGCGACTGAGTCACGTAGCCGTGACGCGTCTTTGGCGTTGACTTTCAGACGATCCACAACCAACTCGATCGAGTGGTTTTTATAGCGGTCGAGTTTCATGCCGGGTGTGATCTCACGGATTTTGCCGTCGACTCTCACATTGATGAACCCTTTTTTTGTAAGCTGTTCGAACAGGTCCTGATAGTGGCCTTTACGGTTGTGTATGAGAGGGGCGAGCAGCAGTATCTTTCTGGAGTCGAAACGGTTGAGGATCAACTGCACGATCTGTTCGTCGGAGTATTTGACCATGGGATTGCCGCTGATGTAGCTCCGGGCAGTGCCGACGCG
>CAJTKG010000110.1 GCA_910576935.1 uncultured Muribaculaceae bacterium
GAAGACCGCGAAAATGAGGGAGACCTTATCATGGCGGCCGAACTTGTTACGGAAGAACATATAAACTTCATGCTGAAACATGGACGCGGTGTGTTGTGCGCCCCCATTACCAACGAACGATGCCGACAACTTGAACTGGATCATCAGGTACAGACCAATACCAGCATGTTGGGTACTCCCTTTACCGTAACCGTTGACAAACTGGATGGATGTACCACCGGTGTCAGCTGTCATGACCGTGCAGCAACAATACGTGCACTGGCGGATCCTCAGAGTTCTCCGGAGACATTCGGCCGTCCCGGCCACATCAATCCGCTTTACGCACAGGACCGAGGCGTTCTGGCCCGTGCCGGACACACGGAAGCTGCCGTAGATCTGGCCCGTCTGGCAGGTCTGCAACCCGCGGCCTGCCTCATTGAGATCCTGAACGAAGACGGCACAATGGCCCGTATGCCGCAGTTGCAGGAATTTGCCCGCCGCGAACATCTAAACGTCATAACTATCAAGGACCTGATAGCATACAGAT
>CAJTKG010000111.1 GCA_910576935.1 uncultured Muribaculaceae bacterium
TGGCGGGTACGGGCTATGTGGGTATGAGCATGGCTGTTTTGCTGGCGCAGCATAATCGTGTGACGGCTGTGGATGTGGTGGCTGAGAAGGTTGAGATGATCAATCGTGGTGTTTCGCCGATTCAGGATGATTATATAGAGCGGTATCTTGCGGAGGTGGATCTGGATCTGCGGGCTACGCTGGATGGGCGTGCGGCCTATCGTGATGCGGATTTCGTGGTGATCGCGGCTCCGACGAATTATGATCCGGTGAAGAATTATTTTGATACGCATTGCATTGAGGATGTGATCGATCTGGTGTTGGAGGTAAATCCGGATGCTGTGATGGTGATCAAGTCGACGATTCCGGTGGGTTATTGCCGGAGTCTGTATGTGAAGTATGCGGCTAAGGGTGTGAGGCGGTTGAATCTGCTTTTCTTCCCGGAGTTTTTGCGTGAGAGCAAGGCGTTGTATGACAATCTGTATCCTTCGCGTATCATTGCGGGGGTTCCGAAGATCATCGATGCTGAGGGGTTTGAGGTGGAG
>CAJTKG010000112.1 GCA_910576935.1 uncultured Muribaculaceae bacterium
GTAGCCGTAAGCGGGAACGGTTTCGTCGGTGATTGTGACAACACCGCCGCGTACCATCTGCTCGGGAGTTTCGCCTGCGTAAACGAGTACGGGAGCTTCACCCTCGATGTTGCTGATGACTTCGATAGCCCAGTTGTATGTGCCACCTTTGAGGTCACCTGCCGAGAAGGTAAGAACGTTCTCACCCTTGACAACAGCACCGAGTTCGATAGTCTCGACGTCTTCGGCGTCAGCCTGGTTGGTGAGGACAACAGAAGCCTGGCCTTCGTCAGTAGCTTTGAATGTAACAGTGTAGTTGTCGTTGCCGTTGTCAGCGATGCTGAGGTCATAAGCCATAGCAGCGCGATGTTTGGGCTCGGGACGGTCGATCTTGATTGCGAGATCGGCGGGAGCAGCTGTCGAGGCTGTGCCTTCGCCGTTGAGAGCGTAGACCTGATAGCCGCCGCATTCGCGAGCGTAGACATGGAGGTTGTTGGCGGCGTCGAAGCGCATCTGAGCCCAGCGGAGACCGGGAACTTC
>CAJTKG010000113.1 GCA_910576935.1 uncultured Muribaculaceae bacterium
GGAGTCTGGGATATATATCTTAACGGTTCTTTCAACCATAACGACAATATCGTCAAAGGCACAACCATGAACACCCTCATTTACGAAGGGAAAGAAACATATGTTGGAGGATCACAATACAACCGTTTCCACTCAGAGTCCAGTACGGTCCGTTGCGGTTTTAACTATGCGCATGGAAACCAATCCTTCGGAGCATATTACTGTTACAATCCCGAACGCGGCGATTTCAATAACACCGGCTCCGAATGGCTTGACAATGAGTCGCCGCTTTCAAGGGTAATCAACATAGACAGCCGCCCTAACAGCCATCTCGTTTCCTTGTATTATGAAAATATCTTCGCTGATAAGTACACCCTACATTTCGATGGCGATTACCGGCACTCCCTTGCCGAGAATTCCGTTGCAACCACTTATCCCGATGCCGTCACCGGAGATGTAAACTCCAACGACAGTCGCCATTCAACCCTTTGGGCAGGCAAGCTTTACCTTAACTTTCCACTTGCCAAAGGTGATTTCAA
>CAJTKG010000114.1 GCA_910576935.1 uncultured Muribaculaceae bacterium
TCTAATTTCTACCGCCTTCGCATCCGTTCCATATTAAACAAGCGTAAAAATCACCGTAATTGATTTTTTTATTGTCCGTGTGGACAATATTCGCTATCTTTGCCGTAATTTTGAAATATATTAACCCTCTTACCAGTAAAAAAATCTTCTAACCATTTCAGCTAAATCATGAGTACTCAGACTCGTAAACCGAACTACACATTGCCTATCGTGGTAATGTTTTTCCTGTTCGCGATGATTTCGTTCGTGACCGGATTCCAAAACCCGTTTGGCGTGATCCTTAAAGCCCAGCTCGGACTCAGCAACTTCCAGAGCCAGCTCGGTGCCGCAGCAAACTTCATTGCATACGCCATCATGGGCATACCGGCAGGCATTCTTCTCCAGCGCAAAGGCTATAAATTCTCAGCCATATCAGCAGTACTCGTCGGTCTAGTCGGCGTGGTGATCATGTTCCTGTCGTCGCTTGTCGAAGGCCAGCAGCTTATTTTCACCATCTATCTCATAGGCGCC
>CAJTKG010000115.1 GCA_910576935.1 uncultured Muribaculaceae bacterium
GTTCTTCCTCAGGATTTTTGCGACGAATTGAACCGTCAGCCGACAAGTAGTCCTGAAGTGGAAGAATAGATAGCATTGAAGATGATGTGAGATGCCGATTGACTATTGTACGGCATATTTCAGGCGTTGCTTCCGGTGGTATATTATTGTCGGATAATCCTAATATATGTCGCGCATATCGTCCGCTTCGTTCGGGTGATTCAGCCCACCATCTTCGTATGCCGCTCATATCATGTGTTGATGTTGTGGCAACGCTTGAATATGGATACTTGTCGGTATGTCCAAATTCTACGCCGTATTCTTTTGGCATGCGTTGTACTTCAAGCGACAGGATTTGCAGTTGGTCGAGCACTTGCGGAACACATGCCGGAATCATGCCGAGGTCTTCGGCGCATGCAAGCATCGGTGTGGCATTGACAAGAGCCGGAAGTTTATCCATGGCCTGCTGGCGCCAGAATTCGTTATGACGGTGGTAGAAGAAGTCTTCGTAGAGCCTATCAAATGCTCTGC
>CAJTKG010000116.1 GCA_910576935.1 uncultured Muribaculaceae bacterium
TGACGAACTCAGTAATCTGTATAAAGAATATTTGGGTAAAATTAACTGATTCCGTGTGTGAAAATTAAATAACTTTGCGGCATGATTAAGCTAAAAAATGTCAACAAGACATATCCCGGCGCTGTACCTCTCCATGTTTTAAAGGATATAAATCTCCACATTGACCGCGGTGAGCTGGTGTCCATCATGGGAGCTTCGGGATCCGGAAAATCCACATTGCTCAACATTCTCGGGATTCTTGACACATACGACACGGGTGAATATTTGCTTGACGGTGTCCTGATCAGGAATCTGGGGGAGAACCGTGCCGCCGAGTTGCGCAACCGCATGATCGGATTCGTGTTTCAGTCGTTTAATCTCATAAGTTACAAGGACGCTCTGGACAATGTGGCGCTGCCGCTGTTTTATCAGGGTGTGTCGCGTCGCAAGCGCCGTATGCTGGCCATGGAGCAGCTTGAGCGGCTGGGTCTGGCAGACCGCGCCCATCATCTTCCGGCAGAACTGTCGGG
>CAJTKG010000117.1 GCA_910576935.1 uncultured Muribaculaceae bacterium
TTTTTATTGTTTAACAGAATGGTTTTTGGGAAATATTTCTGAATTGCGTAATTTTGCGCCAAATAACCAACTGCATCAAACATGACCCATAAAGAAACACCGGTATTGCTGCTCACAGGCTATCTCGGCAGCGGTAAAACCACTCTGCTCAATAATATTCTCAAAAACGAACGCGGCATCAGATTTGCCGTTATAGTAAACGATATAGGCGAAGTCAACATAGATGCCGTCATGATACAGAAAGGCGGCATAGTCGGCGGCAATGATTCCGACGATCTGGTCGCATTGCAGAACGGGTGCATATGCTGCACCTTGAAAATGGATCTGGTCGAGCAGCTGTCGGACATTGTGAACACCGGCAAATTCGACTATATAGTCATAGAAGCCAGCGGCATCTGCGAGCCTGCGCCCATAGCCCAGACTATATGCACCATACCTCAGATGGACATCAGATACACATCAGGTAGCGTGCCGCGGCTGGACTGCATAGTGACTGTAGTCGACGCCC
>CAJTKG010000118.1 GCA_910576935.1 uncultured Muribaculaceae bacterium
ATATCCGTTTGTGAAAACGGAAAAACGAAAAAGAGTAATTGAAAATAAGAGTAATTGAAATGTTTCATCAGCAGAGACTGGCAGCTCGAGAGAGTAGCCAGTCTTTCTTTTTTTTGCTCAAAAATTGGGATAATCGCAAAATAAGTATTAACTTTGCAGAACAAAAGGACAATCTTGGTTGAGCCTTTGAATACAATCAGCCGCAATAGCTCAGTTGGTAGAGCATTTCATTCGTAACGAAAAGGTCCCGGGTTCGAGCCCCGGTCGCGGCTCAGCGGAGTGGTCGAAAACCACTCCTTTTTTATTAAAAATATAATGTCATGAATCAAACTTTACGACGTCATGAAAGGGTGGATGTGGCGGATGTGCTGCGAGGTTTTGCAGTGCTTGCCATAATCCTGCTTCATTCTATCGAGCATTTCAACTTCTATTCTTTTCCCGACACTTCAACACAGTCAAATTGGTTGAATTTTACCGATAAGGCTATATGGGACGGTCTTTTCTT
>CAJTKG010000119.1 GCA_910576935.1 uncultured Muribaculaceae bacterium
CTTTATCTCCGCACTAGTTGCAGAGACGAGACATCGCCCGAGAGTCGTCGTCCCGAGACTCCTCGATCAGGCGGTGCAGTAAAATCGGGAATAGGAAACCAAGTGCTCCGCGCGGCTTCCGAAATCCACAGGAGCTAAGGTGACGGTTGGCGGCCACGGGCCTGCCGGCACACGAAAACCAATTCGCGGCTAAGCATGTAGAAAACTCATTAGTTCCACGACTGGACGGGGGTTCAAATCCCCCCAACTCCACAAAAGTCTGATGAAAGACAGCGAACGATCCTGCAGCTCAAAGAGTTGCAGGATCGTTGTTATACAACAGAACCACTAAAACGTTAAATATATAACTTTTTTGGGGTCAATACAGGAGAGATGATATATTGGTGCTGTAATATTTGGCTTATCCTGTTTTCTATTTTTATTTGTACCTGAATGACAGATATACCATGCACTGCCTTTACCTCCAGGTTGTGTGGCATTGGGTATTCTGCCGGCCCGCAACAG
>CAJTKG010000120.1 GCA_910576935.1 uncultured Muribaculaceae bacterium
GTGTTGCTCCCAAGACTTCAATCACTGACAATGTGCTCGAAGCTCAGACCTACAACATGGCTGGCATGTACACAATCAAGGATGCATATAGCAACACTGTGGCAGACGGTAATGCAAATGGCCTCTGGGCATTCTATGGCATCACTTCTGCTGAATATGGCAGCGATGTGAAGATCGCATCTTCTGCTGATGGCGCAGGTGAGGCTCTCCCGAACGGCATGACCGTGACAGTATCAGGCAATACCCTCACTTATAAGAACGGTTTAAGTACATGACAAAAATTTGAAAACATCGAATTTCTGCTTGTAGAGCGGTCTGAGGAGTACGTTTGCGATTTCTTCCAGGCCATACTTTACCAGCGATTTGGCTCTCTTGCCGTGTTTTAATATTCTGATAGCTTTTACATTGATATCCTTATGTTCACCAACAAGATACGCCCACGCCAATGCAATACAGACCATCGCCGTAAGACGAGCGATGCGATCGATGTCGCGCAGGTGGGTG
>CAJTKG010000121.1 GCA_910576935.1 uncultured Muribaculaceae bacterium
GCTGCAAATTTAGAACAACAATGCGCAACCTTTTTGCGCAGCAAAAGTATAACTCTATGATGAAATGACAATTTCTGCACCAGTTGACTCTATTATCTTGCGTAGATTATCCACAGCGCGAGGGTCAAACAAAGGGCCCCACGCATCCTTGGTTGGCTTCCCGTTCACAACAAGCCGGGCCTGATATCGTTTAGTGTTAAGCACACCATCGAAATCTAGAAAAATAATCGAATTATTCATTTTTGCTTCGCAACCTTATATGGGCATGAAAACGAAGCGTGCATTGGTGTGAATGTCGGTCGGTATTGGAATGCTTTGATTTCATGCCCATACATAGAAAAGACGAATTTTGACGCATTTATAAATGCTGTCAATTCAGAAATACAACAGGCGCAAGTACGGCTGATTACCGCAGCCAATACACAAATGTCGTTCCACTATTGGGAAATGGGCAACTATATTCTCTATCATCAGCAACTGCACGGATGGGGAAGCAAAACCATT
>CAJTKG010000122.1 GCA_910576935.1 uncultured Muribaculaceae bacterium
CAGATGTCGATGTTTGACCGTCAGAAGGCGACTTTGCGACTCCAGGAGATAGACGCTAACAAGGCAATCGCCAACATTGTGTCGACATTCAAGCTCAAGGTCGAGAGCTACGGAGGCAAGATTGAAAGCGACCTTGCAGCTTATGACGCTATAGTCGAGGTGGATGAAATGCATTTTACCAATGTCATTTTCAACCTTCTCGACAATGCTGTTAAATACCGTCGTGAGGATGAGCCGCTGATGCTTAAGGTGGCTACGGCCGATATCTCGGGCAACCGCTTTGAGATAAGGATATCCGACAACGGAATAGGCATAAAGCGTGACGACCTCAAAAAGATATTTGAAAAATTCTATCGCGTGTCTACGGGCAACCGCCATGATGTGAAGGGTTTCGGTCTTGGACTCGCTTATGTCCACAAGATGGTTACCGAGTTGAAGGGCGACATTCGCGTAGAGAGCGAACTTGGAATAGGAACAACATTTATAATTATATTACCACT